>CAXSGE010000010.1:0-83708 GCA_964236715.1 uncultured Acetobacteraceae bacterium | reverse complement strand
CCCCCATACGCGACTGGTTCGCCGAGCTGCCGGAAAGCCGCGCCCGCGGCTACAAATCCGGCCGGTTCAGCTTCAACGTCAAGGGCGGACGCTGCGAGGCGTGCCAGGGCGACGGGCTGATAAAAATAGAGATGCACTTCCTGCCCGACGTGTTCGTGACCTGCGACACCTGCAAAGGCGCCCGCTACAACCGCGAAACGCTGGAGATCAAGTTCCGCGGCAAGTCGGTCGCCGACGTGCTCGACATGACGGTGGACGAGGCGGTGCCGTTCTTCAGCGCGGTCAACCGCATCCACGACCGGCTCAGCATCCTGCAGCAGGTCGGTCTCGGCTACATCAGCCTCGGCCAGCAGTCGACGACCCTGTCGGGCGGCGAGGCGCAACGCATCAAGTTGGCCAAGGAGCTTGCCCGGCGCGGCACCGGGCGCACGCTGTATATCCTCGATGAACCCACGACCGGGCTGCATTTCGAGGACGTGCGCAAACTGCTGGAGGTGCTGCACGCGCTGGTGGCGCAGGGCAACACCGTCATCGTCATCGAGCACAACCTGGAGGTCATCAAGACCGCCGACTGGGTGCTGGACCTGGGCCCCGAGGGCGGCGAGGGCGGGGGCCGCGTGGTGGCGGAGGGCACGCCAGAGGACATCGCCGCCAACGCAGCCAGCCACACCGGCCATTTCCTGCGCCAGATGCTGCCGCAGGCCGTGCCGCGCAAGCTGCGTAAAACAGCTTAAAGGTGCCGGAGCTTCAGGTCCGTTCCGGCCATATCGCCGCGCTGCGCTTGTTTGACATCGCCTACGCGATCGACCTGCGCAAGGTCGAGGAAATTTGGGCGCGCTACGCCGGCACTGCGAGCAGCCGCAGCCGGCTCAGCGCCACGCCGGCCAAGGCGGTGGCGTTCGGGGTGCCGCCGGTCGCGTTGTCCTTCGACCCGATCCCGCTGCATCTCGGCACCATCGCCGTGACCGCCGCGGCCACGGTGCGCATCTACGACTTCGGCGTGGTCGCCCTGGCGCTGCGGGTGGCGACGGTGGACCTAAGCTGGCCGGACTACACCGCCCTGCTGAACGCGATGGACACACATATCGGCGAGGGCGGCGACGGGCGGCTGTGGGACGGCCTGCTGGCCCGCGTCCGCACGCTGCTGGCCGAAGCATTGGTGCGGCCCACGAGTTCGGCGATCGAGGAGGATTACCTGATCGGCACCGTGCACGCGTTCAGCGAGCAGCTTACCGCCGCCGCGCTGCAGGACCGCGTGGACCTGGTGCCGCTGCTGTCCGGCGAGCAGCGCGCCCTGTCCGACGGCGCCCGGCGCGACCTGCTGCGGCAGAGCTATTCGTATTACACCGACGACCTCGTCGTGGTGACCTGGGACCGCGCGTTCATCTACGAGCCGCGCGGCGACTCGGACGTGGCGGACGTGCTGGAGGTCGCCAACGCGCAGCTTTTGGAGATGCGCTACTACGACGAGCTGCTTGATGACGAACTGCCGCGCATGTACGGCCTGGTTCAGACCACGCGGCGCACGGTCAACATCTTGCTGCCCCGGCGTTTCGCCGACCTGGCCCGGCGGCTCTATACTCTGGTCGCCGAGGTTACGGAACTGACCGAGAAGGTCGACAATGCGCTGCAGGTGACCGAGGACGTCTACCTCGCCCGCATCTACACCTCGGCGCTGGACCTGTTCCGGGTCCGCACCGTGAGCGCGGCGGTGAACCGGAAGCTCGCGATCATCCGGGACACCTACACGGCGCTCTATGACGAGGCGAGCAGCAGCCGGGCCGGGTTGATGGAGCTGTTGATCATTGTGCTGATCGCGGTGGAGATCGTGCTGGCACTGATGCGGGGCTAGCGGCTAGGGATGGCCTTGCAGCGCCGCGGATATCCGAATACCACAATAGGATATTCGATTTTGGGGCGAGCATGCCGCTTTACATTGAAGATGACGGGACGGCCGAACTCGTCGCCCGGCTTGCCAAGCTGCGCGGCATCTCGAAACAGGATGCGGTGAAAATTGCCGTCCAAGCGGAGTTGGATCGTGCAGACGAGACAGGATCGCTTCGCGATCGTTTCGCCGCCCTCCGTACGGCCTATCCAATGCCGCCCAAGACCGGCGCGGTTGCAGACAAGGCATTTTTCGATGATTTGTCTGGGGCGCCATAGTGGTCTTTGTAGATGCCTCGGCCCTCATCGCTATCATCGCCGATGAGGCCGAGGCTGGCATTCTTACCGATGCACTTGAAGGCGAGCGGCAGCGGCTCTGCTCTGCTCTGCTTTGTCAATCTGGGAGACGATAGCCGGGTTATGCAGGTCCCATGCCTTCTCTGTGCAAGCTGCCCGCGCCTATATTCAGCGCTACCTGCACGCCGGACGGTTCCAATATGTCGCGATTGGCGAGAAGGAGTTCGAGCTTGCGGCCGACGCCTATGCTCGGTTCGGTAAAGGGCGTCATCCGGCTGCACTGAATTCGGGCGATTGCTTCGCCTATGCTTGCGCCAAATCGCATCAGGCCAAACTTCTCTACAAGGGCGCGGATTTCGCGATGACCGACCTTGGATGACGCGCATCTCCTGGCAATAAGCGAGAAGCCATTACTTTCGTCTGCGCCGCAACCACGTCAGGCCCGTTCAACATGCTTCCGCGAGGACGTAAGATGGCTTGTTGCGGCTCATTGGCCGAGACGCTATATCGCGCCATGCCAACGCGGTGAGCCATCCGGGTTAAAACCAGGCCGCCATCTGGAGCAAATCCTCCGATGAACGATATCATCACCACGCCAACCGCCAAAATCGAGATCAAGACCGAGCGGCCGCGGCTGCATAAGGTCATCTTGGTCAACGACGATTTCACACCGCGCGAGTTCGTCGTCAGGGTGCTGAAGGCGGAGTTCCGAGTGAGCGAGGAGCAGGCCCATCGGGTGATGATGACCGCGCACAAACGCGGCGTCTGCGTCGTTGCGGTCTTTACGAAGGACATCGCAGAGTCGAAAGCGACGAACGCCACCGATGCGGGCCGCAGCAAAGGCTACCCGTTGCTGTTCACGACCGAGCCTGAGGAATAACCCGCCCGCCCCCGCACCATCAAACCCGGCCCCGCAGTGCGGCCATGGTCACCGCGAGCCGGTCAGCCAAGCCGCGTGGCACGGCGCGAAGGTCGGCCAGGTCGCGCCGGGCCAGCACTGCCGGCAGCGCCGCGGCAATGGCCCGCCGCGGCAGGCGCCTTGCCCGGCCAGACGCAAGCCATTCGGACGCAATTGCGGCGATCTGGTTTCGCAAGTCCTTGAGGGCAGCCCCGTCTGGATCGGCGATCACCTCCTCGACGCTCAGGCCGTGCTGCGCCAGGACGTCCTCCGGCAGCACGCAGCGGGACTGCCGGGCCAGCGCCGGGATGCTGCGCAGGATGCCCGCGACACCATAGGCGGCGCCGAGGTCGCGCAAATCATCCAGCGCCGCATCGTCGGCGCCGAGTGCGCGGCCAGCGGCGACGGCCACCCCACCGGCCGTGGCGCGCACGTAATCGCGGAACGCCGCCTCGGTCTCGATCGTGCCGGCCTCGGCTTCGCGCCCGTCGATGATGGCCAGCACGTCGGCAGCCTGCAGCCTGCCCTCGTCCAACGCCTGCCCGAGCGGCCCGGCCACTTCGTGCCGCCGCCGGGCGCCTTCGGCCACCTCCCGCCACCATTGCAGGCGGATCAACGCCAGCATCGGGTTGGACACGGCCTCCCGCGCCCGGGCGAGTTCATGGTTCACGGCATAGAGCGTGAACAGCGTTTCCCTGGCGTCAGGCGGCGCGAACAGGGCGGTGAGGAAGCGGTCGGGGTCATGGCGGCGGACAATCTCGGCGCAGGCAGATAGCGGGTGGGACGGCATGCGGCGGAGGTGGCCCCAACCGTCATGCCGCGCAACCTTGACGCGCCGCCAGCGTCTCCATCACTCTGCGCCGTGTCACCAAGAGGACAGACCGATGGCATTCGAACTTCCCCCCCTTCCCTACCCGCACAGCGCCCTCGCCGAGCGCGGCATGTGCCAAGAGACGATGGAGCTGCACCACGACAAGCACCACCAAGCTTACGTCACGGCATTGAACGGCTTCGTCGAGAAGAACCCGGCCCTCGCTGGCAAGTCACTGGAAGAAATTATCCAGATGAGCAACGGCAAGGCCGACATGGCGCCGGTGTTCAACAACGCCGGGCAGCACTGGAACCATATCCTGTTCTGGCAAAATATGTCGCCCCAGGGCGGCAGCATTCCCGGCAAGCTGGAAACCAAGATCACCAGCGATTTCGGCAGCGTGCAGGCGTTCAAGGACGCGTTCAAGGCTGCTGCGGTCGGGCAATTCGGTTCCGGCTGGGCCTGGCTGGTGCTGGGTAGCGACGGCAAGCTGAAGGTCACCAAGACGCCGAACGGCTCCAACCCGCTTGCGGCCAACGAGGGCAAGGCCCTGCTCGGCTGCGACGTTTGGGAGCACAGCTACTACCTGGACTTCCGCAACCGCCGCCCGGATTACGTCAGCAACTGGCTGGACAAGCTGGCCAACTACGAGTTTGCCGCAAGCCAGATGGGCTGACGAACCCGGCCCCCTCCCTCGGTCGCCGAGGGAGGAGGCACTCAGCTCGGTTTCACGTCGTTCGCGGCGACCGGCTTCAGCACCGTCGTGATGGTGTCGCGGATGACGGTGACGCGGACGTTCGGGGCGATGTCGACGTCGATCTCGTCGCTGCCCTCCTTCACGCGCTGCACCGTGGCGAGGATGCCGCCGGCGGTCACCACGCGGTCGCCGCGGCGCAGGGCGGCCAGCATGGCCTTCATCTCCTTCGCCCGCGTCTGCTGCGGACGGATCAGCAGGAAGTAGAACACGCCGAAGATCAGGACCAGCGGCAGGAACTGGGTCGCGCCGCCCAGCAAGCCGGCAACGTCTTGGGCGTAGGCGGGAGAGATCAGCATGGTTGTCCTGGGTTGCCGTGGTTGCGCCGGGACCATAGTTTGAGGCCCCGGCCCGTCAAGCCATGACGTTTTCCAGTCACTAGGACCTCCCGTGGACCCAGCCCTGCTGACCCGCATCGCCGACGCGCTCGACCGTTTGGCGCCGCCTCCGCCGCGTGCGCCGGACCTCGCCGACGCCGACGCCTATGTTTGGCATCCGGCGCCGGCGCATCTGGCCCCGGTGCCGCGCGTGTCCCGGGTGGACATCGGCCTGCTGCGAGGCATCGAGCGGCAAAAGCGGCTGTTGCTCGACAACACGCTGCGGTTCGCGCGCGGCCTGCCGGCCAACAACGCCATGCTGTGGGGCGCGCGCGGCATGGGCAAGTCGTCGCTGGTCAAGGCCGCGCACGCCGCCGCCAACCAGGACACGCCGGGCATCCTGGCATTAATAGAAATCCACCGCGAGGACATACGCACCCTGCCCGACCTGCTGAACCTGCTGCGCGGACGGACGCGCCGTTGCCTGATCCTGTGCGACGACCTGTCGTTCGAGCGGGAGGACGCCGACTACAAGGCGCTGAAGTCCGTGCTCGACGGCGGCATCGAGGGCCGCCCGGCCAACGTGCTGTTCTACGCCACCAGCAACCGCCGCCATTTGATGCCGCGCGACATGATCGACAACGAGCGGTCGACGGCCATCAACCCGGGCGAGGCAACCGAGGAGAAGGTCTCGCTGTCCGACCGCTTCGGCCTGTGGATCGGTTTCCATAATTGCGACCAGGACGCCTTCTTTGCTATGGTCGATGGCTATGCCGACCAGCTTGCCCTGCCGATCGGGCGCGAAGCGCTGCACGCCCAGGCCGTCGAGTGGTCGATCACCCGCGGCGCCCGGTCCGGCCGGGTCGCCTGGCAGTTCGTCGAGGACCTGGCCGGCCGCCTCGGCGTGGCCCGCCCCAACGAGGATGCAGCATGAGCGAGATGACGCAGGGTATTGGATTTTATCGGCGTCGCGTCGGCGATGTGGTCGTGACGGCGATCAACGACGGCGTCATCGACCTGCCGTTCGGCGCGATGCGGGGTATCGAGCCCGAGGCGGCCACGAACCTGCTGCACGCGGCATTCCGTGCGCCCGCGCCGCGCTCGAGCGTCAATACATTTCTCGTGCAGGGCAATGGTTCGACGATCCTGATCGACACCGGCGCGGGTGACTCCATGGGACCGACAATGGGGCGCCTACAGGCCAACCTCGCCGCAGCCGGGGTCAAGCCAGGCGACGTGGACATGATCCTGATGACCCACTTGCACGGTGACCACTTCGGCGGCCTGGCCAGCCCGGACGGGAAAGCGGTGTTCCCGCGGGCGGAACTCGTCGTATCGAAGGCCGAGGCTGGTTACTGGCTCGACGAGGCGACCGCCGCCGCAGCGTCTGACGACAGGAAGCCGGGTTTCGCCAGGGCGCAGGCCGCGGTCGCGCCGTATCGCGAGCGCCTGCGCGTGCTTGCCGGGACCGACGTGGCGCCGGGCATCCAAGCGCATCCATTGCCGGGCCATACGCCGGGCCACACTGGATACATGGTCGGGGCGGGCGACGCCCAATTGCTGATCTGGGGCGACATCGTGCATGTGCCCGACGTGCAGATGCGCCGGCCGGAGGTGGGCATGATGTTCGATGTCGATCCGGAGGTCGCGATCCAGACTCGTCGCCGCGTGCTGGACATGGCAGCACGCGACCGCCTGATGGTGGCCGGCATGCACATGCACTTTCCCGCCTTTTCACACATCGAGAAGGCGGCCGACGGCTACGCTATCCTGCCTGTCGCCTGGCTAGGCGGCATTTAGCGCTGTCATTCCAGCCATGTAGGGCACCAGTGCCGGCGGCACGAGGATCGAGCCGTCGGCTTGCTGGTAGTTCTCCATCACCGCGATCAGGGCGCGCCCGACCGCGACGCCGGACCCGTTCAGCGTGTGTACGAACCCGGCGACCTTGCCGCCCGCGCCGCGCACCCGCGCGTTCATGCGCCGCGCCTGGAACGCCCGGGTGTTGGAGCACGAACTGATCTCCCGCCACGCGCCCTGGCCCGGCAGCCAAACCTCCAGGTCATAGGTCTTCGCCGCGCCAAATCCGGTGTCCCCCGCGCATAGCAGCATGCGGCGATACGGCAGACCCAGCGCTTCCAACACCGCCTCGGCGCAGGCGGTCATGCGCTCATGCTCGGCGTCGCTGCCGTCCGGGTGGGTGACGCTGACCAGTTCGACCTTGCGGAATTGATGCTGGCGCAACATGCCGCGGGTGTCGCGCCCGGCCGAGCCGGCCTCGCTGCGGAAGCATTCCGATAATGCCGTGACGCGCATCGGCAGGCGGTCGGCCGGCACGATCTCGTCCATCACCAAGCTGGTCAGCGGCACCTCGGCGGTCGGGATCAGCCAGCGGCCATCGGTGGTGCGGAACAGGTCGTCGGCGAACTTCGGCAGCTTGTCGGTCCCGTAAGCGGCGGCGTCGTTCACCAGCAGCGGCACCTGCGTTTCGATATAGCCGTGCTGGGTGGTGTGCAGGTCCAGCATGAACTGGCCGAGGGCGCGCTCCAGCCGGGCCAGGCCGCCGCGCAGGATGGTGAAGCGGCTGCCGGACATGCGCGCGGCGCGTTCGAAGTCCATGAAGCCGAGCGCCTCGCCGAGTTCGAAGTGCTCTAGGGGTTGGAAGTCGAAGCGCCCGGGCTCGCCGACCTGTTTTACGACAACGTTGGCGGTCTCGTCGGCACCGTCCGGCACGTCGGGATCAAGCAGGTTGGGCAGCGCCTCCAGCTCATGGCGGATCGCCAGGTCGAGCGCGTCGGCCCGTTGCTCCAGTGCCGCCATCTCGTCACGGAGCGCGGTCGCCTCCGTTTCCAGCGCCGTCGTGTCCGCGCCGGTGCGGCGGCCCTGCCCGACCTGCTTAGCGAGCGCATTGCGGTGGGACTGCTTGTCCTGCACGGCGGTAAGCGCCCCGCGCCGGTCGGTGTCGATTTTCAGGACTCGGTCCGCTGCCATGGGCAGGCCGCGCCGGGCTAGGCCAGCGTCGAAGGCCGCGGGATCGGCGCGTAAGGCGCGGACATCATGCATCAGACGTCGACCGGCTTCGTCTCGACCAACCCTGCGGTGATGATCGAAATCTCGTAAAGCGCGATCAATGGCAGCGCGAGGCCAGTCTGGGTGATGACGTCCGGCGGGGTGATGACCGCGGCCACGATGAACATGCCGACATAGGCATACCGCCGATACTTCTTCAGGCCGCGCGACGAGATGATGCCGACCTTGGCCAGCAGCGTGAGCAGCACCGGCAATTGGAACGCCAAGCCGAACGCGAAGATCAGCCGCATGACCAGGCCGAGGTATTCGCTGACCTTGGCCTCAAGCTGCACCGGCAATCCGCCGCCGCCGTCGGGCGACTCGAAGCTCAGGAAGAACGTCCAAGCGGCTGGGAACACGAAGTAGTAGGCGAGCGAGGCGCCGGCCAGGAACAGCACGGGCGTCGCGACCAGGAACGGCAGGAACGCCTTCTTCTCGCTCCGATACAGCCCCGGCGCGACGAACAGCCAAACCTGGGAAGCGACCACGGGAAACGAGATGAACGCCGCGCCGAAGAAGGCGACCTTGAGGTAGGTGAAGAACGCCTCATACAGCGCCGTGAAGATCAGCCGGCGGTTCTGCCCGGTCTTGGTGACCAGGATGTCCGCGAGCGGCTGCGCCAGGAACGAATAGATGCCGCGGCTGAAATAGTAGCAGACGATGAAGCAGATCAGGAACGCGCCCATGGACCACAGCAGGCGCGTCCGCAGCTCGATCAGGTGATCGAGCAGCGGCATCGCCTTGTCGTTGATGGGGTCGTCGGTCGGCACGTCCTGCGAGGCCACGATGCTGTCCTGAAGCCGGCCGGGCTAGGCGTGCGGCGCGGAGTGGGCCGCAGGCTCGCGCTGTGGGGCCTCGCGCTGAACAACCTCGTGCTGGGTGGTCTCGTGCTCGACGCGCGGCACAGCCCTGGGATCGCTGTAAGCCGGCGTGACCATCGATGGCGGCCCCGCGTGCGGATCGGACGCCGGCGCCGCATCGGGAGCTGCGACGACATCGCCGGCGTGCGGCTGCACCACGGTTTCGGCCGGCGTGTCGTTGACCACGGGCGTCACCGGCGGCGGCGACGGGTTGAACGGGCGGTCGGCCATGGTGCGGCGGATCGAGCCGTCATTGTCCACGGCGTTCAGGATCTTGCCCTTGATGTCCATGCTGCGGATCTCGTTGATCTGGTCACGCACCTCATGCAGGTTCGCCTCGCGCACCATCTCGTCGACGTGGGTTTGGAACTCCGCCGCCATGCGCCGGGCCTTTTTGACCATCTGCGCGACGGCCTTGATGGCGACCGGCATGTCTTTCGGCCCGATCGCAATAAGTGCGACCACACCGATCAACGCGATTTCAGACCAGGCTAGATCGAACATGGCAGGCTGCGTCCCTTCGGCGGTTGAGTAGCACGGGACCGGAGGCTGGGGAACCGCATCACTGTGTGTCCGGGGGGGCCGACGCGTCCGGTCCGCCCACGCCATTCTCCTGCACCGGGTCCTCCCGCGCCATGTCCTCGCGCCGGGGCAGGTCGCGCAGGTCGCGCAGGCCGAATTGCGCCAGGAAGGCCGGAGTCGTGCCCCACAGCGTAGGGCGGCCCGGCACCTCCTTGCGCCCCTTCGGCTCGATCAGCCCGGCCTCCAGCAGCGCGTCCATCGTGGCCTGGCCCAGGCTCGCGCCGCGGATCGCCTCCACGTCGGACCGGGTGGCCGGCTGATGATAGGCGATTGCGGCCAGCGCTTCCATGGCGGCGCGCGGCAGCCGGCGCGGCTGCTGAACGACGGAGGTGAGCTGTGGGGCAAGGTCGGGCGCGGTGCGGAACTGCCAGCCGCCGGCCACCTCGACCAACTCGACCCCATGTCCGGCATAGCGCGCCTGCACCTCCTGCAAGACGGGTTCGACCTCAAGCATGGCGGGCAGCAGGCGCGCGATGGCTGCCGTCCCGACCGGCTCGGCACTGGCGAACACCATCGCTTCGACCAGGCGGACTGCGGTGTCGAGCGCCGTGGTCATGCGCCGGCCCGCAGCAGGATCGGACCGAACTGCCGGTCCTGCCGGATGTCGGCCTGCCCGTTGCGCGCCAGCTCAAGCCCGGCGATCAGCGTGCTGGCGAATGCCGCGCGCCGTTCGAGCGGCGCCGTGACCTGCGGCGGCAGGAAGTAGCTGAGGCTGATCCAACCGGGACGGCTGCCCAGCATCGCCTCGAGCCGGGCAAGCGCGTCCTGCACGGTCCAGAGCGCAAGGCGCCGTGGCCGATACCGCCGTTGCCCGCCCGCCCGGCGCAATGCGGCGACATAGCCGCGCAACAGCCCCGGCACGTCGGCTTTGAGGCGGGACCGGTCGTATTCGGTAAAGCGTTCAGGTGCGCCGCGCCCGAACACCTCATGGCCGAGCTGCGGCCTTGCGGTGAGCCACGCAGCGGCGATGCGAACGGCCTGCAGGTCCTGCAGGCGGCTGGCAAGGACGTCGGCTGCAAGCTCCGCATCGGCCAGCCACGCAGCGGCGATGCGAACGGCCTGCAGGTCCTGCAGGCGGCTGGCAAGGACGTCGGCTGCAAGCTCCGCATCGGCCGGATCATCGGCGCTGGCGGGCAGCAGCAAGCGGGACTTGAGCCAGGTCAGCCACGCCGCCATCACCAGCCAATCCGCCGCAAGCTCAAGCCGGATTTGGCGCGCGCCGCCCACAATCGCCAAATATTGCTCCACCAGCGACAGGATCGAGATACGGGCCAGGTCGACCTTCTGCCTGCGGGCAAGGTCGAGCAGCAGGTCCATCGGCCCCTCGAACCCGTCGAGCTGAAGCAACAGGCCGTCCGCAGCGTCCGGCCGGGGGACGTCAGGCGTCATGGAACGCCAGGCGGTAAACCAGGTCGAATGCCCAGGGCAAGCCGGTGTTGAGCGCGCGGCCGACGGGATCGAACTGGATGCCGAACTCGGCCAGCAGCCGGGGCAGCAGGAACACGAGAAGCAGGACGATCACGATGCCCGCACGCTCCAGCCGCGCCCATACGTCGGCAAGCCGCTCAGGCAGCAGGCCGACGACGATGCGTCCGCCGTCCAGCGGCGGGATCGGCAGGAGGTTGAACAAGCCGAGCACCAGGTTGGCCAGGATGAACGTTTGCAGCATCGTGTCGACGACATCGCCAGCCGCGTCCGGCAGCAATGACTCGCCATGGATCAGCAGCGCCGCCAGCCAGGCCAGGAAGAAGTTGACCGCCGGCCCGGCCGCCGCAACCAGCATCATGCCACGGCGCGGGTTGGCGAACCGCCAGGCCGAGACCGGCACCGGTTTCGCCCAGCCGAACAGGAACACCACCCGCCCGAGCGAAATCAATTGGCCAAGCATCAGCACGCCCGGCACCAGCAGGGTGCCGACCCGGTCCACGTGCCGCAACGGATTGACCGACAGCCGGCCCATGCGCTTCGCAGTGTCGTCCCCCAGTGCCAAGGCGGCATAGCCATGCGCGGCCTCGTGCAAGGTGATCGCGAAGATGATCGGAATGGCGGCCACAACGATCTGGAGCAGCAAACCGGTCATGCCGACATCCGCCGGGCGAGCAGCCCATCCCGCTCGTCCGCCAACGCAGCGCCGTCCAGCACCTGCCGTGCGGCGGCAGCCATGCCCTGTGCGGCAGCGAGCCGGGCCAGGGCTGCGTCCGTGATCTCCGGACAGCTCTGCAGCACGTCGGCGGTGTCGGACAGCACGCCGCTGCAATGCAGCGCGATGTCGCAGCCGGCCGCCACCGCCCGGGCCGCACGCTCCCCGGGGCTGCCGGTCAGGGCATTCATCGCGAGGTCATCGGACACGAGCACTCCTTGGAAACCAATCTGGCCCCGGATGATTTGCCGGATCACGGTCGCAGACAGCGTGGCCGGCTGATCGGCATCGAGCCCAGCATATAGGATGTGCGCCGTCATCATCCATGGCAGCGCCGCGCAGAGTGCAAAAGGACGCATGTCGTCGGCGAGGTCCTGGCCCGCGTCGACATACGGCAGGTCGAGATGGCTGTCGACTGCGGCCCGGCCATGGCCCGGCGCGTGCTTCGCCACCGGTTGCGTCCCAGCCGCCAGCAATCCGTCCGCCATCGCGCGGCCAAGCCGGGCCACGACGCCGGGGTCGGTCGAATAAGCCCGGTCCCCGACCACCTGATGCGCGCCAGCCACCCGCAAGTCGAGCACCGGGGCGCAAGCCACGTCGAACCCGGCGCCTACGCAATCCAGCCCGATGAGCGCCCCAGTCAGCCAAGCGGCCTGCTCGCCGGCGGCTGGATCGCCGTCGAACAGCTCGCCGATCTGTGCCGCGGCGGGGTGGGCACGCCAGTACGGCGGACGCAACCGGGCGACCCGGCCGCCCTCCTGATCCACGGCGACGACGCCATGGGTCGGCAGCACGCCGCGCAGCGACGCGATGAGCGCTGCCAGTTGTGCGGGTTCTTGGACATTGCGGGCGAACAGGATGACGCCGGCGGGCCGGAATTGGCGGAAAAAAGCCGCCTCCTCGGCCCCGAGCGTCGGGCCGGCAAGGCCGACGATTGCGGCCCTCATGCTGAACCGATCAGAAGTTGGCGATGGAACAGGCCCCGCCCTTGGAGCGCACGCGGGCGCAGAAGCCGGTCGCCTCGGCAATATCGGCAAACCCGCCGGTGCGCACGCGCCAAACGACGTGGCCGTCGTGGTCCGCACGTTGCAGGAGCGGCCGACGGTCATTGAGCAAGTCCGGCATGCGCTTGGCGAGCCGCTGCCATTCCGCCTGTGCCACCTGCTCGCTGTCCACCGCGGCCAATTGCACCACTGGACCCGCCGCAGACACCACGGGTGGATAGGTGGCCTGGACCGGAACAGCGGGGCGTTGCGCCGCAACAGCGGCAGGTGGGCTAGCGGCTGACGTTATGGTAGCCACGGTCTCCGGCGGGATCGCGGCCGTTGGCGGGACCACCGGCGCACGCGCTTGCGGCGGGTTTTGCGCCCGCAAAGCCTCCGGCGCTGGAGTTTCCGCGGTGGGTGCCATAGCTTGGGTTCGGGCTCCGTGACCGCCCATCACCTGGTCCTCGGCTCCAGCCACCTGCAGCCCTCCGGCATTTTCCGGCTTGACCCGGATCGGCCGGCTATCGGCTTCGATCACCGGAACTACCGTATTGTGGCCGCCGATCAATGCCCAACTCGCCATGCCGACCAGCAACAATCCACCCAGCCCGGCCGCCGCGGACAGCAGGTATTTCGTGCCCTTGTCCATGCCGGGGCGGCGCGCCCGATATGAGGAGTGCGCCGGGGCTGAACCACTCGTGGCATTGGGGAAATGCATGTCATTCGGCACGGTTCAGCGCATCTCCTCCACAGGTTCCACCCCGAGCACCGCAAGGCCGGAACGGATCACGGTCGCCGTCGCAGCGACCAAAGCCAATCGGGCCATCGTCTCGTCACGTCGGTCCGCCTGCAGGAACCTCAATGCCGACTCGTCACGACCGCGGTTCCATAACATATGAAAGTCGCCTGCCAAGTCATAGAGAAAAAACGCAATCCGGTGCGGTTCCTGTGCAAAAGCCGCGCTTTCGACCGTGCGGGGCCAAGATGCCAGCCGGCGTATCAGCGCCAATTCGGCCTCGTCTTGCAGGCTGTCCAGCCGAACCTTGGCCAACGCATCGGCTCCGAGGGCAGCGGCGCCATATGTCTCCGTCGCCGCGCGCAGCACCGACCGGCAGCGGGCATGGGCGTATTGCACGTAGAACACCGGGTTCTCGCGCGTTTGCGCCACCACGGCATCAAGGTCGAAATCCATCTGCGCGTCGGCCTTGCGGGTCAGCATGGTGAAGCGCACCGCGTCGCGCCCCACCTCGTCGATCAGGTCGGCGAGCGTCACGTAGGTGCCGGCGCGCTTCGACATGCGCACCGGCTCGCCGCCGCGCATTACCCGCACGATCTGGCACAGCACGACCTCCAGCCGCACCGGGCTGTCGCCGGCAATGGCCCTCACCGCCGCCTTCATCCGCGACACGTAGCCGCCGTGATCGGCGCCTAGAACGTCGATCAGCAGCTCGGCGCCGCGGGCGATCTTGTCGGCATGGTAGGCGATGTCGTTGGCGAAATACGTGTTCGACCCGTCCGACTTGCGCAGCGGACGGTCGACGTCATCGCCGAAATCGGTCGCGCGGAACAGGGTCTGCTCGCGCGGCTCCCAATCCTCGGGGGTCTTGCCCTTCGGCGGTTCCAGCACGCCCTCGTAGATCAGGCCCTGCGCCCGCAACTGGTCGATCACTCGGTCCGGCGCACCCGATTTCAGCAACGCGCGTTCCGAGGTGAACACGTCAGGCTGCACGCCGAGCTGCGCGAGGTCCGCCCGGATCGACACCATCATTGCGGCCACCGTAAAGGCGCGGACCCGGTCGAACCATAACGCCGGATCGGCCACGGCGCCGCCGGGTCCGGCCAGCCCGTCGCCATGCTCGGCCCGCAGCGCCTCGCCCACTGGCACAAGGTAGTCGCCGCGGTATTGCAGGCCGCCGGGCACCGCTGCGGCGAACTCGTCCTCCGACAACGGGGTGCCGACGGCTTGCAGGTAACGCCAGTAGGCCGCCCAGGCCAGCGCCGCCACCTGCGCCCCGGCGTCGTTGATGTAGTATTCTTTGGTTACCACGAAGCCGGCCTTTGCCAGTAGGTTCGCCAGCGCGTCGCCCACCACGGCGCCGCGGCAGTGCCCGATGTGCATGGGTCCCGTCGGATTGGCGGAAACATACTCGACGTTCACCCGCCGTCCCTGCCCCACGCCGCTCGATCCGAACGCCTCGCCTTCATGCAAGATCGCCGGCAGCGTGGCGCGCAGGCTGTCCGGACGCAGATGCAGGTTCACGAAGCCCGGCCCGGCCGGCTCGGCGCGCTGCACGTCCACGCCGCTCGCCAGCGCCGCAGCCAGCGCCTGCGCGATGCGTGCCGGCGGTTGCCGGGCAGCCTTCGCGCTGACCATTGCGGCGTTGGTCGCCATGTCGCCATGCGCCGCCTCGCGCGCCGGGGTGACCTCGACCCGGGCGGCCACGTCGGCCGGCAGGTCCGGCACGACCGAGTGCAGCGCGCTCACCACCGCCGACCGCACGCGGGCATAGATGTTCTCTGGCACTGTTCTAATCCTGCTAGCCGGTGATGTAAGGATCGGTCAGGCGGCGATGCTCGTCCAGGGCGAAACGGTCGGTCATGCCGGCAATGTAGTCAGCAACCGTGAGCGCCGCACGCGGGCCATCCTTCTCGCCGGCAAGCGTCCGCCAGCCATCCGGCAGGACGCTGGTGTCCTCGTGCAGCAAGTTGAACAGCGACTCCGTCACCCGGCGGGATTTGTTGCTCATTCGGTTCACCCGCCAATGCCTATACATGCGGGCGAATAAGAATTCCTTAACGGCGCGGTTCGCCTCCGCCATGGCCGGGCTGAACGCGATGATCGGCTTCTTGGCACGGCGGATTGCCTCGGCGTCCACGGGATCGAGCGCCGCGATCCGCCGCCGGCTTTCGTCCGTCAGGTCCGTCGCAAAGCTGTTGATCACCCGGCGGATCGTCTCGTGCCGCAGCCGCGGCGGCGGCACGTCGAGGCTGGATCGGCGGGCCAGCGCCAGCGCCGCGCCGACCACCGGCAAATGCGCCACGTCGTCCGGCCCGAACAGCCCGGCGCGCATGCCGTCGTCGAGGTCGTGGCTGTGATACGCGATGTCATCGGCCATCGCCGCCACCTGCGCCTCACCCCCAGCCTGGGTGTGCAGGTCGAGCGGGTGGCGCGCATTGTATTCCGCGATGTAGGGCGGCGGATGGCGCAGCGGGCCGTTGTGCTTGGCCAGGCCCTCCAGCGTTTCCCACGTGAGGTTCAGGCCGTCGAATGCGGCATATCGGCTCTCGAGCTTGGTCACGACACGCAGGCTCTGGGCATTGTGGTCAAAGCCGCCATAGGCCTTCATGCAGTTGTTCAGCCCCTCCTCGCCGGCATGGCCGAACGGCGGATGGCCGAGATCGTGCGCCAGCGCGAGCGCCTCCGTCAGGTCCTCGTCCAGGCGCAGCTCCCGCGCAATGGACCGGGCAATCTGCGCGACCTCAAGGCTATGGGTCAGCCGCGTGCGATAATAATCTCCTTCGTGATTAACGAAGACTTGAGTTTTATATTGTAGCTTGCGGAATGCCGAGCTGTGGATCACCCGGTCGCGGTCCCGCTGCCAGGGGCTGCGGGCGGGGCTCTCCGGCTCCGGATGCAGGCGTCCGCGTGAGGTCTCGGGCCGGACGGCGTAGGGGGCGTGTGGCATGGGCCTGACTATATGAGCGTGCCGGCTTAACACCGAAATGGCGGCATCTTCAATGTGGGGTCCGGACACGCTATGTCTTGTTCATGAACAGCATCAGCGAACTCGCCCGCTTCTCCGTATCCGACCGCGCCGCCGAGCGCGTGGCGGAGATCGTTGCAGCGCAGGCCCGCCCGGCGGCTTTGCGCGTCGCGGTGCTGGCCGGTGGCTGCAGCGGTTTCCAATACAAGTTCGAGCTGGACGAAACCGCCCAGCCGGACGATCTGGTCGTCGAGGCGCAAGGTGCCCGCGTGCTGGTCGACAGCGCCAGCATGGACCTGCTGGCCGGGTCGCAGCTCGACTACACGGACGAGTTGATGGGCGCGCATTTTACGATACGCAACCCGAACGCGACCTCGGCCTGCGGCTGCGGCACTAGCTTTGCAGTTGATTGAAGCAGCCGGCTAGCTTCGCCCGGTGCGGATTGCGACTTGGAACGTCAACTCCATACGCATGCGCGAGCGGCTGGTCGCTGACTGGCTGGCCCGCGTCCAGCCGGACCTGCTTCTGCTGCAGGAGATCAAGTGCGAGGCGGCGCAGTTCCCCGCCACCGCGTTCGAAGCGGTCGGCTATAAAGCCAGCGTCATCGGCCAGAAATCATATAACGGGGTGGCAATCCTATCCCGCATCCCCGTCGAGGTGATGCATCGCGGGCTGCCCGGCCTGCCTGAGGACGATGCGCAAGCCCGCTATATCGAGGTACAGGTTTCCGACGCTGCTGGGCCGATCACCGTCGGTAATCTCTATCTGCCGAACGGCAATTCCGGCGGCGAGGCCGGGTTTGCCTATAAGCTCCGCTGGATGGAGTTGCTGGCCGACCATGCCCGCACGCTGCTGGATGCCGACCAGCCAGTGATTTTCGCCGGCGACTACAATGTTTGCCCGACCGACGAGGATTTCGCCCCTGGCACGCTGTCCCCGCACGATGCGCTGGTGCGGCCGGAAACGCGGGCGAGGTTTCGTGCGATGCAGTGGCTTGGCCTCACGGACGCAATCCGCGCCCTGCAGCCTTCTGGCCCCGTTTACACATTCTGGGATTATCAAGCCGGCGCCTGGCCGCGGGACCAGGGTTTGCGCATTGACCACGCACTGCTGTCGCCAGGCTTGGCGGAACGGCTGGTTTCGGCCGTGCCCGACCGCGCCGAGCGTGCCCAAACGCAGCCGTCCGATCACGTTCCCGTCGTCGTGGAGCTTGCCTGAGACCTAAGGCTTGATCGTGGCGACCACGCAGCCACGCGGGACCGATCGGTCAACGGCCACGGCTTGAGACGGATCGCCCTTAGCGAGCGCCACCACCAGCCGCATGCCCAACCCGGCTGATTGGCGGGCGTCGAACTCCGGCGGGAAGCCTGGTCCCTCGTCCTCCACCCGGACCTGCAATCCCTGAGGCGCCGGGAGGAGGCTGACCAGCACGCGGCCGGCACCGTGCTTCAGCGCATTTGTCACCAACTCGGACGTTATAAGGCCCAAGGGCGTGATTTGGTCGGCCGGCAGTAGCAGCGGCTCGGCGTGGACCACGATTTTCCGTTCGGACGCTGGGTTCGACAGCATGGATTGCATGTCGGCCACCAGCTCCCGCAGATATGCGGCGGCGTCGGTCTGCGTCACCGATCCGCTGTTATACAGGCGCTGATGCACGGCGCTGATCGTCATGATCCGCCGGGCAGCCTTTTCCAGCTCTACCTTTACGTCATCGCCCACGGTGCGCGCCTGGAGATGCAGCAACGTCTGAACCAGTTGCAGGCTGTTTTTCACACGGTGATGCACTTCCTGCATCAAAAGGTCTTTTTCGTGCAGCAATTGGTCCTTGGCCTGCTCCGTCCCATGCCGGGCAAGCGTCGCGACAAGCACGTTGGCTAGGGATTGCAGGAACGAGATGTCGGCGGCGACGAACTCGCCCCGGAGCGTGCCATCGACCTCGATCACTCCGAAGGGAACGGGGCCGCCGATGGTCACGTTGATCGCGCTTTGGATGCCATGCTCGACCAATAGCCTAGGTATGCGGAACCGTCCCTCATCGGCCAAGTTGTTCGACAGTACGGGCTCGCCAGCTTGCAGGGCATAACCGGCCGGGCTGCCTAGGCCAGCGTCGACCGTTGCCTGGCCCACCACCCCGGGACGCCAGCCGATCCCGGCAATTACTCGTAAATTATTGGACTCCGGTTGATGGCGCAAAACCTTTGCGTATTTCGTTCGCAGCCCGGCCGACGCCACACGGCACGCCTCGGCCAACACGGCTTCCAGACTGGCTGGCCCGAGGGCAAGCACGCCGAAATCGGCCACCATTTCCTGTTGCTGCAACCGGATGACCAGTTCGTCATGTTGCAGATTGTGGGCACCGGCGACCATGCTGGGCATCTAAACCCTCGTCTCGGGCGAAATAAGCCGGAGCTTCCACCCAATATCGTCGCAAAATCGTTAAAAGTCCAGAATATAAAACTGGCCGGTTGACCGTAGGTGGTGGAGGGGGTTGGATTCGAACCAACGTAGCCGTTACAGCAGCGGATTTACAGTCCGCCCCCTTTAGCCACTCGGGCACCCCTCCGCCGGATCGTGGGCAGGTTGCCGGACCGGCGGGGTAGCGCCGAACGGCCTCGGCTGTCAACCGGTCCGCCTAAGTCCAACCGTGCGAGGAGTCGGTTGCTTCCCAAGCCTGGCTGTCATTCGCCACGGCTCGCCTGTATATGGCGGGAATGCGCACCAAGAACCCTGGCCGGCCTGGCGGCTCCTCGAAGGCCGGCAGCGGCACATTCAACAGCCGCGGCGGAACGGACCGGCCGGCTGGGCCCAAATCACCCGTTTCCAAGCCATTCGGCGCCAAACGCATCGGCACCGGATTTGCCCGGCAAGGCGCCACGCGGAATGCGGAGGACGCCGCCGGACCACGGACGCCGCGCGAGCCGGCCCGTGGCCAGGTTCCAACCCGCCAAGCCCCCACTCGGCATGCGCCGCCGGATCGATCGTCAGGCCCGCGCCCAAGCCGTGCCTCCGATCCTGAAGCCCGGGCCGCTGCCGCCCGGATGCCCCGCCTGGGCCAGCCCCGTCCGCCACCCCCCGATCCTGTCCCGCGTGAGACCGTTGAGGCGCGGAGCACCACCCTCCGAGCGCCCGCCGTCCGTCCTCCTGCGCCAACGCCGTCGCCCGCTCGCACGGCGCACGGACCGGCAGCGCCGCGGGGCAGCGTCTGGCTGCATGGCCTGCATCCCGTAGCCGCCGCGCTGGCCAACCCGGGCCGGCGTCTCAAACGCCTTCTGCTGACAGAGGAGGCGGAGGCCACGCTGGTTTCCCGCCTGCCCCAACCCTGGCCGCTGGCAGCCGAGCGCGTCGACCGTGCCAAGCTGGATCATCTGCTCGGACGCGACACGGTGCATCAAGGTGCCGGGCTGCTGGCCGACCTGCTGGCGCCGCCGGTGCTCTCGGCCGTGCTGGAGCGCCCAGGTCCGATCATCGTGCTCGACCAGGTCGTCGACCCACGCAACGTCGGCGCGATCCTGCGCAGCGCCGCAGCGTTTGGCGTCGCCGGCGTCATCACCCAGGACCGCAATGCGCCGGAGGAAACGGGCGTGCTGGCCAAAGCCGCATCCGGAGCGCTTGAACAGGTGCCGCTCCTGCGCGCGGTGAACCTTGCCCGCACGCTGGCCGCGCTGAAAGCAGCCGGGCTGTGGGTTGTCGGGTTGGACAGCGGCGGCGCTCCGTTGCGGGGCGCGCCATTGAAGGAACGCCGGGTGGCGCTCGTTTTGGGCGCAGAGGGCGCTGGACTGCGCCGCCTGACCCGGGAAACCTGCGACGAAATCGCCGGTTTGGCCACGCCAGGCTTGATGGAGAGCCTGAACGTGTCAGCCGCCGCGACCGTAGCCCTTTACGAGCTGAACCGGATGCCCTGATGCCAGATCTATTTGATCCCGACCGAACTGCCCAAGCGCTGGTCGCCAATCGGCGGGTCCGGCGCGTGCTGGACTCGCTGCCGCCTGATATTGCGCCGCGCCATTTGGCGGACGGGATCGCCGCGCAGTTGGCCATGGCGCGCTCGACAGGCGCGCAACCGCCGGCCGGGTTCAAGATCGGCGCCACCACGCGCCGCATGCAGGAGTACTTGGGATTGCCTGGCCCGGCAGCAGGATTCATGGCCGAGGCCGGGCTGCATGGCAGCGGCAGCACGCTCAGCTTCGCCCCGTTCCTGCATCCGGGCCTCGAGTGCGAACTCGCAGTCGTGCTAGCCCACGACCTTGCCCCTGGACCTTGCAGCGAAACGCAGGCCGCCGCCGCTGTGGGTGAGCTTATGGCAGGGATCGAAATCGTCGAGAACCGCTACGGCCCGCTTGACGCACTCGGCACGCCCACGCTGGTAGCCGATCAGGTGTTCCACGCCGCCGCGATCATCGGAACGTCCTATCCGGGCTGGCGCGAGCTTGACCTGCGCGGCCTCGCTGGGAACCTGTGCGTCGATGGCGAACAGCGCGGCGCAGGCTTTGGCGGCGAGTTGCTCGGGAACCCCATGGCTGCACTGGCGTGGCTCGCGGCTTCAGACGAGGTGGCGGCATTTGGCGGGCTGCGTGCTGGACAGGTCGTCATGCTGGGCAGCGTCACGCCGCCGATTTGGCTGGATGCGCCCGCGACGATAGAGGTCAGCTTCCCGCCATTGCCGATGGTCGTCCTGCATCTCGTCTGATTTCGTAGGGATAAGTTTTAACCATTCTCGCCGAGAATGCGGCGTGACCGCGTGGTTTGCGGCATCACCCAACGCCAACGGCTTGATGGGATCGCTGCCATGCTTCTCGCTCACCCCCGGGTTCGCCGGGTCCGATGGGATACCTTGCCCGACGAACTGCAGCTTGAATTGGCCGGGCAGGCTCTGCTTCGCGCCGCCGAAACCCTCGCAGGACAGGCTGAATGCCTTGCGACCGAGATGGAGGGCGGAACACTCGCCGATCAAGGAGGCCCGGACGCTCTCCGGCTTTTTGCCGCAGTCGTGCGCGGTGCGAACCGAAAGGCAGCGGCCACCCAGTGCCATTGACGCGAGGGGCAGCGCTAGCAACGGTGCCGGGTGCAGGGATCGAACCCGCGACCCCCTGATTACAAATCAGGTGCTCTACCATCTGAGCTAACCCGGCGTGCGGCATTGATGTAGCAAGGGGCGAAGGCCATGCCAACATCAGGTGGGCAATGCGACATTCCTTGAGAACTTGCGCCGCCGACGCTGCATCAGGCTCCACGCCAGCTTCGTGCCCAGCACCGAAAGCCGGCCGCGCGGCGGCAACCCGACCGACTTGAGCACCATCCCGATGCTGCGCTCGATGTGCCGGAGCCGGTAAAAACCCATCGCTCGGCCCATATACGCCGCTATGCAGCGCGCATGCTGGTATTCCAGGCTTTCCGGCTCATTGCCGCAGTGGAAAGCATAGGCCAGCTCGTCGTCCTCGCTCTCGGTGATCCGCCCGGCAGCGATACGCAGCCGTTTCAGCAATCCAAGCTTCTCACGGGCCAAATACCGCCGCATGTGGTCATAGAACAATTTGAAATGCCGGTATTCATCCGCAGCGATCAGCTTGCACACCTGCCGGAGCGCCGGTTCTTCCGTGGCGTCGGCAAGCGCCGTGTAGTAGCTGCTCGTGCCGGTCTCCACCATGCAGCGGGCAATCAGTTCTCCGGTGCGGGAGCCGCGGACCGATGCATCGGCGTCGAGTGGCAGCTTATAGCCAGCGCGATACCGGGCAAACGCCGCCTCAAAATCCCACCCAGGGTCGGCCAGCATGGCCCATTTGCCGAGCGCGTCGCCGTGCTGGACTTCCTCGACCGCCCAATTGTCGGTGGCGCCGCGGAAATCGGGGTCATCCTGGAACACACGGCCGAGATATACCGCGTAGTCCAACCCGTTCCGCTCGACCATGGCAGCAGCCTTGACCAGCGGGACAATGCCGGGATCGACCCTCGCCGGATCAAACTGGTCCCAAGCGACATCCTCAATCCGCCAATGCTTCATCCAAACAATCGTCTTTAGGTTGTTGTAACGCCAGCATAAGCGCATGAGCCGCCGTTCCTAACAGGACTGACGACGCTAAATCGCGGATGCGGCCATAACCTCAGGCACCATGTGGCAATCGGGTTACAGGCTCAGGCGGCTTCTGCGGCAGCCACCATGGCCCGAGCAGCCTGCTGGCGTCCCATGGCAGCGTCCAACGCGGGAATGTCCGTCTTGTCTGCCGCTGCATAGGCAACATTAGCCTCAGTCAAGCGCGCATCCGCGACCCGGCGCGAGACTTCGGAGACTGGAATGGCCTCATCGGCCAGCACAGTGCAGCGCTCCGGAGTGATCTCAGCGAATCCACCGCTCACATACAGCTTGCTGGTTGCACGCCCGCCCTCATGCAGCGTGATCGTGCCGCCCTGCAGCAGCACAATCATTGGGGAATGGCCCGGCATTACGCCCATCTCGCCCTCGGCCGCCGGGATCACGGCCATGTCCACCGGCTGCGACAGCAGCAAGCGGTCAGGGCTGACGATCTCCAGCAGTGTCGTTGCCATCAGGCCGCGACCTTCATGCCCTCGGCCTTCTTCACGGCGTCCTCGATGGTGCCGACCATGTAGAACGCGGCCTCCGGCAGATGGTCATACTCGCCGTCGACGATCGCCTTGAAGCTGCGCACGGTGTCGGCGATCGGCACGAAGATGCCGGGGCTGCCGGTGAATACCTCGGCGACGTGGAACGGCTGCGACAGGAAGCGCTCAATCCGCCGGGCACGGTTCACGACCTGCTTGTCGTCCTCGCTCAGCTCGTCCATGCCGAGGATGGCGATGATGTCCTGCAGGCTCTTGTAGGTTTGCAGCACGCGCTGCACCTCGCGCGCCACCAGGTAGTGCTCCTCCCCCACGATGCGCGGGTCCAGCGAACGGCTGGTGGAGTCCAGGGGGTCCACGGCCGGGTAGATGCCCTTTTCGGAGATGGCGCGGTTCAGCACCGTCGTCGCGTCCAGGTGGGCGAAGCTGGTGGCCGGCGCCGGGTCGGTCAGGTCGTCGGCGGGCACGTAGATCGCCTGCACGGACGTGATGGACCCCTTCTTGGTGCTGGTGATCCGCTCCTGCAGCGCGCCCATGTCGGTCGCCAGCGTCGGCTGGTAGCCCACCGCGGACGGGATGCGGCCCAGCAGCGCCGACACCTCGGCGCCGGCCTGCGTGAACCGGAAGATGTTGTCCACGAAGAACAGCACGTCCTGGCCTTCCTCGTCGCGGAAGTACTCGGCCAGGCTCAGCCCGGACAGCGCCACGCGCGCGCGGGCGCCCGGCGGCTCGTTCATCTGGCCATAGACCAGCGCCACCTTGCTGCCCTCGGTCGTGCCCTCGCCGAGCTTGATGACGCCGGCGTCGATCATCTCGTGATACAGGTCGTTGCCCTCGCGCGTGCGCTCGCCGACGCCGGCGAACACCGACACGCCACCGTGCGCCTTGGCGATGTTGTTGATCAACTCCTGGATCAGCACGGTCTTGCCGACGCCTGCGCCGCCGAACAGGCCGATCTTGCCGCCCTTGAGGTAGGGCGCCAGCAGGTCCACGACCTTGATGCCTGTCACCAGGATTTCCGAACTGGTCGCCTGGTCCTCGAACGAAGGGGCGCTGCGGTGGATCGGGTAGCGCATCTTGGTGTTCACCGGGCCACGGTCGTCAATCGGCTCGCCGATGACGTTCAGGATGCGGCCCAGCGTCTCCGGCCCGACGGGAACGCTGATCGGCGCGCCGGTGTCGACGACCTCGCTGCCGCGCACCATGCCGTCGGTGCTGTCCATGGCAATGCAGCGGACGGTTTTTTCGCCCAATTCCAAAGCCACTTCCAGCACCAGCGTGTTGTCGCCGTTCTTGGCATTCAGCGCGTTCTGAATGAACGGCAGCTCGCCCTCGAACTGCACGTCCACGACTGCGCCCAGCACCTGCGTCACGCTGCCGACGTTGTTTCTTGCCATTATTGCATCCCTTTCCCAACCAGCCCTAGATCGCTTCCGCGCCCGAGATGATCTCGATCAATTCCCTGGTGATGTTCGCCTGACGCGTGCGGTTATAGTTCAGCGTCAACCGGTTGATCATGTCGCCGGCGTTGCGGGTCGCGTTGTCCATCGCGGACATGCGCGCGCCCTGCTCGCCGGCTGCGCTCTCGATCAAGGCGCGGAATAGCTGGATGGCCATGTTGCGTGGCAGCAAGGCCGCGAGGATCGCCTCCTCGTCCGGTTCGAATTCATATTGCGCCTGCGGACCTGCAGTGGCAGCCGGCGCAACCTCGGGCATCGGCAGCGGGATCAGCCGCGCCTCGGTCGGAACCTGGCTGATGACGGATATGAAGCGGTTGTAAACGACCGTGCAGACATCGAATTCGCCCGCCGCCAACATGGCCGTGATCCGCGCCGCAACCTCGTCAACGTCCGAGAACTCGACCCGCTTCTTGCCGGCGAAGCTGTATTCACCAACCAAGCGGCTGGCATACTCCCGGCGCAGGTAATCGCGCCCCTTGCGGCCGACCGTGATGACCTTGACGGTCTTGCCCTCGCCCTCCAGCCGCTGGATCGCCGTACGGGCGGCACGCCCGACGTTGGTGTTAAACGCGCCCGCCAGGCCGCGGTCTGCGGTCACGACGATCAGCAGTTGCACCTGGTCCCGCCCGGTCCCAACCAGCATCTTCGGCGCCGTCGGCGACCCGGCCGCACTCGCCGCCAAGGCAGCCAGCATGCGCTGCATCCGCTCCGAATACGGCCGCGCCGCCTCTGCCTGGGACTGCGCGCGTTTTAGCTTGCTCGCCGCGACCATCTTCATGGCCGAGGTAATCTTGCGGGTCGACTTGACGCTGTTGATACGCGCCCGGAGCGCCTTGAGGCTGGCCATCAGGCAAACGTCTTGGCGAAACCGTCCATGAAGGACACCAACGCCTGCTCCACGTCCGGCTTCATCTCGCGGCTGTCCCGGATGCTGTTCAGCACGCCGGGTTCCCGCACTTTCAGCTCAGAGATCATGCGGCGTTCGAACTCGCCGATCTTGCCGACAGGGATGCCGTCCAAATAGCCCTTGGTCCCGGAATACAGGCTGATGACCTGCTCCTCGATCGGCATCGGACTGTATTGCGGCTGCTTCAGCAACTCGGTCAGCCGTGCGCCGCGGGCCAGCAGCTTCTGCGTCGAGGCATCGAGGTCGCTGGCGAACTGCGCGAACGAAGCCATCTCGCGATACTGCGCGAGCTCCAACTTGATCGAACCTGAAACCTTCTTCATCGCTTTGATCTGCGCCGCGGAACCGACGCGCGACACCGACAGGCCAACGTTCACCGCCGGACGGATGCCGCGGAAGAACAGCTCCGTTTCAAGGAAGATTTGGCCGTCGGTGATCGAGATCACGTTGGTCGGGATGTAGGCCGACACGTCACCCGCTTGCGTCTCGATGATCGGCAGCGCCGTCAGGCTGCCGCCGCCATTGGCGTCAGACATCTTCGCCGCACGCTCCAGCAGGCGGCTGTGCAGGTAGAACACGTCGCCTGGATAGGCTTCGCGGCCCGGCGGGCGGCGGAGCAGCAGCGACATCTGGCGATAGGCTACCGCCTGCTTCGACAAGTCGTCGTAGCAGATCATCGCGTGCATGCCGTTGTCGCGGAAATACTCGCCCATCGTGCAGCCGGTGTAGGGCGCCAGGAACTGCATGGGCGCCGGGTCGCTGGCGGTGGCGGCGACCACGATGGAATACTCCATCGCGCCGTTCTCTTCCAAGGTGCGGACCATCTGCGCGACCGTCGAGCGCTTCTGGCCGATCGCGACGTAGATGCAGTAGAGCTTCGCGCCTTCCTCGGTGCCGGAGTTGACGCCCTTCTGGTTCAGGATCGTGTCGATGATGACCGCCGTCTTGCCGGTCTGGCGGTCGCCGATCACCAGCTCGCGCTGGCCGCGACCGACGGGGATCAGCGCGTCGATCGCCTTCAGCCCGGTCTGCATCGGCTCGTTCACCGACTGACGCGGGATGATGCCCGGCGCCTTCACCTCGACCCGGCTGCGTGTCACGTCCGTCAGCGGCCCCTTGCCGTCGATCGGGTTGCCGAGCCCGTCCACCACCCGGCCCAGCAGCCCGCGGCCGATGGGCACGTCCACGATGTCGCGCGTGCGGGTCACGGTGTCGCCTTCGCGGATGCGGCTGTCGTCGCCGAACACCACCACGCCGACATTGTCGGTCTCGAGGTTCAGCGCCATGCCCTTGATCCCCGCGGAGGGGAATTCAACCAGCTCGCCGGCCATCACATTCTGCAGGCCGAACACCCGGGCGATGCCATCGCCGACCGACAGCACCTGCCCGGTCTCGGCGACATTCTGCTCGGTGTCGAACGCAGCGATCTGCTTCTTGAGGATCTCCGAGATCTCGGCGGGACGGATTTCCATCTTAGACGGCACCCTTCATGGCATACTGCAATCGCTGCAGGCGGGATTTCAAACTGGTGTCATACAAACGGGCGCCGACGCGGACCACGAGACCGCCAAGCAGGCTGGGGTCGACCGTGTCCTCGATGTTCACGGTGCCATATCCAGCCTCGATCATGCGGGCGCGCAGTTGCTCGCGCTGCACGGCGGTCAGCGGGTGGGCGCTGGCAACCTGCGCCACGACCACCCCACGCTTGCTGGCCACCAAGGCGGCAAATGACGCGACGATGCTGCGCAACGCGTTCAGCCGGCGGTTGTTGGCGACGACGCCGACGAAGTCCTGGATCAACTTGCTGAAACCTTGCTCGGCCAGCACCGCGGTGGCGGCTGCACGCGCCTGCGTCACGTCGATCAACGGGCTTTCAAGCAATCGGCGCAATGGGGCGCTCTGGTCGATCAAACGCCCCAAGGCGTCCATTTCGCCTACGGCCGCATCGATTGCGCGGGTATCCTCGGCTTGCGCATACAGCGCTGCCGCGTAACGGCCGGCGAGGGTGCCGCCGGAGGAATTCGAACCAGAAGCCACGCGCCCTCTTTCGCTTACAGTCGTTGGCAAAATTTACGTCGGACGGGCGTCTACCATGGGGTTCCCCACGCTGCAACCAGGGCACAAAGGTTTATAGAAACGACACGGGATCGACGTCGACATCAACCCGCGCAGCGGCCGGCACACGCACCTGATCCAGCCAGGCTCGCAGCAGCGGCTGCACCGCGATATCCCGCCGGGTCTTCATCAGCAAGCGGCGGCGGTGCCGGCCGCGCAGGATCGCGAGCGGCGCCGGCGCCGGCCCCAGCACCAACACGCCATCCTCGCGCGGCGCGGCGTTGCCAAGGTCGCGCGCGACCTCATCCGCCACCTGGGCCGTATCGGCGCTGACGATCAGGGCGGCCAAGCGGCCATAGGGCGGCCAGTGGCCGGGCTTGCGGCCCTCCGCCTCCGCCGTCATGAACGCCTGCAGGTTGCCGCCTACCAGCGCCTGCATCACCGGATGGTCGGGGCTGAATGTCTGCAGCAGCACCCGGCCCGGCGCCTCCGCCCGGCCCGCGCGCCCGGCGACCTGATGCAGCAACTGCACCGTCCGCTCCGCCGCGCGCAGATCGCCGCCAGCCAGCCCAAGGTCCGCGTCCACCACGCCCACCAGGGTCAGATGGGGGAAATGCCACCCTTTGGCGACGATCTGCGTGCCGATGATCAGGTCCACTTCGCGCCGCTCGATCGCGTGCGCGGCCTCCGCGGCGGCGTGCGGCCCCGGCAGGGTGTCGCTGGCCATCACCAGGCGGCGAGCTTCGGGAAAGACGGCGGCGACCTCTTCGGTGATGCGCTCGACGCCGGGTCCGATGGGCACCAGGCTGTTCTCGGCCGAGCAGTGCGGGCAGATCGGCGGGATCGGCTCGGTGTGGGCGCAATGATGGCAGGTCAGCACCCGCCGCGCCCGGTGCTCGACCAGCCACGCCGTGCAATTGGGGCAGTTCATGCGATGGCCGCAAGCCCGGCACAGCGTGAGCGGCGCGTAGCCCCGGCGGTTCAGGAACAGCATGGCCTGCTCGCCGCGCGCCAGCGTTTCCTGCACCGCCTCGACCAACGGCGGCGATAGGAAGCGTCCGCGCTCGGGCGGGGCAATGCGCAGGTCGATGGCCGCGACAACCGGCAGCGTGGCGCCGCCATGCCGTTTGTCCAGGGTCATCCGGCGGTAGCGCCCGGCGTCGACGTTGGCCAGCGTCTCCAGGCTGGGCGTGGCGGACACCAGGACGGCCGGGGCCGAAGCCAAACGGGCGCGGACCACGGCCATGTCGCGGGCGTGATAGACGACGCCGTCTTCCTGCTTGAACGCGGTTTCGTGTTCCTCGTCGACGATCACGAGGCCGAGGTCGGGGAACGGCAGGAACAGCGCCGACCGTGCGCCGACGACGACCGGGGCCGCGCCGTCCGCCACTGCCCGCCAAGTCAGCCGCCGGGTGCGGGAGGGAAGGTCCGAGTGCCAGACCGCCGGCGGCACGCCGAAACGGACGGCGAAGCGCTCCAGCCATTGCGAGGACAGCGCAATCTCCGGCAGCAGCACCAGCGCCTGGCGGCCCTGCGCCATGCACTCGGCGACCGCCTCCAAATAGACTTCGGTCTTGCCGGAGCCGGTGACGCCATCCAGCAAGGTGACGCTGAAGCGGCGGCTGGCGACGGCGCCGCGCAGGGTTTCCGCAGCAGCGGCCTGTGCGCCGGATAGGACGGGTCCGGGGTGCGCGGCGTCGGGCATGGCGAACGGCGCGCGTGCCGGCAGGGCGACCGGCAGCAGCAGGCCCGCCTGCGCCATGCCGCGCACCACGCCCGTGCTGACGCCGGCCCCGCGCGCAATGGCTGAGGTCGTCTGCGGCGCCCCGCCGGTTAGCAGCGCCGCCACCCGCGCGCGCGCCTCGGTCAACGGCTTGCCAGGCTCGTCGGCGGCCAAGCGCCAGCCCGCCGCCGGCGTCTCCGGCTGCAGCGCGTTTACCCGCAGGGCCATGGCCAGGACCTCGCCGGGGGTTGCGAGGGTATAGCCCGCCACCCAGTCGATGAAGCGGCGCAATGCCGGCGGGATCGGCGCCGTATCCAGGACGGCCGTCACCGGCTTCAGCTTGGCATCGGCGACGGACGGCCCGGCGGGGGCATCCCATACCACGCCAACCTCCTCCCGCCGGTTGAGCGGGACCAGCACGATGTCGCCCGGCTGTGGGTCGAGTTCACCGGAGACAGCGTAATCGAAGGTGCCTTGGAACGGTCTTGGTAGCAGCACGGCAATACGCTTCCGGACTGCTGCAACCGGGAGTAGGGTTGCCAAGCCTAGATCCAGGCTATCATGCTCGATAGTGCGTCGGCTTGCCCGCATGTGCCCCGACTTCGTGATAGGACTTCTCGATGGTGACCGGCCCCGATCGACCGATGAACGGAGAGTGAACATATTGCGAGATGAGGCACCGCCGACCGGAATGCAACCAGGGCAGCGAGGGCCTGCCCAATCGGATGTCGGCAACGTCGCGGAGTTCCTTCGGGCGAACCCGGGCTGGCTCGCCGCGCATCCTGAGCTGTATGCCGTGCTCGAACCGCCCGCCCGCGTGCATGGGGACCGGCTGGCCGACCATATGGCAGCGATGCTGGACCGCGCCCGTGCGGGTGCGGCCGCGTTGGCGCACGCGACCGTCGAGCGCCGCGCCGCGGAGGGGTTCGCCGAACGGGTGCAGGATGCGGTGCTGGCGATGATGGGCACGCGAGACCTGCCGTGGTGCCTGCAGCACGACCTGCCGGGCCTATTGCGGCTGGACAGCGTGCGGCTCTGCGCGGAGGCCGGGCATGGCGCCGCGCCGGCAGTTCCAGGCGCCGTCCCGGTGCCGCCGGGGACGGTCGCAGCGACGCTCGGCCGTCGCCGTGCCGTGGTGCGGGATGCCGTGCCGACAGCGTTGCTGCACGGCGAGGCGGCGGCACTGGCCGGGCGGGAGGCGTTGGTCCGGGTTCCGCTGCCGGACGCCCCTGCCCTGCTGGCGCTTGCGTGTCGGGACGGGCGGGCGCTGGCAGGCGCAGCCACGCCGGTGCTCGCGTTCCTCGGCCAGGCGATCGCGGTGGCGCTGGCGCGCGAATGACGGCGCCCGAGCGTGCGGCAGAGTCCGTCGCCGCCTTCCTCGATTGGATGGCGCGGACGCGGCAGGCCTCGCCGCTTACGGTCGAGGCGTATGGCCGCGACCTCGGTGCGTTCCTGGCCTTCCTGACGGATCACGGTGGGGCGGAGCCGTGGCTCGCTGACCTCGGGGCGCTGACCCCCGCGGACCTGCGGGCTTGGCTGGCGCATGAGGCCGGGCTTGGCACGGTGAATGCGACGCGGGCGCGTCATCTCTCGGCGGTCCGCAGCCTGTTCCGCTTCCTCGCCCGGCACCGCGGCGTGGCCAACCCCGCGCCCGGCCTGCTCGGCACGCCGCGTGCCCGGCCTCCCATTCCCCGTGCCCTGACTGCCCAACAGGCGCTAGCCATCACGGCCGACATTGGCGAGGCGACCGACACGGCATTGGTCCAGGCCCGCGATGTCGCCCTGTTCACCCTGCTTTATGGTTCCGGGCTGCGCATCAACGAAGCGCTGTCGCTCGACGTCGGGTGCGTCAGGGCCGATGCGGAAACCCTGCTCGTGCAGGGCAAGGGCGGGAAACAGCGGCTGGCGCCTCTGTTGCCGGCGGTGCGGCAGGCGTTGGCCGATTGGCTGCGGATGCATCCCGACCGGCAGCCGGGTTCGCCGCTGTTTGTAGGTGTGAAGGGAGGCCGGCTCACAGCACGGGTCGCGCAGCGGACACTGGCGAATTTCCGCGGCCTCGCGGGCCTGCCAGCCCATGCCACGCCGCACGCGCTGCGCCATAGCTTCGCAACTCACCTGCTGTCCGGCGGCGCGGACCTCCGCTCAATCCAGGAATTGCTGGGCCATGCCAGCCTTTCGACCACACAGCGCTACACCAGCGTCGATCCGGTGCAGCTTCAGGCCATCTGGCGCCGCACCCATCCTCGCGCGCAGGAATGAACGGAACTCAGCCGCGTGCGATCAGCGCCCGCATCGTGGTGACGACGTTGGCCAGGCCGTCCATGATCGCCTGCCCGATCAAGAAATGGCCGATATTCAGCTCCTCCACCTGGGGCAGGGCCGCAACCGGACGGACATTCGCGTAGGTCAGGCCATGCCCGGCATGGCACTCGAGCCCAATTTCCGCCGTGAGCGCCGCCGCTGCCCGCAGCCGGTCCAACTCACCGGCGCGGCCGTCGGCATAAGCGCCGGTATGCAGCTCGACGACCTCCGCTCCCAGGTCCTGAGCCGCATGCAGTTGCACTGGGTCAGGGTCGAGGAACAGCGACACGCGGATGCCGGCGTCGCGCAGGGCGCGAATGCGCGGGCCGAGCGTGGCTACCTGCCCAGCCGCGTCCAGCCCGCCCTCCGTCGTGACCTCGGCCCGGCGCTCCGGAACCAGGCAGCATGCGGCCGGGCGCAGCCGCAACGCGATGCCGACCATCTCGTCGGTCGCGGCCATCTCGAAGTTCAGCCGAATCTCCGAGCAAGCCGCGATCCGTTCCAGGTCGCTGTCGCGGATATGGCGGCGATCCTCCCGCAGATGGGCGGTGATCCCATCGGCGCCGGCCCCAACCGCCACCAGCGCGGCGGCGAAAGGGTCCGGATGCGCGCCGCCCCGCGCGTTGCGTATGGTCGCGACGTGGTCGACGTTCACGCCAAGCCGGGGATTGCTCATGCCTGGCGCCTTTCTGCGAGTGTTGCCGCAAGCCGCAATGCGGCGATCAGGCTGGCCGGGTCGGCGCGTCCCTGGCCCGCGATGTCGAATGCCGTCCCATGGTCCGGCGACGTGCGGATGATCGGCAGGCCCAGCGTGATGTTCACGCCGCTTGCCATGTCGAGCGTTTTCAGCGGGATCAACGCCTGGTCGTGATACATGCAGATCGCCGCGTCATAGCCGGCGCGGGCGGCCGGGGTGAACATCGTGTCCGGCGGGTGCGGGCCGGTGACTTCGATGCCCTCGGCCCGGAGCGCTGCGATGGCGGGCGCGATCAGCCGCGCCTCCTCGTCCCCCATGGCGCCGCCTTCGCCGGCATGGGGGTTCAGCCCGGCCATCGCCAGCCGTGGCGCCGCGATGCCGAACTGCACGCGCAGCGCCACCGCAGTGATCCGGGAGGCGGTGACGATCGAGTCCGTGGCCAAACCGTCCAATGCAGCCCGCAGTCCGACATGGATCGTCACGGGAACCACGCGCAGGAAGTCGTTGGCCAGCATCATCACCGGATGCGCGCAGCCGGTCAGCGCCGCCAGGAACTCGGTATGGCCGGGATGCGGGAACCCGGCGGCATAGAGCACGGCCTTGCTGATCGGGTTGGTGACGACGGCTGTGGCCTCATGCGCCTGCGCGAGCCGCACGGCGCGCTCGATGCTGGCGATGACGGCGGCGGCGTTGCGGCTGTCGGGATGACCGGGCACCGAAGGGGCGGCAAGCTCGATCGGCAGCACCGGCAGCGCGTCGGCAAAAACTCCGGCGGCTTCGGCAAGGCTGCATACGGCACGGACCGGGATGCCACGGAGGCGGGCCGGGTCGTCGATGGCGGTGAAGGCCGGGCCACTGGCGCGAAGCGCCTGCCAGGCCCGGATGGTCAACTCCCCGCCAATGCCGGCCGGATCGCCCATGGTCAGCGCGAGCATGGGCTACCCGACACGAAAAACCGGCTCGTGCAGCACGGGGAAATTGACCGAGTTGGCGATGAAGCACTTCCGATGCGCCTCCGCGTGCAGCGCACGGGCGCGGTCGAGGTTGGCGCCTGGACCGAGGGTGATCTCCGGCGCGAGCACAACCTCGGTGAATGCGCCGCCGCCGTCCGGGCGTTCGGTCATGATCCCCTCGGCAATGTCCTCATACGCCTGCACGACGATGCCCTCGGCGGAACACAAATGCAGGTACCACAGCATGTGGCAGGACGAGAGCGAGGCGACCAGCATCTCCTCGGGATTGTAGCGAGCCCGGTCGCCCTGGAACGCCGGATCGGAGGAAAACGGCACCGGCGGCTTGCCCGGCACCGCCACCTCATGCGCCCGGGCATAGGCGCGATAGCCGGAGGTGCCGGTGCCGCGGTTGCCGGTCCAAGTTATGGTGACGACATAGGCGTGGTCGTGGGGCGCCTCGATCGTCATGCCGACACCTCAAATATGCAGCGCACGGCCATCGACGGCCAGTGCCGCCTCCTTCACCGCTTCACTCAGGCTCGGATGGGCGTGGCAGGTACGCGCCACGTCCTCGCTGCTGGCGCCGAACTCCATGGCGGTCGCGAGCTCCGCGATCAATCCGCCGGCGTCGGGGCCAATGATGTGCGCGCCAAGCAATTGGTCGGTCGTCTTATCGGCGAGCAGCTTCACGAACCCGTCCGTATTGCCCATGGCGCGGGCACGTCCGTTCGCGGTGAAAGGGAACTTGCCGACCTTGTAGGCAATGCCGAGCCGTTTCAGGTCATCCTCGGTCTTGCCGATGCTGGCGACCTCGGGCCAAGTATAGACGACGCCGGGGATGACGTCGTAGTTCACATGCCCGGCCTGCCCGGCCAGCCGCTCGGCGAGGGCCACGCCTTCCTCCTCCGCCTTGTGCGCCAGCATCGGGCCGGCGATGACGTCGCCGATGGCGTAGATGCCGGGCACGTTCGTGGCGTAATGCGCGTCGACCTGCACGCGGCCGCGGTCGTCGAGGGCCACCCCAGCCTCCTGCAGGCCGACATGGTCGGTGTAGGCGCGGCGGCCGATGGCGACCAGCACCACGTCGGCCTTGATCTGCTCGGCCTCGCCGCCCTTCGCAGGCTCGACCGTGAGCGTCACGCCGTCATTGCTGCGGATTGCACCGGTCACCTTGGTCGACAGCCGGAACTTGATGCCCTGCTTGCCCAGCACGCGCTCGAACGTCTTGGCGATCTCGGCGTCCATGCCCGGCACCAGCCGGTCGAGATACTCGACGACCGTCACCTCCGCGCCCAGCCGTTTCCATACGCTGCCGAGCTCAAGGCCGATATAGCCGCCGCCGATCACGACCAGATGCTCCGGCACATGATCGAGCTCCAGCGCGCCGGTGCTGCTGACGATCGCGGTCTCGTCCAGGTCGACGCCGGGCAGGCTGATGCTTTCGCTGCCGGTGGCGACGACGATATGCTTGGCGGCGTATTGCTCGCCATCGACCTCGACCAGCCCGGGGCCGGCAACGCGCCCGCTGCCCTTCAGCCAATCGACCTTGTTCTTCTTGAACAGGAACTCCACACCCTTGACGTTGGCGCTGACGACATCGTCCTTGCGGGCCATCATGCGGGCGAGGTCGAGCCGCACGCCCTCGATGATCACACCATGGCCGGCGAAGGCATGGCTGGCCTCCTCGAAGTTCTCGCTCGATTGCAGCAGCGCCTTGCTGGGGATGCAGCCGATGTTGAGGCAGGTGCCGCCAAGCGTCGCCCGCCGCTCGACGCACGCGGTATGCAGGCCAAGCTGCGCCGCCCGGATGGCGCAAACGTAACCGCCGGGCCCGCCACCGATGACGATGACGTCGTAGGATTCAGCCATGTTCAGTCCCTAAACTCAGGCCGCTGATATGGCGCTTCGCCGTCATAGGTCCAGCAGCATGCGGCGCGGATCCTCCACGCCTTCCTTGACGCGGACCAGGAATGACACCGCCTCCTTGCCGTCCACGATGCGATGGTCGTACGACAGCGCCAGGTACATCATCGGGCGGATTTCGACCTTGCCGCCGACCGCCATCGGGCGCTCCTGGATCTTGTGCATGCCAAGGATGCCGGATTGCGGCGCGTTCAGGATGGGCGTGCTCATCAGGCTGCCGTAAACGCCGCCGTTGGTGATGGTGAAGGTGCCGCCCGACAGTTCGTCCAATTTCAGCGCGCCGTCCCGCGCCCGGCGGCCGAAGTCGCCGATGCCCTTCTCGATCCCAGCGAAGCCCAGCCGATCCGCGTCCCGCAGCACGGGTACCACCAGACCGTTCGGGCCGCCGACCGCGATGCCCATGTGGACGAAGTTCTTGTAGACGATCTCGTCGCCGTCGATCTCGGCATTGACCGCCGGGAACTCCTTGAGCGCGGCCACGCAGGCGCGGACGAAAAACGACATGAAGCCCAGCCGCACGCCGTTGTTCCGCTTCTCGAAGGCATCCCGGTACTCGGACCGCATGGCCATCGCCGCCGTCATGTCCACCTCATTGAAGGTGGTGAGCATGGCAGCGTTGTTCTGCGCGTCCTTGAGCCGCTGGGCGATGGTCTTGCGCAGCCGGGTCATCCTGACCCGCTCCTCGCCAGCCTCCGCCGAACGGGGCTGCTTTGTCGAAATGGCAGCGGGCGCCTCGGCTGGCCGTGCGAGGAACTGCAGGACGTCGCCCTTGGTGACGCGGCCGTCTTTCCCCGTGCCGTCCATCGACGCCGGGTCCAAGCCTTTTTCCTCGATCAGCTTGGCCGCCGACGGCATGGGAGCGTGCGCGGGCTGCGGTGCAGCAGGTGCGGCGGCGGACGCAGCCGGCGGCGCGGCCGGACGCGACACCGGGCCAAGCGCGCGCGGCGGCGGGTTCACGCCGGGGCTGGGGTTGGCGGCGGTGGACGACGCGGTGGCAGTGGGGGCCGGCGTCGGAGCGGCGGGCTTCGGCGCGGCGCCAGCAGCCTCCAGCATTGCCAGGACGGCGCCTACCTCGACCTCAGCCCCTTCCTCGGCCGAGATAACGCCGAGCGTGCCGGAGCCGGGCGCATTGACCTCGACGGTGACCTTGTCCGTCTCGAGTTCCACCAACGGCTCGTCCGCGGCCACATTCTCCCCAGCCTTTTTCAGCCAGCGCGCCACCGTGGCGGTGGTGACGCTCTCGCCCAGGGTCGGGACCTTGATCTCGGTAGCCATCTATTTTGCTGTCCTTACGAGTTCATGCCGAGCGCGTCGCGCACCAGTGCCACCTGTTCTGCGGCATGGACTTTGGCGAGGCCGGTTGCGGGGCTCGCTGCGTCGACCCGGCCAGCGTAGGCGGGCCTGCTGGCACGTCCGCCGTTGGCCGCCAGCACCTTTTCGATCCGCCGGTCCACGAAGCTCCAGGCGCCCATGTTCGCCGGCTCCTCCTGGCACCACACCACATCGGCGTTCGCATAGGGCTTCAGGATGTCGCCGAGGGTGCGCTCCGGGAACGGGAAGATCTGCTCCAGGCGCACGATCGCCACATCCTGCACGCCCTTTTCCCGCCGTTCCGCCAGCAAGTCGTAGTACACCTTGCCGGAGCAGATGACGACGCGCTTGACCTGATCCGGCGGCGCCAGCCTGTCCGTCTCACCGAGCACGAAGCTGAAATGGCTGCCCTCGGCCATGTCCGCCAGCGTGCTCACCGCGAGCTTGTGCCGCAGCAGCGACTTGGGCGTCATGATGACCAGCGGCTTGCGGAAGTTGCGCTTCAGTTGCCGGCGCAGCGCGTGAAAGTAGTTCGCTGGCGTTGTCAGGTTGCACACCGTCATGTTGCGCTCGGCGCAAAGCTGCAAATAGCGCTCGAGCCGCGCGGAACTATGCTCCGGCCCCTGTCCCTCATATCCATGCGGCAACAGCAAAGTAAGCCCGCTCATGCGCAGCCACTTGGTCTCGCCGCTCGCCAGGAACTGATCGATGATCACCTGGGCGCCATTGGCGAAATCGCCGAACTGCGCTTCCCACAGCACCAGCACCTTGGGGTCCGCCAGGGTATAGCCGTACTCGAAACCCAGCACGCCCTGTTCCGACAGCAGCGAATTGTAGATCTCGATCTTCGCCTGGTCGGGCCGTATGTTGTTGAGCGGCACGTACTCGTTCTGGTTGGACTGGTCGGTCAGCACCGCATGACGCTGGCTGAAGGTGCCGCGCTGGCAATCCTCACCCGAAAGCCGCACCCGGCTGCCCTCGATCAGCAGCCCGCCGAACGCGAGCGCCTCGCCGGTTGCCCAATCGATCCCATTGCCGCTCTCGAACATGGCGCGCTTGGCCTCAAGCTGCCGGGCGATCTTGGGATTGAGGTCGAAGTTCCCTGGCGGGGTATAAAGCGCGCGGCCGATATGAGCGAGCTGCTCGGATGACAGCTCCGTCGTTCCTTCAATCCGCTCGTCCTGCTGGTCGGACCGCGACAGCCCGGCCCAATGACCCTCCAGCCAATCGGCCTTGTTCGGCTTATAAGCCTGCGCCGCGTTGAAGGCGTCTTCCAGCGTGTCCTGAAAGTCGTCCCACATCGCCTTGGAGTCGGCGGCCGTCACGCTGCCTTCCGCAGCCAGGCGCTCGGCATACAGCGTGCGGGTGGTCGGACGCTCCCGGATCGCGCGATACATGATCGGCTGCGTGAAGGCCGGCTCGTCCGTCTCGTTATGGCCGTGGCGGCGGTAGCAGACGATGTCGAGCACGAAATCGGTGGCGAACTCCTGGCGGAACTCGGCGGCTAGGCGGGCGCAGAAGATGACCGCCTCGGGTTCGTCGCCGTTCACGTGCAGGATCGGGCACTGCACCGCCTTGGCGACATCGGTGCAATACAGGCCGGAATAGGCGTGGGCGGGAACGGTCGTGAAGCCGATCTGGTTGTTGACGATCAGGTGCACGGTCCCGCCGGTGCGGTAGCCGATCAACTGGCTCATCGCCAACGTCTCATAGACCAGGCCCTGGCCGGCGAAGGCCGCGTCGCCATGCATCAGGATGCCCATGACGCTGCGCCGGGCCTTGGTGTCGCCCGCCATGTCCTGCCGGGCGCGCACCTTGCCGATGACGACGGGATCGACGGCCTCCAGGTGCGACGGGTTCGGCTGCAGCGAGATGTGCACGTTATGCCCGGCGACATCGACGTCCGTGCTGGTGCCCAAATGGTATTTGACGTCGCCGGAACCCTGCACGTCGTCGGGCTGCGCGCTGTTGCCGCCGAACTCGCTGAAAATGGCGGTGAACGGCTTGCGGACGATGTTGACCAGGGTGTTGAGCCGGCCGCGATGCGGCATGCCGATTGCGATCTCGTTGACCCCGGCGTGGGCCGCCACGTCGATCATCGCATGCAGCGCGGGGATGGTGACCTCGCCACCCTCCAGCCCGAAGCGCTTGGTGCCGACATAGCGCTTCTGGCAGAACGCCTCGAAACCCTCGGCCTCGGTCAATTGCGAGAGGATGGTGCGCTTGATGGCGGGGTCGAAGCCTCTAGTCCAGGGCGCGTCCTCGATGCGGCGCTGAATCCAGGCCTTCTGGCCGGGGTCCTGGATGTGCATGAACTCGACGCCGATCGGCCCGCAATAGCTCGCGCGGACGATCGCGACGATCTCGCGCATCGTGGCGGTCTCGCGTCCGAGCACCATGTCGATGAAGATCGGCCGGTCCATGTCGCCGGGACCGAAGCCGTAGCTCGCCGGGTCGAGTTCGGTGTGCTGCTTCGGCACCTGCAGGCCCAGCGGGTCGAGCGTCGCTTCCAAGTGGCCGCGCACGCGGTAGGCACGGATGAGCATCAGGGCACGCAGGCTGTCGAGCGCCGCCGCGCGGACCTGCTCGGCGGTTGCGCCCTGCTGGACCGGCGGAGCGGCCTTGGCGCCCTTGCTTGCAGGCTTGGCCGGCTCAGGCTCGTTGACGTCGAAATGCCGCGGCGCCCAGGATGCGCCGCTCGCATCCATCAGCACGCCGCGGGCCTCGTCGTTCAGTGCCCCGAACAGCTCGGCGAAGCTTTCGTCGACGCTCGCCGGGTTCGCGGCCCACCTGGCATAGAGGTCGGCGATGAACGCGGCATTGGCGCCGTTGAAGGCTTGGGCGAGCAGATCTACGCCGGGCATCGATATTTCCTTTAGACTTCGGGCGCGGGCATGACGCGACCCGCCTCCCTACAGATGGGCACGGTTAATCAATCGTGAAACGCGGGCAGGGTTGCCCGCAGCGCATGGAAAAACGGCGTTCAGCCTACAAGCTTGCGGCTGGCGTCGATCAGTTCCTGCACCGAAGCGCAGCTTTTGTCGAATGCGGCCTGCTCGTCGGCATCGAGCGCGATCTCGACCACACGCTCCACGCCGCCGGCGCCGATGACGACGGGGACGCCGACATACAGGTCCTTCACGCCGTATTGGCCCGACAGATGCGCCGCCGCGGGCAGCACCCGCTTCTTGTCGCGCAGGAAGCTCTCGGCCATGGCGATGGCGCTCGCCGCCGGCGCATAGAAGGCACTGCCCTTCTCCAGCAGCTTGACGATCTCGCCGCCGCCATTCGCGGTGCGCTTGACGATCGCGTCGATCTTCTCCTGCGTCGTCCAGCCCATTTTAATAAGGTCGGGCACCGGGATGCCGGCGACGGTGCTGTAGCGCACCAGCGGCACCATCGTGTCGCCGTGGCCGCCGAGCACGAAGGCCGTCACGTCCTCGACCGACACGTTGAACTCGTGCGCCAGGAACAGGCGGAAGCGGCTGCTGTCCAGCACGCCGGCCATGCCGACCACCATGTTCGGCGGCAGGCCGGACTTCTGCTGCATCACCCAGACCATGGCGTCGAGCGGGTTGGTGATGACGATGACGAAAGCGCCGGGGCAATAGGTCTTGATGCCGTCCGCGACGGTGGCGATGACGCCGGCGTTCTTGGCCACCAGGTCGTCGCGGCTCATGCCGGGCGTGCGCGGGAACCCGGCGGTCACGATCACCACGTCCGACCCGGAAATCCCGGCGTAGTCGCTGCCGCCCGCCATATGGCTGTCGAAGCCGTCGACCGGCCCCGATTGCATGATGTCGAGCGCCTTGCCGGCCGCGACGCCGCCGAACACGTCGAACAGCGCGACGTCGCCAAGCTCCTTGAGGCCAACGAGGTGAGCAAGGGTGCCGCCGATGTTGCCGGCGCCGATCAGGGCGATCTTGTTGCGTGCCATGGGGGTGTCCTGGTTGGAATGGGTGCGAGCCTCGGCCACCCAACAGCACCAGCCAAGCTGCCCGGCTACCCGAGAGTGCCGGTGCGATAAACCATCCCGTGCGGGGCGGCAAGGCAGTCGTGTGACAACGGCTGAGCCTATCGCCGGCCTGCGCTCACGGGATCACGTCAGATTCGGCAAACCGCCGCATCACGTCAGATGCGGCAAACCTAGGTATTCGCGGCTCTGCATCTCCTCCAGCCGGGAGGCGGTGCGTTCGAAGGCGCGGGCGCCCTCGCCGCGTTCGTAGAGCTGGTCCGGCGTCGCGTCGGCGCTGGCGACTAGCTTGACCCGGTGGTCATACAAGGCGTCGATCAGCACGATGAAGCGCCGGGCCATGTCGTAGTTGTCGGGCGACAGCCGCGGCACGCCGTCCAGCACCACTGCCTGGTAATGCGTCGCCAGCGCCAGGTAATCGCCAGCGCCCAGCGCCTGCCCGCACAGCGCGTCGAAGTCGAACCGTGCGACGCCCTGCGCTGCGAGCGGCACGGCAAGGACGTGCCCCATGACCATGAGCCGCTCGGGCCGCGGCTTCGCGCCAGCGGTGAGGTCGTTGAACGCCGCATCCAGGGCGCGGTCGGCGCGGTCGTCCGCCGGCACATGCCAAGTGGGCAGCCCGCGCAGCCGCTGTCGGCGCCAGTCGCGGCTGCCGGCCATGACCAGCACGTCGAGGTGCTGTTTCAGCAGGGCGATGAACGGCAGGAAGGCGTCCCGCCCCGGCTGCCCGGCGAACAGCTCATCCGGCGGCGTGTTGCTGGTGGCGACCACCACGACGCCGCGGGCGAACAGCGCCTTGAACAGCCGGCCCAGGATCATGGCGTCGGCGACGTCGTTGACCTGGAACTCGTCGAAGCAGAGCAACGAGGCTTCGGCTGCGATGGTTTCGGCCAGCGGCGGGATCGGGTCGTCCGAATGCGGGTCGGCCAGGCGGTGCGGCGCGCGGCGCCAGGCGTAGATGCGCTGGTGCGCCTCCTGCATGAACTGATGGAAGTGGATGCGCCGCTTCAGCGGCACGTCGGCCGCGTCGAAGAACAAGTCCATCAGCATGCTTTTGCCGCGGCCGACGTCGCCCACGAGATAGAGGCCGTGCGGGAAATCGCCGGGCATGTCGTCCCGGCGCTTGCGGCCCAGCAGGCGGCCTAGGAAGCCAGGCTCGTCCGGCTGTCCGGCCTTGTAGCCGCGAAGCTGCCCCCAGAGCGCCTGCAGCCGCTCGGCGACCAGGGCCTGCGATGGATCGGTGACGAGCTCGCCCGCGGCGAGCCGTGCGCGATAGGCCGCCAAAGGTCCGCTCGCCTGGGCCGCATCCACGATCACGTCCATGCAGTTGCTCCGATCATTCGCCGGACTCGGCAAATTTGACACACATCAAGAAATTGCGAGTTAGCAATAAAATCATTGATTGACATAGCGGTTTATTAGAGGGTTGCGCCTTGGCAGGAGAGACGGTTCATGAGGACGACGCTGGCGGCGCTCGCATTGACGTTGTGTTCCGCTGGTTCCGCCATGGCGGTCGAATACCGCACTCCCGCGACAAAGCAACTCTACACCTGCGCGGCAACCGGAATGTCGCGCGTGGCGGTCCAAGCGATGCCGGAGCCGTGCTGCTACGGACGATTGAGGTGCGCGCAGTTCCTGTCCAAAGGCGGCGTGCTCAAACCGATGCTGGATCCGCGCACCTGATGCCGGGCGCTTGATGGTTGATAGGGCAAGCCGGGCCGCCTAGTTTCCTCCTATGACCAAGCTCGACTATGCGGCCTTTGCGGCCACTCCGGTATCCGCCCAGCCGTTTCCCCACGTCGTGGTTCCGCAGTTCGTGCCCGCCGCGTTCCTGACGCAGGTCGTGCAGGGACTGCCGGCGCTGAGCAAGGGCGGCTCGTTTCCCACCGGGGGCCTGCGTCTGGGCGATGCCGCGCGTTCATTGGTGGCCGAGTTGGAAGGGCCTAGCTTCCGCAAAGCCGTCAACGACAAGTTTGGGCTGTCGTTGGATGATGCGCCGACGATGGTGACCCTGCGCGGCCAATCGCGGGAAAAGGATGGCCGCATACACTGCGACAGCACGGCGAAGCGGGTGACGGTGCTGCTGTACCTCAATCCGGACACCGAAGCTTGGGCGAAGCAGGAGGGTTGCCTCCGCCTGCTGCGCAGCCCTGACGATCTCGACGACTACGCCGTTGAGGTGCCCCCGGTGAATGGCACGCTGCTGGTGTTTCCGAACGGGCCCACGACCTGGCACGGCCACAAGCAGTTCGTCGGACGCCGCTACGTGATCCAGCTCAACTGGATGACGACGGACGAAAAGGCACGCTATGAGATGCGCCGGCACAAGATATCCGCGTTCATGAAGCGGCTGACACGGGCAGCATAAGCTACTCCCGCTGCAGCACCCGGTCGTTGATGAAACTGCTGAGGCCGCCGGCAACGAAATCGCGCTTCAGCGCCACCTCGTCATATTCGGTCCGAACCCAATCCAGGAACGGCATGCGGCCTTCCGCCTGAACGGCATAGCGTACAAAGAATGCGTCGAGCACTCCGGTACGCGCACGGCTCCAATGGCCGAAGCGCCACGATAGCTGTCTCAGCGCGTCGGACGCAGTGCCGCCCTCGAACATGATGGCCAGGCCCGACGCCAGGCCCGCCCGGTCGGCGCCCGACTTGCAATGCATCAGCGCCGGGAAGGCAAGGTTTTGGTAAATTTCCGCAAACCGCAGGATGCGATCACGATGTGGTGCGCCACGGCTCTCAAAGGCCATGTCGATGTGCACGAGGCCCAGCCGTGCCGCAGCCTCGCGCGACAACGCATCGGACCCGCATTTCCGGTGCCCGCGCAGGTTGATCAAGGTGCGTAATCCGAACCGCCGTTTGGCAGCCGCCAAGTGGCCCGGCGTCGGATGGTTCGACCGATACAGCCGCCCTGAAATAACCGGTGCCAAATTGGTCCAAACCGTGCGGAACACGGCGTGATCAACGAGCAGGCTATCGCGCCAGGCGTCGGCACGGCCTAATGCGGTGTCGAGGGGGCCATTGAACGCCATGACGCCCTTAACGGACCACGCCGGCGATCATCCCTTCCGATCGGCCAGAAGCTGCTTGATCTCGCCGATAGCCTTGGCGGGGTTCAAGCCCTTGGGGCAGGTCTTGGTGCAGTTCATGATCGTGTGGCAACGATACAACTTATAGGTGTCTTCCAGGTCATCGAGCCGGCTGCCGGTATACTCGTCCCGGCTGTCCGCGATCCAGCGGTAAGCCTGCAGCAGCACAGCCGGGCCAAGGTAGCGGTCGCCGTTCCACCAATAGCTTGGGCAGGATGTGGTGCAGCAGAAGCAGAGAATGCACTCCCACATGCCATCGAGCTTGGCGCGCTCCTCTTTGCTCTGCAGGCGCTCGGCATCCGGCGGCGGCTGGGTGTCGGACTTCAGCCAAGGCTCGATGCTGCGAAGCTGCGCGTAGGCTTGCGACAGGTCGGGCACCAGGTCCTTCACCACTGCCATGTGCGGCAATGGGTAGATGCGGACGGCGCCCGCAACCTCGTCATGCGCCTTGAGGCAGGCGAGGGTATTGCCGCCGTCGATGTTCATCGAGCAGCTGCCGCAGATGCCCTCACGGCACGAGCGGCGGAAGGTCAAGGTCGGGTCGACCTCGTTCTTGATGTAGATCAGCGCGTCCAGCACCATCGGGCCGATCTTGTCGAGGTCGAGCTCGTAGGTGTCGATGTGCGGGTTGGCGCCGTCATCGGGGTTCCAGCGGTAAACCCGGAACTCCTTGGTCCGGGCGGCGTCAGAAGCGGCCTTGTAGGTCTGCCCCTGCCCGATCTTGCTGTTCTTAGGCAGCGTGAATGTGGCCATCTCGTTTGCTTCTTTCGCTTAATACACGCGCTTCTTCGGCGGGAACACGGAGACCTCGTTGGTCAGCGTCTGCATCTTCACCTCGCGGTAGCTCAGGTCCACCTTGCCCTGAGGGTCGCACCACGCCAGCGTATGCTTCATCCATTCGTGGTCGTCGCGGTCGGGGAAGTCGTCGTGGGCGTGCGCGCCGCGGCTTTCATGGCGGTTCTCGGCGCTGACCATGGTGGTCATGGCGTTGCCCATCAGGTTGTCGAACTCCAGTGCCTCGACCAGGTCGCTATTCCAAATCAAGGACCGGTCGCTGACCTGCATGTCGTCCATGCCGGACCACAGCGTCTTCATCTTGGACACGCCTTCCTTCAGGCTCTCGCTGTTGCGATAGACCGCAGCGTGCGACTGCATGACCTTCTGCAGCTCGAACCGCATGGCCGCGACCTTGGTGCCGCCGCTGGCGTTGCGGGTGCGGTCGAAGCGGTCCAGCGTCGCTTCCCCGGCACGCGCCGGCAGCGGGGCCTGGCTGGCGCCGGGCTTCAGGATCTCGCCCGCCCGGTGCGCCGCGGCGCGGCCGAACACCACGAGGTCCAGCAGCGAGTTGGTGCCAAGACGGTTTGCGCCGTGAACGGACACGCAGGCTGCTTCGCCGACCGCCATCAGGCCGGGCACCACCGCGTCCGGGTCCTTCGCGGTCGGGCGCAGCACCTCGGTGCGGTAGTTCGTGGGGATGCCGCCCATGTTGTAGTGCACGGTCGGCAGCACCGGGATCGGCTCCTTGGTCACGTCCACGCCGGCGAACACCTTGGCGGTCTCGCTGATGCCCGGCAGGCGCTCGTGCAGCAGGTCCGCGCCCAGGTGCTCCAGGTGCAGATGAATGTGGTCCTTGTTGGCGCCGACGCCGCGGCCGGCGTTGATCTCCAAGGTCATGGAGCGCGAAACCACGTCGCGGCTGGCCAGGTCCTTGGCGGTCGGGGCGTACCGCTCCATGAAGCGCTCGCCCTCGGAGTTGGTGAGATACCCGCCCTCGCCGCGCGACCCCTCGGTGATCAGGCAGCCGGACCCGTAGATGCCGGTCGGATGGAACTGCACGAACTCCATGTCCTGCATGGGGATGCCGGCGCGGATCGCCATACCGTTGCCGTCGCCGGTGCAGGTGTGCGCGCTGGTGCAGCTAAAGTAGGCGCGGCCATAACCGCCGGTGGCGAGCACGACGTTTTGCGCCCGGAACCGGTGCATGGAGCCGTCCTCCAGGCACCAGGCCATGACGCCGCGGCAGGCGCCCTCCTCGTCCATAATCAGGTCGAGCGCGATGTATTCGACGAAGAACTCGACCTCGTGCTTCAAGCTTTGTTGATAAAGCGTGTGCAGGATCGCGTGGCCGGTGCGGTCGGCGGCGGCACAGGCGCGCATGGCGGGCGTCTTGCCGTAGTCCTTCATGTGGCCGCCAAACGGGCGCTGGTAGATGCGTCCGTCCTCGGTGCGGCTGAACGGCACGCCGTAATGCTCAAGCTCATAGACCGCCGGGATCGCCTCGCGGCACATGTATTCGATCGCGTCCTGGTCGCCGAGCCAATCCGACCCTTTCACGGTGTCGTACATATGCCAGCGCCAGTCGTCCTCGCCCATGTTGCCCAACGCCGCGCCGATGCCGCCCTGCGCCGCGACGGTGTGGCTGCGGGTGGGGAACACCTTGGTCAGGCAGGCGGTCCGCAGCCCGGCCGCGCCCATCCCGAGCGTCGCCCGCAGCCCGGCACCGCCAGCACCTACGACGATGACATCATAGGTATGGTCGATGACGTTGTAGGCCCGTGCCGACGGCATGGTGATCGCGTTCATTTGGCTCGCCTCAAGAGGAGTGGCAGCATATGTGGCATCGGTTGCAAGTTAGGCCAGGGCCAACTTGAGAACTGCGACGGCGGCCATCAGCCCAAGCACCAGTGACGCAGCCTTGGCGCCCAGGATCATCATGGTCATCTGCCATTTGTTCGCAACGTAGTCCTCGCACACGACCTGCAAGCCCAGGTGCATGTGGTGAAATGTGATGCCGACCAGAACCAGCAGCAGGGCAGTATTCACTGGATGCGCGGCCCAGGCTGCGACGGCCTCCTGCGGTGCGCCGACCAAATGCAGCATGGCGTAGATGAACCATAGCGTGAGCGGCACCAGCGCGATGCTGGTCATGCGCCCCACTCGCCAATGTTCCACGCCGGAATGCCCGGCGCCCACGCCGCGCGCCCGGCCGAGCTGGCTGCGGCGGACGTCGATGGAGATGCCTTCCTTCATGGCGTCAGCTCCTCAGCAGCCAAAGGCCAACCGCCCAGACCAAGATGGTGCTCACGGCGGCGGCGGTCACCACCGCCCAACCGCTGGCGTAGGTCTGCGGCAGGTCGAAGCCGAACCCGGCGTCCCACGCCAAATGCCGTATGCCGTTGAAGAAATGGAAGAACAGCGACGCCGTCCAGCCGAACAGCACGAACAGCCCCACCGGCGAGGCGATGAAGCCCTGCACCGTGCTGAACGCGCCGGGTCCGCTCGCGGCGGCGACCAGCCACCAAACCAGCAGCAGCGTTCCCGCCGAAAGGGCGATCCCGGTGACGCGGTTCATGATGGACAGGATGGACGTGAGCTGCGGCGTATAAACCTGCAGATGGGGTGAGAGCGGACGCCGCACGGTCCTGCCGTCGCTGGTGTAGGCCACCATCAACGCGTCCCGAACGTCCTTCATACTGCTGCCATGGGGTTGTCGCTCCAGGGAATAGGGGCCGTGGTGTTCCTATTCCCTGAGGTGGGCAGGGTCAACGATTGGTCAACTGCGCTGCAGCATCCGGCCCATGGCCGGGCCACTGGTCAGGCAGCGCGTTTCAGCAGGCCCTGCGCCACGACGGCCTCGGCGATCTGCACGGCGTTCAGCGCGGCACCCTTGCGCAGGTTGTCCGACACGCACCAGAACGACAGGCCGTGCTCCACCGTCGGGTCGCGGCGGATGCGGCTCACGAACACCGCGTCCTCGCCGGCGCAATCGGCCGGGGTGATATAGCCGCCGTCATCGCGGGTATCCATGACCACGACGCCCGGCGCATCGCGCAGGATGGCGCGGGCGTCCGCGGCGGTGGTGGGCTCGTGGAATTCCACCGTCACGGCCTCGCTGTGGCCGATGAACACCGGCACCCGCACACAGGTCGCCTGCACCAGGATCTCGGACCCCAGGATTTTCCGGGTCTCGACCGCCATCTTCCATTCTTCCTTGGTCGAGCCGTCGTCCATGAACTTGTCGATATGCGGGATGCAGTTGAAGGCGATCGGCTTGGTGAACTCCTGCGCCGTCACGGGATCGTTCACGTACATGGCGCGGGACTGCGCCCACAATTCATCCATGCCCTCCTTCCCCGCGCCGGAAACGGATTGGTAGGTCGCGACCACCACGCGCTTGACGCGGAAGCGGTCGTGCAGCGGCTTCAAGGCCACGACCATCTGGATGGTGGAGCAGTTGGGGTTGGCGATGATGCCGCGGCGGATGCGGTGCAGCGCCTCCGGGTTGACCTCGGGCACCACCAGCGGCACGTCATGCTCCATGCGGAACTGGCTGGTGTTGTCGATCACCAGGCAACCGGCGGCGGCGGCACGGGGCGCATGGATGGCCGACACGCTGGCGCCGGGGCTGAACAGGCCGAAGTCCCAGCCCTTGAAGTCGAAGGTGTCGAGGTTCTTGACCTTGAGCACGGCCTTGTCGCCGAAGCTGACTTCCTGGCCGGTGGACCGGGCGGAGGCGACGGCGACGACTTCGCGGACGGGGAAATCACGCTCGGCCAGGGTCTTGAGGATTTCGCGCCCGACCGCACCCGTGGCGCCGACAACCGCGATCCTGTAAGCCATATTCCTGCTCCATCTTCCCGTGCAGATTGCACAGAACGGCAGTTAGCGACTTGGGCGGCACCGCACAAGCACAGACCGGTTGGGCCAGCCCTGCGCGTTCACATCAATCGAAAATCCGCAGCGGCTCCTGGTAGATGCCGGTGCGCGCCGCGCCGTCCACGCCGACCACGCCGCGATACATGCCGCGCGTGTTGAACGGCAGCGACACGCGCCCGGCGCGGTCAACCGCAACGAAGCCGCCGGTGCCGCCGACGGCCGCCAGCGCCGCCATGACGGACGCCGCCGCGGCGTCGAGATCGTCGCCCGCCAATCGCATCCGGGCGGACAGTTCGTGCCCGGCGGCGATGCGGATAAAACTCTCGCCGTGGCCGGTGGCCGACATGGCGCAGGCCGCGTCCGCCCAGGTGCCGGCCCCGGGGATCGGGGTGTCGCCGACACGTCCGGGCAGCTTGCCGGTCATGCCGCCGGTGCTGGTCGCCGCCGCGAGGCCGCCGGATTGGTCCAGCGCCACCGCGCCCACGGTGCCATGGCGGTCGGCGTCATCAAGGTCGGCGCTGAATTTGGTTTCCGTCCGCAGAACGGCTTGCATGGCTTCCCACCGCCGGGTCGTGTGGAAATACTCGGCGTCCGCGAACGTCACGCCGTGCGCTCGGAGGAACTCGAGCGCTCCGGGACCGGCCAGCAGCACGTGCGGCGCATGGTCCATCACCGCCCGGGCGGACAGCACCGGATTGCGTGGGCCGCATATTCCGGCGACGGCGCCGATTCGCAGAGTCGCGCCGTCCATCACCGCAGCGTCCATCTCATGCTGGCCGTTGCGGGCGAACACCGCGCCACGTCCGGCGTTGAACAGCGGATCGTCTTCCAAGGCGACGACCGCGGCGGTCACGGCCTCGATGGCCGGGCCGCCTGCAGCCAGCACTTGGTGTCCGGCCATCAAGGCGCGATGCAAGCCGGCGCGGTGGGCGTGGTCGGCTTCGGCGTCCATGCTGCTGGGCGCCATGGTGCCGGCGCCGCCGTGGATGGCGAGGACTGGGGTCATGCAGGATGGTTTGACACCCGGCACGCGACGGGCACAAGGCCCGGCGCAACTGGCGCGTGGTTGCGCATCATGACGTTTTCCATCACCCCTCGCAGGGATTTGCAATATTTGAGCAGTTTGTTACAAGTTATTGCAATTATATTGCAGGGTGCATTGTGTCGGAAGGACCTTCGGTTAGGGCCGTGGATTGGGAGTGGCAGATCTCGGTTGTGTGCCAGAACGAGGCAGCGCGGATCGAGAGCTGTCTCATCAGCATCAGCGACGCGATCGGCAGCCGGAGGGCGCTAGTCACGCTGAACGTCAACGGCTCCACCGACGACAGTGAAGCTATCGCGCAGCATACGGCGCTGGCCTGCGGCATGGCGCTGCAGGTCTATCGGACCCAGGCGGCTGATAAGTCCAACGCGCTGAACCAGTTTATCCATAGGCAGCGGGTACCGGCGCGCATGTACGCCTTCGTGGATGGCTATGTCCGCATCAACCCAAGCGCTCTCCACGACCTGGACGCCGGCCTTGCCGCCCACCCCCATGCCGTGGCGGCAACAGGATTTTGCATAAACGGCAGAACGAGTGCTGCAGCCAACCCAGCTGCGCTTAAGAAAGGCGGCAGATTGAATGGGCAACTGCACGCGCTACGCCCTGAGTTTCTGAACCGGATGGTGGAGCAAGGGATTCGCCTGCCGATCGGCATCTACTGGGGCGACGGGCTGATGGGGTCGATGGCGATGCATAATCTAGACCCTGTGGGCGAGGCGTGGGACACTCAAAGGATCGTCGGCGTCGCGAGTGCGACCTGTGAGATTGCTGCGCTTTCCATCTTCAAGTGGCGCGACCTTGAACGCCAGTTCCGCCGCAAGCTCAGGCAGATGCGCGGCCGCCTGCAAAACGAGGCGATCAAGGCGGTCATCTACCGGGACGGCTACGCTGCCCTGCCAGCCTATGCCGACGACCTCGTCCGCGACTATCTTCTGACGCATAGCCCGCCGGCGGTTCCGATTCTGGACCGGCCATTCATGGCGCTCATGCTGCATCAGTTGCGGACGGCGGGGAAACCCACTCCCGCCAGCCTTGTCCCGCAATGCGCCACCGTTCCAATCCCTGCGAACGCAGGCAGCAACTTAGGCCAGCTTGCGTCGTAGCACATCCCGACTCATCCCTAAAAGCAGAGGGCGCCGCAGCGGCGGGCGCCCTACGCTCGGCTGAGCACCTCCGGCGCGGTGTGCCGGGCGAGCACGGCGCGGGCGCGGTCGTAATCGAGTTGGCCCTCCCACTTGGCGACGACGATGGTGGCGACGGCGTTGCCGAACAAATTGGTGATCGCACGAGCCTCCGACATGAAGCGGTCGATTGGGAACACCAGCACGATGGACTCGACCGGGAGCTTGCCGGCCAAGGTGCCGAGCGTCGCCGCCAAGGTGATGAAGCCGCCGCCCGTCACTGCCGCCGCGCCCTTGGACGTGAGCAGCAGCACCCCGAGGATGCCGACCCACTCGCCGAGGCTGAGCGGGATGTTGAGCGCCTGCGAGATGTAGGCGATCGCCATGGTGAAGTAGATGCTGGTGCCGTCGAGGTTGAACGCATAGCCGAGCGGCACGACCAGGCCGACCAGCGGGCGTGAGCAGCCGAGGTTCTCGAGCTTTTCCATCAAGGTGGGCAGCGCCGCCTCGGACGACGAGGTGCCGAGGACGATGAAGAATTCTTCTTTCAGGTAGCGCATCAATTGCAACAAGCTCAGGCGGCAATAGAGCATGACCGACGTCAGGACGACGAAAACGAAAACGATGCACGTCGCGTAGAATGCCAGCATGAGGTAGAGCAGGTTGCTGAGCGTGCCGATGCCGTAGCGGCCGATGGCGAAGGCCATGGCGCCGAACGCGCCGAGCGGCGCCACGCGCATGATCAACGAGACGACGCCGAAGAACGCGGCCCCTATTTGATCCAGCACTTTCACGGCGTCGGATGCGCGTTCCCCGACCTTGGCGAGCGCCACGCCGAACAGCACCGCAAAGAACAGCACCGGCAGGATATCGCCCTTGGCGAAGGCGTTGACGATCTGGTCCGGGATGATCGCCATCAGGAATTCGGTCGTGCTCGGGGCGGCCTTCGGGTCGATGTAACGGGCGACCGCGCCGGCACTGAGGGTCTTGGGGTCGGCGTTCACACCTAGGCCGGGCTGGAACAGGTGGCCGACGATCAGGCCGACGATCATGGCGACCGTGGTCAGAACTTCGAAATAGATGATCGCCTTCAAGCCGATGCGGCCAACGCCGGCGATGTTGGTCAGCTTGGCGATGCCGACGACGACGGTGATGAAGACGATAGGCGCAATGACCATCCGCACCAGCCGCACGAAGGCGTCGCCCAATGGCTGCATCTTGACGGCGATGTCAGGGTAAAAATGGCCGAGCGCCACGCCGGCGGCGACGGCGACCAGAACCTGGAGGTAAAGTGACTTCGAGCCTGTGACAACCATCGACGTTTCCACACCTTTTTACACGCCGATACCCGACACGGCCGCAAGAAGCGATACCTTTTTGCCAGCGGTGCAGGCGAGTAGCATTCACCACACAAAATGAGGAGGCCACCCATGCCCAGCCACGTCATCGCTCCGCCTGCCCAGGCCGAAGTGCCCGTCAAAGGCGGCGGCAGCTTCCCGGTCCGCCGAATCTACTGCGTCGGCCGCAACTACGCGGAGCATGCGCGGGAGATGGGGCACGACCCCAACCGCGAGCTGCCGTTCTTTTTCATGAAGCCGGCCGACGCGCTTGTCACTGGTGGCGCCGACATGCCGTATCCCAGCATGAGCAAGGACCTGCATCATGAGATGGAACTGGTGGTGGGGCTGAAGTCGGGCGGGTCGGACATCAGCGAGGCCGAGGCGATGGCCCACGTGTGGGGCTATGCAGCCGGGCTGGACATGACCCGGCGGGATTTGCAGGCAGAGGCGAAAAAGGCCGGACGCCCGTGGGATATGGCGAAGGGCTTCGACCATTCCGCGCCGATTGGCGAGATGGTGGCTGCGGCCGGCGTCAAACCGGGCCGCATCGAGCTGAAGGTGAATGGCGAGATGCGTCAGTCGAGCGACGTCTCGAAGCTGATCTGGAGCGTCCCGGAGACAATCGCATACCTGTCGAAGCTGGTGCGGCTTGAGGCCGGGGACCTGATTTTCACCGGGACGCCCGAAGGCGTGGCCGCAGTGCAGCGAGGGGATCTGCTGGAAGGCGCAGTGGACGGCGTCGGCACTGTCCGGGTGCGCGTCGTCTAGGTGAAAAGGCCGGGCTGCGAGGCCCGGCCAGTCGGCTTAGCGAGGATAATAGCCCGGTGCGTAGTAGCCCGGCGCCGGATACACAGGCGCAGCGTAGTAAGGCGCCGGGTAATAGGCCGGCGGCGGCGCGTATACGACAGGCGGCGGAACGACGTAGCGCGGCTGGCTGGCGATGACGGCGCCGACGCCCAAGCCCAGCAAGGCGCCGCCGATGAGCGGGCCAACGCTAAAGCCACGATGCCCATAACCGTAGCCGCCGCGATAACCGCCGTAGCCACCATGGTATCCGCCATAGCCGCCACGATAAAACTGGGCGTTAGCCGCTACAGGCGCGAGCGCCATGACAGCCATTATAGGAAGTGCTGTGAAGATGCGACCGGTGCGGGTCATCATGACACCTGAAGTTCGGGACGAGGCTTTAGGCCCCAACGACGGATCATATGGCGCGGGAAATGGCAAATTTAAGGCGAAGGCAATGCGCTCGCGCATGGCGCGGCCAACCCTCTAACCGCCGCGGTTGGCAAGCTGGTCCAGCATCGCGCCTTCCGTCAAGATCTGCGGCAGCACCGCCGGCTTTGCCGGGGCCGGCGGGTAGAACACATACAGCGGCACGCCATCCCGGGCATGTCCACGCAGGAAAGCAGTGATCTCCGGGTCGCCGCGCGTCCAGTCCCCCTTCAAATATGCGACATGATGGTCGGCAAAGGCGCGTTGCACGGCGGCGGGCGCCAAGGCAATCCGCTCGTTCACCAGGCAGGTCACGCACCACGCCGCCGTCATGTTCACGAACACCGGCCGGCCCTCGTTGCGCAACTCGGCCAGCCGTGCGGTTGAGAATCGCTCCGTGCCCTCAGCCGCGGCCTGCGCCGTGCCGGGGCGCGCGGCAGCGACGCCGGCCAGGACGGCGGCTGCGGCCAGCGTCGCGATGCCCGCCGCGCCGAAGCCAAACCGGCGGCCCCAGCGTCCGGCAGCCTGCGCCAGGCCGAGCGCCCAGGCGGCGAACGCCAGCAGCACCATGCCGGCGACCGTCGCCAACACGCCGGACGGCCCGGCTTGCAGGCTGATGACCCAGACCAGCCAAGCCGCTGCGGCATACATCGGGAACGCCAGCGCACCCTTCAGCACGTCCATCCATGGACCCGGACGCGGCAATGCACCGGCCGCGCCGGGCAGCACGGCCAGTGCGGCATAGGGTGCCGCGAGGCCGAGTCCCATCGCCAGGAACACGGCAAGCGTCGTCGTCGCGGGCGCCGCCAGGGCTGCGGCGATGGCCGCGCCCATGAACGGCGCGGTGCAGGGCGTCGCCACCACCACCGCCAGCAGCCCGGTGAAGAAACTGCCGGCGTGCCCGCCCTGTGCCGCCAGGCCCTGCCCTGCCCCGGCCAGCCTGCCGCCGACGCTGAACACGCCGGACAGGTTCAAGCCGACTCCGAACAGCACCCATGCCAGCGCCGCCACGAACACCGGCGATTGGAACTGGAACCCCCACCCCGCAACGCCGCCCACCGCCCGCACCCCGGCCAGCGCCGCGCCGAGCGTCCCGAACGCCAGCAGCACGCCTAGGGTATAGGACAGCGCATGTGCCCGGACTGCGCCGCGCGCCGCGCCGGACAGGCGGGCAATCGCCATGGCTTTCATCGCCAGCACCGGGAACACGCAGGGCATCAGGTTCAAGATGAGGCCGCCGAGCGCCGCCAGCAGCAACGTCTGCACCAGCGGCGGAGCGGACGCCGCCGCTGGGCCGGGCGCCGCGTCGATCTGCAGGGCGCTCTCGTTGCCGGCGATATCGCGTAGCACGACGACGCCGCTGAGGCTTGATTGCGCGTTGAACGCCGCCGCAGGTTTAAGCGTCAGCGCCAGCGTGCCTCCCGTAAGACTGACGGCCTGGGGAGCCGCGTTCTCGATCACGTCGCCGGCGTCCGGAAGGAACCAGGCGTCCTGCACGGCCGCAGGCGACAGTCCGGACCCGGACAGCGACAAGGTGCCGTCCGGGGCGATCCGCGCCTCGAACGGCGACGGCCGGGGGGTACGGGCCGCGGCGGTGGCGAACAGCGGCGCTTCGCTGGACGGCGCGGCGTTGCCGGGCGGCAGGTCGAGGGTGAACCGGCCCTCCTCCGGCACGCAGATGCGCTCGCACACCAGCCATGTCGCCGCAGCCTCCACGTGCAGCGGCCCCGAGCCGGGCGTGACCGTGAACGGAAGCAGGACCTCGCCGGTGTAGCCGTAGGTCATGACGGGACCCTCCGGCAAGCGCCGCGGGACCGGCCACTCGATCAGGCCAGCGGTGACGCCATCGGGGAGGGTAAGCGTCAGCTCGGGCGGCGCGCCAGCGTCTCCTGGGTCACGCCAATAAGTGTGCCAGCCCGGCGCCATTCGCAGGCGCAGCCCCATGCGCAGCGGCGTGCCCGGCGCGGCAGCATCCGTGTCGGAGACCAGCGTGGCGGTCAGCCGCTCGCTGCGCACCGCGGCGCTCTCCAGCGCACGCGCCGGCGTGGCCGTCATCAGCGCCAAGGCGGCAAACGCTACGCCGACACGGACCATCCAGCCTCCATCGCCATCATCCCACGCCATCTATAAGGCCCATGCCTTCTATAAGGAGTGTGGCCGCTGTTTCGCCAGGAGGTTTCGCCCATGCTCCCCGTACTCCCGGTTAATGAGGCGCTGCCGGCCCTGCTTGCGGCGTTGGAGCAGCGGTCCAATGCCGTGCTGGTCGCCCCGCCCGGCGCCGGCAAGACCACGATCGTGCCGCTGGCGCTGCTTGACGCCGCCTGGCGCGGGGACCGGCGCATCCTGGTGCTGGAACCCCGCCGCCTCGCCGCCCGCGCCGCCGCCACGCGCATGGCCTCGCTGATCGACGAACCCGTCGGCCAGACGGTCGGCTACCGCACCCGGCTGGACAGCGCCACCTCGGCCGCCACGCGGGTGGAGGTCATCACCGAGGGCCTGCTGGTCCGCCGCCTGCTCGGCGACCCCACGCTCGACGGCGTGGCCGCGGTGCTGCTGGACGAGGTGCACGAGCGTGCGCTGGAGGCCGACCTGGCGATGGCGCTGTGCCTCGACCTGCAGCGCATGTTGCGGCCGGAGCTGCGGCTGCTGGCCATGTCGGCGACGCTCGACGGCGCGCGGCTGTCCGCCCTGCTGGACGGCCCGGTGATCGAGAGCGCCGGGCGCATGTTCCCGGTCGAGGTCCGCCATCTGGGCCGGGACGTCATGGACCCGCGCGACCTGCCGGATGCGATGGCGCGTGCCGTCCGCACGGCGCTGCTGGAGCACAAAGGCGACATTCTGGCCTTCTTGCCCGGCATGGGCGAGATCCGCCGGGCGGAGTCGGCGCTGGCCGGATGCGGCGCGCTGGTGCTGCCGCTGCATGGCGACCTGCCGCCGGCGCAGCAGGACCTGGCGCTCCGCCCCGCCGACGGCCGCCGGGTCGTGCTGGCGACCAGCATCGCCGAAACCTCGCTGACCGTGCCCGGGGTGCGCATCGTGGTGGACGGCGGCTGGCGGCGCTCGCCCCGGCTCGACCCGGCGACGGGCCTGACCCGGCTCGCGACGCTGCGGGTCAGCCGCGCCGCCGCCGACCAGCGCGCCGGACGTGCGGGGCGCGAAGGGCCGGGGGTGGCGATCCGGCTGTGGACCACGGCGCTGCACCGCGGCCTGCTGCCCTATGACCGCCCAGCCATTCTGGAGGCTGAGCTGTCCGGTCTGGCGCTCGATTGCGCCGCCTGGGGCACGGCGCCGGCGGACCTGCCGTTCCCGGACCCGCCACCCGCGGGCGCGCTGGCGGCGGCCGGGACGCTGCTGGCGGGGCTGGGCGCGGTCGATGCGGCGGGGCGGATCACGCTGGGGGGACGCCGCATGGCTGAATTGGGAGCGCATCCCCGGCTCGCGGCGATGATGCTGGCGGCGGACGGCCCCAACCAAGCTGCGCTGGCGGCGGACCTCGCCGCATTGCTGGAAGAGCGTGATCCCCTGCGTGGCCGGGACCCGCCGGCCGACTTGCAACTGCGGCTCGACGTCCTGGCTGGAGGCGCGGGCGATATGGACCGCGGCGCCATAAGCCGCATCCGCCAGCAGTCCGCCGCCTATCGCCGCCGCCTGGGTGCGGGTGGCTCGGCCGCCGGCGACCCTGGCCCGCTGCTGGCGGTGGCGTTCCCGGACCGCATCGCGCAGCGCCGGGGCGAGCCGGGATCGTTCCGGCTCTCCGGCGGCGGCGGCGCCCGGCTGCCGCGCACCGATCCCCTGGCCAACGCACCGCTGCTGGTCGTCGCCAGCCTGGACCTGAAGGCGTCCGCCCGCATCCGGCTGGCGGCGCCGATCGACCCGGCCGCCCTGCCGCCAAGCGTCGAGGCGCAGGTGACCGAGACCGTCGAGAGCGGCTTCGACGCCGCGTCCGGCACGGTGTTCTCCCGTCGCCGCCGCCGGCTCGGCGCCTTGGTGCTGGAAGACCGGACCGTCGCTGCCGACCCCGATGCGGCTGCCGCGATCCTGGCCGAGGCGACCGGCCGCCGCTTGGACACGCTGCCGTGGACCGATGCCGCCCGGCAGTTGCAGGCCCGCGCCGCCTGGTTGCGCAGCATCGATCCAGAAATGCCCGACCTGTCTGATCCGGCGCTGGCCGCAAACGCCGCGCAATGGCTTGCGCCGCATCTCGGGGGACTGTCCCGCCTGGCGGCCATTGCGTCGCTCGACCTGCACGGCATCCTGCGCGGCGCCCTGGGGTGGCAACATGCCGCGCGGCTCGACCGGGAGCTGCCGACGCATCTGACATTGCCGGGCGGACGGGCGGCGGTGGATTACGCGCAGCCGGTTCCGCTGGCGAGCGCGCGTGCCCAAGCATTCTACGGCATGACGGCGACGCCCAGCCTGGCTGGCGGGCGGGTGCCGCTGCAACTGGCGCTGCTGTCGCCAGCGGGCCGTCCGATCGCGATCACGGCGGACCTGGCGGGTTTCTGGCGTGGCGCATGGGCGGACGCGCGGAAAGACATGCGTGGCCGCTATCCCCGGCACGACTGGCCAGAGCATCCAGGCGGCTAAATCTTACGTGCTTGCGTAATAATATCCTGTCAAGAACCACGGAAACAGGCCTGCCGGACTGGCCTGCGCCAGTCGGCAAACTATAGGTTCAGTCGAGAGATCATCCTTTATAACCATTGTCACAAGCTTTTGTAATAGGCCAATACAACCTACCTTAAACATGCCACTAGGCATCCCGGAGTCTCGTCCAATGGCCCCCCGCTTTCGCGCCACCCTGACCGCGATGGCGCTCATGCTGCCCGGATGCACGAATCTCCCGGCGACGGCTCAGCCGGCAGCCGGATCATTGCGCGCTTCCGGTGTCGCACCCTTCAGCTTTGCGCCATTGGCGAAGCGGGTGGTGCCGGCGGTGGTCAATATATCGGTCACCGAGGGCCGCGGCCCAGCCGACGCCGCCGCAGTCCCGCCCGAGCTGCGGGGCACCCCGTTCGAAAGGCAGTTCCGCGAGCGGTTCCACGGACGGCGGGAGCAGGTGCTGGGCGCGGGATCGGGTTTCATCGTCGACCCGTCCGGGCTGATCGTCACCAACAACCACGTCGTCGGCCGCGCCGACCGCATCGTCGTGTCGTTGTCGGACGGCACCGAGCTGCCGGCACGGCTGATCGGGTCGGACGACCTGACGGACATCGCGGTCATCCGGGTCAGCAGCCCAACCCCCCTGCCCTATGTGACGTGGGGCGATAGCCGGACGGCTGAGGTCGGGGACTGGATCCTGGCGGCGGGCAACCCCTTCGGGCTGGGCGGCTCGGTCACGGCCGGCATCATATCGGCGCGCGGGCGGGACATCGGCGCGGGGCCGTTCGACGACTTCATCCAGATCGACGCGCCGATCAACCCCGGCAACTCCGGCGGCCCGACCTTCAACATGGACGGCCAGGTGATCGCAGTGAACACCGCCATCGTCTCGCCTACCGGCGGGTCGGTCGGCATCGGCTTCGCGGTGCCGAGCGAGATCGCGATGCGGATCGTGTCCGACCTGCGGGACAAGGGGCGGATCGACCGCGGCTGGCTCGGAGTCTCGGTGCAGGACGTGCAGGGCGGCCAGGCCGTGAGCAACGGGGTAGCGATCGCCGGGATCGACCGTACCGGACCGGCCGCGCGCGCCGGGCTGCGGACAGGCGACGTGGTGACGGCGGTGAACGGGGACCGGGTGGACAGTGCCCGCGGCCTGATCCGCGCCGTCGCCAGGGCGTCGCCGGGCACCGCCGTGAACCTGTCGGTCCGCCGCGGCGTGCAGAGCCTCGACCTGCCCGTCACCGTCGGACGCCGCCAACAAGAGGCACCGGGCTAGAACATGCGTATCTTGGTGGTTGAAGACGATGCGGATGTCGCTGGGTTCGTGCTGAAGGGATTGCGAGAGGCCGGGCATAGTGTGGAGGGGGCCGGCAACGGCCAAGAAAGCCTCGCGCTTGCATCCACGGAGGCGTTCGACGCCATCATCCTGGACCGCATGCTGCCCGGCGGCTTGAATGGCCTGCAGGTGCTCGAATCGCTGCGTGCCCGGGATAATCAGACGCCAGTCCTGTTCCTTTCGGCGATGGCCGGGGTGGATGACCGTGTCGAAGGACTGAAGGCCGGAGGCGACGACTACCTGACCAAGCCGTTCGCCTTTAGCGAGTTGCTGGCCCGGGTCGAGGCGTTGCTGCGCCGGGGCCGCCCCTCCGGGCCGGAGACACGGCTGACGGTTGGCGATCTCGAGATGGATTTGCTGTCCCGCACGGTGCGCCGCCGTGGCCAAAAGATCGATCTGCAGCCGCGCGAGTTCCGCCTGTTGGAGTACCTGATGCGCCACGCCGGCCAGGTGGTCACCCGGACCATGATGCTGGAAGGGGTTTGGGACTACCACTTCGACCCGCAGACCAACGTGATCGACGTGCACGTGTCCCGCCTGCGGCAAAAGGTCGACAAGCCGTTCGACGTGGCCGTGATCCAGACGGTCCGCAGTATCGGCTACATGCTGCGGACCGAGTAGGCGCGCGATGCGGGCTGGGGGCGCTGGCCTGCGACGGCTGTTCCGATCTGCCGGGGTCCGTCTGGCGCTAGCCTATGGCGGGCTGTTCGCTTTGAGCGCCTTGACCCTTGTGCTGTTCCTCTGGTGGACGACGATCGGCTTGCTGAATGCGCAGGTCGACGCTGCCATCCGTGCCGATGCGCAGGGCCTGTCCGAACGGTGGCGGGAGGGCGGCGCGCCGGCGCTGCTTTCGACGATCACCGCCCGCATGGCGGGAGGCATCGACGACGACGCGATCTACTTCGTGCTCGATCCGGAGGGCCGCAGCGTCGCCGGGAACCTGGGCGCCTGGCCCGAGGGCGTGGCCCAGGTGGGCCAGGTCTATGAGATGTCGCTCAAGCGGAAAGGCCGGCGCACCCTCGCCCGGCTGCATCGGTTCACCCTGCCCGGCGGCTACTCGCTGCTGGTTGGCCGGGATGTCGAGGCGCGTGCCGCCTTGCGGGAAGTCTTGACCGACACGATGGCGTGGGCATTGGTGCTGATTGCCCTGCTCGGCGCAGCAGGCGCATTGACGGTGCAGCGGCTGTTCCGGCGCATGCTCGGCCATGTCTCGGAGACCGCGGCGGCGATCTCTGCCGGGGACTTGTCGCCGCGCATCCGGCTATCTGGGCGCGGTGACGAGTTCGACCGGCTGGCTGCGACCTTCAACGACATGCTGGACCGGATCGGCCGGCTGATGGACGGCGTGCGCCAGGTTTCCAACTCCATCGCGCATGACTTGCGGACTCCGATCGCCCGCGCCCGCGCCCGGCTGGAGGACGCAGCCTCCCATGCCGGCAGCACGGCGGAACTGCGCACGGCGGTGGACCGCGCGGTCTTGGATCTTGATGGCGTCACCGCCGTGTTCCAGGCATTGCTGCGCATTGCCGAAATCGAGGCCGGCGCGCGGCGCTCCGCCTTCGCGGCGCTCGACATCGGCCCATTGCTGGCGAATCTCGCCGAGCTGTACGGCGCGTTGGCGGAGGAGCGCGGCCTGCACTTGGTGCTGGAAGCCGCCCGGCCGTTGCCGGTTTGGGGGGACCGCGAGCTGATCCAGCAGGCGGTGGCGAACCTCTTGGACAACGCGATCAAGTTCTCGCCGCCGGGTGGCACGGTGACATTGCGGGCGCGGCTGACGCCGGGCGCGTGGCCGGAAACCTTGCAGGTGATGGTGCTCGACCAGGGGCCGGGAATCCCCGCACACGATCAGGCGCGCGCAACCGAGCGGTTTTACCGAGGGGAGAGCGCGCGCAATACGCCGGGCTTCGGCTTGGGCCTCACGCTGGTGCGCGCCGTTGCCGGACTGCACGGCGGCGACGCCCGGCTATCGGACGCCAGACCGGGATTGCAGGCGGTCCTCACATTGCCAGCCAACCGACAGCCGCCGCTGGACAACTCAGAGGTTTGGAAGCGTGGTTTCGCGCCGGAAAGTAACCACCAGCACGTCGCGATGGGCGGGCTGCGCCGGGTCTAGCGGCTGCACCGGCGTCACGCCGTGGAACACGCGGTGGTCGTCGACCAGCGCCGCATCCATCGGCGCATCGAGGGTGAAGCTGCCCAGCAATGTGCGGTCCAGCCCATGGATGCTGGTAGTGCCAGAGGCGATGTTGACCCGGCCGATCATCAGCACCAGCACCCAGTCCACGCCGTCCTGGTGCATGCCCTCGGGGGTCGGTTGGCCGGATTGGCCGGGGCGGGCCTCAATGCGGAACTGATGCGCCTCGACATGCCAGGCGGGCGCCGCCGTCAGGCCGTCGAACAAGGCATGGCAGACGCGGAGTATGGCTTGGAACGCGGCAGAGTCGGCCGCCGCCGGCGCGATGGGATCGAACCAGCGGGCGATCCCGCCGTTCAACGCATTATAATCCCGACTTTGGTAGTGCGGCTGGTCCGGCTTGCGCACGATGCCGGCTGAGCCCACCAGGAATGCGGCGTGGCGGCGCTTCCGGTAACGGCCGCCATCGGCCATGTAGGTGTCGAGCCCCAGATCGTCCCAGGAGCGGGCAAAGCTGTCCCAGCCTGATAGGCCGGCCCGCTCCAATGCCTCCGCCATCGCCGGCGCGTGCACGAAGGCAAAACCCTCGTCGCGCAACTCGGCGGCCCAGGATTCGAGATTGGTCATGCGGCCTGCTCCTGGGCTGGGACGGGTTGCGGCGCCGGCGGGGCGCTCAATGCGCGGTATGAGGTCATCGGGCTCTCGATCGCAAGCTCGTCGAACCGCAGCTTGATCCTGCGGTTCAGCTCACGGCCCACCGACCAGCGGCTGGCAGGCTGCGTCTTCATCCGCACCCGCAGCACCCAGGCCGTGTCGATGAATTTCTCGACCCCCATGACGTCGAGCGGATCAAGCACCAGCGAGGCCCATTTCGGGTCCTTCCGCATCTCGGCTGCGAGGCCGCTCACCAAGGGGATGATGCGGTCCGGCTCCTCGTTCAGGCCGACGTTGATGTCCAATAGGGCATAGGCGTAGTCGCGGGTCTGGTTGGTGACGGTCGTCACCGCGCTGAACGGGATGATATGCACCGAGCCGTCCAGGGCGCGCAGCCGGATGGTGCGTATCGACAGCGCCTCGACCGTGCCGGTCAGGCCGCCGAGCGTCACGACGTCGCCGACCTGCATCGCGTTCTCGAACAGCAGGAACACCCCGTTGATAAGGTCCTGGACCAATTTCTGCGACCCGAAGCCGACGGCGATGCCGATCACCCCGGCGCCGGCCAGCAATGGCGCGATGTTGATGCCCAGCTCGCTCAGCGCCATCAGCGCCACGACCAGGACGATGGTGACCAGCAGCGTCGTGCGCAGCATCGGCAGCAGCGTGCGCAGCCGGCCGGCGCGCGCCAGGTGCGCCTCCGCGGTGAGGCGTGCGAGATGCTGCTCGATCGTGGCGTTCACCCCCTCCCATACCAGGATCGCGAGTATGACGGTGACGGCGATGACCATGACGGCCGACGCCACGCGTCCGCCCAGGCCGTTGCGCATCAGCCAGTCGACCGGCGCGAGGTTCCATGCCTCGAACAGCGCCAAGGTGGTGAGCACGAACAACGCGATGGTGATGACGGCGCGCAGCACGGGTTGGTATGTCGCCGCGCGCTCCGCAAAACCCGGATGCCGGCCAGACATGGCCGGGGTAAGGCGCAGGGCGCGGTCGATGCCGCCGATCAGCACGACCCCGGCGAGGCGCGCGGCGATCAGGATGCTGAACGTGACCAGGCAGAAATGGATGAGGCGGACATAGCCGTTGCGCAGCTCGCCCGCCCAGACCAGCCAAAGTGCGGCGATGTAGAAGATGGCGATCAGGTGCCAGATGCTGGCGAGCCGGTTCAGCAGCGACGCCCAGACCCCGTGGAAATATTGTTGCGTGCGGAGCCGGACGGCCACGTGCGGGCGTGCCTGCAGCACCGCGGCGATCAGGCAGCCATGCATGGCGAGCGCGAACAGCTTCAGCACCGCGTCATGCGCGTCCTGGTACATGCCGAACAGCAGCCCGGCCTCGGCCAGCACATATCCAGTGACCCCGACGATCAGGATGCGGCTGGTCCAGCGGGTGAGGAAGTGTGCCGTCCATTCCGAGACATGCAGGAGCCGCAGGCCTGGCGCAGCCGGGCAGACCAGCATGTCCACGACGCACAGCACCAGGCGCGTCAGGACGTAGGCGTTCAGCACCAATTGGATGACGGCGCGGGTTGGGCCAGGCTCGGCGATCCGGGTTCCGAGCACGAGGGTTGCGACTGCGGCAAAGGCAGCGACGGGCAGCAGGTCCAACGCCAGCAGGCCAAGCAAATAGGGCAAGCGCTGCAGGGCGCCTAGCGCGCGGTTAAGCTTTTTGTCAGATTCGCGGTGTTCGGTTTCGCCGGCTTCGGCCGCGGCCAGGCCGGTTTCAGGCATAAGCTCGGGCACGCCGTCGAAGCCGGCCGTGGCGGGGGACCATGCGCCGAGCGTTCCGCGCATGGAGCGCAGCAGGCGCATGACGACGGCCTCTGCGGCCAAGCCGCAGGCGATGGTGACGGCGATCCGCCAAAGCGCGTCCAGCACGCGGGCGCGGAAGTCCGGATCGCCAGCCTGGGTGGACATCCAGCGCCACAGCATTGGCAGGTCGTTCACGGACCGCACGGCGGCTGCCAACTGCGCTCCCGTGTTCTCCAGCGCAGCAGCCGAATTGTCGACAATCTGGGCGCCGAGGCTATCGGGCTCGAGCGGCAGGACCTTGGTCGCAGCGGGGGCCGCAGCGGGGGCCGAAACCGGGGCCGGAGCTGGGGCGGCGGCCGTGCCTGGGACGCTCGGCGCGGCCTTGACCATGCTTTCCAGCACGGCCGTGAACTCGGCGCGGCGTTTGGGGTCCTGCAACAGTTCCAGCACCTGCTGCGCCTGCGTCGGCGCCAAAGCAGGGGCGGGAGACGGGGCAGGAGCAGGAGACGGGGCAGCCGCAGCGTTAGGCACCGCCTGGGCATGGCCGGAAGACGGCAGGCCCGAAACGAGCGCCAGCATAAGAACGATCAGCCGGATGCGCAGGTGCATCTGCGGGGTCCAACACCCGTGCAGGATAGGTGTCAATGCCGGCCACGCGCCGCCATGGCGTGGCCGGGGGTGACATTCTCGCGGAACGGCCTAGGTCTGGTGGGTATTTGGATGTCCACTATGACCACGTTTCTGATGGTACTCGTCGGCTTGGCGATGCTTGGCACGGTGGGGGTCCTGTTCGCCGGGCTGATCGGCTTGGCGCGCGGCGGCCAGGACGCGCAGCGGTCGAACGTGCTGATGCGCTGGCGCGTGGTGCTCCAAGGTGTGGCCTTGGTCCTGTTCGTCATCCTGCTCTCGCTGATGCGTCATTAGATGGCGGACGTCCTGGTGGGCAGGTCGCAACGGCGGCCCCCGTTTGACATCGCGACTGGCTGCCCCATAAGGTCAGACCAATTTTTCGCGGTTTCGTGTTGCGCATCGCCGCAGAGTTTGGGCGTGTCCGGCGCGTTGCCGCATTACCTATAACCCAATGGCATCAGCATGAAGCTCCTTGTTCCCGTAAAGCGTGTCGTCGACTACAACGTAAAGGTGCGCGTCAAATCGGACGGCTCCGGCGTCGAGACGGCGGGCGTCAAGATGTCGATGAACCCGTTCGACGAGATCGCCGTTGAGGAGGCCGTGCGCCTCAAGGAAAAGGGTGTCGCGACCGAGATCATCGCCGTCTCCATGGGCATTCCCGCATGCGCCGAGACAATCCGCACCGCGCTAGCCATGGGCGCCGACCGCGGCATCCTGGTCGAGACGGATGTCGAGCTGCAGCCGCTTGCGGTGGCTAAGCTGCTCAAGGCGCTGGCCGACAAGGAGCAGCCGGGCTTGATCATCATGGGCAAGCAGGCCATCGACGACGACATGAGCGCGACCGGGCAGATGCTGGCCGCCCTGCTCGGCTGGCCGCAAGGCACCTTCGCGAGCCGCATCACCGTTGAGAGCAACAAACTGGTGGTGACCCGCGAGATCGACGGCGGGCTCGAGACGCTGGAGCTCGACATGCCCTGTATTATCACGACCGACCTGCGCCTAAACGAGCCACGCTACGCGAGCCTGCCGAACATCATGAAGGCGCGTAAGAAGCCGATTGAGACGATCAAGCCCGCCGATCTGGGTGTGGACCCGGCGCCCCGGCTGCGCCTGGTCAAGGTGGCCGAGCCGCCGCGCCGGGTTGCAGGGCAGAAGGTGGGCTCAATCGCAGAGCTCGTGCAAAAATTGCGCAACGAAGCAAAGGTGATCTGATATGGCCTCCCTCGTCCTGCTCGACCACGATAACGGCCAGATTAAGCAGCCATCGCGCAGCGCCGTCGCCGCCGCGGCCAAGCTCGGCGAGGTGCATGTGCTGGTGACGGGCGAAGGCATCGACGCCGCCGCGGCTGCAGCGGCGAAGTTGCCCGGCGTCACCAAGGTGCACGTGGCGGATAGCCCGGCCTATGCGCACAGCCTGGCGGAGCCGCTGGCGGCGCTGCTGGTGTCGATGGCCGGGCACCACGACCACCTGATGGCGGCCAGCACGGCGACCGGCAAGAACGTGATGCCGCGGGTGGCAGCGTTGCTGGACGTGCAGCCGATCAGCGATGTGGCCGGGATCGTGGACGCCGACACCTTCGTCCGCCCGATCTATGCCGGCAATGCGATGGCGACCGTGGTGTCGTCCGACAGCAAGAAGGTCATGACCATACGCGCGGCGAGCTTCGACCCGGTGGCGGCCGAGGGCGGCTCCGCCACGATCGAGGCGGTGTCCACGCCGGACGCGCCCGTGACATCCCGGTTCATGTCGGCTGAGCTGTCCAAGAGCGAGCGTCCGGAGCTGACGGCGGCGCGCATCGTCATCTCCGGCGGACGCGGGATGCAGAACGGGGAGAACTTCAAGCTACTGAACCCGATCGCCGATGCGCTGGGCGCGGCGGTCGGCGCGTCGCGCGCGGCGGTGGACGCGGGCTATGTGCCGAACGATTACCAGGTCGGCCAGACCGGCAAGATCGTGGCGCCCGACCTTTATCTCGCAATCGGCATCAGCGGCGCCATTCAGCATCTCGCGGGAATGAAGGACAGCAAGGTCATCGTCGCCATCAACAAGGACGAGGACGCGCCGATTTTCCAGGTGGCGGACTATGGCTTCGTCGGCGACCTGTTCACCGCGTTGCCTGAGCTTGAGACCGAACTGGGCCGCGCGCCTTGACGATTGACGTTCTAGCTTCGCCGGGCACTGCCGACCTGCAGGCGGTGCCTTCGGCGGTGAAGGTGGTTGGAGTTATCGGCGCCGGGCAGATGGGCGCCGGCATCGCGCATGTGTGCGCGTTGTCGGGTCTGCCCGTCGTCCTGTTGGACATGAAGCCGGACGCGCTCGGGAAGGCGATGGCGACGATGTCGCGCGACATGGACCGCCAGGTTGCCAAGGGCGCCATCACCGCCGAGCAGAAATCGGCCGGGTTGGCGTTGGTCCATGCCAGCAGCGACTACGCGAGCTTTGCCGACGCCGATCTGGTGATCGAGGCCGCGACGGAGAAAGAGGAGGTCAAGCGTGCCGTCTATCGCACGCTGACGCCGCATATCAAGCCGTCGTGCATGCTGGCCAGCAACACCAGCAGCATCAGCATCACCCGGCTGGGCGCCAGCACGGACCGTCCGGAGAAATTCATCGGCATGCACTTCATGAACCCGGTCCCGGTCATGAAGCTGGTGGAGGTGATCCGCGGCATCGCGACCGACGAGCCGACGTTCCAGGCGGTGCAGGCGCTGGCTGCCCGGCTCGATAAAACGACGTCGGTGTCGGAGGATTTTCCCGCGTTCATCGTCAACCGTATCCTGGTGCCGATGATCAACGAGGCGGTTTATGCCTTGTATGAGGGCGTCGGCAGCGTGACAGCGATCGACACCGCGATGAAGCTGGGCGCCAACCATCCGATGGGGCCGTTGGAACTGGCTGACTTCATCGGGCTCGACACCTGCCTCAGCATTATGCAAGTGCTGTATGAAGGTCTGTCGGACAGCAAGTACCGTCCCTGCCCGTTGCTGGTGAAGTATGTCGAGGCCGGCTGGTATGGCCGCAAGATCGGGCGTGGGTTCTACGACTACACTGTGAACCCGCCACGTCCGACGCGGTAGCCGGCAAGCGTTCCAGCAGCTTCGGCCCGTGGGCTGGAGCGGGTGAAGGGAATCGAACCCTCGTATGCAGCTTGGGAAGCTGCCGTTCTACCATTGAACTACACCCGCGGCGGCATCGTTATACGAATTCGCCGTTGACCATGCAACGCCCTCGCCCCTAGTCTATGCCCCGGCGTTGAACGACGCCCCTCGTGATTTGTCCGGCCGGATTGCGGCGAGGTGAAATAAACGCGCTAAAGAGGCCCTCGGCACCCCAGCGCCCCGCTGGCGCCGGCGGTGTCCACGGCCCCCTTTGGAGGCCTGCGCCTGATGTCCGCACCAAACTTCCGTCCGGCCACCCAACTCGTCCACGGCGGCATCACGCGCACGCCGCACGGCGAGACCTCGGAAGCGTTATTCCTCACCTCCGGCTTCGTCTATGACAGCGCCGAGCAGGCCGAGGACACCTTCACCGGCGCCGTCGCCCATTACCAGTATTCCCGGTTCGGCAATCCGACGGTGGCCATGCTGGAGGACCGGCTCGCCGGCATCGAGGGCGCCGAAGCCTGCCGCGCCACCGCGACCGGCATGGCGGCCGTGCATGCGGCGATGCTTTGCCACCTGAAAGCCGGCGACCGGGTCGTCGCGTCCCGCGCACTGTTCGGGTCTTGTCACTGGATCGTGTCGACGTTGCTGCCCCGCTATGGCATCTCCTCGGAGTTCGTGGACAGCGCAGACCTTGACGCCTGGGGCATAGCCCTTTCCCGCCCGGCTGCCCTCGTGCTGGTCGAGAGCCCGTCCAACCCGATGCTCGCCATCATCGACCTGCGCGCGGTCTGCCGCCTGGCGCACGCGGCCGGCGCCATCGTCGTGGTCGACAACGTGTTCGCGACGCCGCTGCTGCAGAAGCCGATCGAGCTTGGCGCCGATGTCGTGGTGTATTCCTGCACCAAGCACATCGATGGCCAAGGCCGCGTGCTGGGCGGCGCGGTGCTGGGCCGCAAGGCCTGGGTCGAGGACACGCTGCAGCCCTTCGTGCGCAACACCGGGCCGAGCCTGTCGCCGTTCAACGCCTGGCTGTTGCTGAAAGGGCTGGAGACGCTGCACCTCCGCGTGCAGGCCGCCTGCGCCTCGGCCGCGGTAGTCGCCGACATGCTGGCCCGGCACCCGGCCGTGTCCCGCGTCTGGTTCCCTGCCCGCCCCGACCACCCGCAGCACGCCCTGGCCATGTCGCAGATGAGCGCCGGCGGCACCCTGGTCACATTCGAGCTGGCCGGAGGCAAGCCGGCAGCGTTCCAGGCGATGAACGCGTTCCGGCTGATTGCGGTCTCGAACAACCTCGGCGACTCCAAGTCGCTGATCACCCATCCCGCCACCACCACGCATATGCGGATCGGCGCGGACGAACGCGCCCGGCTCGGCATCACCGACGGCGTGGTCCGGCTGTCGGTCGGGCTGGAGGACGCCGCTGACCTTGTGGACGACCTGACGCAGGCGCTGGACCGGTTGCACAGGGACATCCGCGCGGCGGCGGAGTAGCGCCGGCATGGCGTCCCATTACAGTGCGACCACCCGCGGCGTCGTCGTGGGGGTGCAGACAGCGTATCTGGCCGAGCAGTCCGATCCCGAAGCCGGCACCTGGGTTTGGGCCTATCAAGTGCGGATCGAGAACCATGGCCCGGAAACCGTGCAGCTTCTGCGCCGCACATGGCGCATCACCGACGCCCGCGGACGCATGCAGACCGTCGAGGGTCCGGGCGTTGTCGGCAAGACGCCGACGCTGCGGCCGGGCGAGGCGTTTGAATACACTTCCGGCACGCCCCTAGGCACTGCGTCGGGCTTCATGTCAGGCGTGTATCACATGCTGGTCCCGGCCACCGGCGAGTCGTTCGACGCCGATATTCCCACTTTTAGCTTAGACGCCCCTGCACAGGGCAGGAGCGTCCACTGAGAGTTAGGCGCTATGGTATGGCAGGACGTTCGCGCCCGTTGCTGGCGGTCCGAAAGGGTGGCTGGCGATACTCACGCCGGGACCATAGGCAGCGTCCGATATGCTGCTGACGATAAGCGTCGCGGAAGTCTGCGGGGTTGTGAACTGCAGCGTGTCGACGACCTTGCCCGCTGCGTTGAACAGCTCGAATAGGCTGCCTTTCGCATCCCAGGACGCCGCATCGAGTCGCTCCAGACGCACTGTCCCGCCAAACTGCGTCGGACCCAGGTCGACCCGGCCAAGGAAGCTGCGCGGCTGATCGATTTGCAGGGAGCCCTGGCTGATATGGAAAGTCTGGCCCGCGTCGACCGCTGCGTTAAGCTCGACGCTGCCGCTGAAACCCCCGCCACCGGCGGCGCTGGTATAGACGTTGCCGACGCCGGTAAGGTGCGTCGAGATCGTGACCTTGCCGCCTGTTGCGTTGATGGTCCCGTCGTTTTCCACCGTCGCGGGACCGTGGCCGGCAATCGTCAGTTGACCGGCTGGATACGCTGCAAGGACGCCCTTGTTGATCAGCGTCGCTCCGGTTGCCATGACGATGTTGAGGCCCGCGGCGGGGCCAAGGCTGTTCCGGCCGCCCTCTATCAAGCCTCCGTCGTTCGTGACGGCGCCCACGATTTGAAGAATGCCGTATTTGGGTGAATAGTAGCCCAAAGGGGCTTCGTTATAGGGTCCGGCGTAGAGCGGCGGCGCCTCACTGATTGCCACATTCGTCAGCGTGACATTATTCAAGGTAAGGGACGGCGCGCCAGCGGCGGTGACCCCCGTGAGCCCGATGGTCGTCCGGACTGGCAAGGCGCCGAACGTTCCGCCACTTAGGATCATGTTGCCGCTTGCGGCATAAAGCGCATCTCCGGCGGCTGGCGTGGTCGCCTGCGACCAATTCCGCGCCTGGCGGAGAGATCCCGTCGAGCCGTTCCAGTATTCAACCGACATAACGCCCACCCAAAATAAAGAGGTCTTCGCAACCGATAAATGATACGTGAAACCAATGGTATCGATCCAGCCTTCTCACGATGTTCTTACCAAGAACCCCAAAGTATGAGCGGCCGACGTTGCACCGCTTGCCGGCATGGGCTTGGACACTACATTTCCGAGACGAAACGCATACTGCGAGATCCCGGCTGCGATACTCGGGACGGCTTTTAGGAGCAAGCGCACTTTGAACAGCATCAGCCCCGCCCCTGCGTCCACGCCGTCGGTCAGCGATAGCCGCCCTACCGCAGAGGAGGCCGAGGCCGCCGTACGCACCCTGCTCCGTTGGGCTGGCGACGACCCGACGCGCGAGGGCCTGCGGGACACGCCCCGGCGCGTCGTGAGTTCCTACAAGGAGCTGTTTGGCGGCTATGCCGTCGATCCCGTCTCGTTGCTGGAGCGGACATTCGAGGAGGTCGACGGCTACGACGAGATCATACTGTTGCGCGATATCCGGCTCGAAAGCTATTGCGAGCACCACATGGTGCCCATCATTGGCCGCTGCCATGTGGCGTATTTGCCCAACCGCCGGGTGGTGGGCATCAGCAAGCTGGCCCGCGTGGTGGATGCCTATGCCAAGCGCCTGCAAATCCAGGAGAAACTGACGGTGCAGATTGCCGGCACGATCGACCAGGTGCTGCAGCCGCTCGGCGTCGGCGTCGTGATCGAAGCCGGGCACCAGTGCATGAGCACCCGCGGCGTCCATAAGCCCGGCGTCAGCATGGTCACGAGCCGGATGCTGGGCGCGTTCCGCAATAACCCTTCGACCCGGCGCGAGCTGATGGCGATGATCGGCCAGCGCTCGCCCGGCAGTTTCGAAACCTAGTGGCTGGTCAACCAGCTTTAAGAAACTCCGGTTGATCCGAAGCCTTGTTCGCCGCGCGTGGTGTCCTCAAGCTCCCTAACTTCGACCAAAGTAAGCTGCGGCGCCGGGGCAACCACCGCCTGTGCGATGCGGTCGCCACGGTTGATGACGAACCGCTCGGTCCCAAGATTGATCAGGCAGACCATGAGCGGCCCGCGATAGTCGCTATCGACCGTGCCGGGGCTGTTGACGATGCCGATGCCATGCTTGACGGCGAGGCCTGAACGCGGCCGGACCTGCATCTCATAGCCATGCGGGACGGCGCAGGCGAAGCCGGTCGGCACCAGCATCCGCTCGCCGGGCGCCAGCATCGCCGGCGCACCCGCATCGACGGCGGCGCGCAGGTCGAACCCGGCGGCGCCCGCGGTCGCATATGCGGGGATCGGCAGGTCCGGATTGCCGTCCAGCCGGCGGAACCGCACGGCCGGAGCCGTCACGCCAGTGCCTCCGCGATGCCCAGCGCTTCAGCAATGCGGAGTGCAAGCCGCCCGGCGACCTCGGCTTTCGGCAGGCGCGGCCAGGCCTCGATTCCGGCAGCGGTGACCAAATGCACCTCGTTCAGCTCGCCGCCCATGATGCCGGTCTCGGGCCGCACGTCGTTGGCGACGATCCAGTCGCAGCCCTTGCGCGCCCGCTTGGCCTGGGCATGGGCCAGCATGTCATCCGTCTCGGCGGCAAATCCGATCACCAATCGCGGACGTGCCGGCCCGGCGACAGCAAGGGTCGCGAGGATGTCAGGGTTGGGCACCAGCGCCAAGGTCGGCGGCGCGCTGCCGGGCAGCTTCTTGATCTTGGTGCTGGACGAACTCGCCACATGCCAATCGGCGACGGCGGCTGCGCAGACCGCGACGTCCGCCGGGAGCGCCGCCATGCAGGCAGCCAGCATCTGCTCCGCCGTCTCGACCCGGTGCACTGTGGCGCCGGGCGGGTCCGGGACGCCGACAGGGCCGGTCACCAAGGTCACGCGCGCCCCCAAGCTGGCCAGGGCGCCGGCGATGGCGTGGCCCTGGCGTCCGCTGCTGCGGTTGGCGATATAGCGGACCGGGTCGATCGGCTCGTGCGTCGGCCCGCTGGTGACCAGCGCGTGCCGTCCGGCCAACGGAAGCGCCTCCGCCGGGGCCGGATGCAGCAAGGCCTGGATCGCGGCCAGGATGGCGGACGGCTCGGCGAGGCGGCCAAGGCCGTATTCGTTGCAGGCCATCGCGCCCTCCTCGGGGCCGACCACGTGCACGCCGCGGCTGCGCAGCGTCGCCATCGTGGCGGCGGTCGCCGGATGGGTCCACATGCGGACGTTCATGGCCGGCGCCACCAGCACCGGCTTGTCGGTCGCCAGCAGCACGGTGCTGGCCAGGTCGCCGGTCAGGCCCGCCGCCATCTTGGCCAGGATGTCGGCGCTTGCCGGCGCCACCACCAGCAGGTCGGCGGCGCGCGAAAGCTGGATATGGCCCATTTCGCTCTCATCGGTGAGCGACCACAGACTTGAATAGACCTTCTCCTCGGTCAGCGCCTGCAGACTGAGCGGCGTCACGAACTGCGCGCCGCCCTCCGTCAGCACGGCGGTCACGCCAACGCCGTCGCGCCGCAGCAGGCGCACGAGTTCCAAGGCTTTGTAGGCTGCGATGCCGCCGCTGACGATGAGCAGGATGCGGGTCAAAGCCGCCAGCCCGAGTGGATTGCCACGATGCCGCCGGTGAGGTTGCGATGCCGCACGCGCGACAGCCCGGCCGCCCGCATCATCGCCGCCAACGTCTCCTGGTCCGGGAAGGTCCGGATGCTTTCTGCCAGGTATTGATAGCTGTCGGCGTCCCCGGCCACGGCGCGGCCGAGGCGTGGCAGCACCTGGAACGACCAGGCGTCATAGGCCGGCGCCAATGCGGCAACCTGGACGCGGGAGAATTCGAGGCAGTGGAACTGTCCGCCCGGCTTGAGCACTCGGCGGGCCTCGGCCAGCACGGCCGGCTTGTCCGTGCAGTTGCGCAGGCCTAACGCGATGCTGACCCGGTCCACCGAGCGGTCCGGCAACGGGATCGCCTCTGCGTCCACCACCAGGAACGTGACCTGTCCGTCATGCGGACGCTTGCGCGCCTCGGCGAGCATGGATGGGTTGATGTCGGTCAGCCATGCCGGCCCGCCGCCCCGGGCGCGCCAGCCGAAGGCGATGTCCCCAGTGCCGCCCGCGAGATCGAGCAGGGTTCGGCCCGGACGCGGTTCCAGCCCAGCGATGAACTCGCGCTTCCACAGCCGATGCACGCCGAGCGACATCAGGTCGTTCATCAGGTCATAGCGCGGCGCCACGCTGTCGAACACCGCGCGGACCATCGGCTTCTTTTCGGCCACGGGCACGTTTCGGAAGCCGAAGTCGGTCTCGGGATTGCTGCTCATGCGGTCAGCATATAGCGTGCCTTGCAGCGATGCCGGAACTCCCTGAAGTCGAAACTGTGATGCGCGGGTTGCAGGCGCGGCTGGAGGGTCGGGTGATCCGCCGTGCCGCGGTACGCCGGCCCGACCTGCGCTGGCCGCTGCCGCTGGATCTGGCGGCGGTGCTGACCGGGGCGCGGGTGGCGGGGTTCCGGCGCCGGGCGAAGTATATCCTGATGCGGCTGGCTCCAGTTGCCGGCGAGGGTGGCACGAGCGTGATGCTGCATCTCGGCATGTCCGGGCGGATGCTGATCCGGCAGCATGGCTCGAACGCGGCGGTGCTGCATGAGCACGTCGAGATGGAGACGGATGACGGCTGGCTGGTCGGCTTCGTCGACCCGCGGCGGTTCGGCTCGATCGACCTGGTGCCGACAGGGGCGGAGGACGCGCACCGCTTGCTGGCCGGACTGGGGCCGGAGCCGCTGGATGATGCATTCGACGGCGCCGTGCTGTCCCGCGCGCTGGCCGGGCGGCGCACCCCGATCAAGGCCGCGCTGCTGGACCAGCGCCTGGTTGCAGGTCTCGGCAACATCTATGTCTGCGAGGCGATGTTCCGGGCCGGCATCGCGCCCAGCCGGCTGGCGGGCGAAGTGACCGAGGCGCAGGCGGCACGGCTCGTGTCCGAGATCAAGGCGACGCTGTTGGAAGCCATCGCCGCCGGCGGGTCCTCGCTGCGGGACTACGTGCAGCCCGACGGCGAGCTTGGCTATTTCCAGCACGCCTGGCGCGTTTATGGACGGGAGGGCGAGCGGTGCGGCCAGTGCCCGGGACCGCCCTGCCCCGGCGTCGCCCGCGTCGTGCAGTCCGGACGCAGCACGTTCTATTGCCCGCGGCTGCAGGCGTGAGCTAGATCGTCGCAATTTCCAGGGAGACGTTCATGCCCGGCATGATCTTGGTTGAGACGCATGGCCGGGTCGGACTGATCCGGCTGAACCGTCCGCAGGCGCTGAATGCGCTGTGCGACGAGCTGATGGAGGAGTTGGGCGGCCAGTTGCTGGCGTTCGATGCGGACCCGGCGATTGGCGCCATCGTGCTGACCGGGTCGGACAAGGCGTTCGCCGCCGGCGCCGACATCAAGGAGATGAAGGACCGCAACTATCCCGAGGTTTTCCTGCATGACTTCATCGGCGCGCGATGGGAGACGGTGCTGCGCATACGCAAGCCCGTGATCGCGGCGGTGAACGGGTTCGCGCTCGGCGGCGGCTGCGAGCTGGCGATGATGTGCGACATGATCCTCGCGGGCGACGGCGCCCGGTTCGGGCAGCCGGAGATCAACCTTGGCGTCATTCCAGGCGCCGGGGGCACCCAGCGCCTGACGCGGGCAGCCGGCAAGTCGAAAGCGATGGACCTGTGCCTTACCGGACGCATGATGGACGCCGTCGAGGCGGAGCGTTGCAACCTGGTCAGCCGCATTTTCCCGGGGGCCGAGCTGGTGACGGAGGCGCTCAAAATCGCGGCCAAGGTTGCCTCACAATCCCCGGTGGCGGTCGCTATGGCGAAGCGCGCGGTGAATGCGGCATTTGAGACGACCCTGGTCGAGGGTGTCAGGGCCGAGCGCGCACTGTTTTTGTCGCTGTTCGGCACGCCGGATCAGCGCGAAGGCATGGCGGCGTTCGTCGATAAGCGTAAACCGGTGTTTAGCGGACAAGGCTGACGCGGGATCACGAAGGCGAGGCTAATGCAACTGGGCAGAGGTTTTGCTGTAATGTGCTTGTCACGCTTGACTTGGAATGCCCGGCTACATAAAACGTCTCGCTCCGGCGCGCCTGTCGTGCCTCTGCAATACACTGCTTGAGTGAAAAGATTCCATGGCGAACACCGCATCTGCGCGTAAGCGCATCCGTCAGACGGCCAAGCGCACGTTGCGCAACCAGGCTCGCAAGAGTCGGATGCGGACGTTTGTGAAGAAGGTTGAGGTTGCTTGCGCAACGGGCGACAAGGCTGCTGCGGCTGAGGCGCTTCGGGCTGCGCAGCCTGAGATGCAGCGGGCGGCTGGCAAGGGCGTTATTCATAAGAATACCGTTTCGCGCAAGATTTCGCGGCTAGCTGCACGCATTAAGGCTCTTGCTAGCGTCTAGATATCGTATTGCGGGTTCGCCCGCATAGCATTGCACGTTGCATTTGTAAAAGCGGGCACTTTGTGTGCCCGCTTTTATTGTTTTTACTATGTGACTTCATAACGACACAGTTTTGTATTGCTTCTCCGGGCGGTTTCACCTAGTTCATGATACCGGTTGTCGGCAGACAATTGACCCCATTTGGACCGATGCGGCGCCGATCGCGGCGATTGGCCCAATTTGTTCCCGCTGCGGCGTCATGCCGTTGAATGCAGGCAGGTATTGATGGATCTCAGTCCGGGCGAAGCGAAGAATGAGACGGCCACGCTGGACGGCCTTCCGCCCGACAGAAGCCATGCCTTGCGCAACGACACGGCCGAACAGCTTGAAGGGCAGTGGTCGCGCGTCCGCAACCGCCTGCAGCAAGAGGTTGGGGAGGTCGAATACCGCACCTGGCTGCGCCAGATTTCGTTCGGCGGCATCGACGGCGACGAGGTGACGGTGCACCTGCCAACCCGGTTCCTGCGGGACTGGGTGCGCGGGCATTATGCCGACAAGCTGAACGCGCTTTGGCAATCGGAGAACAAGCGCATTCGCCGGGTGGATATCCGCGTGGGTGGCGCCGGAGCTGTCGTCACCTCGCTTGCCGATAGCGACGAGGCCAGGCAAACCGGGTCGGACCCAGAGGCGGCCGCCACGCCGAAATCCACTGACCGCCTGGATAGTCGGCCTGAGGTTGCCCGTCCGGAGATGGCCGCCCCGCTCGACGGGCGGTTCGAATTCGATAGCTTCGTCGTCGGCAAACCAAATGAGTTCGCCTATGCCTGTGCCCGCCGGGTCGCGGAGCGTCCGTCGAGCCCCGGCTTCAACCCGTTGTTCCTGTACGGCGGCGTCGGCCTGGGCAAGACGCATCTGATGCACGCGATCGGACTTGAGTTGTCACGGCGCGACACTGCGCCGATCCAGGTCGCCTACATGTCGGCCGAAAAATTCATGTATCGGTTTATCGCGGCCATACGCAGCCAGTCCACCATGGAGTTCAAGGAACAGCTCCGCAGCGTGGACGTGCTGATGGTGGACGACCTGCAGTTCCTGATCGGCAAGGATAACACGCAGGAAGAGTTCTTCCATACCTTCAACGCCCTGGTCGACGCCGGCAAGCAGATCGTGGTGTCGGCCGACAAGTCGCCGTCGGACCTATCGGGCCTGGAAGACCGCCTGCGCACCCGGCTCGGCTGCGGCATGGTCGCCGACCTGCACGCGACGACGTTCGAGCTGCGCATCTCGATCCTGGAGGCGAAAGCGGCACGGGCGGAGGTCGAGGTGCCGCCGAAGGTGCTGGAGTTCCTGGCCCATAAGATCACCAGCAACGTCCGTGAGTTGGAAGGGAGCCTGAACCGGCTTGTGGCCCACGCCAACCTGTTTGGCCGTCCGATCACGCTGGAAAGCACGCAGGAGGTGCTGCACGATATTCTAAAGGCGCATGATCGCCGGGTCACGATCGAGGAGATTCAGAAGCGCGTCGCCGAGCACTGGAACATCCGCCTGGCCGATATGAGCAGCGCGCGCCGTGCCCGTGCGGTGGCGCGCCCGCGGCAGGTCGCGATGTACTTGGCAAAGCAGCTCACCAGTCGGTCGCTGCCCGAGATCGGACGCAAGTTCGGCAACCGTGACCACACGACCGTCATGCACGCCGTGAGCCGGGTGACGGAACTGATCGAGCAGGACGCGGATTTCGGCGAGCGGGTCGAGCTGCTGCGGCGCATGCTGGAAAGCTGAAGCGCGGCTGTTTCCTAGTGTATCCATTTCAGATACACTGACCTGCCGCGGTGCCGGATTCGGCGCTTAACAGGAATGGTTCCATGAAGTTCAAGGCCGAACGCGCTACGTTGCTGAAGGCGCTGGCCCATATTCAGAGCGTCGCCGAGAAACGCAACACGATCCCCATCCTGGCCAACGCGCTGATCGTCGCGAAGAGCGGCACGCTCAGCTTCACCGCGACCGACATGGAGATCGCCATCGTCGAGGAGGTTGCGGCCAGCGTGTCCCGCGACGGCGCCACCACCGCCCCGGCCGCGACGTTGTATGAGATCGTCCGCAAGCTGCCCGAGGGCGCCGAGATCGAGATCGAGATGGCAAACGAGGGCGCGCAGCTCACGCTTCGCGCCGGCCGCTACAGCACAAGCCTCGTGACCCTGCCGACCGACGACTTCCCGAGCATGACGGCCGGGCAGTTACCCCACCGTTTCCAGCTCTCGGGCTTGGCGCTGCGCGGCCTGATCGACCGCACCCGGTTCGCGATCAGCACCGAGGAAACGCGGTATTACCTGAATGGCATCTATTTGCACGCAGCCGAAAGCGACGGCGCCCGGGTGCTGCGGGCGGTGGCGACCGACGGCCATCGGCTCGCGCGGGTCGAGGAGCCGATGCCGGACGGCGCAGCCGGGATGCCCGGCGTCATCATCCCGCGCAAGACCGTGGCGGAGTTGCGCAAGCTGTTGGACGAGGAGAGCGGCGAGGTCGAGGTCGGCCTGTCCGACACGCGCATCCAGTTCAAGGCCGGGGCGATCACGCTCACCAGCAAGTTGATCGACGGCACCTTCCCGGAATACGAGCGCGTGATCCCGAAGGACAACGACAAGGTCCTGCGCGTCGGCAAGAAGGATTTTTCGGACGCCGTCGCCCGTGTGGCCGCGATCAGCAGCGAGCGTTCGCGTCCGGTGAAGATGGCGCTGGACCGCGACGTGCTGACATTGTCGGCAGCCAGCCCCGAGCAGGGCACCGCGAGCGAAGAGCTGGACGGCGACCGGGTGCAGTACTCGTCGGGTCCGCTCGAGATCGGTTTTCAGGCGCGCTACCTCAACGACATCACCGACCAGATCTCCGATCACGTCGAGTTTTACTTCTCGGATGGGTCGGCGCCCACGATCGTGCGCGACGCCGGCGACGCCAGCGCGCTGTATGTGCTGATGCCGATGCGTGTTTAGCTAAGGGTTGCTGCGGCTCACGCGCCTGGCGCTCACGCAGTTCCGCAACTACCCGAGCCTGACATGGCATCCGGGCGCACGTATCACGGTGGTTACAGGCCCAAACGGGTCTGGCAAGACCAATTTGCTGGAGGCGGTTTCCCTGTTGCAACCGGGCCGTGGGCTGCGCGGCGCACGGATCGCGGACCTAGCTCGCCAGGGTGCAGACCCGCCAATACGCTGGGGCGTGGCTGCCCGCGTGTTGCGCGATGGCGCCGAGGCGGAACTCGGCACCGGAACCTCGCCGGACGGGCCATCTGACCGCCGGGTGTTCCGCCTGAATGGCGCGCCGCCGCGCAACCAGGCCGAGGTTGCTGCTGTCTTCGCGACCGTCTGGCTGACCCCGCAGATGGACCGCTTGTTCCAAGAGGGCGTATCGGGCCGGCGCCGGTTCCTGGACCGGCTGGTGTGGGCGCTGGAGCCCGGCCATGCGCGCGAGGTTTCCGCTTATGAAACCGCCATGGCCAGCCGGAACCGCCTGCTGACGGGTGGCGGCGCCGACCCTGCGTGGTTGGCAGGGGTGGAGGACAGCATGGCCCGGCATGCCGTCGCCGTCACCGCGGCCCGCGCTGCGCTGGTGTTGCGGTTGAATGCCGTGCTCGCAGGAGGCGCCGCCGGACGGTTCCCGGTGGCGCAGCTTACTTTGTCGGATGCGATCGCGGACCGCTTGGCCGTGCAGCCGGCGCTGGCGGTGGAGGATGGCTTGCGGTCAGCGTTTGCCGATGACCGTGGACGCGACGCGGCGGCTGGCTCGGCGGCGCAGGGCGCGCACCGGTCGGACATGCTGCTGTCCGACGCGGCGAGCGGTGTTTCGGCGGCGCTGGCCAGCACCGGCCAGCAGAAGGCGCTGCTGATCGGCGTGGTGCTCGGCCACGCCGGGTTGATGGCCGCCGCTCGTGGCGACGCGCCGTTGCTGCTGCTCGACGAACCTGCCGTGCACCTTGACGCAGACCGGCGGGCGGCGTTGTGGGATGCGCTGGCTGGCCTGGATGCACAGGTGCTGCTGACGGGCACCGACCCGGAGCCATTCGCAGCGCTGCGGGGGGTAGCGGAAGGGCTGCTGACCGGCGGCGACACGCTGCGCGCGGACCCGGCTTTTCCGTCGATTTCCCAGGTTTTTCCGGCAGTTTCATAGGGTTCGGCCCTGTCTATTCAGGGCCGAAGTAGCTATATTCCTATTCAATCAAAACATATCTGGAGTCCCCCGTCGGCATGTCCGAAATCGCCGCGCCGCATCCCGAGCCTGAGGCCTACGACGCCGCATCCATTTCAGTCCTGAAGGGGCTGGAAGCGGTGCGCAAACGTCCTGGCATGTATATCGGCGATACCGACGACGGCTCCGGCCTGCATCACATGGCGTTCGAGATCATCGACAACGCGGTGGACGAGGCGCAGGCCGGGTTCGCCACTCGCTGCGAGCTGACCCTGAACAGCGACGGCAGCGTGACGGTGCGGGACGACGGCCGCGGCATCCCGACCGACATCCATCTAGAGGAGGGCGTGAGCGCCGCCGAGGTCGTGCTGACCCGGTTGCACGCTGGCGGCAAGTTCAACCAGAACAGCTACAAGGTCTCCGGCGGCCTGCACGGCGTCGGCGCGGCGGTGGTGAACGCGCTGTCGCAATGGATGGAGGTGCGGATCTGGCGCAATGGGCTGGAGCACTTCATTCGTTTCGAGCATGGGGAAACCACGGAGCCATTGCGCGTGATCGGACCGTCAGGCAAGCCAAGCGGCACCGAGGTATGTTTCAAACCCAGCACCGGAACGTTCACAAAAGTCGAGTTCGACTACGCCATCCTGGAGCGTCGGTTGCGCGAGCTGGCGTTCCTGAACTCCGGCTTGGCGATCGTGTTACGCGACGAGCGGCACGCGCCGGCGCAGGAAACGCAGTTCAAGTATGATGGCGGGCTGGAGGCGTTCGTCGCCTGGCTCGACCGCAGCAAGACGCCCGTGGTGTCGCAGCCGATCTCGGTCACGACCGACGAGAGCCAGATCGGCATCCGGGTCGAGTTCGCATTGACCTGGAACGACAGCTTCCATGAGACGATGCTGTGCTTCACCAACAACATCCCGCAGCGCGATGGCGGCACGCATCTGGCCGGCTTTCGCCAGGCACTGACCCGCGTGGTGACGAAATACGCCGAGGGGATGGGCAAGAAGGACAAGCTCGACCTGGTGGGCGACGACATGCGCGAGGGCATGACGGCGGTGCTGTCGGTGAAGGTGCCGGACCCGAAGTTCAGCAGCCAGACCAAGGACAAGCTGGTGAGTTCGGAGGTGCAGCCGGTGGTGCAGGCGGCGGTGGCCGACACCGTGTCGCATTGGTTTGAGACGCACCCGAAGGAGGCGAAGTCGATCATCCAGAAGGTGATGGACGCGGCCTCGGCGCGGGAAGCGGCGCGCAAGGCCCGCGAGCTGACCCGACGCAAGGGCGTGCTGGACGTGAGCACCTTGCCGGGCAAGCTGGCGGACTGCCAGGAGCGCGACCCCAGCAAGTGCGAAATCTTCATCGTCGAGGGCGACAGCGCCGGCGGTTCGGCGAAACAGGGGCGTGACCGCAAGTTCCAGGCGATCCTGCCGCTGAAGGGCAAAATCCTGAACGTCGAGCGCGCCCGGTTCGACCGCATGCTGGGCAGCGCCGAGATCGGCACCCTGATCACCGCATTGGGCACTGGGATCGGCCGGGGCGAGCCGGAACAGGGCGGCTTCGACATACGCAAGCTGCGCTATCACCGCATCAACATCATGACGGACGCCGACGTCGACGGCAGCCATATCCGCACCTTGCTGCTGACGTTCTTCTTTCGCCAGATGCCGGAGTTGATCGAGCGTGGCCACCTTTACATTGCCCAGCCCCCGCTATACCGGGCCAAGCGCGGCAATGATGAACGTTATTTAAAGAACGACCAGGCGCTGGAAGATTTCTTGCTGGACAAGGCGCTTGCGGAGGCCCGGTTGGCCTATGCCGACGGCCATGTGTTCCAGGGCGACGAGATGGCTGGGGAACTTGCCTGGTTGCGGGAGGCGGCGGGCAACCTGCGCCGGCTCGCGACGTCGGTGCCGACCTGGCTGCTGGAACAGGCTGCCATCGCCGGCGCGTTGACGGCTGACCCGGCCCGGACCATGGCAGTCAGCAACGACCTGGTGCAGCGGTTGAACGCGGTTTCGCTGCTGAACGAGCGTACCTGGAAGGTGTGGGCGGATGACCGCGGCCTGCACCTCGCACGCACCGTCCGCGGGGTCGCCGAGCGTTATAGCGTCGACAGCGGCAGCCTGCGCAGTGTCGAGGCGCGGTGGCTGGCCGAACGGACCGAAGCGCTCTCGCGCCGGTTCGCTGAACCCGCGGCCCTGGCGCTGGACAGGGCGGAGATACGGGTGCCGGGTCCGGCGACGGCGTTCGACCGCATCCTGGCACAGGGCCGCAAGGGCCTGGCGATCCAGCGCTTCAAGGGCTTGGGCGAGATGAACCCCGACCAGCTCTGGAAGACCACGCTGGACCCGCAGGTCCGCACGCTTCTGCAGGTGCGGGTTGGCGATGTGGAAGACGCGGCACAGGTGTTCTCGACGTTGATGGGCGACGTCGTGGAGCCGCGGCGGGACTTCATCGTAGGGAATGCGCTGAAGGTGGCCAATCTGGACGTATGACTTCAGATGTTGTCCGGCCAAGCATCGACGATGGCCCGGCATCAGGCAGGGTGCTTCCTGCATCCTGCTCACCCTGGCGCTTGGGCGAGGATGACGGCGTTGCACGTTGAAGCTGCTGTGCAAGCAGATAGACCGGAATTGATCGACCGTGATGAGCTACTGCTTTACCCAAATCAAGTTTTCACCGGAAACTATCAGGTCTCGCCCCCGAGATGACATGGCCTGCTGCAAGGATTGGCTGGTTCCTTTTCCAGGGAACATCCAGTCATGTGGCTCGACTACGATAACGTAGGCTTCATCAATCCATCCTGTATTCGACAAGAATAGATCAGACTCGAAACCTTCGATATCCACTTTGACGATGAATAGTTCACCCTGAGGAACTCTACTCACAATGTCAGGAACGGTGAGTATTTCCAGGCCCTCGCTCGACCTGTGTGTGCGGGTTGCCCATGCATGGCCCTCAAAACTTTCTACCGCCACATTGCCGGACTCTGATCCAATGGCTGCCTCACAAACCTCGACATGGGACAACATTTCGGTATTTAGACGACATATGGCCACGGTTTTTGGGTCTGGCTCGATCGCAAATATCCGCGCTTCTTTAAATTTCGTAGCAAAATACCGCGATGCAACTCCGATATTGGCTCCGGCATCGATAACGACAGGAAGCTTATTTCTACTTAGAATACCTCGATAATAATCTTGAATGCGACTTCCTTGCGGGAACTTAGAAAAATCGTACCCATTCTCAAAGTAAATCTGGCGAATTACATTTAGATCGGTTTCGGACGGCCTGACCCAATATGGCCCGTAACGAGTACTGATTTTTTGCAGGCCCAAAGAGTTAGTCCGATTCACGAAGCGTCCCAGTACGTTTATACCGAGATGACGGACATCCTTTGCGATAGTCACTGCATCAAAAAAGATACTCATGCTGCCGCCTCACAAGTTCAATCTAAATGCGGCACTTACCTCAAGCTTGAGGCAGCAGCCTTGTGTCATTGTTTCATGCCATTCATGGGCAGTCTACATTTAGTGCGAAAGCAAGGTAGGCGAACGGGGTTGTCGCTCTCTACATCCTTGCAGCCTCCCACCAGAGCAGGAATCTGCAATCCGAAGTCTGCGGAAGCGTCCGTTATGTCATGAAGTCCGCGTCCGGCTTGCCTGGCGCTGGCGTCGGTTCAGGAAGCTCGTCTCCGCCAGGACAACCAGATCCAGCCAAAATGCCCTCTCCCTCAAGCGCGACGGAAAGCGTGACGGATGGCGGCGATGTCGCGGACCAGGGCGACACCGGCTGGGAAGCACAGCAGGGCTGCCGTCCCGGAGACGTAGATCACCACCAAGCTTGCCAGCACCCTGGCGAATGGCTCATGCGTCGGAAGCCACTCTGCGGACCAGTGCGCGAAAACCGTCCCAATGGCGGTGCACAGCAGGATTGGGTAGGTGCCCACCGCTATATCCTGCAGGCGAACAGCCCCGTGCCGTGTCGCTCCCCACAACATGCAGCCCTGCACCAGGGGGGACGTGATTGCATAGGCGGCGGCCACCCCGATGACCCCCCAATGAAGGCCGATCACCAGGGCAGCCAGGCTGAGCCCGGTCCGGACACAGGCCCATTTCAACTGCGCCTGCACCCGCGCCTGGCTGACGAACAGCCAGAAGGCGCTGACGCCGAACGGGACAAGGATCGCCGAGATGCAAAGCCATGCGACCACCGGCGCCGCATCCACCCATTGCGGGCCGAGCACTGCGGGAACCAGCGTGCCGGCCATCAAGGCGCCGCACGCGAAGCCCGGCGCGGTCGCAATCAGCAATCCCCGCAGCATCGCCAGATAGGCGCGGCGATACTCCGCTGGCGCCGCCTGCAGACGGGAGAGCAGGCCGGTCGCGACGCGGGCGAGTGGCATGCTCAACTGCC
>CAXSGE010000009.1:0-87180 GCA_964236715.1 uncultured Acetobacteraceae bacterium | reverse complement strand
CCTGCCGGCGGCCGTGGTCGCTGATGTACTTCACCGCGCACGGCAAGGCGCTGCCGTGCTGCATCGCGCCGTTCTCTGCCCGCGGCTACGAGAACTACACCCTGGGCGACGCGACGCAGCAGACCCTGCGGGAGATCTGGAACAGCCCGGCCTACCGGGGCTTCCGCACGGACCTGGTTGGCGACACCCCGCCCAAGCCCTGCCAGGGCTGCGGACTGCGCTGGAGCCTGTGATGTCCCGCACGGCGCAGAAGCGGTGACCCGGCACGCCAGCCCTGCCGACCTCCATTACGCCAGCCTGCCCGGGCGGAACTTGGAGCTGTCCACACTGCTGGCCCGCCTGCACGGCCGCACGGCCCATCACCTCAGTGCCTCGGAATGCGAGACGATGGCCGTGGCTGACCTCCTCGCCCTGGCGGACGCAGAGGACGCGGCACGGTGGCAAGGGCTGCGGCTGTCCTACACCGACCCGCTGGGCGCCCCCTGGCTGCGCGACACCATCGCCGGGCAATATCGCGGGGTTGGCCCGGACGGGCTGGTGTGCTTCGCCGGCGCGCAGGAAGGGCTGTATGCCGTCCTGCACGCCCTGCTGCAGCCCGGCGGCCATGCGGTCGTGGTCGTGCCGGGCTATCAGTCCGTGGAGACGCTGGCGCTCGGCCTTGCTGGCGTGACCGGTGTCGCCCTGGACGCCGCCGACGGCTGGTCGCTCGACGTAGGGAAGGTTGCCGCAGCCATTCGGCCCGAAACCCGCGTGGTGTGCACAAGCTTCCCCAACAACCCCACCGGTGGGCTGCTGGAGCTGGAACGCTTTCGGGCCTTGATCGCGCTGTGCCGACACCATGGCATCTGGCTGGTGAGCGACGAGGTTTACCGTTTGACTGAACGCGACCCGGCCCGGCGCTTGCCGCCGGCGGCCGACGCTTATGAGCGCGGCGTGTCCATCGGCGTGCTGTCCAAGGCGTATGGGCTGCCGGGCTTGCGGATCGGGTGGGTGGCCTGCCAAGACGCTGGGCTGGTGGGGCGCATTGGGGCGTTCCGGCAATACCTGTCCGTTTGCAGCGCTGGGCCAAGCGAGGTGCTGGCCAACATCGCCTTGAAGGCGACTGCGGCGATCACCGGCCGCAATAGGCGCTTGGCCGAGGCCAACCTGCATCTGCTGCGGGCCATGCTGGCGCGGCACCCGGGACTGTTTGGCTGGACCGTGCCGGAGGGGGGCGTGGTGGGCTACGTGCGCTACGGCGGCGCCGAGGGCGTGGAGCGCTTCGTGCTCCGCATGGCCGAGGAGGCAAGCGTGCTCCTGCTGCCGGCCAGCGTGTTCCGCTCGGACCTTGCGTCGCTGCCGCCGGACCGGTTCCGCATCGGGTTTGGCCACGCAGGCGTTCCCGCCGGCCTGGCCGCCATGGAGGCCGCACTCCGCTGATCGCCGGCCCCGGCGTGCGCCGCAAGGCGATTGCGTTTGCAGGTCCGTAACCTACTGCGCTTTCGACCCGAATGGCCCTCCATGACGGCGGGATGCGCTGACACCAGCGTCCTCCTGCTGCTGCAGAAGGAGCACCACCATGAGGGCTGTCATGTTCGCTGGCACCATGCCTGCCGAAGCAGCCGACGCCATGCTGGCCGATGGGACGGCCACGACGCCTTCGCCCAGGAGAGGTCTGGCTCCTTTCAGGTTCGCGCGGCCGGCTCTCGGCGGTTGTCGATTGCAGGTGACATGATGGTACACGCTGGTACACTGTCGGGGCTGATGGCAGTCTTTGGCACGTTCCGGACCGGTGCTATGCGGCCTGGGCGGCATGCCACCGGGGCCGGGTCGCGTTGAAGTCCGGACCCAAGCCGCTCCAGGCATCCGCTGCTTGGCGTCCTTGCCTGGCGTGCTGGACAGGGGACTGACACGATGGACCTGACGCAGATTCGCTACTTCCTGGCGCTGGCGCGCACGCTGAACTTCACCCGCGCGGCCGAGGCATGCAACGTCACCCAGCCCGCGCTGACCAAGAGCATCCAGCGATTGGAGGACGAGCTGGGCGGCCCCCTGCTGCTGCGCGAGCGGTCGCTGACGCAGTTGACCCCGCTCGGCCAGGCGATGCTGCCCTTGCTGGAGCAGACCCACGCCGCGTCCGAGCGCGCGAAGGAGCACGCGGCCGGGATGAGGCGGAACGTCGCCAGCCCGCTGCGGGTCGGCCTGGCCTTGGAGGTGCCGACCGGTCCGTTCGCGCCCTTGTTCGCGGAGCTGGCCGCACGGCTGCCGGGCTTCGAGCTTTGCTTGCAGGATGCATCCGCCGCCGAGCTGGTGGAGGCGCTGCTGCATGGCGCCCTGGACGCCGCAGTCATGACCGGGGATGCGGCGCTGCCGGAGCGGCTGAACCGGTGGCCGTTGTTCGCCGACGCGGCCGTGCTGGTCGTGCCGCCCGGCCACGCCCTGGACGGGGCGGACGCGGTTCCCCTGGCCGCCCTGGACGGCACGGCGATGGTCTGCGGCGGTTCGGAGTGCAGCATGGCGCGGTTGCTGGCGCGGGCCGGGCCGGGCCAGGTCGCGCAGCCGGGCCAGCGGCACAGGGCGGACACGCCGGGCCGGGTGGCGGACCTGGTCCGTGCCGGCCTGGGCATCGCCGCCTCGACGCGGCGGGCCGACCTGCCGGCCGGGCTGCGCCGGCGGCCTGTGGCAGGGCAGGTGCCGCATGACGTGGTGCTGGTGGCTGTGGCCGGCCGCCCGTTCCCACGGGCGGCCGATGCATTCATCAAGCTCGCCCGGGCGCGGGATTGGGAGGAGCTGGACGTGGCAGCCTGAATGCCATGCGCGCTGATGACCACGATGCGGACCCGTCGCGCAGGGCAGCCTGAGCGGCGGCCAGCCTCCAGTCAGCCAGACGAGGTGGCCCGCCGCGGCAAGGAACGTCTCAATGCTGGAAACATCCAGCCATGAAAAAGGGTCGGCATGGATGTGATGGCTCGGCTGCCGCGGTGGCACCGCCCCGGCCAGCACTCTACCAGCGCGTCAGGCGCGGCAGCGTCAGCCTGGCAAACCCGGTGACCAGGCCGCAGCCTGCGGCATACCACACGGCGATGTAGAACGGGTCATCGAACGGGCAGGCGAACACAAACACGAACGCCCCCCACGCCGCCGCGGCGATGCCCGAGGCGAGCGCGGTCCCGCCCGCATCCGTCGCCGCGCCGCGCCGCATCAGCAGGCCGAGGCCGATCACCGCCGGGACCGACAAGGCCGCCATCTTGGCCACGCATCCCAGGCCGTCCCGCCAGTGCAGCCGTTCCAGCAGCGCTGGCAGGCCAGCGCGGGCAGCGTCGATGAACCATCCGGCTGCAAGGCACACGGCGACCAGCGCGACCAGCCAGCGCAAGCCCCGGCGCGGGGAGGCCGTGGGATTGAACGACAGCACCGCAACCGCCGCCCCCACCAGGGCGATGACGCCGAGGCTGCCGAGCTTCCACCAGAACGACAGCTGCCCCATCGCCATCGGCATGTCCGGCCGCGTGAAGCCCAGGCCCAGGAACAGCGCCAGCTCGGCCATCCCCGCCAGCGCCAGCGTCGCCACGTCCCGCATCGCGCTGCGCCGGCGCACGGGCTTGAGGTCATCCACAAGGCGGTTGACCAGATGGTCACTCGGCATCGGATTGCCCTCCTGCCAGGACCTGCAGCCGGCCTAGGCCGCGATGTATGTTCACCTTGACCAGGGACATGGACTGGCCGGTGCGGGCCGACGCCTCCTCGATGCTCAGTCCCTGCAGCTTGACCAGGCGGATCACCTCCGCCTGCGCCGGCTTGATCTGGCGCAGCAGGGCCTCAAGCGACCAGGCGCTCGTCACCGCATCCCCGTGGTCGGGCACGGCGATGTCTTCCTCCAGCGCCTGCGTCGGCGCCGCCTTCAGCGCACGCAGCCGGTCAATCCACTTGTGGCGGGCGACGGCGGCGAGCCACGGTTCGAACGGCCGCGCCGGGTCGTAGGTGTGGCGCTTCTGGTGGATGGCCAGCAGGGCGTCCTGGACGGCGTCATCGACGAAGGCCGGCGGCAGCCGCCGGGCGTAGTAGCGCTTCAGCCAGGCGCCGACCTCGGTCAGCAGGCGATGGTAGGCCGTGGCGTCACCGGACTGGGCGGCAGCCATCAACGCGCTCCATCCGCTATCGGTCACGCTGGCTCCACGCCGCAAAAGGAAATGCCGCGGAAGCGGGGAGGGCCACAGAGCGGTAGCGGGCTGAGCGGACCGCCAAGTCAGCCGTCCACCAGCCATGTCCTGCGCGCTCGGCCTCATGCAGGATCATTCGCCCGGCTGTGGCTGGGGGTTACACCCGCCGGCGGTCAATAGCAGGGGCATGGCCCGTGACAGCCTGATGGCATGACCATGCAAGGGCGCATGGCGGGCAGCAAGGCATGATCTGGCGTCATAGTCCGCATTCCCGTTCCGGTGAGCGCCTGACGCAACCGTACCGTGCCAGGACAGGGCGTCAACGCCCCATCGTGACGTCTGGGCATCAAGGTCGAAGAAGCGCCTTGATGAACCCATGCCACTGGCCAACCCCGGCATTACGACCTGACCCCCATCGTGCCGCCAGCTCGTTCGGGATGACGACCCCCCATCCTGCACCTCGTCGCAGCCCATCCTGGCCGGCACCGTTCCTCGAACGCTGCGAAGGCATTGCCGAAGCTGCAGCGCTTGTCGGGCTGAGCAAGCTGCATGAAGCCAGCGCGGCGCATCTTGGCCAGCAAGGCTCTGCGGCCCGGAGAACTCCTTCACCCGCCGGCCTGGACCGTGTCGCACGGGTCTGCCGCTTTGGCGTTGAGGCTAGAGCCCCATCCACGAGCGGCTTGACGGCGCACGCTGCCCTGCCCGCATTCGCAACCTCTTGGGTGGTGCATCGAAACCATGACGCGCCGGCATTGGCATGGCAGTCTCAGCACGGCCCATCCTCCTTGCGGCGCCAGCAAGGCGCCTGCAAGCGGGGCGTAGCCATGTCGTTCAAAGTACAGGTCGGGCCAACGCAGATCGCCATCCACCAGGGACGGACCGTGCTGGTCTGCGAACCCGATGGGACCATCCCGTTCCCGGGAGAGAAAGGGCTGTACCTCAACGACACGCGCATCATCAGCAGTTGGTCGCTGTATGCCGACGGCGTGCGCTGGGACATGCTCAGCGGCGGCGCCACGAGTCATGACACCCTGTCCATCCACCTGACCAACCGCGCCCTGGTCACGGCCTCCGGACCGGTCCCCGCACGCACGCTCGGGCTGGTGCTGGCCCGGTCCATCCAGGGTGGCGTGCATGAGGACATCGACATCGCCAACCACGGCGCCGCCCCGGTCCGCTTCAACCTGGAGATCGGCCTGCGCTGCGACTTCGCCGACGTGTTCGAGGTCAAGGCCGGCAAGGCGGTCCGTCGCGGCAGCGTGTCGACCGAGTGGTCGGCGGAGCAGCAGCGGCTGGAGACGACCTACACCAACGGCGACTTCCGCCGGTCCGTGACCGTGCACCCGCACAGCGACGTGGCGATGAGCTACGCCAATGGCCGCCTCAGCTTCGTGGTGGACCTGGCGCCCGGCGGGCACTGGCACTCCTGCCTGCTGTACGACTTCGGCGACGGCGAGCGCTGCTTCGCGGCGCCGGACCACTGCAGCCACGACGCCCCGGCCGCCGGGGCGGATGCACCGCGCTGGAAGGGCGGCGTGCTGAGCGTCCAGACCTCCAACGAGGAGTTGTACCGGACGTTCAACCAGGCAGTGGACGACATGGCCGCGCTCCGCCTGCCCGGGAAGGATGAGGCTGGCGGCCAGGGCGGGACATCGTTCATCCCGGCGGCTGGCCTGCCCTGGTTCACCGCCCTGTTCGGCCGCGACAGCCTGATCGCGTCGCTGCAAAGCATGGTCATCACCCCCGACTTCGCCGGGGCAACCCTGGAGGCGCTCGGCCAGCAGCAGGCCACCGAGCGCGACGACTACCGGGACGCCGAGCCGGGCAAGATCCTGCACGAGCTGCGGTTCGGCGAGCTGGCGCACTTCAAGCTCATTCCGCACACGCCCTACTACGGCACGGCGGATGCGACGCCGCTGTACCTCATCGCCCTGCACGAGGCCTGGCGCTGGACCGGGGACATGGACCTGGTGCGCCGCCTGCTGCCGGTGGCCGAAGGCTGCCTGCGCTGGATCGACGAGTGGGGCGACCGCGACGGCGACGGCTTCCAGGAGTACCAGACCCGGTCCACGCCGGGCTATGAGAACATGGGCTGGAAGGACGCCGGCGACAGCGTGCCCTACCTGGACGGCACGCCCGTCAAGGGACCGAAGGCGTTGTGCGAGCTGCAGGGCTACGTCCACGACGCCTGGGTGCGCATGGCGGAGCTGTTCGACGCCCTGGGTCAGCCGCAGCGGGGCGGCGTGCTGCGCGCGAAGGCGGCCCGCCTGCACCAGCGGTTCAACGAGGCGTTCTGGGACGAGGAGGGCGGCTTCTACGCCTACTGCCTGGATGGGGAGAAGCGGCCCGTGCTGACCGTCGCGTCCAACGCCGGCCACCTCCTGTGGTCGGGGATCGTGCGGCCGGACCGTGCAGCCCGCGTGGTGCAGCGGCTTATGGCGCCGGACATGTGGTCGGGCTGGGGCATCCGCACGCTGTCGGCGGACCATCCGGCCTACAACCCGTACTCCTACCAGAACGGCTCGGTGTGGCCGCACGACAACGCCATCATCGCGCTTGGCTTCCGTCGCTACGGCTTCGCGGCCGAGGCCGGGCGGATCGCGCGCGACCTGAACGAGGCGGCCAGCCACTTCAACCAGAACCAGATGCCCGAGCTGTATGCCGGCCTGCCGCGGACGCCTGCGGGCTTCCCGGTCCAGTATGCCGGGGCCAACGTGCCGCAGGCCTGGGCGGCGGGATCGGTGTTCATGACCCTGCGCGCCATGCTGGGGCTGGAGCCGGATGCGCCAAACGGCCGGCTGTGGATCGACCCCGTGCTGCCGCCTTGGCTGTCGGACATCACCTTGATGGGCCTGCGCGTGGGGTCGCACAGCTTCGACATCCGCTTCTGGCGCGAGGGCGATGCGACCTCGCATGAGGTGCTGCGCGGACCTCCTAGCGTGGTTGCCCGCCGTCAGCCGAAGGCGGTGGCAGCTTGAGCGCCACCGGGATGTCGGATGTCCGGGACCTGCAACTGGTGCCGGCCGATGACGCCACGTCCTATCCACCCATCGCGGACTACGCCGTCGTCGGCGATTGCCGGACGGTGGCGCTGGTGTCGCGCCAGGGCTCGGTCGATTGGCTCTGCCTGCCGTCGATGTCAGGGCCGTCGGTGTTCGCGGCGCTGCTGGACCGGCGGCGGGGCGGGCGGTTCGCGCTGCGCCCGACTGCGCCGTTCCGGACCGAGCGGCGCTACCTCGACGGCACCAACGTGCTGGAGACGACCTTCGTCACCGCGTCCGGGCGCGTCCAGGTGATGGACCTGATGCCGGTGCGCGGCGCCGAGGGGCGCGGGCTGGTGCCGGAGCGCGAGCTGCTGCGGATCGCCGAGGGCGTCGAGGGCGAGGTGGAACTGGAGGCGCTGTACGACCCGCGCCCGGACTATGCCCGCGCGCAGCCGCGCCTGGAGCACCGGGGCGGCGCGCTGGGCTGGGTGTTCCAGCATGGCGGCCAGGCGTTCCGCCTCCTAGCGGAGCTGGACATGCGCCCGGTCAGCGGCAGCGCCGGGCTGGCCGGCCGAGTGGTGCTGCGCCCCGGCGAGCGGCGGCGGCTGTCGCTGTCGCACGCCACGCACGACATGCTGGTCATCCCCGCGATGGGCGCCGCAGCCGACCGGCGCATGGAGGCGACGGCGGCGTGGTGGCGGACGTGGAGCGCGCAGTGCAGCTTTCAGGGCCGGCACCGGGCGATGGCGCTGCGCAGCGCGCTAGCGCTGAAGCTGCTGACCTACGGCCTGTCCGGGGCGGTGCTGGCGGCGGCGACCACCTCGCTGCCCGAGGCCATCGGCGGTGGGCGCAACTACGACTACCGGTTCTGCTGGCTGCGCGACGCGGCGACGACGCTGCGGGCGTTCGCCGACCTAGGCTTCCCGCACGAGGGACGGGCCTACCTGGACTGGCTGCTGCACTCCACCCGCCTGACCCGGCCGCGGCTGATGGTGATGTACGACGTGCACGGCTGCGCCCTGCCGCCTCTGCAGGAGCTGGGCCACCTGGAGGGCTACTGCGGCTCGGCCCCCGTGCGGATCGGCAACGACGCGGACGCGCAGTTGCAGCATGACGTGTACGGCTCGGCCATCTCCGCCGCCGCCGCCCATGTCGAGTGCGGCGGCACGCTGGCGCGGGACGAGCAGCGATTGCTGGTGAGCTATGGCCGGCAGGTGTGCAGGACGTGGCGCCAGCCGGACAGCGGGCTGTGGGAGGTGCCGGGGCCGCGGCGGCACTATGTCCATTCCAAGCTGCTGTGCTGGTCGGCGCTGGACACGCTGCTGCGGCTGGACGCCGCCGGCCGCCTGCGGGCGCCGCGGGACGAGTTCCTGCGCGAGCGCGACGCGGCGCGGGAGGCCATCGAGACGCAGGGCTTCCGCAGGGACCCGGAGGGCGGGGGCGGCAGCTACGTCGGCGCGTTCGACGAAGACTGGGTGGACGCGAGCCTGCTGATCATGGCCCGGCTCGGCTTCCACGGCGCCCGCCACCCGCGCATCGTGGGGACCGCGGACCGCATCTGGCGGGAGCTGGGGCGCAACGGCCTGTTGCTGCGCTACCTGCCGGAGGTGGATGGCATCCCGTCCCGCGAGGGGACGTTCGGCATCTGCGGCTTCTGGGCGGTGGATCTGCTGGCCCTGCAGGGCCGGGCGGAGGAGGCGGAGGCGCTGTTCGGCCGACTGGCCGGGCTGGCCAACGACGTGGGCCTGCTGGCGGAGGAGTACGACCCCCGGTCCGGCGCGGCGCTGGGCAACGTGCCGCAGGCGTTCACCCATGCCGGGCTGGTCTCGGCGGCGCTCGCGCTGGACCAGGCTGGAGCGCAGGCATGACGCAGATGCTCGTTCTGCTGCACCGTCTGGCCGGGAACCTGGACGCGGTGCTGCTGTGGGGCCTGGTGGCGACGGCGGTGATGACGACGGTGCTGCAGGGCAGCCAGGGCCTCGGGCTGTCGCGGCTCAGCCTGCCATTCCTGTTCGGCACCTTCGTCACCGCCGATCGCGGGCGGGCGGTGCTTGCGGGGTCGCTGATGTACATGGCCGGGGGCTGGGCGTTCGCGGTGCTGTACTTCTTCATCTTCGCCAGCCTGGGCGTGGCGACCTGGTGGGCCGGCGCTGCCTTGGGTGCGCTGCACGGGCTGTTCCTGCTGGTCATGCTGCCGGCGGTGGCGCAGCTTCACCCCCGGATCGCCTCGGAGTACGACGCGCCGGCCCTGGAGCCGAAGCTGGAGCCTCCGGGGTTCCTGGGCCTGAACTACGGCTCGCGCACGCCGCTGACGACCCTGGTCGCCCAAGCCTTGTACGGCGCGATCCTGGGCGGGTTCCTGCCCATGCGCTGACGCCCTTGTGGGGGCTGTGTCGATTGTCCGTCCGTGTCGCAGCTGTTCCTTTGAGCTTTCAGCTTGACTTTGGCCATTTCCGGTCAGGCGTTGGTCCAAAAGTGCGACTCTGATGCGATGTGGTCGAGGGCTGCGTCGAGCGGCATGGCCGCGATGCCGAACGGCCCTGATGCGCCCCAGCGCTGGTCGTTCCACCAGAGCACCTGCACCGTGTCTGCGTCCCCGGTCGGTTTGAGCCTGGCGATGGGCGCTCCGGTGCGCTCGCTCAGGAGCGAGTAGCCGCGCCCGGCCTTGTGCACCGCGACGCCTCCGCCGCGCCCCTGGTTGAACGCCTCGACGCGCGCCCGCATGGGATCGCTGGCCGGCACGGTTGATCCTTCTGCCACGTGCGGAGTTGTCCGGCGGCAACGACACCACTGCAAGCCCGCCATGGCAAGGCAAGCCGATCCTGACCACCTTGGCCCTCTTGCCACATGGGTGGCACCGTTCGCCGGCTGCTTCACCCGTCCGACCTGGGCCAACCTGCTGATCCTCGTTGCCGGTGCCATCCTGGCCCCGGGCCGGCGCACCGTCGCCGCGGTGCTGAGCAGCGTGGGCCTGCGCGGGGCGGCGACGTTCACCAACCCCCACCGCGTGCTCAACCGCAGCCGCTGGTCGGGCCGGGCTGCGGCGCGCTGCCTGCTCGGGCTGCTGGTCGCCGCCTTCGTGCCGAGCGGCCCAGTCGTGGTCGGCATTGACGAGATCATCGAGCGCCACTGGCGCGCGATGATCAAGGCGCCTCGGGCGGCTCCGCCGCCCGCTCCTTCGGAGACGGATCGCAAGGGCGATGGCATCTACCGCGACCCCGTCCGGTCGTCGCGTGGCCATTTCGTCAAGGCGTCGGGCCTGCGCTGGATCAGCGTGATGCTGCTCGCGCCCGTGCCGTTCGCCGGGCGGGTCTGGGCCTTGCCGTTCCTGACCGCTCTGGCGCCGTCCGAGCGCCACGCCCAGGCCCAGGGAGGCCGACACAAGCTGCTCCTGCTCGCGCGCTGGCTGCCGGACCGGCAGGTCATCGCCGTCGCCGACAGCAGCCACGCCGCCATCGAGCTGCTCGCAGCCGTGCGCCGCCATGTGACCGTGATCACAGCCAATTCCGGAGAGATTGCGCGGGCTGCGGCTCGACGCCCGCCTGTTCGACCCGCCGTCAGCGCTTGCGCTCCCCCCGGAGAGATGTCAGCGAAGCTGACAGGGCGCCTGCCTGGCACCAAGGGGCGCCCGCGCCTGTCCGGCGCGCGCCAGCCGACGCCGCTCCAGCGTCTGGCCGACCCGACGACAGCCTGGCAGCGCATCACGGTCACAGGCTGGTATGGGCATGGCGAGCGCCGGCTCGACGTCGTGTCGGGCGCCGCACTCTAGTATCACCCCGGCAAGCAGGTGCCGGTCCGCTGGCTGCTGGTCCGCGACCCGGCCGGCGGACTCGAGCCGCAGGCGTTTGCCTGCACCGGCCAGGCCGCCGACCCGGTCGCTATCCTGCATCTGTTCGTCCGCCGCTGGTCCGTCGAGGTGACGTTTGCCGAGGTGCGCCGGCACTTGGGCGTCGAGACACAGCGCCAATGGTCGGACTTGGCTATCGCCCGCATCACCCCCTGCCTGCTCGCCCTGTTCTCGCTCGTGACACTCTGGGCCAGCGATTTGGCCGCGCGAGGCCTCATCCTGCCCAGGCTCGCCGCATGATATGCCAAGCCTGAAGTCACCTTCCTCGACGCCCTCGCCGCCGTCCACCGCCAGCTCTGGATCGCACAGGCTTTCTCAACGTCCCAGCAGGTCCAGGACATGGCAACAATCCCGCGCCCGCTCCTCGACAGCCTCATGGAAGCCGCATGCTACCCAGCCTGAAATGGCCAAAGTCGAGCTGAGGCGAACAGGCAACCGGCGTAGAACGATGGCAGGATGGAAACTATGCATCTCCGTTATTGGAGATAAGTCCCGGCAGCCGCGATGTTTGAGCCTGTTGGAGCGCGACACGCCCAACCTACGAGGGGTTCACCATGCAGCATCGATCCACTGGCATCCTGGCATCCGCCACCTTGACTGCCGTACTGCTCGGCACGGCGGGCGCTGCAAGCGCAGCAAGCTGCGCCGAAGCCCTGCTCTCAAACCCAAGGCTTACGCGGTTCTCTGCCATCGTCCAGCAGGCCGGCCTCGCGCCGCAGGTCTCGTCCAGCATGCTTACGGTGTTTGCGCCCACCAACGATGCCCTGAACGCCATTTCCAGCATCACGCAAATGCTCGGTGGCCAAAGCTCAAATGCGGTGCCGGACTTTCCGAAGCTGCAAATCCTGGTCCGCGCCCACTTGGTCCAGGGATTGCACCCGGAGAATGACATGCACGGCAAGGTGACGCTCTCGACCGAGGCCGTGTGAAAACGTCATCGAGACGGGTACCCAAGCGCGTGCGGACCTGGCAGAGTCGTCCCGTTGCGATTTGCGGAGGTCGAGTAATCCCATGGCGCGCTACGTCGAAGGCTGGAACCGGTCGCAGAGCTTTCTCTTGCCAGAGTGCGTTGACGATTACGTCGGCGAGAACAATCCGGTGCGGATCGTCGATGCCTTTGTTGACGAGCTCGATTTGGCCAAGCTCGGGTTCGGCCGCGCCGTGCCGGCGGAAACGGGCCGGCCGTCGTATCATCCGGCTGTGATGCTCAAGCTCTACGTCTATGGCTACCTCAACCGCATCCCGTCCAGCCGCCGCCTCGAGCGCGAAGCGCAGCGCAACATCGAGCTCGTTTGGCTGACAGGACGGCTCGCCCCCGACTTCAAGACCATCGCCGACTTCCGCCGCGACAACGGCCCGGCGATCCGCGCCACCTGCCGGCAGTTCGTCATGCTGTGCCGCAAGCTTGACCTGTTCTCGGACGCACTCGTCGCCATCGACGGATCCAAGTTCAAGGCGGTCAACACACGCGACAAGAACTTCACCCCTGCCAAGCTCCAGCGCCGGATCGAGCAGGTTGAGCAGAGCATCGCCCGCCACATGGCCGCAATGGAGACGGCTGACCGCCAGGACGGCGAGGCCGCCTCGCCCAAGTCGGTGCGGCTGAAGGAGAAGATCGAGGTGCTGAAGCGGCAGATGCAGCAGTTCCGCGACATGGAGGCCGTCGTGAAAGCTGCGCCCGACCGGCAGATCTCGCTGACCGACCCGGACGCACGCTCCATGGCGACCAGCGGCAAGGGCACCGGGATCGTCGGCTACAACGTGCAGAGTGCGGTCGAAGCCAAGCACCACCTGATTGTCGCCCACGAGGTCACCAACGCGGGCAGCGACCGCGCCCAGCTGGCGACCATGGCCCGCCTTGCCCAGGACGCCATGGGTCATGGAAAGCTGACGGCGCTGGCAGACCGGGGCTACTTCTCCGGCTGGGAGATCCATGCCTGCGAGCAGGGCGGCATCGTCCCTTGCGTGCCCAAGCCGCTCACCTCGGGCGCCAAGTCCGAGGGACGCTTCGGCAAGCAGGACTTCGTCTACCTGCCCGAGCAGGATGCGTATCGCTGCCCGGCGGGCGAAACCCTGACCTGGCGGTTCAACCGCGAGGAAGATGGCAAGCTGCTCCGGCATTACTGGACGACCAGGTGTTCGGAGTGCGCCATCAAGGCCAAGTGTACGACCGGCGATCAGCGCCGGGTAAAACGCTGGGAGCACGAGGGCGTCCTCGACGCTATGCAGAAGCGCCTCGACCAGATGCCCAATGCGATGCAACTGCGACGGCAAACCGTCGAGCACCCGTTCGGCACCATCAAGGGCTGGATGGGGGCCACGCACTTCCTGACCCGGACGCTGAAACGGGTCAGCACGGAGATGAGCCTGCAGGTTCTGGCCTACAACATGAAGCGGGTGATCGCGATCCTGGGCGTCAAGCCACTGATGGCGGCGATCAAGGCCTGAAAGCCAGGGTCACCCCCTCCACATCGTACAACACGTCGTACAAGCGGATCGGGGGATCGCCGCAAAGTCCGACGGTCCTGCTACACGACCTCCAGCCGACGCTCGGCTGAGAATGAGTTTTCACACGGCCTCGACCCTTGCTGGAACCTCCCTGGCCATCGACGGCACCGGGCAGCGCGCGATCATGCTGTCGGCGAGCGCCTCAAACGGGGTCAACCTGTCCGGCACGCATGCGGTGTCGGATGTGCATGTGGCCGGGCCGGTCATCGAGTGCGACAACGGCATCATCTACCCCATCGACAACGCGCTCGTGCAGTAGGTGCCAGAGGCCAAGTTTAAGCGGACGTCGGACCGGCGCAGGCCTATCTCATGCCGTTGCACCAGAGGTTTGCGCAGCAACTTCGGCCACTTGCCTGGATTGATGACGCAATGGAACTCGCCTTGGGGCAGCCGCGCGACGACATCTGGAGCGCCGGCAAGGCGCCCCTTGTGCGACCCTTGAAGGAGCGGTCCACCGACGCATCCCCTTCGCTGCCGTTCCTTCCGCCGCCTCCAGCACCGCGCTTTCCGGCAAGAGCGGCCGCGATTTCTTCGCCCGGAAGCTGCCGAGCGTTGGCAATGCCAGCTCGCTGGATTTGCCGTGTCCGGAATAGCGGATCCAGGCACTGCTGCCTGATCTGTGGCGCATGGCTGCACCACAATATGCATGGGAACGAGGTTTCAAGCTTCCTGATCGACGGCGCCCTCGGGCCAGGTTGTCCCCCAGTTTCACCTCGACAGAAATCTGATCCCGAAAACGGCGTCGTTCAGCTCGCTGCGCCGGATGCATCCAGCGGGCAACCGGCCATGGCACGGCATGACTGACGTGACATCCACCCAATCTCAAGCCGGGCAGGCCGTCCGGGGCGCTGGGCCGGGCATCCTTGCAGCGCTGACCGCGGTCGGCCCGATCTCGACCGACATGTACCTGCCGGCCTTCTCCGCCATGCGCGCCGACCTGCTCGGCGGCGCGGCGGCGGCTCCCCTCACGCTGGCCGCCTGGTTCGGCGGCCTTGCGGCGGGCCAGTTGGTTTACGGCCCGCTCTCCGACCGCTTCGGACGCCGGATGCCCATGCTGCTCGGGTGCGTCCTGTATGTCCTGGCCTCCGCCGCCTGCGCGCTTTCGACCGGCATGCCGGAGCTGATCGCGTTCCGCGCCCTGGCCGCGTTCGGGGGCGCTGCGAACCTCGTCATCCCGCTGGCCATCCTGCGCGACATCGCCGCGAACGCCCAGCAGGCCGCATCCATCGTCTCGCGCCAGCAGCTCATCCTGGCCGTGGTGCCGATGCTGGCGCCGACGCTCGGGGGGGTGATCGTGGAGCTTGCCGGCTGGCGGACGATCTTCTGGGTGGCCGTGCTGTATGGCGTGCTCTGCATTGCGCTCATCCTGCGGTCGTTCGGCGAGACCCTGCCGCAGTCCGCCCGCGTCCGCGGCGGCATCGCGGCCATCGCGGCGGACTGCATCCGGGTGGGCCGCGACCGGGCGTTCCTCGCGCATGCCCTGACCGGAAGCTTTGCAACCTTCAGCCTGTTCGCCTTCCTCGGCGGTGCGCCTGCGGTCTTCATGCACCATTTCACCCTGGGTCCGACCCTGTTCGGGGCCACGTTCATCGCCAATGGCGCCAGCTATGCCCTGGGGACCGCCGTCAACCTCCGCCTCATCCTGCGATACGGCCGCCCACGTGCCCTGAGCCTTGCGGTCCATGCCCTTGCCGCCCTTTCGGCCCTGATGCTGGCGTGCGCGGCCACCGGGATCGGCGGCGTGTGGGTCATGGCGGCCCTGGTCGCCGCGGTCATGCTGACGCTGGGCTGCCTGCTGCCCGACGCGACGATTGGCGCGATTGGACCCTACCAGCGCGATGCCGGCACCGCGTCTGCGCTCTATGGGACGCTTGTGTTCGCCATCGGCGCCCTCGGCTCGGTCGGCGCCGGCGTCGCCGCCAGCTACGAACCGGTCGCGATGACGTCCCTGATGCTGCTGGGGGCCGTCATGGCGGCAGGGGCCAACCGGGTCAGGCCGAAGTCCGCCGCTTGACGCCCTCCCGCCGGTCGGGCGCATGGCGTCCGGAAGCCCCATGCAGCCTGACCGGAGGTGCAGGCCGCGGCGCCCCGCCGCGCGGGCTTCGCCCCGAAGCCGCCCGTCCGCGCCGCTGCCCGCCGGGCCTTCAAACCTTGACGGTGGAGGCCTGGTAGATCTGGCTGATGGCGCCCTCCAGCGCCGCATCGAACTCCGCGTCGCTCATCGAGTGCTTGAGGCCTTCGGTCAGGGCGCGCGAGAAGCTGGCGATCATGCCGTGGTTGGCAGCCAGGCGCCGGCAGGCGTCGGCCAGCGGGTAGCCGCCGGACAGCGCCACGACCCTGGCCACCCGGTCATGGCGGGTCAGCGGCGCGTAGAGGTCCGGCACGTCGGGGATCGTCAGCTTGAGCATCACCTTCTGGCCGGCCGGCAAGGCGTCGAGGCGCCGGGTCAGCTCGGCCAGCAGGATCGCCTCCGCGCCGGCCTTGTCCGGGCTCTTGATCGACACCTCCGGCTCGATGATGGGCATGAGGCCGTGCCGGCCGATCTGCCCGGCCACCTCGAACTGCTGCGCCACCACGGCGGCGATGCCCCCCTGCGACGGCAGGTTGATGACGGACCGCATCTTGGTGCCGAAGATGCCCAGCCCGACCGCCCGGTCCAGCAGCGCGTCGAGCGCCGGGATCGGCTTCATCACGCTCACGCCGTCGGTTTCGGCCTCAAGCCCCTTGTCCACCTTCAGGAACGGCACCACGCCGCGCTCGTGCCAGAGGAAGTGCGGCACCGGCGTCCCCTCCGCCTGCCCGTCCATCGTGGCCTCGAACAGGATGGCGGCAAGCACCTTGGCCCCGGTGAAGGCAGGCGCGGTCATGATGCGCACCCGCATCTCATGCACCAGCCTGAACATCTCGGCGTCGCCGCTGTAGGCGGTGTCCGGGATGCCGTACAGGCGCAGGGCGCCGGGCGTGGAACCACCGCTCTGGTCAAGCGCGGCGATGAAGCCGTCCCCCCCGGTCATCCGGGCCAGCATCTTTTCGTCGGTCATGATCGTCATCCTCTAACCTGTAACCGCTACTTCTTAAAACAGCCAGAAACAGCCAGCAGGCGGCCTGAGCCGCCCCATCCCGTTGGCGCCGCTTGCAGGCGTGCCCGGCACAGCGATGCCGTCCGGGTCCGGCCTACCGCGCCGCGGCTTCAACCGCACGGCACGCCCCCCCGGCCCACATCGCCATGATGTCCATCTGCATCGGTTCTGCCGTGACTGCGGCCGGCGCCAGCGTGAGTTGTCGGGGACCGTCCGGGAAGCCGGCACCGTCCAGAACTTGGCGGCGGCACGTGGGCGTCCACTGGCCGTCAATCACCTCGCGCGCCACCGCCGACAGCGACCAGCCGAGCGGGGCGGTGCGCCCGGTCGGCGACTGGCCGAGCCTGACCGGCAGGTAGGCGCCCCCCAGTGCAACGACGCGCCGGGCCAGCGCCTCGGACGCGCTGACACCCCGGGCGTCCCGGGTGCGCAGCAGCACCGTCGCCGGGCCGGTCAGCCCGCGCGGCAGCAGCGACCATGGCGTCTCGTGGGGCGTCTCGTGGGGCGCGTCCTGGGCCATGGTGCGGTCGCCGCCCATCCCCGTGTCCGGGTCGTTCAGGAGCTGGAGCACCACGAACCGCACCCGCCGCCCGTGCCGCCGGGCCGCGGCGTCGAGCGCGTCCAGCAGTTCCAGCAGCGTGGAGGCGCCCAGGTTCTCGAAATAGCCGCCGTCCGCCACGGCGTCGGCCGTCCCTGCCGCCGTGCGGAACGTCCCGAGCGGGCTGATGTATGGGAACCGCGCTGCTCCCCGCCGCCGCGCTGGCCGGGATGTCGCCGCCGAGCAGCGCCAGGAGGTCCGCGCCGTTGCCCCCGACGTGATCGGCTCCAAGCTGGAGGTTGCTCGCGACGAGGCGTCCGCCGCCGTTCAGCGAGGTGCCGTTCAGCAGCAGCGCCGGCCAGGGGCGCCCATCCGGCCAAAGGTCCAGGAACGGCCCTGTCAGGCGTCCGTCGCCGAACACCGCCTGCCAGCGCGCCTCCCAGGCCGTTTCCAGCGCCGCGGCCCGGTCCGCGAACAGGGGCAGCGGCAGGAAGCGTTGCAGCAGGTCGGGATACAGCATCGCGCCCAGCGCTGGGCCGATGAAGTCGCCAGCCAGGGCGAGTTGCAGGCAGATCCGCAAGCGGTCCGGCGGCGCGGCGCCGGGCGGGGCGGCGGGGTCGCGGCATCCCCCCGCGCCCTGGTTCGCCACGCCCTGGCCCGCTGCGGCGTAGGCCAGCAGGCCCAGGGCACCGCCGCTCACCCCGCTCAGGGCGAACACCTGCCCGGCGAAGCGGGGGGACGCATCGGCAAGGTCGCCCAGCACCGTCGCCGTCCAGTACGCGGCCGAGATGCCGCCGCCGCTCGCCGCCACCAGCACCACCGGGACCGCCCCCTCGCCAGGCGGGCCGGCCGCGTCCAGGAAGCGCAGGAAGGCCGTCTCCACATCGGGACGGGCTTGGAGGCCGGGCGGCAGGCGCCGCAGGCCGTGGTTGTCCGGCAGGACGCCGCGGTCGCGCAACGCCGCAACGGCCGCCGCGAGGGCGAAGGCCAAGAACAGCACCGGCACCCGCGTCCGCCGGCCCAGGTCCAGCAGCAGCGTGCCCCCGCACATCAGCCCAGCCGCGGCAAGCAGGACAGTGGAGGCCGGGTGCAGCGCGGCGGCGGCCCGCACAGGGTCGGCAGCGAACCCTGCCAGGCCCGCGAAGCCCGCCGCGACGCTCGGCGCCAACATGCGCCGGGCGGCACGACTGGGGCCGGACATGGCCTCCGCTGCCCCCTGCGCGGCGGCCCGGCCGGCGCGGAGCATCTGGACCAGGAAGGGAAGGCACGCCGCACCGAGGATGGCCGACGCCGCAAGGAGGCGCCCGCCGCCGCCGCGCGATCCCATCACCTCCGGGATGCTGGACGCCGCCGTGCGCAGCACGTCGGCAACGACCAGCAGCGACGCGGCGCCCGGGAGCGGAGGCAGCGCGGCCGCGAAGCGCCCGCGGCACGGCGGCCCCAGCCGCGCCAGCGCGAAGCCGGACCAGAACCAGGCATTGACCGCGAGCCAGGCCGTGCCGGCGCCCAGGCCGAGCCAGGCCGTGGCGGAGCCGTCCTGCCCAAGCGCGATCAGCAGGTCCGTCGCTTGCGGCGTCGCGCCCAGCCCCAGGTGCAGCAGCACCAGGACCCCCGCGACGACCCGGCAGCGCCGGACCGCTTCGAGCGCGCCGAAGCGCCCCTGGTCCGCGGTCAAGGACCCGCGCAGCAGGGGCACTTGCTGCGAACGGGGCTGGAGCCGCGCTGCCGGGCTGCGGCGCTCAAGGGCTTCGGAGGGCTTGCAGCTCGTTCAGCGCCTCCAGGATTTCGGTCGGCTCCGCGCGCTGGGTGAAGTCGATGTTCACCCATGACCGCAGCACGATCCCGTCCTGGCCGGCTAGGAACGCGGCGGGGACCGGCAGCAGCCAGGCCGGGTTGCCGCTGCGCTCGGCCAGGTCGATGCCATGGCGCCGCAGCAGCTCCACGTACAGCGGCGGCGTCCTGAACACGATGCCAAACGCCATCGCAATGGCCAGGTCCACGTCCACCAGCACCTCGTAGTGCAGGCCGCGGTCATGCTTCATGGCAAGCGCCCGCCCGCCGGTCTCGGGCGTCATCGCGACCAGCGTGCCCCCGGTGCGCGACAGTTCAGGCAGCACCGCCTCCAGCGCCTCCAGGGTGGCAGAGCAGTACGGGCACCAGCCGCCGCGGAAGAAGGTTACGACCAGCGGCCCCCGGGCCAGCAGCTCGGCGGAGTCGATCAGGCGCCCCTCGGCGTTGGGCAGCAGGAAGCCAGGCATCCGGTCGCCGGGCTTGCAGGCCTCGGCGGCGACCTGGCCGGCGTCCAGCCGCTCCAAGAACTCGTCGTAAGCGGCCCTGATCTCGGCCGTCTCACGCGACCGCCGCAGCGCCGCCATGAACCCGTTCAACAAGATCGTCGCCGCTCCCGATGGAGGCGTTCAAAGGCCCATGGCGGACATGAGCCCGTGCAGGGCCGCCATGCTCACCATCTCGGGCCGCACGATGGCGAGCAGGACAAGGAGCAGGACAAGCGTCCCGGCGACGACGCCCGCGACGCGGATGCCAACGGTGCCCGGGCTGGATTTGGCGGGATGTACTAGCATGGCGGAGCCTCCGTTCTTCGGGCTGTCTGGCCCAGCGGAACAGTGCGGCAGCGGCCATCAGTGTGAGAAATGCCGGTTGGTTATGCTTTCGATACCGCCTGCTGGCAGGGGGCGCCAACGTGGGTGCTCGCCTGCGCGCCATGGCTGCGAGCCCCGCCAACGCGCCCGTGACCGCCCCGGCGCACGCTGCCTGCCGCCGCCGCGCACGATGCGGCGGACCTGCGACGCGCAACGGGATGCCCTGGCCTGCCACCGGTCAATGGAACGGCCGGGTCAGGCCCACGCGGATCGTTCCGTCCGGCGGCAGCGGCTGGGTGCCCGCGCCGTCGAAGGTCGGCAGCGCCCGGAGCTGCGCGGGCGTGAGGTCGATGACCGCCAGGTACTCGCCGAGCAGGGCAGTGGCCTCCACCGGCACGGCGACAGGCCGGGCGCCGAGGCCGAGCACGCCGCCAAGGCTGACGATGACCAGCACGGCCCCGTCCGCGCGGCGCGCCACGCCTGCCACCCGGCCCAGCACGTTCTGCTGCTCGACCGGGCGCAGCACCTGCCGGCGCAGCAGGCCGCCCACCCGGACCGGCTGCGGGTAGCGCGCCGCTGCGCGCGCCGCCAAGGCCGGCTCGGGCGCGGCAGGCTGCTGCGCCCCGGCCGGGGCGCAGGCGAACAGGAGAAGGCCGGCGAGGGTGCGGCGGAGCGGCATGGATCGGGCCTCAGAGTAAGGGGACGCGGGGCGTGACGCTGCGAGACTACGGCAGGCCGGCATGTCCGGGCGTCATGGAGTCCATAACCAGGTTTCAGGAGGGCTGGGGCGATGCCCTGTGCTAGGGGTCGGGCCGTCACCGAAGCACACGAGGCTTTAATGAGCGCAGCAGCGTCCACCCCGACCGGCAGCGCCGTAGCCCGCCCGGGCCGCCGGCTGCACCCCCTGCCGGTGCGGGTCATGCACTGGGCCAATGCGGCGGCCATGCTGGTGATGATCGGCTCGGGCTGGGGCATCTACAACGACAGCGTCATCTTCGGCGGCCTGCACTTCGCCAAGGGGATCAAGCTGGGGTCCTGGGCGGCGCAGAGCCTGCTGTGGCACTTCGCCGGCATGTGGCTGCTGGCGCTGAACGGCGCGGCCTACCTGACCTATGGCTTCGTCACCGGCCGCCTGCGGGAGCGGCTGCTGCCGATCCGGCTGGCCGACATCGCGCGGACCGTGCGCGACACCTTGCGCCTGCACGTCGATCACACCGACCTCACGACCTACAACGCCGTGCAGAAGGTGCTGTACATCGTCGTGATCCTGGCCGGGGCGTCGCAGGTCGTCACGGGGCTGGCGATCTGGAAGCCCGTGCAGTTCTCGGGACTCACGGGCCTGCTGGGCGGCTTCCAGGCGGCACGGCTGATCCACTTCGGCGGCATGGCGGTGATCGTCGGCTTTCTGGTGGTCCATGTCGCCCTGTCGCTGCTGGTGCCGCAGACGCTGTGGGCCATGCTCGCCGGCGGGCCGCGCCTGACCAACCGCACCCGCTCCGGCGTCCCCACCGGCGGCCCGCTTGCCCCCACGCCGGCCGGCATGGAGGCGCGGTCATGATCCGCTCCCCGTTCCGCCCCGCCCAGGCGCCCGACCCGGCCATCCTCGACAACCATCGCCCGCTGATCCACGGCCTGCAGCGCCGCGGCCTGCTGCGCGGCGGCCTGTCGCTGGGCGCGCTGACGATGCTGACCGGGTGCGACGTGTCGGACGATGGCTCCATCGAGGCGGCGCTGCGGGCCGTGTCGAGCCTCAACGACCGGGTGCAGGCGCTGCTGTTCGATCCCGGCAAGCTGGCGCCGACCTACTCCGAGGCGGAGGTGCTGAAGCCGCCGCGGTTCAACGCCTACTACGACGTGGACAAGGTGAAGCCTGTGAACGGCGACGCCTGGCGGCTGGAGCTGGCCGGGCTGATCGGGGACAAGCGCCCCTGGACGCGGGCGGACATCGCCGCGATGCCGCAGGCCGAAACCATCGTGCGCCACGTGTGCGTGGAAGGCTGGGACTACATCGGCCAGTGGTCGGGCGTGCCCTTGCGCGCCTTCCTGGAGCGGGTGGGGGCGGACCTGCGGGCCAAGTACGTCGCGTTCAAGACCGCCGACGACTACCCCAGCAGCATCGACATGGCCACCGCCCTGCACCCGCAGACCCTGCTGGCCACCAAGTATGCGCGCGAGGAGCTGGACGACCCCTACGGCTACCCCTTGCGGCTGCGCGCCAGCACCAAGCTCGGCTTCAAGCAGCCGAAGTGGATCACCGCCATCGAGGTCACCAACACCTACCCCGGCGGATACTGGGAGGACCTGGGCTTCAACTGGTTCAGCGGGATCTGACGGTCCGCCCCGCCCTGCTGCCGTTCCGGCGCAGGCTGGGGCCGGGTGCCGCATGAAATCGATGCTCGTTTTGAATTGGCCAGCGCCTATGGCCGACCTCAGCTTCGAGGGGCCGCACCGGCCCGCATGGGCAGGCGGCTGATTGTGGGACCCAAGATGCCTCGCTCCGCCACAGCCCTCTATGACCGCCCCCCGATGCAGAACGCCGGGCTCACGGACCGGCGGGAGAAATCCATGGCTTCGCCTGGGGGAAGCTTGTTCTCCTGGCTTCCTTGGCTGGACCGGAAAGGCAGGCTCTCGCCGCTGCGGGCCTCGGTGTTCGCCCTCCTATGGGTGCCAGGCCTGGTCTATGCAGGCCGGTATGCCCTGCTGGACCTCGGCCCTCGCCCAGTGCACGAGGCGCTTCTTGCAGCGGGAGCCTGGACCATCTGGTGGCTGCTGATATCCCTGGCGGTCACGCCCGTGAAGGCCGTGCTCGGCCTGCCCGGCATCGTCGTTGTCCGGCGCATGATCGGACTCGCCGCCCTCGCCTACGGCCTGCTTCACCTGACGCTGTATGCCGCAGACGAGAACTGGCGGTTGCTGCACGTCGCAGCTGAGATCGCGTCGCGGTTCTACCTTGTCGTGGGCGCCGTGACCTTGGCGGGCCTTGCCGCACTGGGCTGGACATCGCGGGACGCCTGGGTCAAGCGTCTCGGCCCGGGCTGGAAACAGCTCCACCGGCTGGCCTATCCACTCACCGCGCTGGGCATGTTCCACTACTACCTGCAATCGAAGGCGGACGTGTCCGCAGCCGTGCTGGCATCCGGCCTGTTCGCCTGGCTGATGCTGTGGCGCCTCTTGCCGGCCGGGCACGACCGTGACGCGGCCGGGCTGGCCCCATTGGCGGTTGCAGCGGGCCTGGCCACGGCAGCCCTTGAGTTTGCATGGTATGGGCTGGCGACCGCGGTTAATCCTTGGCGGGTCTTTCACGGCGAACTCGACGCATCCTTTGGGCTGCGCCCGGCCGCCGAGGTGCTCGCCCTGGGTGTGCATCAGCAGTGAACTTCGAAGCTGATCAGCGCCACATATCTTTACAATTGCACGATATTCCTGGGTTCCGGGGCCGCGCTGACGCACAGCCGTGTGCTTCCACCGCCTCGGGCGGCTGCACGACCGCACGGCCCAGGCCCAGCAGCACCGGGCCAGCGGCCTCGCCCTGGTCACGGCCGCCATCGCGCTGTGGAACACCGTCTATCTCGGCCGCGCGCTGGATGCCGCGCGGCGCCGCGGCGACCTGATCCCGGATGCGCTGCTGGCCCACTTCGCCCCGCTCGGCTGGCAGCACCTCAACCTCACCGGCGACTACCTCTGGGGTGCCGACGCCAGCGTTGGTCCGGACGGGTTCAGGCCGCTGCGGGGCACGGCCGCCATCATGCCCGCAGCCGCCGCCGCGTGACCGTGTTCTCGGTCCATTCCGCTAAGCGTGAATCTAGCACCCGGCCTTTGGCATGGCCCCGGATCATATTCGTCGTCTCCTCCTGGTCTGGCTGAGGCACTTTGTGCCCCGCCCCTGCTTCATACGCTCATGCTGGAGCTTGCGACGCCCAGAGGGACGGCAGTTTGCGGCAAGCGTTCAGGTTTTGCTATAAGCTGCATAGGGCTGCGGCTGCCCCGAACAGGCAGGTGTGCAGCAGGGTGGTCGTGCTTCAAGGCGGGCGGCCAGCCGGAAGCGGGCCAGTTCAACCGGCCTGACCCGGTGAAGCGCGCCATGCCCTGTTTGCCGGACACAGGCACGGCGCACTCCGCCTCAGTGGCTGCCGTCGTAATTTTGCGTGATCTGCTTGTATTCCAGGAAGTCCTCAATCCCGCCGAGGCCGCCGAGCCGCCCAAGGCCGCTTGCCTTGAAGCCGCCCTCCTCGAACTCAACGGCGACGTTGGCCCAGCTGTTGATGGAGATCAGGCCGGCCTCCAAGCGGCGCGCGACGCGCATCGGCCTGTCCACGTCGCGGCTCCACACGCAGGCGCTCAAGCCGTACTCGCTGTCGTTGGCCAACGCGACGGCCTCCTCCTCGGTGTCGAACGTTTGCAGCGTCTGGACCGGACGGCAGGGACGGGGTAGGGTTGAGATTGCAATCCAGGCTGGGAGTTTGGTCCTATTGCAGCGGCACCACCAGCGACCGCACGCGCGTTCGTCGCCTACTACCGCGTCAGCACCGATAAGCAGGGACAGTCCGGCCTCGGGCTGGACGCCCAGCGCGCCGCGGTCGAGCTGCACGCAAAGTCCGTGGGCGCCGAGGTCATCGCCGAGTTCCAGGACGTGGAGAGCGGGCGCAAGGCCGACCGCATCGGTCTGGCGGCGGCGCTGGCCACCTGCCGCACGAAGCGTGCGATCCTGCTGATCGCCAAGCTCGACCGGCTGGCGCGCAGCGTGGCGTTCATCTCCAACCTGATGGAAGGGGGCGTGGACTTCGTCGCCGCCGACATGCCCAGCGTGAACCGGCTGACGGTGCATGTGCTGGCCGCCGTCGCCGAGCACGAGCGCGAGATGATCTCGCAGCGGACCCGCGCGGCGCTGGCCGCAGCCAAGGTGCGCGGCACCAGGCTGGGCAACCCGCGGCTGCCCGCGACCGGCACGCTCGCCGCGGCGCCGCAGCCGTCCACGCCTGGCGGCAAGGCGCGGGTCGCCTCGGCTCAGGCCCGCGCCGTCGCGGCCTATGGCACCGCGATCCAGGCGGCGCGCTCTGCCGGCGCGCTGTCGCTGGGCGACTACGCCCAGGCGCTGCAGTCAGCACGGCTGCCGGCGCCCCGTGGCGGCAACCGCTGGTCGCGGCCGTCCGTGGCGCGCGTGCTGCGCTACTGCAAGCTGGTTGAGGAGTGACAGCGGCTGGAGGTGAAGCCGTGGACGGGGCACCACGCAAAATACCCTGTATCGCGATCCAGGGTTATCTTCGCTTGTAGGTCGGGGCGCCCGTCTCGTGATCCTCGGCATCTTTCCTGACGCCGGCGCCGGCAGTCTCGCGATCCCGAGCGCGCGACACCATAGCTCTCCTCGCCTCCGCCTGCCCATCTACTCGCGTTGCGTCCGGGAATGCCAGTTCCCGATACCAGGCCTGAGCCGTCAGGCCAGCGCGGTTGCGCCTCGTGGCTCGATCCACAGCCGGTCGGTGCCGGATGGGGCCGCGCCTGCACGGTGAACCTCCAAGCGGAGGGCGCCCGTGCCGGGCAGGCCGAGCGCCGCCCAGCGCGCATAGGCCCGCGCCAGGCGGGTGGCTGCGGCGCTACCCCGTTCAGGAAGGTCACCTGAACGCTCGCTCCCTCGAACCTCGGGCCGGAGTCCTCGGCGTTCCACACGACGCCCGAAGCGCGGCATCGCGCCGACAACTTCGCCTTGGCCGCGTCGTAGAAGTAGGAGGAGGAGATCCGGGCTTCGAACCAGATGCACAGGATCGCGTCGGGCATCCTTGAACGGTGTCTGCAAAGCCCTTGGCCCGCAAGCCAAGGTCGTTCCCGGCGTCCCTTGCCAGGCGCCCGCCGATGATCAGCTTCCGCATCTCGGGGAACGACCATGGATTGGGGAACGATCAAGGGCTGGAACGCCGCGCCCGGCGCGCCGGCCGACTGGAACCCGGCACGCGGCGGCGAGTGCGGCGCACTTCCGATCAGGGCGACCACCCACGCGGACGGGAGCGTTGCCCACTGCGAGAGCGCCTGGCTGCCCTCGGCCGAAGATCTCGAGTTGCTGAACGCGGGCCACCCGATCGTCTTTCGGGTAGTCGGGTGGCAGGTCCCGGTCGCCCTGTACGTGGACCCGTTCACACCATGAACGCCGACGCGGCCACCATGGCCGTCACCCGCCTCGCGGTCGCCTGCCAGGAGTGCGGGGCAAACTCCTGGGTCGCTACCAAGATCGATGGCGACCGGGTGTGCTGGGCCTGCGGGGAATGTGGCGAGATCGACTGCCGGCACCCGGCGGTCCCCCGGCATTCCCGGGAACGGACGGAGGAGGACCTATGACCCTCTGGATCGGCGAGGCGCACCTGGTCGACCATGTGAAGGCGTTCAACGGCATCGTGGTCCGCTACTACGCCTCCACCGAAGCTAGCGAGGGCGTCCCGCAGATCGATTTCGGCTCGGACATGTATCTCGGCCTCGAGAAGCTGGGCGGCACCCTGTTCATGACCGCCCTGGATGGCGGGCGGCTCGTCGGGGGCTGCCTCTATGTGGTCGGGCCGCATCCCCACCACCGGACGGTCACCATCGCCGGGTGCGACACCCTGGCGGTCGACACGGCGTGTCGCTGCTGGCCGCCCGCGGCGTCAGAATCGTCAGCCACGGGTTCCGGCATTGCTATGCCGGGGCGAAGCCGCTGTTCCCCGCCCTCGGGTATGCCTCGACCGAGACGGTCTACCTCAAAACGCTCCGCTGTGGTTGAGTCCTACCCTCAAATGGGAAGCGGGGCCGATGGCCAAAGCAGAGTTGAGCCTCGATCACCTTGCGTGGGCGGTGGAGAGCCGGGCGCGTAATCAGAGGTCATGCCTCAGGCTTCTGACCCTGCTACGAACCTACGAGCATTTCTGGATAACCCAAGACCTGTCGAAAGCCACCCAGGACCTCATAGGGATCGCCTTCTCCCTGTGGAGGGCCGCATTCCTTGCCGACAAGAAGGGTAAGCGCGAAACGATATTCGCGCACGGGGTAGACTTCCTCGAGAAGGTCATTGAAAGCAACGCTATCTCGTTTGCCACCGACATGAATTCGAATGAGTGGACGTTCAACTACTATACCAAGAATGCCAGGTCATCCTTGACCCTGCTTGCCAATCGATGGCCCGGCTTACCTCTGTATGAGGGTGGAAGCAGAACGCCGACCAGCCGCTGGAACTACTGCCAGAACCTGTTCGACCAGATGCTGGATGGTTTCGAAAAGATATTGATTGACAAGACCAACGAGGTGGATCGAATGGAGGCAGCACGTGTCAAGCGGGATCAGACGAAAGCGAACCGAGCGAGGTCGGGCAAGCCGCCGCGTGTCCGACCGGCCAAACAGTAAGTCCCGACCTTCGATCACCCTGCGGTCGAACCCGCCTTCCCCTCGGTGCATTCCCCCCCGTGCAGCAGCAGCGCCCAGCCAGGCTCCAGGGACCCGGTGATCGGTCCGGGGCCGTGGGCGTCCTCGCACAGATGGACCGTGATGTCCCGCTTGCCGCAGCCGCCGCACCGCAACCGGACCAGGGCGTCGGCCACCGTGCGGCTGGCAAGCTCGGGCCGATCCTCCAGCGTCAGGCGCAGCGGATGCGGCGAAGAGTGCCCGCAGAGGCACCGGACGTAGAGCCACCGACCACGGACGCTAGTCAGCGTGCATGCCAGGGCCACGGCGCGGTCGAATGGTGGGTTCGCCATGATGAGAACATAACAGGACCATTGGAGGGCGCCAGTCCGGGCGGCGTCACGGCACGGGGGGCTTTCCGCTCGCGCCGCCGATGGCGTTGCCTTTCGCCCGCATCGCCTCCGTGATCTTCACCGTCTCGACGCTCACCTGGCAGACCTTGCCGATCAGGGCGACGAGGTCCTCCTTGATGTCGGCCACGCGATAGCTGTTGAACGAGGCGGCGATCACTGGGTCCTTCGGCTTCTTCTCCTTGTGCTGCTCCAGCACCCAGGCCAGCGCGGAGCGGTTCCCCAGATGGTAGGTCCATGCCTCCCCCGGGATGTCCGACAGCGTTGTGACGCTATCCAGCAGGACGGACTTCTTGTCCTTGCTCGCCTTCAGCAGCACCTTCGGACGCTGCGGGGCGACCCCCTCCTTCGGGGCCTTGTCGGTCCGCTTGAGCGGCCACGGCGTCACGTTCTCGAACCCGAGATGCAGGGCCATCAGGTCATGGCCCCAGTCCGACCAGGTCCAGAAGTTCTCATAGAACGGGATCCGGGGAAACTCCCTGCGGAGGTTCAGGGCATAGCGTTGACGGTAGGAAGGATCGTAGAGTACCGCGTAGACGTAGTTGAAGATGCTTTCCTTGGTGAGCTTGCGGGATCCTGCCGCTGGCCGCCCTCCCTTCTTCGGTTTGCTGTCGTCGGGTGCGGGGTCCGCGGCGTCCGCCCGGCTCGGGGATAGCAGGCCGGTCGTCCCATAGGTCTTCTCGAACAGACGCAGCGCCCAGTCCGTGACGTTGTCGACGCGCTCCCCGTGAGATGAGTAAAGGTAGAGCGGAACCTGCTGGTATCCGTCGATGGCGGCGCCGAAGTGGAGGTCAGCGGGCTGGTCGATGGCGAGGATGCAGGAGCCGGTCCGAGATCCCACGTCGCTGAAGCAGATCGCCTTGTTGTCCTTCCCGAGCGGGAAGAAGGTGTCCAGGCCGCCGGTGCGATCGATGAACAGGTCCGACTGGTAGAGCCAGCGCGGGACGAACGGCCGGTAGTTGGCCTTGCGCAGCGCGTTCGGGTTAAACTTCTCGCGCTTCCCGGCCTTCAGGTGCCGCTTGAGCGTCTCTGACCACTTGAGGCTGCCCGGGTAGGTCTTCGACCCCGCCGGGACTGCCCCATAAGCCCTGATCAGGGCGATGGCCTTCTTCTCGACCTCGTCCTTGTCGAAGCCGTAAAGCCAGTCGTCCCGGTTGGTCGAGATCCCGAGCGCATAATCCTTGAAGATAGCCCGGATCTGCGCGGGCGTTTTCGACTTCTTCGTTGCCTTCGAGGCGATGGGTGGGAACGCGTTCCAGTCGTTCTCGGTCAAGCCAACCCAGTTGTGCTTGTCGTCCGGCTTGATCGTCTCGAAAGCGATGTCGCCCAACGTCTTGCCCGCGATGAACGCCCGCTTCTCTTCAAGCTTGGCGTGGTCGTTCACGGCGGCGTAGTGTATGGCGCAGCCCTTCGACGACGTTCTGCGCACGAGGAAGCTGATGGCGATCCCGACCTTGATCGCATTCTCAAAGATGTTGTCGCCCTCCTTCTTTCTCGGCTCGCCGCTGGTCCGGGCGTCCCCCTTGAAGTCGATGATGTAGACGTCGCAGAACTGCTCGGCCGTGATTTTGCGGAAACCGTCGTAGTTGGCCTTCTTGACGAAGCTGTTGTTCGAGATGAACGCGATCACCCCCTCGTCGCCGAGCCGGTCGGTCGCCCACCGGAAGAAGCGGGTGTACATGTCGTAAAGCTTGGTCTTCTGGGCTGACGACTGCTTGATGTAGGTGTCCTTGATCAGCAGGTCGATGTGCGAGTATTTCCGGTTCTTGTTGTTGTCGTTCTCGTTCTGCTGATTGGCGTTATAGGGCGGGTTGCCGAGCACCACCGAGATCTTGGCCCGGTTCTGCCGCTTCACCCGTTCCACGTTCTTGTCCGACAGCGCAGCCAGCAGGTCGTGCTGGTGCCCGCGCCGGATGCCGAGGCCCTGGACGTTGTCCAGCGTGTCGACGAAGCACAGGCTCGGGAACTCGGCGTAGGTCTTGGTGATCTGGCTGTAGGTGGCCTCGATGTTCAAGTTGGCCACGTAGTAGGGGAGGATCGCCACCTCGTTCGCATGGATCTCGTTCTCGTATTTCCACGCCATCTTCGCGGGCTGCCCGCGGAAGCGTTCGAGCAGCTCGCAGACGAAGGTACCTGTCCCGGCAGCCGGGTCCAGGATCTCCACGCCCTGGTCGATCAGCCCCTTGCCGAAATGCTTCTGTGTCAGGTGGTCGGCGCCGTCGACGATGAAGCGGACGATGTCGCTCGGGGTGTAGACGACGCCCAGGCGGTCGGCCTTCTTCTTGTCGTAGATCTTGTAGAAGTTCTCGTAGATCACCCGGAGGAACTGCTGCTTCTCGGTGTGGGAGGTGATCAGCGCGGCCGTGGACCTGATCGTGGCGTAGTATGGTTCCAGCCCCCGGAGCGTATCCCTCTTGACGGACCCGGTGAAGAACTCGTCTTCCAGCGCGTATAGCTGGCTGGCGATGTTGTTTTTCTTGTGGAAGTCGCTCTCGTTGAAGACGTGCGAGAAGATGTCCTCGGTCAGGATGTGCTGGATCAGCATTTCCCGGATATCGGAGTCGGTCACGCTCGGGTTGATCGTCCGCTGGGCGTGCTTCAGGAAGACCACCGCCCTCCGCTTGAACTTGGCATTCGTCTTGTATGCGTCGGCGATCTTGTCGCGGAGGGCCTTCAGCACCTCCGGCATGTCGTGCTGGAACTGTTTGACGGCCTTGCGGAAGTCGGCGATCTCCTTTCTCTCGTAGCCGAAGAACAGGGTGAGAAGCCTCAACAGCTCCTGGCCGTCGGTAACCTTGCAGCGGAGCACCCTCACTCGGTCCTGTATCAGGACGGCCTCGCGCGAGTCCTCGAAGATGATGTTGTCCTGGGGGTATCCCTTGCGGAGCTTCTTATCGATCTCGACGTCCAGGTCGTCGTCCTCGTCCTTCGCTTCCCAGTAGCCCAGCGGCACACGGAGGTCGTGGAGGATCGTCCCGTCCGGCCGGATCTGGGTCTTCTGGTTCGAGAGAAACTGGTATTGGGCGATGAACTGGAGGTTCTTGCCCTTCGACCACGCCTTCAGCAGGTCCTTGAACGCCTCGCTGATCACGCCCTCGGTCGTGGTGCCGGAGAACTTCTTCAGCCGGTCGATCTCGTTGAAGTAGGCGTCGATTAGTTGGCGGCTCATGCGACCCGTTCATGTTGGGGTTTCCACGGCGGTAGCACAGGTTTCCGAGCCGGACCAAAGATGCCCGATCCACGTGTAGGCCCCTGCCCCGCCCGGCCAGCGACTCCGGCCACCATTCCGCTTGCGCTGTCAACATAATCACGTAAAAGCGGATTCTCGTGCATAGCGGAACGGCGCTGCGAAGGCGGCTTGGAAGACGCGATCAAGGACAACGGCAGCGCGATCGTCGTGGTGGAGGGCCGGGAACGGCTCCCGGCGCTGCCGCCCGTCGAGGTCGAGCGCGCTAAGGATCACGCGCGTGCCAGCCGGGCTGCCTCCACCCGCCGGGTCTATGAAAGTGACTGGAAGCATTTCACAGCATGGTGCCGCGACCGGGACGTGCCGACGCTCCCGGTCGCCGCCGCCGTAGTCGCGGTCTACCTGGCAGCCGAGAAGGATCGCGGCCTTTCGCCGCTGACCATCGGGCGCAAGCTGGCCGCCATCGGGTGGATGCACAGGAACGCGGGCTACCAGCCGCCGCAGAAGTCCGAACAGGGGCTGGCGATCCTGTCCGTCATGGCGGGCATCCGCCGGGCCTCGCACCAGGCCCCGGTGAAGAAAACCGCGGCCGACGCCGACATCACCCGCGACATCCTGCGCGCCATCGCCGGGGACGGCCTGAGGGAGGTCCGCGACCGCGCCGTCATCGCGTTCGGGATGTTGAGCGCCATGCGCCGCAGCGAGCTGGTCGCCATGCGGGTCGAGGACCTGGAGCGCCGCCCCGAAGCCATGCTGGTCTGCGTCCACCGGTCGAAGGGCGACCAGGAAGGCAAGGGCGAGACGATCCCGGTCCCGGCGGGGCGCAGGATCCGGCCCATCGAGCTGCTCGAGGCGTGGCTGGAAGCAGCCGGGATCACAGAGGGCTTCGTTTTTCGCCGCCTAACCAGATGCGGGACGCGGGCGCGGCCGGAACCGATGGCCGACCAGGCGGTAGCCCGGATCGTCCAGGCGCGCGCCGCCGCGGCGGGATACGACCGCGCCGAGTACGCCGGTCACTCGCTCCGGGCAGGGTTCCTGACCTCGGCGGCCAGGGCAGGGGCCAGCATCTTCAAGATGAAGGAGGTCTCCCGGCACAAATCCCTAGACGTGCTGGCGGGTTACGTCCGCGACGCCCAGGCGTTCACCGACCATGCCGGGGAAGACTTCGCGTGAACCAGCGGCAGGCCCGGCGCCTGCGATGGCCGGACTGGACTATGCTAGGATGCCGCGCCAAGTTGGGTTCAAATGGCCGACGACACTAGAAGCTTCATGCTGCGCTACGTCGGGGCCCGGTTCGAGAAGCACCGGCTGCCCCTCGACGTGCTGCCGGACCTGTCCGCGTTCCGAGACCTTCTGGTCTCGTTCGTGAAGGCGGAATGGCGCGCCACGCACGAGAAGCGCGTCCGGCTGCCGAAAGGCTTCGAGAAGAGCATCGCCTTCGACCTCTCCAGGATAGAGGAAGGCAGCGCGGTGCCCGTGCTGGAATGGGACAGGGAGACGGCACAGCTGCTCCTGCCGGATTTCAAGGACGAGCTGGAGACGCTGGTCGAGAACGCCTACGCAAAGGTCATCGGCCTGGTCGACGGGGCGAACGACAATACGCCGTCGTCCGGTCTGCCGCCGGAAAGCATCCGCGCCCTGAACCGATTCGGGTCCGGCCTCCTCGAGGACGAGAAGATCGAGTTCCTTGGAAGCCAGGGCAAGGACGGGGCCGTCGTCTACCTCAACTCGGACCGTCGTAAGCGCCTGATCACGCGCGGCCGGGACAGCTACGAGACCCGGTTCGAGAACATTGGCAAGCTGCTGGGTTCGGAGAAGGACGCCGACGGCATCTTCGGCCTGATCGTGGTCGACACGGAGCAGCACGGCACGATCCGGATCCCCGTGCCGCCGGAGCGGGTCAAGGAAGAGTTTGACGGGAGCATGGACGGCGACGTCCAGTTCCGCCTGACGATCGAGTTGGACAACAAGGACGTGTTCAAGCGCGTGGTCGACGTGTTCGACGTGGATCTGATCGACGCCGCCATGGTGGCGAACCTGGAACGCTGCCGGACCCGGATCTCGTTCATGGCCAAGCTCCGGGACGGCTGGCATGACGGGGATGGCAAGGCAGTGGCTCCCGAAGCCGTATCGGCGGCGGTGAAGCTGCTGTCCGCGCGTCCGTTGCTGGCCGGGGCCTACCATATCTATCCGACCGATGTCGGAGGTGTGCTGTTCGAGTTCGTCCACTCGGGATGGGACTACTCGGCCGAGGTGACGCCGATCGGCGGACTGGAGATCTACGGGGTCCAGGTCGAAGGCCCGGGTGACCTCGATACCAAGGAGTTCACCACCATCGACGAGGATGCCTTGAAGTTCCTGGATAGCCTGACAGGTGACGCTAGATGACGACGCCGCCCATCGACGATGACGACGAGCTCCTTTTCCGGCAGATCCACCCCAACTTCTACGACAAGAGCCACCCCGGCAGTCCGCAGTTCGCCCCGACACCGAAGGACGAAGGGAAGCTCTCCGTCGACCGTCAATCCATCACGACCGCAGCGGCCGCGCATGCCCTCTTCACGGGCAACGGGTTCGAGTCCGCAGCCGTGTATGGCCTGACGGTGGGCGAGTTCGGAGCCGAAAGCCTGCCATGCCATCCTGACCCGCTTCCGGCGGACGCGAAGCTGGCCGCAAACCCCGCCCATGCCTACGCTGACTTCACGGGCTTTGCGGCCAACCAGCGCAAGAACATCGCCAAGCGGCTGCGGAACGTCGCCGTGAAGCGGGGACGCCTCCACCCGCCCGCCTGACGGGCTTCGCCCGGCCCATGTCCACCATATAAGGTGAGGCATGCCGGACCCCGTGATCTTCCTCTACATCGACGGCGTGCTGCTGACCGGCCGGGCCTGGGACATGCCGGTCAACGCCGCGGCCCGCGAGCTGGCGCGCCGGGATCCCGAGGCGGCGGCGCTGGCCTCGACCTTCGATCCCCGCGCAGTGCGGCTGCTGAACCTGCTGGTGGCCGATACCGGGGCCAAGCTCGTGATCTCCAGCACCTGGCGCTACACCGTCGGCCCCGACGAGACGCTGGCCAAGCTCGTGGCCCAGGGCGTCCCGGCCGGGAGCTTCCATACCGAGTGGTGCTGCCTGGGGTAGGATCGGGAGAAGTGTAGAAAGTGGTCACAAGGGGTTGGCCGGACAGAAGGCGTCTTTGGATCAGACACTTAGCGTGTGACCGCCGGCTCTCTGGTGACTTTGCACCCCGACCTTCGTGTTAGTGGCCAACCTCGGTGTCCGGAAAAAGTTCAGCCAGCGGCATCCAAAGAACAATGCCTTTTCAGGAGGATAGCGGGACCGCTCGCAAGTCCGACAAGGTGAACCTTGCTGGACGCAGGCGCGCGGCGCCCAAGCCGCGCCAGGGCAACCGCACCGCACTCTACCTGCGCGTCTCGACCGCCGAGCAGAAGCCGGACCTGCAATATGACGGCCTGCGCGCCTACGCCGGGCGCGCAGGCCTAGACGTCGTCCAGGACTACTGCGACGTGGCCGTGTCAGGCCGCCGGGAGGGCCGGCCCCGGCTCAATGCGCTGATGGCGGCGGCCCGCAACCAGGAGATCGACTGCGTACTCGTGTGGAAGTTCGACCGCTTCGCCCGCAGCACGCGCCACCTGCTGGTGGCGCTGGAGGAGTTCGACCACCTCGGCGTGCGCTTCGTCAGCGTCCAGGACCAAGTGGACACCGACAGCCCGATGAGCAGGGCCATGTTCACCATCATCGGCGCCATGGCCGAGCTTGAGTCGTCGCTCATCAGCGAGCGCGTGACCGCCGGCATGCAGGCGGCTGAGGCGCGCGGACGGCACCTAGGGCGGCCTAGCACGCCACAGCGCGTCGTCAGCGAGATCGAGGCGCTCGCCACCTCCACCGACCTCAGCATCCGCGCGATCCAGCAAAGAATTGCCGGCCGGGCCAGCCGCGGCATCGTCGGCGAGATCACCAAACGCGCCCGAGCCGCACAGGCCCAAACCTTGTGACCACTTTTTACACGTATCCCGAACCTACCCTATGTAGAGACCAGAACGATTGCTGTGATTGCCAAGTGCAGCAGGTATGACCGAACAGGAGACCATTGATTGGCAACCTTGACGCCGAGTGTTGACGCGCATCGAACCCTTCCAGGCATTATGAGGCATTGTAGCTGGCGCATGGGGTGGCGCGCGCTCCTGCTGCGCGCCTACGATGAACCCGGCACGGTCGAGGCGTTCACGACGGCTCAGACCCCAGATCAACTGATTGTTCTTGTAACGTCCGGCGGCTACCGGATCGAGGCTTGGCAGGCTGGACGGTGGCGCGAAGCTCAATACTTGGCGGGAAGCCTGGGAATGAGCGCTGCTGGCGAGAGCGCTGTCCTGCGGTGGCGTGACGGCTTTCCGACGTCGATCCTACAGCTTCACTTGCCCGGTCAGACCATCCGCGCTGCCGCAGAAGCATTGTGGGGCCGCGATCCGCAAAGACTCGAGATGCCCAATGCCCTCGCAAGCGAGGATGCGGTGCTCCAGCAGGTTATGTTGGCGTTGCAAGTGGCTGCCTCGGCAGGCGCTCCCGAGATGTATGCTGAGACTGCGGTGGCGTTCCTGGCTGTTCATTTGTTGCGTAAACATACAGGATTTGCCCCATCCAACGTGTATCGCCGTGATGAGAGTCGGCTGCGCCGTGTGGAAACCTTCATGCGCGAGAACCTGGGCGTACCGTTGTCTTTAGAGGATCTCGCACGTGAAGCAGGGTTCAGCCGTTTCCATCTTGTACGAATGTACAAGAAGGCATACGGCGAGACGCCGTTTCGCCGCTTGACGCGGCTGCGGATCGAACTGGCGCGTGGTCTTCTCAGTGAAGGCCACGAGACGGTGGCACAGATTGCGCTTCGGTGCGGCTACGACAGCCCCACACACTTTGCCGGCCTGTTTCGTAGGTCGGTTGGCGTCTCTCCAACTGCATACCGCCGGCGTGAGGTCAAGCCGTAGTCTTTGAGAGCAATATTGTGCAACTTCAGAGCAATATGGTTGACACCATAGGTAGTTTCCGAACCTAGTTTTTGTCTTTGCCGGCGCAGATAACCCGCACTCAGAAATTGTGAGAGCAGCATGACCGAACAGACCAGCACAGACCAGACCGGCAAGGTGGCAATCGTCACCGGCGCCTCACGCGGCATCGGCGCCGCCGTAGCCGAACGCCTGGCGCACGACGGGCACTGCGTCGTGGTGAACTACTCGGAAACGTCAGCACCGGCGGAGGCGCTTGTCGGGCGCATCAAGGCGGCCGGCGGCCGCGCCATTGCGTTGAAGGCCGACGTCAGCGACGTGGCGGCCGTGGGCCGGATGTTCGACGCGGCGGAGCAGGAGTGGGGCGGCGTGGACATCCTGGTCAACAACGCCGGGATCATGACCCTCTCGACCATCGCCGAGATGAGCGAGGACGCTTTCGACCGTCAGATCGCGGTCAACCTGAAGGGCACGTTCAACACCCTGCGCGAGGCGGCCAAGCGGCTGCGCAACGGCGGGCGGATCATCAACTTCTCATCAAGCGTCGTCGGCCTGTATCAGCCGACCTACGCCGCCTACGCCGCGACGAAGGCCGGGGTCGAGGCCCTGACGCACATCCTCGCCAAGGAACTTCGCGGCCGGGACATCACCGTCAACGTCGTGGCACCCGGGCCGACCGCGACCGACCTGTTCCTCAAGGGCAAGCCGCAGGCGGCCGTGGACCAGATGGCCAAGCTGTCCCCGCTGGAGCGCCTGGGCCAGCCCGTGGACATCGCGGCCTCGATCGCGTTCTTCGCCGGCGCGGACGGCGGCTGGATCAACGGCCAGGTCCTGCGCGCCAATGGCGGGATCGTTTGATCGCATGGCCGCACCAGCACCTTCGGAGGGCAAAGCCATGAAGCAGGTCATCGTCATCACCGGCGCCTCCAGCGGGTTCGGGGAGCTGACTGCCCATGCCTTGGCCGACGCAGGCCATACGGTCTATGCCTCGATGCGCGACATCGCAGGCTCCAACGCCGGCAAGGTGGAAGCGGCCCGCGCCTACTCGGCCAAGCACGGGGTCGATCTCCGCACCGTCGAGCTGGACGTGCAGAACCAGGCTTCGGCCGATGCCGCCGTCGCTGCCATCATGGAGAAGGCTGGCCGTTTGGATGTGGTGATCCACAATGCCGGCCATATGATGTTTGGCCCGGCCGAGGCCTTCACGCCCGAGCAGTTCGCCGAGCTTTACGACATCAACGTACTCGGCACCCAGCGCCTGAACCGGGCGGCCCTGCCGCACATGCGGAAGGCAGGACAAGGTTTGCTGGTCTGGGTGTCCTCAAGCAGCACGCGAGGTGGCACGCCTCCTTATCTTGCACCATATTTCGCCGCCAAGGCGGGCATGGACTCGCTGGCGGTGAGCTACGCCAGCGAGCTGACGCGCTGGGGCATCGAGACCACCATCGTGGTGCCGGGCGCGTTCACCACAGGGACCAACCACTTCAGCCACGGCGGCCGGCCCGACGACGAGGCGCGTGCGGCCGAATACGCCGATGGCCCCTACAAGGACGTGCCCGACCTGTCCCTCAAGGGATTGGCCTCGCTAGAGCCGGCGGGCGCCGACGTGGCCGAGGTCGCCCGCGCCATCGTGCAGGTGGTCGATACGCCATTCGGCAAGCGGCCGTTCCGCGTGACCATCGACCCCTCATCTGATGGCGCGGAGGTCGTCAACATGATGGCCGACCGGGTCCGCGCCGAAATGTATCGGCGCATAGGATTGGAGGATCTGCTCAACCCCCACGTCAAAGCCTAGTTCGGGAGAGGCGGGCGGAACCGCCGGGTGGTGGGAGCAACCGGTTGATCCCTGCTTCCGCGCCGGCCCGATAGCCCGGCTTCGGCGAGCAAAGGGGAAGGCGTTTGCCGGGGGCGTGCCAGGCTATGAACCCGGCACCGCATGCACCTTACGTTGTAAGCCAACGCAGATACCGGACCCAGGGCAAATGTGACAATCCAGTGTGTAACGACGCTGATCAGCGTCGAGACCCACCGCTGATTTACACGCAGCACCGATTGCTGACGCAGATCCCCGGCGTGGACTGGGTGACGGCGGCCTCGATCATCGCCGAGATCGGCACCGACATGGACGTGTTCGCCAGCGCGCGTCGGCTAGCCGCCTGGGCCGGGGTCGCCCCAGGCAACTACGAGAGCGCAGGCAAGCCGAAGGGCGCTGGGACACGCCGAGGCAACGTGTTCCTCAAGTCGGCGCTGTTTGCCGCCGCCTCGGCCGCGGTGCACACCAAGGGGAGCTATTTCCGGAACAAGTACAATCGCCTGCGAGCCCGTCGTGGGCCGGTGCGGGCGATCATGGCCATCGCCCACAAGCTGCTCATCGCCGCGTTCCACATGCTGAGCACGGGTGAGGCCTTCCGCGACCTTGGTGAGGGCTACCTCGACCAAGTCGCCCGCAAGCGCTCGACCACCAAGCTGGTCCAGCGCCTGAGCAACCTGGGATACGACGTCATGCTCGTTCCGAAAGCCGCTTAGCCCTCCAGCCTGCTCATCAGGGGGCTATTTCCTCAACAGTATCGAAAGTGCGGGAGAGCCACGAAAACGACGGAGGATCACTACCTTATCAGAGCCCGCAGAACTGCGCGGCGGCAACAAGAGACGGCGCCTGCAGTAGGATCAGGTCCGCAGCTAGGCGCATGGCCGCGCCGAAGTCGGCCAGCCCCGGGCCACTGAAATCGCCGGCATGGCCGGTCGCGACCAAGCAGCCCACGGGCACCCTCTGCCAGGTGTACACGTTTACTGCCAAGGCACCGATTCCTTGGCGGCTTTCCCCTTGTGCAATCACGAAGCCTCGCTGCCCGGCTGCGTCCAAGTTTGCATCGAGCTCGGCATTCATGGTCAGCGTTGCCGGTGTGAAGCGGGCGAGCGGCTCAGGGCCGAGCGTTGCACGCCGCCGCTCGCTGTCCAGGCCCATAAGGTAAGCCTTGCCCGCGGCAGTGGCGTGCAAGGGACCTGTCAGCCAGGTGTCGTAGTAGGCGTTGATCGTGTTAATTCCTTGGGCAAGGTCGACCACCATCCTCTCGCTTCCGACGTAGAGCGCAAGGAGTACGGTCTTGTTCACGCGCAAGGCCAGATCTCGCAATGGTGCAGCAATCTCTCGGCGTAACTGCTCCAACGGATGCAGCAGCGGCAGCGGACGCAGCGCCTTGGGCGACAGCTTGTATTTCCTGGTCTTGTCGTCCCGAAGGACGTAGCGGTTCTCCTCCAGCGCGCGCAGCAGCCGCAGCGCCGTGCTCTGCTCCAGCCCTACCAACCCGGCGACGTCGGCAAGGCCGAGCGGCTGCGGGGCAGTCGCCAACGCATCGAGCAGGCGCAAACCGCGCGCCAGGGTGCCCACCGCCCCGTCGCGCTCCGCACTGTTCCCGTTGCTGCTTGCAGCCTCGGTTGGTGGGGGCCGGCTTCCCTTGCTGGCTTTTCCGGTGCGCGGACCTTCCATCACGTCACGGACCCGTCTTCTGCAAGGATGCTCAATATCACGGCACGGAACAGCCTGCCTGCCACGATCATCCGCCTATGGCGGGTTGCAGAGCTGCATCAGAGCGTTCCAGGGTAGGTTCCGCCGTCCAGTAGGATATTCTGCGCGTTAAGGTACCCGGACTGCACGCTGCATATGAACGCGCAGGTAGCGCCGAATTCCTCCGGCGTGCCGAACCGCCGGCTCGCATTGCCCAGCCGCCGGGCTTCGCGGACTTCGTCCATCGTGGTCCCGTTTTCCGCAGCGACCGCGCCGAAGTTGCGGGCCAGCCGGTCGGTGTCGAACGTGCCGGGCAACAGGTTGTTGATGGTCACACCATGCGGGGCCACCTCGCGCGCGACGCCGGCCACGAACCCGGTCAGACCGCTTCGGGCGCCGTTCGACAAGCCCAAGTAGCTACTCGGCGCCTTGACCGTGCTGCTGGTGATGTTGACGATCCGGCCCCAGCCTCGCTCGATCATTCCGTCGACGGTCAGCCGGATCAGCTCGATGGCGCTTAGCATGTTGGCGTTCAAGGCACGCATCCAGACCTCGGTGTCCCAGGACCGGAAGTTGCCTGACGGCGGCCCACCTGCGTTGGTGACCACGATGTCGAAGCGTCCCGCTGCCCCGCCCGGCAACCGCGACGACGCATCCAGGGCGAGGCTTCGTCCTGAGGACGTCGTGATGTCTGCGGCGACACCCACTGCCGCCCCGCGGCCCAGCCTGGACAAGCCAAGGGCGGCCACATCGACCGCCTCCTGACCCCGGGCGGCAATGACGACGTCCACCCCTTCTGCTACCAGTGCCTGTGCGCACGCCAGACCGAGGCCCTTGCTTGCCCCGCACACCAGTGCCGCCTTGCCGTTCAGGCCGAGATCCATCGCCGCCTCACGGAGCCACGGTGGAGGCGGGCAGCGCCTTCGACAAGCTTGTGCGGCGTTCGTGCAGCGATCCCTTGGGGATGCCGAAGCAGACAATCACCGCCCCGGCAACGCTGACAAGGCCGGCCATCGCCAGCCCGGCGTTCAAGCTCCCCGTTTCCGACCTGATCCAGCCGATCAACGTGGGGGTGACGAAACCGCCGAGGCTGCCAAGTGCCGTGATGACCGCAAGCCCGGTCGGCGCCAGCTTCGCCTCGAGATAGGCGGCAGGGATGGTGAAGAACACGGCATAGCCGCCATACACGCCAAATGCGATCATCGACAGGAACAGCACCGACAACACAAGCTCACCATGCACGCTGGACAGCAGGAGAGCGCCGGCGCCAGCCGAAAGGGCGCACACGATGTAATGCCAGCGCCGCTCAAGCATCCGGTCCGAGCTGTAGCCCATCAGGTACATGCCCGCGAAGCCCACGGCGTAGGGTAGCGCCGACACGTAACCGACCGCCCCTACATCGCTGATCCCAAGTGACCTGATGATCGACGGTCCCCAAAGAGACAAGACGGTCACCGTGGATACGAGGGTGAAGTATGCCGCCGCCGTCATGTAAACGCGCGGGTAGGCCAGGACGTGCCGCAGCGCGCCGCCCGCCGGGTGGGTTTCTGCTGGCCGGGACCTGGCCACGTCGTCGAGCAAGTAGCGCCGATCCTCCGGGCTGAGCCAGGCCGCGTCGGCCGGGGTGTCCGATAGGCAGAAGTAGCACACGACGCCCAGCAGGATGGCAGGGGTTCCGACGCCGATGAACAGCATCTGCCAGCCCTGCAAACCGAGTGTGCCCCCAAGGCTGCCCATGATCCAGCCAGCGACCAATCCGCCCACCAGGCCGGAAAGCGGATTCGCAAGCATGAACATGGCATAGATGCGCGCACGCTTGTCCCCGGGAAACCAGTAGGTCATGTAGAGCAGGACGCCGGGGAAAAAGCCGCCCTCTGCCGCGCCGAGCAGGAAGCGGGCCGCATAGAACTGCAGGGGCGTGCGAACCAGGGAGGCAAGCACGGTCGCCAGGCCCCACAGCACCATGATGCGCAGGATCGTGCGCCGCACGCCGGCACGGTGCAGATAGATGTTGCTGGGGACCTCAAACACGACGTAGCCGATGAAGAAGAGTCCGGCGCCCAGCCCGTAGGCGGCTTCGCTGAACCCGAGGTCGGACAGGAACTGGAGCTTGGCATAGCCCACGCTCGACCGGTCGATCATCGCAATGAGGTAGCAGGCAAAGAGCAGCGGCACGATGCGCCAAGCGACCCGGCGGTATAGCTGATCCCGCCGTGCATCGTCATCAGATGAAACCCAGCCAGGCCTTCTCACGACCTCGTCCATGCCCGCTCCCCCTTGCGCCTCACCTTGATGGCAAGTTTGCCCTGCAGTCTGCTGCAGGGTCCCGAAAGCCACCGCAAATTGCAAGAAGTATTTGCACAGGCTGCAACTTCCCTTACGCATGTCGGCAGCCTTGTCAGGTCGCAGCGTCGACGGAGTTCGATGCTTGCGGCAGCGGGCCAGGTCCGCCCATTGTCCCCGTTGCCGCCGCTTCTACTGTCCTGGCTGCCGTTGCGATCCGTCATCAAGGCATGCCATCTCAGGGGCCCCGGCGTTTGCCGGGCTTGTATCCTCATTCACCCCGCCGTCGCACCTCGAGGCGGTGGAGAGGGTGAGGACGGCGGAGACGGTCGGCGTCTTGCATTTGGAGTCAGCACGGCAGCGTCAGGGCACCGACCTTCTTAGCAACAGTTTGAAGGATTGGTTTCATATGACGAAATAAAACTTGCGTTTCACTGCCCAGCGTGTCTGTCTGCGGCCCACAAGGCCGCCCAATGCAAGGGCGTCAGAAGAGGGGGAGGTTGGCCGATGGACTTGACGCCTGCACCACCCCTTCCGTGCGGCGAGGATGACCGCGCGTCCCTTGGCGGCGCAAGATCTAGGTGCCCCCTCGGCTTGCTGGTCGCAGCCTATCAGCCGCCCATTCCGGCGAAGGTCGCAGGCTCAGCCGTGGCCTCGACAAGGATTGGACAGGGCAATGTCGGGCAAGGCTGAAGCGCGCCGGTCTGCACCTTATCAGACCCCATCCCTCGGCGTCGCCGCACGGTTCTGCAGGCAGCGATGACCCGAACCAGCGAGGAGACGCAGCCATGCCCATCATCCAGATCACGATGATAGAAGGCCGATCCGGCGAACAGAAGCAGGCCATGTACCGCGAGGTGACGGATGCCATCCACCGCACCTTGGGCGCGCCGCGGGAGAACGTGCGGATCATGATCTACGAGGTGCCGTCTCAGCACTTCGCCACAGCCGGCGTGAGCAAGTCCGGACCGTCCAGCGTCAACCCTATCTGATATGGATGCCGTTCAACCTACGTCGGGCCGGCCCCGCACCGGTGGCCAGATCCTGATGGACCAATTGATCCTGCATGGGGTCGATCACGTGTTCTGTGTGCCCGGCGAAAGCTACCTCGCCGTGCTTGACGCGCTGCATGACGCGGCCGTCGCCGTCACTGCGTGCCGCCAAGAGGGCGGCGCGGCGATGATGGCCGAGGCGCACGGCAAGCTGACCGGGCGGCCCGGCATCTGCTTCGTCACCCGCGGCCCCGGCGCGACGAATGCAGCGCACGGCGTCCATATCGCCCACCAGGACTCCTCGCCGATGATCCTGTTCGTCGGTCAGGTGGAGCGCGGCATGCGTGGCCGGGACGCCTTCCAGGAACTCGATTACCGCGCCAGCTTCGGCAGCCTTGCCAAATGGGTGACGGAGATAGACGATCCCCGCCGAGTGCCAGAACTCGTTCTCCGCGCCTTCCACATGGCGACGTCCGGCCGCCCTGGCCCGGTCGTCGTAGCGCTGCCCGAGGACGTGCTGACCGAGCTGGCAACGGTGGCGGATGCGCGTCCCTGGCACCCGCTCGACCCGCCCGTCGCTGCGGACAGCGTGGCGGGGCTGCCGGGCATGCTTGCGTCGGCGGAGCGGCCGGTCGCGCTGCTCGGCGGCAGCGGGTGGACGGCCGAGGCCGTCGGTCAGTTCACCGGTTTTGCCGAACGGTTCGACCTGCCAGTCGCCGTCTCGTTCCGCCGGCAGATGCTGTTCTCCGCCAACCACCGCAATTTCATCGGCGACCTGGGCCTGGGGCCAAACCCGAAGCTGCGGAAGCGGTTCGCGTCCGCCGACCTGGTGCTGCTGGTCGGCGGACGCCTATCCGAGGCGCCGAGCCAGGGATACACCCTGCTGCGCATCCCCGATCCCGTGCAGAAGCTGGTGCATGTCCATCCCGATGGCGCCGAGCTTGGGCGCGTCTATCAGCCGGACCTGGCCATTCACGCCTCGCCGCGGCAGTTCGCTGCGGCCATTGCGGGGCTGCAGCCGGCCGCTGCGCCGCGGTGGGCTGTGCAGACCCGGACCGCACGCCGCGAGTACGAGGCGTGGAGCGACCCGACCCCGGTTGTCTCGCCTGGGCGGCTACAGATGGCGCAGCTCGTGGCTCAATTGCAGCAACGCCTCCCACAGGACGCGATCCTGTGCAACGGTGCCGGCAACTATGCCATATGGCTGCACCGCTTCTTCCGCTTCACCCGCTTTGGCACGCAGCTCGCGCCGACATCAGGATCGATGGGATACGGCACGCCAGCCGCCGTCGCGGCCAAGCGCATCCATCCGGACCGGGTTGTGGTCGCGTTCGCTGGCGACGGATGCTTCCTGATGAACGGGCAGGAATTCGCGACGGCCGTCCAGTACGACTTGCCAATTTTGGTGATCGTCATCGACAACGGCATGTATGGGACGATCCGTATGCATCAGGAAAAGGCCTATCCCGGCCGGGTCGTGGCGACGAAGCTGCGGAACCCGGACTTTGCTGCATATGCCCGTGCCTTCGGCGGCCACGGCGAGCGCGTCGAGAGCACGGAGCAGTTCGCCCCAGCCCTCGAGCGTGCGATTGGTTCCGGTCGCCCTGCCATCATCCACTGCCTGCTGGATGCTGAGGCGATCATGCCGGGTGCGACCTTGAGCGGGTTGCGCGACGCCGCGTTGGCAGCCCGGGCCGCCGCGCCGTGACAGGAGCATTGTCGCATGTCCGTGTCCTGGACCTGTCGCGTGTGCTGGCGGGGCCATGGGCGGCCCAGGTGCTGGGCGACATGGGCGCCGAGGTGATCAAGGTCGAGCGTCCGGGAACCGGTGACGATACCCGGGGCTGGGGTCCGCCTTATGTCAAGGACGCGAGCGGCAACGACACTGCCGACGCTGCCTATTTCACCTGCACGAACCGAAACAAGCGGTCGGTGACAATCGACTTTACGCAACCCGAAGGTCAAGCACTGGTGCGCGAGCTGGCCGGCCGCAGCGACGTGCTGATCGAGAACTTCAAGGTTGGCGGCCTGCAGGACTACGGCCTCGGCTGGGACACGCTGCGTCAGGTCAACCCTGGGTTGATCTATTGCTCAATCACCGGGTTCGGGCAGACCGGGCCTTACGCGAAGCGTGCCGGATACGACTTCCTGATCCAGGGCCTCGGTGGACTGATGAGCCTGACGGGCCAGCCAGACGGCGAGCCTGGCGCCGGGCCGCTGAAGGTCGGCGTCGCACTGACCGACATCCTCACGGGCCTGTATGCCTCGACCGCCATCCTCGCAGCGCTTGCCCACCGCATGGCCAGCGGCAAGGGGCAGCACATCGACCTCGCCTTGCTCGACGTGCAGGTCGCCTGCCTTGCCAACCAGGCGATGAACTACTTCCACGGCGGGGTCAACCCGCGCCGGCTCGGCAACGCGCACCCGAACGTCGTGCCCTACCAGGACTTCCCGACCGCAGATGGAGACATGATCCTGGCTGTGGGCAATGACGGGCAGTTCGTAAGGCTATGCCGTTGCATCGGCCTGCCGGGTTTGGCGGAAGATCCGCGCTACGCCACGAATGCCGCGCGCAACGTCCACCGCGCCATCCTGATTCCTATCCTGCGCCAGGCCACGGTGCAACGGTCCACTGATGACTGGATCGCGGCGCTCGAGGCCGCCGGGGTGCCGTGCGGCCCGATCAACACTCTGGACCGCGTGTTTCAGGACCGGCAAGTCGTCGCGCGTGAGCTGAGGGTCGAAGTGGAGCACCCGCTCGCCGGGGCGTTGCCGCTGGTGGCCTGTCCCATCCGCATGTCCGAGACGCCTGTCCAATACCGCCATCCGCCGCCGTTGCTGGGGGAGCACACCCGGTCCGTCCTCGGCGACATCCTTCAGCTCGACGCGGGCACGATCGACCGCCTCTCCGCGTCGGGCGTGATTTGAAGATAGGGACTGCCCGGCCATGATCGAAGCACTCGACTATGTTGAGATTCCCGAAAGCGAGCGGCTGTTCCGCGGGGAGGTGCGCGCGTTCCTGCAGGAAGCGCTGCCCGCGTTGCCGGCCTCCAGGCGGGCGAGGTCCTGGATGGGGTTTGACGCCGGGTTCAGCCGCGCGCTCGGCGAACGGGGCTGGCTGGGGATGACGCTGCCGCGGCGGTATGGGGGCGCGGAGCGCGGCCCGTTCGCCCGCTTCGTGCTGGTGGAGGAGCTGCTCAATGCCGGCGCGCCGGTCGGCGCGCACTGGATTGCTGATCGCCAGAGCGGCCCGCTGATCCTGGCTTACGGAACCGACGCGCAGAAGGAGTTCTACCTTCCCCGCATTGCGCGTGGGGAGGCGTTCTTCTGCATCGGCATGAGCGAACCCAATGCCGGGTCCGACCTTGCAAGCATTCGCACCCGTGCCCGAAAGACCAACCATGGCTGGAGCCTGTCGGGCCAGAAGGTATGGACAACGCAAGCCTACCGCTCACATTACATGATTGCGCTGGTGCGGACGTCGGGAACGCCCGAGGACCGGAATGCCGGGCTGTCCCAGATGCTCATCGACCTGTCGCTTCCTGGCGTGACGGTGCGGCCGATAACCGACCTGACCGGGGACCAGCACTTCTCGGAGGTGTTCTTCGAGAATGTCGAGCTTTCGGACGATGCGCTGATCGGAACGGAGGGTGATGGCTGGCGCCAAGTGACGGCAGAGCTGGCATTCGAGCGCAGTGGTCCCGAGCGGATCTACTCCAGCATCGTCGTGCTGAACGAGTGGGTAGCACTGCTCCGGCGCGACGGTGAACCCGATGCGCCGTCCTGCATCGCCGCGGGACGGCTGCTCGCCAAGCTGGCGACGCTGCGTGCGATGTCGGTTGCGGTCGTCGACAAGCTTGCCCGCGGTGAAGACCCGGCGACGCTGGCTGCGCTGACGAAGGACCTAGGCACCGAGTTCGAGCAGCTGATCCCGACTGTGGTTGCCGACATGCTGGGCGCCGGCAGCGCCACCGCGCCTGCCGACCTGCTGCACGCCTTGGCATACGTGACGCAGGTTGCGCCATCATACTCGTTGCGTGGTGGCACGCGCGAGATCCTGCGCGGCATGATCGCGCGGGGCCTGGGTTTGCGGTGACGGGGGTGGAACAAATGGATGACCTGATCGTCGAGCCGTTCCGGCGCTTGCTCGCCGGCACATGCGACCCGGCCAAGGTGCGCGAGATCGAGGCCGGCGGTCCGGCCAGCCAGTTGTGGCTGGCGCTCGACGAGGCAGGCTTCACCGACGTCCTGGTATCCGAGGAGCGTGGCGGAGCTGGCATGCCGCTGCAGGACGCAGCGCCCCTGATCGAGGCTTGCGGGCGTCATGCCTTGCCGGTGCCGCTCGCCTACACGATGGCGGTGCGCGCCGCGCTGGCCGAGACAGGCGAGGGCGCAACGCTCGACGGAGCGGCCACGGTCGCGCCGAAGCCTCCAGTGACGGAGGACGGCCTGCTCCGATGCAGCGGCGTGCCGTTCGGGGCGGTTGCCGACTGGGTCGTGGTCACGCATGACGGCGATTGCAGCCTGTGGCCTGCCGCTGCGGCAACCGTGGAGCGCGATGGCGTGCCCGGCAGCGTTGCGGCCTCCCTTGGCTGGGCGGCCATGCCTGTAGGGCGCATCCCGCTACGCGCAATCGACTGGCCAGCGACCGCCGCAGGCCTGACCGCGCTGCTGATGGCCGGGGGGATGGAACGGGTCCTGGAAATGACGATCGCACAGGCCAACGAACGCAAGCAGTTCGGGCGGGCTATCGGTAAGTTCCAGGCCGTCCAGCAGCAGGTCAGCGTGCTGGCGGAGCGTACTTTCGCCGTTCGCATGGCAGCGCGGATCGCCTGCCCGATGCATGGCTGGGCGGCAACCCGCACTGCGGTCGGCGCCGCCAAATCCTATGCGAACGAAGCTGCGGTGGAGGTGGCGTCCATCGCGCATGCCGTGTTCGGCGCGATCGGCATCACCGCGGAACACGACCTGAATCTTTACACGCGCCGGCTGCACGCGCACCGTCAGGATTACGGGACGGAGACCTGGTGGCACAGGGAGCTTGGCCGTGAGTGGCTTGCCACCGATCTCAGCGCGCTCGACTTCATCCGCGATAGGCTGGCGCCCACCTCCGCCTGACGGGCCGGGGCTGAACGAGGAAGCACATCGATGCAACCGTTTCTCACCGTTGACAAGGATGGCCCGGTTCTCACGCTGGCGATGGAGGCCCCGACGGCGCGCAATGCACTGACCGGCAACACTGCCGTCAGCGAGTTCGTGGATGCCTGCGAGCGGATCAACGCCGACCCATCAATCCGTGCCGTGATCGTCACGGGATACAAGGGCATGTTCTCGTCGGGCGGCAACGTCAAGGACATGCAGCGGTTCTTCGATGATGGCCTTGCGCCGTCGCAGATTGCCGACGAGTACCGGCAGGGCATCCAGCGCCTGACCCGCGCCATGTATGGCCTCGATGTGCCGACGATCGCTGCCGTGGACGGCCCCGCAATCGGTGCCGGCTGCGACCTCAGTTGCATGTGCGACATCAGGATTGCGTCCGACAGGGCCAGCTTTGCCGAGAGCTTCGTCAAAGTCGGCATCGTGCCCGGCGATGGCGGGGCGTGGCTGCTCACCCGGACCATCGGGCGCTCCCGCGCTGCCGAGATGACATTCACTGGCGATGCAGTTTCCGCACAGCAAGCCTTGGACATGGGATTGGTTTCACAGGTCGTGCCAACGGATGCGTTGATGCCGGCGGCGCGGGAACTCGCTCATCGGATTGCGAGGAATTCCGGTCCTGCGTTGCGGATGGCGAAGCGCTTGATGCGGGCAAGCCAGGACGTCTCGCTCGACATCGTGCTGGAGATGTCGTCTGCGATGCAAGCGGTGGCCCATAAGACACCGCAGCATCGAGAGGCGGTCCAGGCATTCATAGAAAAGCGCCCGGCACGTCCCATGTCCGACTGATCCAGGCAGCAGGCCAGACGGAGCCTTCCACGCAAAGACAGGTTAGGGATGCGTGCTTGCGCCGAACTCGGCGTAAGCACGCATCCCTAACCTACTGCACGCACGGTCTCCACTTTGCAAACGGAAAAATCGTTGTAGATGCGGCGCACTTGATGCCTTGATATCCTGTATTTTAATGTTTCATGACGCTTTCGCTTCCATGCCACCGCGCAAGCACTCGAAGTCTCTCCTCCGACTAGGGCGTCACGCCGAGGTTCCGAACACGGCCGAGCCGTGGTCCACCACGACAACGTCCCGCTCCACTACCCGGGCACGAAACGAGCCATCCCGCCACATCTCGGTCCGGATGGTTTCACCAGGGAACACGGGTGCGGAAAACCGTAGCGCGAGTTGGCGTAGTGCTGCTGCGTCATAGTCGCCCAGGCCCCGCAGCAAGGCGTGGGCCACCATGCCGAACGTACAAAGGCCATGCAGGATCGGACGGGGGAAGCCGGCGCGGGCGGCCACCACGGGATCGGCATGGAGCGGGTTATCGTCGCCGTTCAGCCGGTAGAGCAGCGCCTGCTCCGGCCGGGTTGGCAGGTCAATGACCAGGTCGGGTACTGTTTCCGGCATGGCGTGCGGCTGCGGAACCGGGCCGGCTGCACCACCGAACCCACCATCGCCGCGCAGGAACGTGGTGGCCTTGGCGGTGGCCAGCAGCGTGCCATCCGCCGCGTCCGTGACCTGCTTTACCGTGAACAGCAGCGCCCCCCGGCCTGCGCCCTTGTCCACCAACCCAGTTACATGGGTCCGCCCGATCACCTCGCCCTCCACTGGCAGCGGCCGGTGCAGCTCCAGCGACTGCTCGCCATGCACAAGACGCACGGCATCGACGCCTGTGCGCGGGTCCGCCAGCCAGAAGCCGGGATGGCCCAGCACCACCGCCATGGACGGCATGACGCGCAAATCCCGATGATGATCGACGAAGTCGAGCTGCCGAGCGTCCATCGGATCTTGCCCCAGTCCGATACCTAGGGCATAGAGAATCGTATCCCGCTTGGTGACGCGCTGCCGCACCTCTGGAATCGGGAAGGACAGCAGGCGGCCGGGGTCGATGGCCATGTTGCCTCGCTAGGCCAATGCCGCATTGCCGAGCGGTGCCATCATTTGGCCGCCGATGGGCAGGTCACGACAATGAAGAGTTGCTGGCCGATGCTGCGGCTGCACTGGATAATGAGGTGGCCTGCGCGAAGATAGGCCAGGAACTCGGCTTCCAGTCCCGTCACAACCATCTTTGCTTCCGTCGCGCCACGGCGGCTGTTCGGCTCGGCCATGAATGAAGGCTCCCTCCTTACCAAGTCAACGATACATCCTGCATGGCGAACCGCAATCCACGTTCTCAACGGTTGGGCCATGCTGGCAGCGCCATCGGCCTGGTCAACGCAGCAGTGGAAGGTGCGCCTATGAGGTCGCGGTGTGCCCGATCCTACCCAGGCGCCAGGACAAATCGCAGAAGGCTTGTCAGGGATTGCGGTGCTGAAATCCATGGCATGGCTACCGTGCGCCCGCCTTATGCAGCCAGGCTGGTTCCATATATCATGACGCCTCCCTGATCTGGACGCACTGAACGCCTCTTGTTGACGCACCAGATGATGGGATCCTGATGATGCCTGGCGCACGCTCACTTGAGAACCGGTGGATGGAGCGAACTCACCGTTTCTCCTTGTGCCTCGAGAAGAATTCTAGCACGAGTGAATTGAAGGCGTCTGGTCGCTCCCAGGCCACCGAGTGGCCAGCTTCGGCAACAGTCGCCCATTCGACGCGTTGCAGATGGTGTCCCCAGATATGCATGAGCCTTGGTGGCGCTAGCAGGTCCGCGTCGGCTGCAAGGACAAGGGTGGGCGCGGTAATGGTTTCGAGCTTGGCAAACGTGTTCGGTGTGTGAAGCGGCTGGGAAGGCGCGCCAGATTGCCGCGCATGTTCCTGAATAGCTGCCCATGCGGCGGTCCCGGCAGGATCTCCGCCACGATACGAGGCGCTCAGCTCTTGAAACGCCTCCGGCAGCCTGTCGAACCCCGGGATCAGCAGGCGTTGGAAGAAGCCGTCTATCTCAGGCTCCGTCACCAGCCCGGTGCTCGCAGCCACGACGAGGTTCCGAACCTTGTCCGGGCGCCAAGCCGCGTAGTCCAGCGCCGCAAAGCCGCCGCCGGCGACGCCCACCAAGTTGAAGCGGTCCAAATGCAGGAAAGCCGCCAGTTCGTCGAGGTCTGCGGCGATGCTGCCGGGCTGGGCGCCGGTGGCCGGCTCGGCCAGGCTTCGGCCCCAGCCGCGCCGGTCGAACGTGACCACGCGGTAGCCGGCCGCGGCGAACGCGTCCACCTGCCCGGCCCAGCTCCCGCTGGTGCCGGTATTTGCGTGCAACAACACGACTGGCTCGCCGGTGCCACCGGTGTCCGCAAACCAAAGGCGAACGCCCGGCAGCTCGGCATAGCTGCCCGCGGCGGGCAGTGCTGCAGCGCCGGCCAGTTGCGCGGCCGAGACCATGGCCAGCAGAAGAATGGCGAGCTTACAGCCGGCGGACCTCAAGCTGATCAAGCATGCACCAGCGGGCAGCGGCCCTCGCTCATCGGCCGAAAAGCCTGCTCGCCCGGAGTAGTATGCACCAATTCATAGATATCCCACTTGTCCTTGACCGCAGCAGGCGGCTTGACCCGGAACAGGTACATGTCGTGGATCTTGCGCCCGTCCTCTCGGATAATGCCATGGCCGAACAGCGCATCGTCCGTCGGCAGTTGCTTCATGGCAGCGACCGTTGCAGCGCCGTCGGCCCGGGCTGTCGGCGAGCCCAGCATGGCAACTGCCTTGAGGTAGTGTAGCACGCCTGCGTAGCACCCGGCATGGACCATGCACGGCCGGGTGCCGGGCAGCACAGCGCTGAACCGGTCGGAAAAGGCTCGCCGGCCTGCATCGGCATTCCAGTAGAACGCCTCCGTCAAATACAGCCCTTGCGCGGCGTCCGCCCCGATGCCCACCACGGACGGCAGCAGGCACTGCAGGGCCGCCAACCGGGTGCCGTTCTGCGTCAGGCCGAACTCCGCAGCTTGCTTGATGCAGTTGGCGGCGTCCGTACCGGCGTTGGCCAGGCCGATCACGCTGGCCCCGCTCGCCTGCGCCTGCAGCAGGTAGGACGAAAAGTCTGCGCCGCCGGGGAACGGGTGCTTGGCGATGCCGATCACCCGCCCGCCACCAGCCTGGATGACGGCGGTCGCCTCCGCTGCCAGCACGGCGCCGAACGTGTAGTCTGCTTGGATCAGGAACCAGGTGTCGCCGCCCTCGGCCATCAATGCGCGCGTGGTGGACGCGGACAGGGCGTAGGTGTCGAACGCCCATTGCACATGGTTGGGCGAGCACGCCGTGCCTGTAAGGGCGGATGTGCTGGTATTGAAGATCGCCACCTTGTTGCGCCCCCGCGCCACGGTCGCGACGGCAAGGGCGCAGTTGGACACGGGCACGTCGATGATCATGTCCACGCCATCGCGGTCGAACCAGGCGCCCGCGATGGCGGACGCGACGTCCGGCTTGGTTTGCGCGTCGGCGGACACGAGTTCGACCCGGAGGCTTGGGTCCTCGCGTTGATAATCCTCGATGGCAAGTTTCGCCGACAAGACCGAGCCGCGGCCGCTGTCTTCCGCATATGGGCCGCCCATCTCCGTCAGCACGCCGATGCGGACCGGCGCGTCTGCCCAAGCGGTCCGCGCATTGGAGGCGGCCAACGCAGCGCCGGCGGCGAAGCGGCGGCGGGTCAGGGCAAGGGGGATGGCCATGTGTTTCTCCTCGTGGCGGGCAGGATGGCGGAGCGCCCCCTGGCTGGACGCCACGCCCAGACTGGGACCCTCAAACCCCGAGACGGGCGCCTGATGGCACGCACCAGCAGGTGTTGCGTGCCGACCAGGCTATACCGCCCCTTTGAGCTACAGCCAGCCTCACCGACTCGGCAAGGCCGTTGATTGGCCACTGCCAGCACACAGGACGCCACGAACGCTGCCATAACCGCGCCCGCCGGGAAGGTCCGGCCGCGATCCCGCCGGATCAGCCGAGCCGCGCCACCGCATCGGCCGACTCGCTTGTTTGCTGGCCGGGTGCGACCTACTGTCCGGACCTCTCCACCAGTGGCAGGCTGATCATGGACCTGCGGCAGCTCCGCTACTTCCTGGCGGTTGCAGAGGAGTTGAACTTCACTCGCGCGGCTGCACGGCTGCACATCGCGCAATCACCGCTGTCCCAGCAGATCAAGGCGCTGGAACAGGATCTCGGCGTCACGCTGTTCCTCCGCACCAAGCGACGAGTCGAGATCACGGAAGCCGGCCGCGTGCTCGTCGGCGAGGCCCGCTCGATCGCCCGGCGCGTTGACGAGGCCCGCCACCTGACACTGCGCGCCCACCAGGGACTGCTCGGCCGTGTCACGATCGGCTTCACCAGCTCTGCAATCTACGACGTTTTGCCGCATTTGCTTGCGCGCTTCCGGCAGACCCACCCGGAAGTGGTGATCGCGTTGCGGGAGGGCGTCCTCAGCCTTGACCAGCTTCGCGCCATCGAGGAAGGCGAGCAGGATCTCGGATTGCTGCGCCCACCCATCCGCAACCCCGGCATCGACCACGTTGTGGTGCGCCGGGAGAGGATGCTTGCCGTGCTGCCCGCTGGCCACGTCCTGGCCCGGCTTGGCCGGATCGCCGTGGGCAGCCTGGCCAGCGAGCCGTTCATCATGTATCCGCAATCCATCGGCGCGGCCTTGAACGATCCGGCGCTTGCGCTCTGCCGGACCGCAGGCTTCACGCCGACGGTGGTGCAGGAGTCTGGCGAGCTGCAGACGATCGTCAGGCTGATCGCGGCCGGCATGGGGGTGGCGCTGCTGCCGGCCTCCGCCGGCATACTGCGCGTCGAAGGCGTGGTGATGCGTCCGCTGCGGGAGAAAGCCCCGTTGCTGGATCTCGTCCTCGCCTGGCGACGCACCAACATGTCGCCATCGGTGCGGGCGTTCATCGATTTGGCACGGTCGATTGGGGAGGGAGCGGCGGTTCCGCATTCCCGACTGGTGTAATTAGTTGCCTGGCTAAGACGTTCAGCATCTTAATAGAGACGGCGAAAGAGTTGGACGCGGCCGATGCTTTGGCGCTTCGGTGAACAGCAATGAAGAACGGGTTCTGGACGGTGCGAAGCGCCGCCGTGGAGGAAGCGTCATGCCGAAGTTCAGCCGATGATGGGCACGCAGGCGCAGGGCTTAGGCGTATCCGGTGAAACCATGCGATCCGTGGTGATGACCCGCTTCGGCGGCCCGGACGTGCTGGTGTGCCAGGCCGTCCCGGTCCCGGTTGCCGGACCGGGCGAGGTGCTGGTCAGGGTGGCGTATTGCGGCGTCTGCCGTCACGACCTGCTGACGCGCCAAGGCGCATTCCCGCACGCGCGCGTGCCCGTGATCCTCGGGCACCAGGTCAGCGGCACGGTGGAGACGGTTGGGGACGGTGTGGGCATATTCCGGCCCGGTGATCGCGTGATGACCACCATCTTCCTTGGATGTGGTCACTGCGAACGCTGTCGCGCGGGCAATGCGTCGCTGTGTGAACGACAGCGCCCATCGTTCCTGGGAGAAGACCTGGATGGTGGTTACGCGGAGTTCGTCGTGCGCCGTGCTGACGGCGTCGTGAAGCTGCCGGCAGGGGTGTCGTTGGCGCAGGCGGCCATCGTGTCCTGCACGCTCGGCACGGCCTGGCATGCCTTGCGCAGCCGGGCGCAACTTGTGGCCGGCGAGACCGTGGCAATCACCGGCGCCAGCGGCGGGGTGGGCTCGCACGCGATCCAAGTCGCGGCCTCGCTCGGTGCCAGGGTCATCGCAATCACGTCCAGCGCGGGCAAGGCGTCCGCGTTGCGGGGCTTGGGCGCGGTGGAGGTCGTGATCATGGAGGAGGGCCGCTTCGCGCGGCAGGTCAAGGCGGTGACAGCCAGCCTAGGTGTCGACGTGGTGCTGGAGATCGTCGGGGCCAAGACGCTGACAGAGTCGATCCACGCCGTACGGAGCGGCGGGCGCGTCGTGGTGGTCGGCAACGTCGATGGCGCGACGGCGGCCCTTCGCCCGGCGCACCTCATCCTGAAAGAGGTGGCGCTGCTGGGCACCAAGTCGTGCACAGCGCAGGAGCTGGCGGAGGTGCTGGAGCGCGTGGCCGACGGCCGGCTGCGCGCCGAGGTGGAGGACGTGCTGCCGCTCGCCGACGCGGTGCTGCTGCACCGCAGGATGGAGAGCGGCGAGGGGCAGGGACGCGTCATCCTTGCCGTCGCTGGTGGTTGAGGTGACCGGCGACGGCAGCAATCGTCTTTCGGCGCTGGCCGCGGCACGCTTGGCCAAGCCGGATGGCCTGGTGCTGGTGGATGGCGAGCGCCGGGTCAATGCGGCCGAGTTCGACCTGCTGTGCCGGCGCGCGGCTGGCTGGCTAGAAGCGCAGGGAGTCGGTCCCGGCGACCTGGTTGCAGTATGGCTGGTCAACCGCATCGAGTGGCTCGCGCTGCTGTTTGGCCTGGCGCGGCGCGGCGCCGTGCTGGTGACAGTCAACACCCGCTACCGCAGCGAGGAGGTCGCCTACCTCCTGCGCAAAAGCGGCGCCCGCCTGCTGGTTACCCAGGCCAGCTTCCGCCGTATCGACTTCCTGGCGATTTTGGACGGGGTCGGCATTGCCGCCGTTGACCTGCCGCTGCAGACGGTCGCGCTGCTCGACACGCACGGCACGGCGCCGCTCACCGTGCTGGGCCGCCCGGTGCTCCCCATTGACCTCGCGTCCTTCCCGCCGGCCGTGGCAGCCGATGCGTCCGATCCGGACGCAACGATGATTCTGTTTCCGACCTCCGGCACCACGAGCGGCCCCAAGCTGGTCATGCACCCTCAGCGAACCATGGCGGATCATGCCCGCCGGTGCGCCGCCGTGCACGGCCTGGATCAGGAAGGCGCTGTGCTGCTGGCGGGCCTGCCGCTCTGCGGCGTATTCGGCCTCAACAGCGTCCTGGCCGCCTTTGCGGGCGGCGCGCCTGTGGTGCTGATGGACGCGTTCGAAGGGGAGCAGGCGGCTGCGCTGGTGGAACGGCACGGGGTGACCCACCTTTACGGCAGCGACGAGATGCATGCCCGCCTGATGAACGCACGACCCAGCGGTCTGCCGTTCCCCGCTGCCCGCGTATTCGGGTTCGGTGCTTTCACGACCAGCTTCACCGACGACGCGAAGGCAGCCTGGGCGCGGGGCATTCCGCTGCATGGCCTCTACGGATCGAGCGAGGTCCTGGCGCTGTTCTCGATCCAGCCGCTGTCCTTGCCGGTGGAGCGTCGCATTGAGGGCGGCGGCATGGCGGTCGCAGGACCCGGCGCGGCCATGCGCATCCGCGACACGGACACGGGCGCATTGGTGCCGGCGGGCACCTCCGGCGAGATCGAGATCAGCGCGCCCAGCCTCTCGACCGGGTACTTCCGGGACCCGGCCGCAACAGCCAAGGCATTCCTGCCCGACGGCTTCTTCCGCACCGGCGACCTCGGCTACCTGCGCGAGGATGGCACCCTGGTGTATGAAGCCCGCATGGGCGATGCCATGCGCCTCGGCGGCTTCCTCGTCAGCCCGCCGGAAATCGAAGCGGTGCTCAAGCGGATGGCGGGCGTGGCGGATGCTCAAGTTGTGGCTGCACCCATCGATGGCCGGCTGCGCGCCGTGGCCTTCGTCATCCCGGCTGCAGGGGCCAGGATGGACGGTGCGGCGCTGGTTGCCGAGTTGCGCGCGGTCGTGGCGGAGTTCAAGGTTCCTGCACGGGTCTGGTTCATCGAGCGGTTTCCGATGACGGACGGCACCAACGGCCTGAAGGTCCAGCGCAACAGGCTGCGCGACATGGCGCTCGAACGGCTCGATGCGGAGCTGCCAGGCGCCATGCAGGCGACGGCGCGATGACAACGAAAAAGAGCTCGGGGGAACGTGCGATGGTGCTTAAGCGGCGACACTTGCTGGCCGGTGCCGCGGCCGGCGCCGGGCTGGGCGGGCGGCCCGCGCGGGCACAGGCCGGCGGCATCAAGATCGGCGTGCTGACGGACATGTCCGGCGTTTATCGTGACGCCACGGGGCCGACCTCCGTCGCGTGCGCGCGCCAAGCCGCGCAGGAGTTCCAGGCCGCGCATGGCGGCTTTGCCGTGGAGGTGGTGTCGGCCGATCACCAGAACCGCCCCGATGTCGGCTCCGGCATCGCGCGGCAATGGTTCGACCGCGATGGCGTCGACATGATCATCGACGTGGGCAACAGCGCGGTGGCGCTGGCGGTGAACGGCGTCTGCCGGGAGAAGGACCGGGCCTACGTCAACTCCAGCGCCGGAACGCTGGACCTGACAGGCGCCCAGTGCAGCCCGGTGCTGGTGCATTGGACGTATGACAACTACATGCTGTCGCGTTCGACCGGCGGCGCGATGGTCCGGGTTGGCGGCGACACCTGGTTCTTCATCACGGCGGACTATGCGTTCGGGCAGTCGCTGGAGCGGGAGACCAGCGCCTTCGTGCGTGCCGCCGGGGGCACGGTGCTGGGCGGCGTGCGCCACCCCTTCCCGGGCACGGGAGACTTCTCGTCCTACCTGCTGCAGGCGCAGAGCAGCGGTGCCAAGGTGATTGCGCTGTGCAACGCCGGCAACGACACGGTTGCCTGCATCAAGCAGGCGGCGGAGTTCGGACTGACCAATGGCGGCGCAAGGCTCGCGGGCATGCTGATGTTCATCAGCGACATCCATGCCCTCGGCTTGGCGACCGCGAAGGGCCTCGTGCTGACGGAGAGCTTCTACTGGGACCTGAACGACCGCACCCGCGCCTTCACGAAACGGGTGCTGCCGCAGACAGCCGGGGCCAGGCCGGACATGAGCCAGGCGGGCTGCTATGGCGGAACGCTGCATTACCTCAAGGCCGTGGCCGAGCTGGGCATGGCGGAAGCCAAGAAAGGCGGGACGGCCGTGGTTGGCCGCATGAAGGCGATGGCGACGGATGACGACGCCTTCGGGCCGGGCCGCATAAGGGAGGACGGCCGCAAGCTGCACCCTGCCTTCCTGTTCGAGGTCAAGGCGCCGGAGGACAGCCACGGCCCATGGGACTACTACAAGCTGCTCGCCACCACGCCGGCCGATCAGGCGTTCCGTCCCATGGCGGAGGGCGGCTGCCCGCTGGTCCATGTCTAGCAGGGCGCCGGACGGGCCGACGATGCGGGGCATCCTGGCTGGGCTGCGCGTGGTGGAAGTGTCGGCTTTCATCGCGGCGCCGGTCGGCGGCATGACGCTGGCGCAACTCGGCGCGGAGGTCATCCGCATCGACCCGATCGGCGGCAACATCGACCTTCGCCGCTGGCCGCTGGCCCCGGGTGGCACGAGCCTGTACTGGACCGGGCTGAACAAGGCCAAGCGCTCCGTCTGCCTGGCGCTGAACCGGCCGGAGGGACAGGAGATCGCGCAGGCGCTGATCACCGCACCGGGTCCGGATGCAGGCATCCTGCTGACCAACCTGCCCGCCAGCGGCTGGATGGGTCAGGACACCCTGGCCAGGCGCCGCCCCGACCTGATCACCCTGCGGCTGACCGGCAACCACGATGGCACGGGCGCGGTAGACTACACCGTCAACTGCGCCAGCGGCTTCCCGCTGGCCACCGGCCGCGGGGGTGGCCCGGTGAACCATGTCCTGCCGGCCTGGGACATCGCCGCCGGGCTGTACCTCGCGACCGGGCTGCTGGCCGCGGAACGCATGCGCCGCCGCGACGGGCATGGGCAGGAGGTGACGCTGGCCCTGTCGGACGTGATGCTCGCCTGCGTCGGCAACCTTGGATACCTGGCCGATGTCGCCGTGAACGACGCGGTGCGCCCGGCCATGGGCAACGACCTGTATGGGGCGTTCGGCCGCGACTTCCCCACGCGGGACGGGCGGCGGATCATGATCGTCGCCATCTCCAACCGCCAATGGCGCGCCCTGGGCAAAGCGACCGGCCTGGCCGAGCGGCTGGCGATGATCGGGCCGATGATGGAGGTGGACCTGAACGAGGAGGGCGGCCGCTTCCAGGCGCGCAATGCCATCTGCGCCGTGCTGGAACCCTGGGCCGCAGCCCGCACGCTGGAAGAAGTCCGGGCGGCGTTCAGCGGCAGCGGCGTGCTGTGGGGACCGTACCAGGACTTCCGGCAGCTGCTGCGCGAGGACCCACGCTGTTCCGAAGCCAATCCGATGTTCGCGCTGATCGACCAGCCCGGCGTCGGTCGCGTGCTGGCGCCGGGCGTGCCCCTAGCCTTCAGCGCCGCCGGCCGTTGCCCGCCTGCGCCGGCCCCGGTCCTCGGTGCCGATACCGACGCGGTGCTTGCGGAGCTGCTCGGCCTGTCCGGCGGCGCCATCGGCCATCTGCACGACTCCGGCACGATTGCCGGACCCAACCCTACGCGGACACCGGCAAAGGAGGCATCCCATGCTTGACATACCCGTCGCCAACAGCCTGCTCGGACATTGCGGCGCTGCGCTGGCGGCTGCGGAGCGGCTGCACTCGGCCACAAAGCGCGCTGTCGCCGCAGCCGTCGCCCCGGGCGGCAAGGTGCAGCCCGCGCTGCTGGAGCAGCACCAGTTCGCGGCGCACGGCATGGCATGGCAGGCCACCTACCTGGAGGCGCTGCGCCAGGCGCTCGCCTGGGCCGAGCGGCTGCAGGCGGACAACCAACTGGGTGAGGTGGAGCAAGCGGTGCTGCGGCTTGGGTTCGCCGAGTACGCCGCCCAGCTCGCCGGCGGCATCCCGATGAGCCAGACGGAGATGGCGCGCCCGGCCGAGATGGGCCTTCTCCCCGCCGACGTCGCGCGGTTCCTGTCCGAGCCGGCGCTCGCCGCCCTGTCCGACCCGGCGGTGCTGGAGGCGGACCGGGCCTGGCTGGCGGAGGCGGCGGCCGAGGGCCGGTTCGGCGCGCTGGCCCTGAACGACGAGATGCTGGAGGCGATGCGGGACCAGTTCCTGCGCTTCGCCGCCGCCGAAGTCGCGCCGCATGCCCAGCGATGGCACCGCGACGACCAACTGATCCCGATGGATCTGATTGACAAGCTGGCCGGGATGGGCGTGTTCGGCCTGACGGTGCCGGAGGAGAACGGGGGCGTCGGACTTGGCAAGATCGCCATGTGCCTGGTGTCGGAGGCGCTGAGCGGCGCGTATATCGGCGTCGGCTCGCTCGGCACCCGGTCGGAGATCGCGGCCGAGCTGATCCGCATCGGCGGCACGGACGCCCAGCGGGCGCACTGGCTGCCGCGCATTGCGTCCGGCGAGACCCTGCCCACCGCCGTATTCACCGAGCCGAACACAGGCTCCGACCTGGGCAGCCTCGGCACCCGGGCCGAGCGCCACGGCGATACCTACCACATTTACGGTGCCAAGACCTGGATCACCCATGGCGCGCGTTCCGACCTGATGACCCTGCTGGTGCGGACCGACCCGGCGCAGGGCGGATACCGCGGCCTGTCCATGCTGCTGGCCGAGAAGCCGCGCGGCACAGATGAGGACCCGTTCCCTGCCCCGGGCATGAACGGCGGCGAGATCGAGGTGCTCGGCTATCGCGGAATGAAGGAATATGAGATCGGTTTCGACGGCTTCACCGTGCCGGCGGACAGCCTGCTCGGCGGGGTGGAAGGCCAAGGCTTCAAGCAGCTCATGGAGACGTTCGAGAGCGCCCGCATCCAGACCGCCGCCCGCGCCCTGGGCGTGGCGCAGAACGCGCTGGAGTTGGCGCTGTCCTACGCGGTGGACCGCAAGCAGTTCGGCAAGTCCCTGCTCCGCTTCCCGCGCGTGCATGCCAAGATCGCGGCGATGGCGGTTGACACCATGTTTGCCCGCCAGCTCACCTACCACGCGGCGCGCGAGAAGGACGCCGGGCACCGGTGCGACATCGAGGCCGGGATGGCGAAGCTGCTGGCGGCCCGCGTGGCCTTCGCGAACGCGGATTGCGCGCTGCAGATCCACGGCGGCAATGGGTACTCGCTGGAGTACCCGATCAGCCGCGTCATGTGCGACGCGCGCATCCTGTCGATCTTCGAGGGCGCGGCGGAAATCCAGGCGCAGGTGATCGCCCGGGGATTGCTGGAGCGGCTGAACTGATGTGGCGAAGCTGCTGGGGATACGGACGATGCTGAACGGCAAGGTCGCGGTCGTCACCGGAGCCGGGGGCGGGATCGGGCGGGAGATTGCAGTCGCCATGGCGCTGGCCGGCGCGGCTGTGGTGGTCAACGACGTGGGCGCCTCGCTGACGGGGGAGGGCCTGTCCGGCACGCCAGCCGAGCAGACCAAGCAGATCATCGAGCAGCGGGGCGGCCGGGCGGCGATCAGCACCGACAGCGTGTCCGAGTGGGGGTCGGCCCAGCGCATCGTGCAGTGCGCGATGGACTCGTTCGGCCGGGTGGACATCGTGGTCAACAACGCCGGCATCCTGCGCGATGTGATCTTCCACAAGATGTCGCCCACGGACTGGTTGGATGTGATCGGCGTGCACCTCAACGGCTCCTTCTTCGTCAGCCGTGCCGCGGCCGAGCAGTTCCGCGCGCAGTCCTCCGGCGCCTACGTGCATATGACGAGCACGTCCGGCCTGGTGGGCAATTTCGGCCAGGCCAACTACTCCGCGGCCAAGCTGGGCATCGCGGCGCTGTCCAAGTCGATCGCGCTGGACATGGCACGCTACAACGTACGGTCCAACTGCATCGCGCCGTTCGCCTGGAGCCGCATGACCAGCTCCATCCCGGCCGAAACGCCGGAACAGCAGGCGCGCGTCGCCAAGCTGCAGCTGATGACGCCGGACAAGAACGCGCCCATGGCAGTGTTCCTGGCCTCGGACGCCGCAGCTGGGTTCACCGGGCAGGTGTTCGCCACCCGCTACAACGAAATCTTCCTTATGAGCCAGAGCCGCCCGCTGCGCTCCGTCCATCGCGGTGAGGGCTGGACGCCGGAGCTGATTGCAGAGCACGCTGCTCCTGCGCTGCGTCCGAGCCTGCTGCCGCTGGACCGCAGCCAGGACGTGTTCGGATGGGATCCGGCATGAACGGGGAAGCTGCGGCTTCATGAGCGGTCATGCCATGTTCCTCGAGGACTTCGAGGAAGGCCAGTCATTCACCAGCGCGGCTCGAACGATCACGGAAGCGGACCTTACGATCTTTGCCATGCTGTCCGGGGATTGGAACCCGGTCCATGTGGACGAGGAGTATGCCAAGGCCTCCGCCTACGGCAGGCGCGTCGTTCATGGCTTGCTTGGTCCTGCGATCATGACGGGCTTCATGCAGCAGCTCGGCATCTTCGATGGCAGCGCGATCGCCATGCTGAACATTTCGGCGCTGACCTTCCGCAAGCCGCTGTTCATCGGTGACACCGTGCACATGCGGCTGGGCATCATCGGCGTCCGCCCCACCAAGGACGGCGCCCGTGGCGTGATCGGCAGGCGGTTCGAGCTGGTCAAGCATGGCGGCGAGGTGGCACAGGACATGATGTCGGACGTCTTGATCCGGCGCAGGTCCACCTGAATGATGGTGTGCTCCGGACTTGCCTTCGCGCTGCCCGAACCGGTGCTGGGCAGGGTCCGCCCATTCCGGGACTCGGCATAAGCTGTTGGCGGGACCGGCGGGCCAGCCTTCCCCTTGCTCTTTCGCTCCGTTGCCCAGCAGACCCCGGATGCGAGGGGCTTGGGCGGCGTCCTAAGCAAGCTCTTGCCTTGGAGAGGTCGTTGGCATTGCGGGTGTGCGTCTACGGCGCTGGTTCGATCGGTGGCCTGATTGCAGCACGCCTGAGCCTAGCGGGACAGCTCGTGTCTGTTTTGGCCCGTGGCGCTCATCTCGATGCCATCCGCGGAGGTGGCTTGCGGCTTCGCGATGGCGATGGGGGCGAGCGGGTGGCGCCAGTCAAGGCCAGCGATGACACGGTGGAGCTTGGTCCGCAGGACGCCATCGTGGTCGCGGTGAAGACCACCAGCGCGGCATCCGTCGCCGCGGGCATCGCGCCGCTGCTGCGGCCTGGCGGCACGGTCGTGTTCGCGGCCAATGGGATTCCATGGTGGTATGGCATGAACCTCAATCGCCAGGCAGGCAAGGCGGCCGCACCGGATCTGTCTTTCCTTGATCCGGGTGGGCGTCTTGCCTCCCAGCTTTATGGGCAAACGCTGTTGGGCTGCGTCGTCCATGCCGCCGCGGCCGTTGGCGAGCCCGGTGTCATTATCAACACCACGGCCGGCGCCAACCGGCTGGTGCTGGGCCAACCGAATGGCCGGGCGGAGCCGGGCGCGCTCGAGGTTGCGGCGATGCTGGCACAGGCCGGCTTCGATGCACCCCTGGTCGGCAACATCCGCGAGGCGGTCTGGCAAAAGCTTGTCTACAACCTATGCCAGAATTCGATCTGCGGCGTGGTGGAGCAGCCACTCTCCGTCATCGGCAACAGCCCGGCGCTCCTGCGCTTGGCAAAAGCCATAATGTCCGAGGGCCTGGCCGTCGCGTCAGCCCACGGCATCGATGTCAAGCTGGATCCGGAGACTGCGTTCGGGCCGCGGCAGATCGCGGCGCCACATAAGCCGTCGTTGCTGCAGGACTTGCAGCGGCATCGCCCAGTCGAGATTGACGCATTGTTCGTTGCCGTGCAGGCCTTCGCGCGTGCAGCCGCGATCCCTACCCCGCATCTGGACACGGTGACTGCCCTGCTGACGCAACGCGCCATCGATGCCGGCTCCTATCCGCCCCTACCGGGGTGACTCGGAAGCTCGTTACGCGACTTGCCGTCCAAGTCGAGATCAACGTCTCAACAACCCAGGGCTTTAGGGAGCATGTTCCGCTTGTTCCTTAGCTTCGGGCTTGGGATACGGAACTATCTACCGTGCAGATCGGGGCACAACGCTGCGATGGGATCACTACGGCATCCAAGACCAGCACGCCGCGGCCCGCCTCCAAGACGACTACCGGGTTCAGGTCAATGGTCTCGATCCCGTCTGCATTGGCGGCCGCGAATTGCGACAGGCGTTCCAGCGTGCGGGCCAGGGCGTCCACGTCCGCCGCCGGGCGGCCACGGAAGCCGCGCAGCAGCGCGTCGCCGCGCACTTCGCCGATCATGCGGTGCGCTTCCGCCAAGTCGAATGGGGCGACGCGGAAGGTCACGTCACCGAATAGCTCGGTCAGTATGCCGCCCAGTCCGAACATGACAACCGGTCCGAACACCGGGTCCCGGTTGACGCCGATGATCGTCTCGACGCCAGACGGGGCCATCTGCGTCACCAGCACGCCCTCGATCCGGGCGTTGGGCGCCCGCTCGGCCGCGCGTCGTCGCAGGGTGCCATAGGCATCGCGGGCCGACGCCGCATCAGGAATGGACAGGATGACGCCACCCACCTCCGTCTTGTGCAGGATGTCGGGAGAGACGATCTTCAACACGACGGGATAGCCGAGCTCATCAGCCGCCAACCCGGCTGCCTGGGCATTGTCCACCACGCGGGCCGGCAGGAACGGGATCCCTGCCCCGCCCAGCATTTGCTGAGCTGCGGCTTCTGAAAGCGATGCAGTGCCCAAGTAGCGCGCCAGGCCGGCATCCACCCGCGGCGTCGCCAGCGGGCGGTCGAAGCCTGCACGCAACCGGTCCAGCACGGCGATCGCGTGCGCCGCCCGTTCGACATCGGGAAAGATCAGGAAGCCGGCTGCATCGTACGACCGAGCCACCTCCGGTCCGGCTGCCATGCACAGCACGGTCGGCCGGTCCAGGTACCCATGGGCGCCCTGGCTGATCGCCAGCTTGATGCCCTCGCCGAAGGTGGGCGAGGCGGGAAGCATGGTAAACAAGCCGATGACGCTTTCGTAACCGCCTTCCTCATACATCACCTGAAATGTCTTGGTGATGATGCGCATGTCGTTCAGCCAGCCCGCCGTCGTGTCGCAGGGATTGCTGGCGCTGCCCATCGGGTTGATCACCCGCAGCTTTGCCTGCGCTCCATCCGGCATCGGCGCGATGTCGAGGCCGCAGCGCTCCGCTGCGTCGCAGGCCTGGATGCCGAACCCGCCGGACACGGTGATGATGCCGACCCGCCTGCCCACCGGGTACACTCGCTTGCTGCAAGCATAGGCGATGTCGATCTGCTCCTCGGTCGTACGGGCACGGTGCACGCCGTATTGCTGGAACAGGGCGCCGAAGACTGCGTCCGTGCCGGCGAGGCTTGCTGTGTGCGAGCGGGCAGCGGCCGCGCCGGATGCTGAGGTCCCGACCTTCATGAAGACGACTGGCTTGCGGTGGTCGTGCGCAGTGCGCAGGGCGGCGACGAAGCGCGCGCCGTCGCGCACGCCCTCGGCATAAGCCATGATGACGGCGACGTCGTCTTGCCGGGCGAGCCAACCGATGCAGTCGGCGACGTCCGTGTCTGCCTCGTTGCCGGTCGACACCCAGTAGCTGACGCCCATGTTGCGAGCCCGGCACAGGTAGGCGAGGTGCCCGGCATAGGCGCCGCTCTGGCACACCACGGCCACGTTGCCGCCGGAGATGATGCCCTCGTCAAGCGCGGAGGTGAAGGTGCCCATGAAGCCCGAGGGCGCATGGAACAGGCCGAGGCAATTGGGCCCGAACAGCCGCATGCCGCCGGCCCGGGCGATCTCGACCAACTCGCGTTGCAACGCCATCCCCTCGTCGCCCGTCTCGGCGAAGCCGGCGGCATAGATCACCGCGGCGCCGACGCCCTTGGCCGCGCAATCGCGGACCGCCTCCTTCGTCTGGCCGGAGGAGAGCGCGATCAAGGCGACGTCCGGCACCCCGGGCACCGCGGCAAGCGACTGATAAGCGGGAAGGCCCTGAACGGAAGCCCGTCTGTGGTTCACCGGGTAGATCGCGCCGCCAAACCCGGCCTGCCTCATGTAGTGGAGGGCGCGGCCGGAGATCCGGGTGGGATCGTCGGATGCGCCGAGGATCGCCACCGACCTGGGGCGGAACGCCTTGCGGAAGCTGTCGTCGCCGGACGCGGGGCTCACCTCGTTCATCGCGTCATCCGTCGCTTACGTTGCACCGGGAATTCTCTGCACGGGTCGGCACGGTGGCAGACCATGCAGCCTGGCCCGAGTTTGCATGGGCAGGATCACTGGTCCAATATCGAATGGACAAGCAATGATAGCACGGGAGTATCGGATGGAGTTGCGCCAACTGCACCAATTTAGCATCCTCGCCGAAACGCTGAACTTCCATCGTGCTGCCGAGCGCCTGCATATGGCTCAGCCGCCTCTCTCGGTATCGATCCGCAAGCTGGAAGCTGAATGGCAGGCCAAGCTGTTCGACCGTGACCCGCCCGGCGTGCGATTGACGCCGGCCGGCGAAGCGGCGTTGACCGACGCGCGCCGGGCCCTTTTCCACGCCGCTGAAAGCGCGCGCATCGCCCAGGCGACAGTGCTGGGTACGGGTGGAAGGTTGCGGATCGGCTTCGTCGGGAGCGCAAAGTACCAACTGCTGCAGAAGCTGCTGCCCAAGTTCCAGACGCAGTATCCCAACGTCGCGTTGCAGCTTTCGGAACATAGCAACGGCGACATCCTTGAGGCGCTGGAGGGTATGCAATTGGATATCGGCATCATCCGGGTGCCCATCGCCGTACGGTCCCAAGTGCGCACGAGCCTCATTGAGCGCGACACCTTCGTGGCTGCCCTCCCGGCCGGGCACAGGCTGGCCCGGAAGCCCAAGCTGAGGCTGGCCGACTTAGCGGATGAGCCATTCATCCACTATGCCGCGAACCGCGTCCCCGGCCTCCACGCCTTGAGCATGCTCATGTTCCAGGCAGCTGGCATCATCCCGATCGTGTCGCAGGAGGCGGTCCAGGTGCAGACGGTGATCTGCCTAGTAGAAAGCGGCATGGGCATTGCCCTGGTGCCCTCGGTCGCTGCCAGCACCGCGTCCAAGCGCGTCGTGTTCCGCAGGCTGCAGAAGCTGCAGCAAATGCCGGCAATCGGCCTTGCCGTGGCCTGCGCGGCTCTCCAGGAAACCTCCACCGCCCGCCGCTTCTACGAACTCGCCGTAGCGGCGGCCGACAGGGCAGCGTAACTGATCTCAGCACCGAAATGCGCCCTCTGTCGCGTGCTGCCAGACCCGCGGTTTCCCACCAACAGCCACGTGCGCGATGATAGCCGTTCGCCGTTCATTGGCGCGACATGTCTTGGGGGCGCCATCGGTTTCGAGCGCTCATACCCGCTCGAACACCGCTGCCATGCCTTGGCCGCCACCGATGCACATGGTTTCCAACCCGTAGCGTGACTTGCGGCGCTGCATCTCGTGCAGCAGCGTGGTCATGATCCGAACGCCGGTGGCACCGACCGGGTGACCAATGGAAATGCCGGAACCATTCACGTTCAGCCGGTCCGGATCGTCCCAGCCCCAGCCCTTCAGGCACGCGAGCACCTGGCAAGCGAAGGCCTCATTCAGCTCGACCAAGTCCATGTCGTCGAACGACAGCCCCGTCTTGTGGAACAGTTTCCGTACAGCATGCACCGGCCCGATTCCCATGGTGGCTGGGTTGCATCCCGCTGCCGCCCAGCCGGCCAGATAACCCATCGGTTCCAGTCGGAGTTCGGCTAGCCTGTCCTCTGCCACCACCAGACAGGCCGCGGCTGCATCATTCTGCTGGCAGGCATTCGCGGCGGTGACGACCCCGCCCTTCTGGATCGGGCGCAGCTTGGCCAGAGTCTCGAGGCTGGCATCGCGCCGGATGCCCTCGTCTTGCACGAACATTACCGGCTCGCCCCGGCGCTGCCTCACGCTCACAGGGACGACCTCCTCCGCGAACACACCATTTTCCCACGCCGCGGCGGCGCGCCGGTGGCTGCGGACCGCAAAGGTGTCCGCCTCCTCGCGGGTGATCTGGTATTCCGTCGCCAGGTTTTCCGCAGTCTCTATCATTCCGGAAATTTCGCCGAACCGCTCCACCGGCTGCGACCGCTCCCGTCCGCGTTCCAGCCGGTCGTGCAGCTTGACCGACCCGGCCCGGGCGCCCCATCGCATGCCCGTTGTGTAGTATTCCACGTTGCTCATGCTTTCGACGCCGCCGGCCATCACCACGTCGGCGGCGCCGGTCTGCACCATCATGGCCGCCGTGACGACCGCCTGCAGCCCGCTGCCGCAGCGACGGTCGAGCTGCATGCCCGGCACCTCGATCGGGAAACCGGCTTGCAAGCCCACCCACCGGCCCGTGCACGGGGTTTCGCCGTTTGTATAGGACTGGGCAAACACGATGTCTTCGATCAGGGCCGGGTCGATGCCGGTGCGCTCGATCACTGCCTTCGCGACCGTGGCCCCTAGATGCTCCACGGCCTCTGGGCGCAAGGTTCCGCCATAAGCGCCGACGGGGGTGCGCAGCGCGGACACGATGGCGGCTCGTCTCATGGCGGTAGTATCCCTGATTGCATGCTGTCAGCGCCGGGTGAAATCCGGCGGTCTCTTGGCGAGGAAGGCACCTACTCCCTCGGCCCGCTCCGGCGAGCTGAATGCCTCGTCGCTGGCGATGAGCGACTGGCGGATGCCGTCGTCCTCGGACGTGTCGAAGGCGAGGTCTATGATGCGTTTGCACAAACGCAGCGCGCCGGGTGGGCGATTGGCGAGTGTTGCAGCGAGGCTCGTCGCCGCAGCCAGGCTTTCGCCGTCCGGCACCACCCGGTTGACAAGTCCCCAGGCCAATGCGGTCCGTGCATTGATCGGCTCGCCGATGAACATCATCTCCTTGGCCCGGCCCTCGCCGATCCGTCTCGTGACACGGATGGCGCCGCCGCTGCTGGGAAAGACGCCGAGCTTGATCTCCGGCAGGGAGAGGAGCGTGCGTTCCTCGGCGACCAGCAGGTCGCAACATACCGCGATCTCAAGTCCGCCGCCATAAACCAGGCCGTTGAGGGCGGCCACCGTCGGCTTGGGAAAGTCGTCCAGCAAGCTGAAGACCACGTTCTGCCGGTCCAGCTTATATGGTCCGATCCAGCCGCGCGGCACGTCGCCGGCGAACTCCGTCACGTCTGACCCGGCGCAGAAGGCCTTGTCGCCGGAGCCGGTCAACACGACGCTGCGCACCTGCGGATCTAACCGCGCCGCGTCCAGCGCTTCGCCGAAAGCCCGGCTGAGCGGAAGGGTCACCACGTTCAGCGGCGGATTGTTGAGTGTCAGCGTGGCGATGCCATTCGCAACTGCGCAAAGGACCAGGCCGCTAATCATGCGGCAAGCCGCGCGGCGCAACTACTGGCGTAAGAAGAGGATGCCGAAGCCTCGATTACAACGCGGCCATCCCTGGTCCTTGCGTGGTCCGCCCGCCTGTCAACGCTCGGCCAATCCGACAACCTCCCAGGCAGCAAAACTGGCTTGACGTGCAGAAGCGTGGCCAACACGGGCCGAGACGCGATGCGCCCTGACAACGATATCCCGACTGCGCGAACTGGCCGCTTTGCCATCTTCCCCGATACAGGCAGGGATGGTTTGAACCGCCTGCCACTTTTGCAGCGATTAGTCTGTCACAGCTTGGGCTTAGAACTTGATACTTGTTTTTAATCTGCCGATAGCCAATTCGTATCGTCAAATGCTTCCCATCGCTGCACCGGCCGGCTTAAGATGGGGCAACGGTCCGTAGTACGCCCGGATGCGGCCGCGGGAGATGCGATGAGTTCAGCCCTGTTAACCGACCGTGCGGAGTCGCTCACGCTGATCCGCGACAGCACCGGTGGCCTCCTGCCGCGAATGGGGGACCGCCGGCGTATAAGGGCCCTTCGCTTCGAGTCGCCGGGGTTCGACTGGGGGGTATGGCGCCAGATGGCGACGCAGGGATGGCTAGGCCTGCGCGTGCCGGAGGCGTCCGGCGGCGCCGGCCTCGGCATGATGGAGTTCTGCGCCCTTGCGGAAGAGTTCGGTGCCGCGTTGGCGCCTGAACCGCTGGTGCCCGCCATGTTGTCGGCGTCCTTGCTGGCCACGGCCGGGTGCGTAGCGCCATTGGCGAAGCTGCTGTCGGGCGAAAGCATGGTGCTCACCGCATGGCAGGAGCTTGCGGCCAGCCTCGATGTGATGGGCACGCCGGACGCCCCAAGACGCTTTCTGCCGATGGCGGGCGGCGCGGATGCATTCCTGGTGCCGGTGCGGACGGCGGCGGGCTTGTCGGTATGGCTGCAGCCGGCCAGCGGCGCTGATCTCGTGCTGGAAAGCACCCAGGATGGCGGCCAGTTCGGGACGTTGCGGCCTTCAGGCGGTGATGCCGTGCTTGCAGACGCCGGCGAGGTTTTGGCAGATGCGATGGACGATGCCACCTTGGGAACTGCTGCCGTCCTATTGGGCGTCATGGACCAGGCATTCGCACTCACGTTGGACTTTCTTCGGACGCGCCAGCAATTCGGGCGTCCAATCGGCAGCTTCCAGGCCCTGCAGCACCGCGCGGCCGACCTCGTGGTGCAGATCGCGCTGACCAGGGCCAGCGTGGAGGCCGCTGCTACCATGCTGGACCGGCCGGGGGCACCCGCATCCGCCCGTCGAGCTGCCGTCTCGCGGGCGAAGGCTCGCGCTTCCGACGCTGCCTTGCTAGTGACGCGGCAGGCGATCCAGTTGCATGGCGGCATAGGCTATACCGACGAGGCCGACATAGGTCTGTACCTTCGAAAAGCGATGGTGCTCGCGAACCAGTTCGGCTCCGCCAGCCTGCACCGCCGCCGCTTTGCCACCCATTCGCCGGAGATGGAAGAATGATCGACCTGAACCTGTTGCCGGACGAGGACTTCCGTTTGGAGGTCCGCCGCTTCGTTGAAACGGAATTCCCGGCTGAGCTGCGCAATCCGCCACATCGCCTGCATTGGGACGAAGGCCGGCCCTGGCTCGATAGGCTGCAGGCCCGGGGGTGGCTCGCGCCGGGCTGGCCGCGTGAGCATGGCGGCCTTGGCCTAGACGCCAGCAAGCAGATCATACTGATCGAGGAGTACGAACGGCACGGGGTCGCGCGGCTCCCGGACCACGGCATCATCATGCTGGGACCGTTGCTGATCCGCTTTGGCACGCCGGAGCAGCAGCAGCGTTTCTTGCCGAAGATACTGTCCGGGGAGCATGTCTGGTGCCAGGGCTATTCCGAGCCAGGTGCCGGTTCCGATCTTGCGTCGCTGCGCACCTCGGCGATGCTCGACGGCGATCACTACATGGTGAATGGCCAGAAGATCTGGACGACCCTGGCAACGGACGCAAACTGGATCTTTTGCCTGGTGCGCACCGACAAGATGGCGAAGAAGCAGGATGGCATCAGCTTTCTGCTGATCGATATGTCCTCGCCGGGGATTGCGGTGCGGCCCATTATCAACCTTGGCCTGCACGATGAATTCTGCGAGGTGTTCTTCGACAATGTTCATGTACCTCGCGAGAACCTAGTCGGCGAAGTCAACAAAGGCTGGAGCATGGCAAAGGCGTTGCTGGGTTTCGAGCGCATCTTCCTCGGCTCCCCCCGGCAATCCAGTTATGCCCTAGCCCGGCTGAAGCTGTTGGCCGAGCGGATGGGCATGTTCGACGAGGCCGTCTTTCAAGACCGTTACCTTCGCCTGAGGCTTGACCTCGAAGACCACAAGTCCCTGTACGAGACTTTTGTTGCGGTGCTGCGAAGGGGCGGCTCGCTGGGTCCCGACGTGTCCATGCTGAAGCTGCACCAGGCCGACCTGTTCCAGCGCATCACCGAACTCATGCTGGAGATCGCGGGGGAGAACGCCGGGTTGCTGAAGCCGATGGAGGGCAACCGGGACCTGCATCCGGCCGGGCAGTTCATCGAGGCGAGACCGACGACGATCTATGGCGGCAGCTCCGAGATCCAACGCGGGATCCTGGCGAAGAACGTGCTCGGCCTTCCCGCCTGAACCAGTCGGAAGCACACACTCATCTTCGTGCCGATTTTGATACATGACTTCACCGAACACCGACAAGCTCGGAGGCTCTATCATGCCCGTCACGCGCCGCAGCCTGCTGCAAGCCTCGGTCGGCGGCGGAGCGGCATCGCTGCTAGCAGGGCGCGCACGAGCGCAGGGCAGCGCACCGATTCGGATCGGCGTGTTGACCGACCTCTCCGGACCTTATGAGGACACGTCGGGCCGCACGAGCGTCGCCTGCACGCAACTAGCGGCGGACGAGGCGATGGCGGCATCACCGGGTCTGAAAGTCGAAGTCCTGAGCGGCGACCACCTCAACAAGCCTGATGCCGCGTTGACGATCGCCCGTCAGTGGTACGACCGGGACGGCGTGGATGTGATCACCAATTGCAACAACTCCGCCGTGGCGCTCGCCGTCAGCAGCCTGACGCGCGAGCGGAACAAAGTCTTCCTTGGAACCGGCGTCGCCACGGCCGACCTGACAGGCGTGGCCTGCTCGCCAAACACGATCCACTGGTCTTACGACACCTGGGAAATCGCGCATTCGACGGGTGTCGCGACGGTGAAGGCGGGTGGCACGAAATGGTTCCTCATCATCGCCGATTATGCGTTCGGCCACGCGATGGAAGTCGAGATGACCCGCTGGATCCGGCAGTCCGGCGGCCAAATCCTCGGCAGGGTCTCCTACCCGTTTCCGGGCACGTCCGACTTCGGTGGCTTCCTCCTTCAGGCCAAGGCGAGCGGGGCCAACGTGGTGGGGCTGTTGAACGCCGGCGCGGATTTCATCAACAACGTCAAGCAAGCCTATGAATTCGGGTTGACACCCAACCTGCGCATCGCCGGGACCGCGACGTTCATCAATGACATCCATGCGCTTGGCGCCACAGCCGCCCAGGGGCTCACCTATACCGAGTGCTTCTACTGGAACCTGAACGCGCGCACGCGGGCCTTTACGTCACGCATTCTCAAGCGCACGCCCGGCAATTACCCGAACCAGATCCAGGCAGGCGATTACAGCGGGACCACGCATTACCTCAAGGCTGTCGCCAAGCTCGGCAGTAACCGGGCCAAGGCGTCGGGGCTGGAGACCGTTGGAACGATGAAGGCGCTGCCGACGGATGACGATGCCTACGGCGCGGGAACTGCCCGGGTGGACGGGCGCCACCTCCACCCGGCCTACCTGTTCCAGGTGAAGCAGCCAGGCGAGGTGATTGATCCCTGGGACCTGCTGACGCTCCTGCAGACCACGCCGGCTGACGAGGCGTTCCGTCCGCTTGCCGAGGGGAAGTGCTCGTTCGTTCACCCCGACTGAACATGCAATCTCTCGCCGGAGTGCCCAGGCGTGGCCGCAGCCGGCGGCCATTGGCGTCCAAGGACTTGGTCGGCAGCAAGGTATGTGTCTCATTCGCACGCCCAGTCTGACGGATGCACACAGTGAGTTGCTTGACGTGCAGGTCCGGTGTGCCCATCGATGAGGAAGGCGTGCCGCCTTGCCGGCAAGCAGGTCATGGTTGCGCCACCCTCGAACAGGGCGGGTAGATCCATCGTGGCCTCGGCGCCGACGATCGCGGGGGCCTCCGCAGGGTGTAAGCCAGCGCAGATACCGGACCCAGGGCAAACGTGAAAATCCATTGTGTAACGACGCTGATCAGCGTCGAAACCCACCGCTGATTTACATCTGTGGCCATGCCGTAGGGCGCCGCACCATCCGTGTGGGGCGTGCGCGCGTACGATCCGCGGCGCGGCCGTGCTGGCCAACGGAGGCGTCATGGCACGGCCATGCCTCGTGTCACCGCAGGGCGCCCGCCCACCACGCCGAGCCATTGATGGATGTGCGGGATGGTGGCGAGCGTTCCGGAAAGCGGGCCGGCCAGCATCGTCGTAGCAGCGAGGACCCACGGATAGCAGGCGATGTCCGCGATCGAGTAATCGTCGCCGCCGACGAATGGCGTGGACCCGAGCCGCTTGTCCAGCACCCGCAGCAGGCGATCAGCTTCTCCGGTGAAGCGCTCGACCGCCGGCTGCGCCTTCTCTGCCGAACGGCTGAAGAAGCCGAGCTGGCCCAACATCGGACCCAGGCCGCCGATCTGCCAGTGCAGCCAAGCCAGCACCTCCATGCGGGCACGAACGGACTTTGGCAGCAGCGCCCCGGCCTTGTCCGCCAGGTAGATCATGATCGCGCCGCTCTCGAAAATGGCAAGCGGGCCACCCTCCGCCGCGTGGTCCACGATCGCCGGGATCTTGTTGTTGGGCGAGATCAGCAGGAAGTCCGGCGCGAACTGCTCGTTGCGGCTGAAATCGACCGGGGTCACCTGGTACGGCAGGCCAAGCTCCTCCAGCAGGATCGAGACCTTGCGGCCGTTCGGCGTCTTCCATGTGTACAGCGTGAGCATGCAGGCTCTCCGTTTCCGTTGGGGCGTTGGGCAAACTTGGCCGTTATCGCGCCAGGGACCGCATCAGGTCCGGCAGGTCCAGCCGGCGGGTGTGCATCGCCAGCGTGCCGTCCTGCGTGCGCGGCCACTGCTCCCTCGGGCGGTCCCAGTAGAGTTCCACCCCGTTGCCGTCCGGGTCGGAGAGGTACAGCGCCTCGCTGACGCCGTGGTCGGATGCACCGTTCAGCGCGATGCCGGCAGCTGCAAGGCGGGAGGCGGCGTCGGCCAGGTCGGCGCGGGTCGGATACAGGATGGCGAGGTGGAACAGCCCGGTCGTGCCTGGCGCGGGCGGCCGGCCACCCCGGCTCTCCCAGGTGTTCAGCCCGATATGGTGGTGGTAGCCGCCGGCCGAGATGAAGGCCGCCTGTGGCCCGAAGCGCTGCGTCAGCTCGAAGCCGAGCACGCCGACATAGAAGGCGAGTGCGCGGTCCAGGTCGGCCACCTTCAGGTGCACGTGCCCGATGCGTGCGCCGGCCGCTATGGGTTTCGAGGTGGCATGGTTCGACGGGGCGAGGTCGGTCGCAGACATGGTGGTGGTCCTTGCGTTGGTTTGAGAGGGGTGCCGGTCAGGGCAGGGCAGGCGCGAGGTCCGGCATGGCCAGCCGCGTCGCGCGGCGGACGGCCGGGAGGACCTCTGTGGCGAGCAGCTCGATGGCGGTGGCGACCTTGGCGAACGGCAGGCCGCCGACGTCGATCTGGGCCATGAAGCGCTGGTGGCCGAACAGCTCGTGCTCGTACAGGATCTTGTCCACGACCTGCTGCGGGCTGCCGACGAACAAGGCGCCGCGCGGGCCGGCCAGCGCCTCGTAATCGGCCCGGGACACCTGCCAGCCCCGGTCGCGGCTGGGCAGGTTGTGCGCCATGTAGCGGGCGTAGTGCGGGTAGAACTCGTCACGCGCGCGCTGCGCCTCGCGGCCCACGTGCAGGTGGCCGGAGATGCCGACTTTCAGTGCCGCCGGGTCGTGGCCAGCCAGGAGGAAGCTGCGGCGATACAGGTCGATGAACGGCGTGAGGCGCGCCGGCTCGCCGCCGATGCTGGCGAGGTTGAGCGGCAGCCCGGCGCGGCCTGCCCGGACGGCGCTGGCCGGCGTGCCGCCGGCGCCGATCCAGATGGGCGGCTCGGTCCCGACCGGGCGGGGCGCCACCTCCGCCGCATGGAGCGCCGGGCGGAACCGGCCCTGCCAGGTGACGCGCTCGTCGGCCATCAGCCGGAGCAGCAAGCCGAGCTTCTCGTCGTACAGCGCGTCGTAGTCGTCGAGGTCGTGGCCGAACAGCGGGAAGGATTCCACGAAGGCGCCGCGGCCCACCGTCAGCTCCGCCCGGCCTGCCGACAACAGGTCCACCGTCGCGAAGTCCTCGAACACGCGCACCGGGTCGGCCGAGCTGAGGATGGTGACGGCCGTGGTCAGGCGGATGCGGCGCGTGACGGCCGCGATGGCCCCCAGCACCACGGCAGGCGACGAGATGGCGTAGTCGGAGCGGTGGTGCTCGCCCACGCCGAACACGGACAGGCCGGCGTCGTCGGCCAGCCGCGCCGCCTCGACGACCTCCGCCAGGCGCCGGCGCGCGGCCTCACCGCCGGTCGTGCCGGCAGGAAGGTCGCCGAATGTGTATAGGCCCAGTTCCATGGTTCCACCCCCATCGCATCGGCATCTAAGGCGTTGCCTTGCGCCTCTGAACCCATGAGGCTGCATGAACACCTCACATTGAGGGTTGGAGATGGGCCATGCTCGACCAGGTCACAGGCATGCGCGTCTTCGCGCGCGTCGCTGCGGCGGGCAGCCTGGCCGCGGCCGGGCGGGTGCTCGGCTTGTCGCAGACCATGGTGACCAAGCACATCGACGCCCTGGAGGGGCGGCTTGGGGTTCGGCTGCTGCACCGCACGACCCGGCGCCTGACCCTGACCGACGCCGGCCGCACCTACCTAGACGCCTGCCAGCGCATCCTGGCCGAGATCGAGGAGGCGGACCAGGCTGCCGCCGCCGGGCAGGCGGAGCCGCGCGGGACGCTGCGCATGAACGTGCCGGTGCCGTTCGGCCTGCTGCAGATCGCACCATTGCTGGCGGACTTCAGCACGCGCCATCCACTGATCACGCTCGATGTCGGCTTCAACGACAGGTTGGTGGACCTGGTTGAGGAGGGGTGGGATCTGGCGGTGCGGATCGGGGTGCTGCGGGACTCCACCTTGATCGCGCGCCGGCTGGCGCCCTGCCGCATGGTGGTATGCGGGTCCCCGGCCTACCTCGGCGCGCACGGGACGCCGCGCCGGGTTGCCGAACTCGCCGGGCACAACTGCCTGGGCTACACCCTGTCCGACCGTATGGGCGCGGACCGCTGGAGCTTCGGCGCCGATGGGTCGGCCGTGGTCGGGGTGTCCGGCACCCTGCGGACCAACAACGGCGACGCCCTGCGGGTGGCCGCGCTGGCCGGGCTGGGCCTGATCTACCAGCCGACGTTCCTCGTGGCCGACGACCTGCGCGCGGGCCGGCTGGTTGCCGTCGCCCTCGATCATCCGGCGATGGACGCCGGCCACATCCACGCCGTGTTCCGCCCGGACCGGCGCCTGCCGGCCAAGTCGCGGGCGATGATCGAATATCTCGCCGCAAGGTTCGGCGACGCGCCACCCTGGGACCGCTGATCGGGGACCGCTGACGCCACCCACGGCAGCTCCAACTCTCAGGCAGGGCTGATGTTGCGGAACGCCCGATTATCGTGGCCTGTCCGGCAGGCGATATGGCCCCTCACCAACCCCGAAGGAGGCTTCCATGACTGACCTGCGTACGGCGCCCTATGCTGCTTTCCTGCTCCGCCTCAGTCTCGGGATCATGTTCCTGGCGCATGCGGCGGTGAAGCTGTTCATCTTCACACCGTCAGGCACCGCGGGCTACTTCGGCAGCCTCGGCCTGCCGCCCGCACTGGCCTACCTGGTCATGGCGGCCGAGGTGACCGGCGGCTTGGCCCTGATCCTTGGCGTTTACGCGCGGGCGGTTGCACTGCTCCTGGCGCCGGTGCTGCTCGGCGCGATCGTGACCGTGCATGGCGCCAATGGCTGGCTCTTCACCAACACGGGCGGGGGCTGGGAGTATCCGGCGTTCTGGCTCGTTGGCCTCCTCGCGTTGGCCGGCATCGGCGACGGCGCCTGGGCCATGTTGCCTACGCCTGCCGCGGGCTCGATGGTCCGGCGCCAGCCTGCCTGATAGGCATCACGTTCCAAGCACCACTCGCTGCAACAAAGGACATGTTCCATGGCTGCCACGACCATAACGATTATCAAGAACGGCCCGTTCGTTGTCACAGGCGATGCCGAGTTGAAGGACATGGCTGGAGACAGCTATCCCGCGGCGGAGAAGCTTGCGCTTTGCCGGTGCGGCGCGTCGGCCAACAAGCCGTTCTGCGATGGGACGCACGGGAAGGTCGGGTTCGCGGCTGCAGAACAGGCCACAACCGGCTCGGCCGTAAGCTGACTTTGACCGATGGGGCTCAGGGGACGGCAACGAACCCCTGAGCCGGGTCGAACCGCTGCACCGCCACATGGCACGGGGTCAGGGTGAACCGGGTCAGGCCGGTGTCGATGACCAAGCAGATGGAATCCCGCCATCCCGCATGTTTGGATGGGTGTCACAACGGCAGCGGGATGGCGAACTGGAACCAGATCCGCTCGCCTTTCGTGCGGTTCTGCACGTCGGTTTCATGCTGCCATTTCAGCAGCAGCCCACCATGGCCGATGTCGTAGCGGATGAGCGGACCGTAGGCGAAGGCCTGCGCGCGATTGCCATCCCCCACCCGTGTCCCGTTCAGGGTGTCGTCCTGGAGCTGCTTGAGAAAGAACCCGCTCACGCCGACCTGCAAGCCTGGCAACGAGTCGATTGGCCGATAGCCGATGTTATAGTCCACGTTGAGAAAGTTTCCCGACTGGTAGTTCGTGTGCGTGTTCTTCGTGTTGAAGTCGTAGTGCGCGTCAAATCCTATCTCGACTTTGCCGGGCAGGTAGGTCAGGGCAACCTCGGGCGCGAACGTCGAGTAGCCGACCCCTTGGTTCAGCGCATCGTTCCTGCTGTACTGGCCGATGCCGGGAAAGATGTTGAAGATGTGTGCGACCCACAGGTCCGGCAGCACATGGAAACCGAAATTGTAGGGGATGATAGCGGGGTCCGACAATTGGATGCCGCTACGGAATCTTTGCCCGCCAACGTTCAAGTCCTGATAGACGGCATTGAGAGCGAAACCGGAGCCAAAGGTGATGCTGGGCGTCAGGTCAAGCCAGGTATGGTTGACCCGGAGTGCTTCGGCAAAGATGTTCGTGTGAAGTGAAGGAATGATGGGATTGTTTGCGGTCGAAGCATACTTGCTGACGTTGTAGAACAGGTTGAAGTTGTAGAACTCGGTTGCGCCGGAGGGTGGATACAGCGCGGTCAAGGCGGTATTCACGCCGGACGGGAAGTTCGTCGCACTCGACTCGGCCGCTCGTGCGGAATAGGCAGGCACGCCCAACGCCATACTAATTGCTATAACGGAACGTAAGCATCTTGGCCGGACCGTCGCTGTCGTCATGACGCTTTCCTCCTTTTCTGATCGCGGCGTTCGGGGCGCGCGACCGCACGTTTGCCCATGCGGCAGCAAGGCGACTGCCGTGTTGGCCAGGTGCGGGTGCTTGAGCAGGCGTGCGATCAGCGTCGTCTTGCCGCTGCCCAAAAACCCAGTTACGACCGTGGCAGGCGTCAGTGCATCCGCTGCTGAGCCGCCCTATGTCGCCGCAAGGATCGGTTCCTCGGCGGCGTCAACGGTGGCAGGTGCCAGCGCGGGCGTGCGCCCGATCGGGACCGTGCCGCTGCGCGCCACCCGCCCGGCGGTCTCGTTGTCGCCGACGTTGGGCGTGCCGTACAGGAAGAACTCGCGGGGCAGGTCGGAGCCGATCCAGATGATGCTCCTCGCCAGCTCCTTTTCCGTCCAGCGCACCGGCTTCCAGGTCGGATCGAAGATCAGGTAGCCCGAGTCGCCGAACAGCTCGATGCGGTTGCCGCCTGGCTCGATGACGTACAGGAACAGGCCCTGGGTGATGCCGTGCTTGCCGGGTCCAGCCTCCACGACGATGTCGTGGTCGATGCACAGCTCGGCCAGGTCCGTCAGGTGCTGCGGGATGCCGTACCAGAAGGCCAGGTGGTGAAGCCGCCCGGGCTGCCCGGTCGGATCGCGGCTTATGGCGACGTCGTGCGCGAGGTTGGACGTCCGCAGCCACGCGGCTGCTTCGGTGCCGTCGTTCATGACGATGTGCTCGCTCAGGCGGAAGCCCAGGTCATCGACCATCGAGCGCTTGAGGACCGTCACGTCCGGCGCATACAGGTTGATGTGGTCCAGGCGGCGGACCGGGATGCCGCGGGTCGGGCGCTTGGACGGCCGGTTCAGCAGCGCCGTCCGGTCCGCGGGCGCGACCTTGGCGTAGTCCACGTCCCAGACGAGCTTCATCGCGTGCCCGCCTGCCGACGTGAACTGGTAGGCGCGGCCATGGCCGAACTCCCCGTCGGTCCAGCGGCCCGGCCGGCCCGACCGCTCCAGGGTCTGGGCCAGGCGCTCCATGGCCTGCTGCGACTGCGCCCGGAACGAGATCACGCCCGCCCCGGCCTCCTTCCGCGCCGTCACCACGAGCGAGTAGGCATAGGGGTCCTCATAGGCGCGCAGGAACGTCGATCTGCCAGCTTCCGCCACGACCGACATGCCCAGCAGTTCGGTGAAGAAGGCGACCGTCTGCTCCCGCTTGGGGGAGTACAGCTCGGCCGCCGACATGTGCGCCAGTTCGAACGGAGGTTCAGGCTTGAAAGGCGTCGCATCCCGCATGGCGCATCCCCCGGCATTTTGGGGCCTGGTGCTGCATCCTGTGCGGCCCAGCCCGGCTATTAGGGCCAGAATGATGGCGCATATTGTCGTGTGTCAACCGGAATTTCGAAATTATGGTGGCCCTGCCTCCGTCCCGTCCGGTTCCACGATCCGGTCGAGGATGGACAGCGTACGCATGATGTGGCTCGCGGCCAGGCCGCAGGCAGCGTCCGTGTCGCGCGCCAGGGCCGCTTCCTTGATCGCCGTATGCTCCTTCTGCACGCTGCGTTGCAGCACCCGGCCTGTCGCGTAGGTGATGCGCCGGTAGCGCTCGGCGTGCTGGAACAGGGTGTCATAGGTCCGGTGGAGCCAGTGCGACGGGCAGCCCGAGATGAGGGCCTTGTGGAACCGCCGGTTCCACTCCTCCCAGTCCTCGTACGCCTCCTCCAGCCGCTCCGGGATTTGGTCCTCGATCTTGCTCAGCCTGTGGTGCGCCGCCACCACGCGGGCCTCCCAGGCATCGTCGCCCGCCAGGATGGACCGCCGGAGCGCCTCGACCTCCACGATGCGGCGGATGTCGCACAGATCCGCGAAGTCCTCGCGGGAGGCGCCCGCCACCCGGAAGCCGCGCTGCCCCTCGAACGTCACGAGCTGCTCGCCGGTCAGGCGCGTCAGCGCCTCCCGCAGCGTGCTGCCGCCCATGCCGTAACGGGCCTTCAGCATCTCCGTTTGCAGCTTGGTCTCGGGCGGCAGCCTGCCCGCCAGGATGTCGGCGCGCAGGGCGCCGTAGGCACGCTCGGTCAGCGTGCGCGCGGGGAGCTGCTTGCCGGTCCCACCTGGGTCGTCGGCGCCAGGCGCGGCCGTGCCCTGGCCGGTGGCGGGTTGCTCCGTTCGGCGGCGTGTGGCGGCTGTCATCCGCCAACGATAGCCGAACCCGCCCTCAAGGGAAGTCTTAACGGAAAGGGCGCGCAATCACTAAATGTCGTCATAATTTCGAGATTATGTTGACAGCCGCGGTGTGCGCCACTAACCATGCCGCTCACCTCCCGCCGGATGAAGCCGCAAGGACCGCACATGGATCATCTGAGGCCTGCCGGGATCGCCGCGACGGCTTCGGGCGCCGTGACCAGGGCAGCCGACCAGCTTTGGCAGGCCGCCAACGGGCAGCCCTGCCCGCCAGTCCGCGACCTGCTCGTGCCGGACGACCTCGATGCCGCCTATGCGGTGCAGGACCTCAACACCCAGCGCGCGCTGGCCGCCGGTCGCCGGCTGGTCGGCCGCAAGATCGGGCTGACCTCGCCGGAAGTGCAACGGCAGCTTGGTGTGCATCAGCCGGACTTCGGGATGCTGTTCGCCGACATGGCGGTGGGCGACGGGCTGCCGGTCGCGGCAGGCCGGGTCATGCAGCCGAGGATCGAGGCGGAGGTCGCGCTCGTCCTGGACCGCGACGTCGATGAGGAGCGGCCCACGGTGGCGGATCTCCTGCGTGCGACCGCCTACGCCGTCCCTGCGCTGGAAATCGTCGGCAGCCGCATCCGCGATTGGGACATCCGGATCGTCGACACGATCGCCGACAACGCGTCGTCGGGCCTGTTCGTGCTTGGCGGCCCCGCCCGCAAGCTCGACGGCCTGGACCTGCGCGGCCTGGTCATGACCTTGCGCCGCGGCGAGGAGGTCGTCTCCAGGGGAACCGGTGCGCTTTGCCTCGGACATCCGCTGAACGCCGCCGTTTGGCTGGCGGCCGAGGTCGCTCGCCGTGGCCGGCCGTTGCGGGCGGGCGACACGGTGCTGACCGGCGCGCTCGGGCCGATGGTCCCGGTCCGCCCAGGCGACCGGTTCGAAGCCCGGATGGACGGCCTCGGAGCCGTCACGGTGTCCTTCGCGAAGGACGCCTAGCATGCCCGGGGCGGGCGGCACGCCGGCCGGGGCCGTGGGGCAGCACCCGGGGAGGAGCGCCAGAACCATGACAAGCGTCGCACAGGACCAGACGAACGCCGAGATCGGCCGGACCATCGTCGCTGCCGGGATCAGGACAAACGTGCACGACGTGGGAACCGGGCGGCCGGTGCTGATGATCCATGGTTCCGGCCCCGGCGTGTCGGCCTGGGCCAACTGGCGCCTCAACCTGCCTGCGCTGGCGGAGCATTTCCGCGTGATCGCTCCGGACTGCATCGGGTTCGGCTACACGGAGCGGCCCGACGGGGTCCGGTACGGCCTGGACACCTGGCTCAACCACCTGGTCGCCGTCCTCGACGAACTCGGGGTCGAGCAGGCCGACGTCGTCGGCAACTCATTCGGCGGCGGCATGGCGCTCGCGCTGGCGGCATCCCACCCCGCGCGGGTCCGGCGCCTGGTGCTGATGGGAAGCGTCGGCGTCGAGTTCGAGCTGACGCCGGGCCTCGACGCCGTTTGGGGCTACGTGCCGTCGCTTGAGAACATGCGCAAGCTGCTCGACCTCTTCGCCTTCGACCGGAGGCTGGTGAGCGAAGAACTGGCGGCGATGCGGTTCAAGGCGGCCTCGCGGCCCGGCATATCCGAGGCGTTCGCCGCCATGTTCCCGGCGCCGCGCCAGCGCTGGATCGCGGACCTGGCCGTGGACGAGAACACGTTGTCGAGCCTTCCGCACTCGGCGTTGATCCTGCACGGGCGGGAAGACAAGGTGATCCCGCCGGCCAACGCCCTGCGCCTGTTCGAGCTGATCAAGAACGCCGAACTGCACATGTTCGGCCGCTCCGGCCATTGGACGCAGATCGAGCACAAAGACCGCTTCAACCGCCTACTGATCGACTTCCTGTCCGATTAGATGCAGCAGGCTTTGCGTCGGATCGGAGCCCCGCTGCATCGGCTGAAAGCTTCAAGCCCTGGAGAGGATAGATGTAATGGCGCGCAATGACATGCGCCCCGACATGCAGTCAAGGGCGGTTTCCAGCGCGCAATGGAGTCTTGGCCACGGCTGATACTGCTGGTGAATTCGCGAGCAGATCAATTGCGCGCGGGGCGCGCACCATCATGGCGAGGAAAGGAGGGCAGCGCATTGTTGGCTGGAGGGTGACGGCCCACCTGCTCTGCCGGTGGCTGCACGAAGGCCGACGGATACTGGATGTTTCAACTCCGTCCAGCAGATCAGTCCGTGCTGCTTCCAGACACAAGCATCGGAGCATCATCATGTCGAGACTGGATGGAAAGGTCGCGGTCGTCACCGGCGGCAGCAGCGGCATTGGCCTGGCGACCGCTCGGCGCTTCGTCGAGGAAGGCGCTCATGTCTTCGTAACCGGACGCCGCCAGGCCGAACTCGACAGCGCGGTCGCGCACATTGGCAAGCACGTCGAGGCCGTGCAGGGCGACGCCACCAGCGCGGCCGACCTTGACCGGCTCTATCGGACGGTGATGGCCAGCAAGGGCCGGCTGGACATCCTTGTGGCGAACTCGGGCTTCTCCGAGGCGGCCACGCTTGACGACATCACCGAGGAGCACTTCGACAGGACGTTCGGCATCAACGCGCGGGCGACGCTGTTCACCGTGCAGAAGGCGCTGCCGCTGATGGCCGCTGGCGGCACGGTCGTGCTGATCGGGTCCATCGCCGACGCCATCGGCACGCCGGGCTACACCGCCTATGGCGCGACCAAGGCGGCGGTGCGGTCCTATGCGCGGACCTGGACCAGCGAGCTGGCGGGCCGGGGCATCCGGGTGAACACGCTCAGCCCGGGGCCGATCGACACGCCGATGATGGCGGGCACCACGGAGGAGGTGAGACGGACGCTCAGCGGCATGATCCCGCTCGGCCGCATGGGCAGGCCGGAGGAGGTCGCAGCAGCAGCCCTGTTCCTCGCCTCGGACGAAAGCAGCTTCATCGCAGGCGCCGAACTCTGCATCGATGGCGGGATGAGTCAGGTCTGATCCAGCCCTGATCCTCCTTGGTTTCCAGGGTTCTCCCGCGCTTTGCGTAGATCGTAGCTATTTCGTATCGGGGACCATGAGGAAGTGTGGGGTGCCAGGGACGACGTAGAGCCGAGCAAGGTATGCTGGTCCGGTGCCCCGACCCGCGAAGCAGTCCGAATTTGGCGTTGATCCTGATGCTACGCCGCCCGTCGCCGATGCGGCCGGCGTCGTGCAGGTCAAGGTCTGGCTGCTCGGGATCAGTCCCATGGTGTGGCGGCGTCTGCTGGTGCCGGACACTTGCACCTTGCGCGAGCTGCACGGCGTGATCCAGGTCGCGATGGGATAGGAGGGCATCTACCTGTAGAGGGCGCGACCGCATTGGCCGGAAAACCCGGGTTAGCGGCAAAATTCACAGTGTTTGTAGGATAGTGGGCACTTTCTGCCCCGCTTCTCTACCGCTAAGCACCAGCGGCCCAACATCCTCGCCTTGTACCGGTGTGTCGCTGGAGCATACACCAGCAAGGCATTCGAGCGAGACACCGGACCACGTCTCATATGGGTCGTTCTCAGCCTTCCGAGACGGCTGCCTGAGCAGGCCTAGACCTCAGCGAGACGGATTACATTTCGCCTTTGCTCACCGACAACCTACGCCCGACAAGCGCAATTATCATGCATACGTGCAGGCTGGAGGTGGGCGGGGTCCGGTATCCGGTAGTGCCTCCATGTCGCCGGGACGCAGCCGCCCGTTGCCGGAAGGGTCGGGTTGTGCAACCCTCGTCCACCAGCGAGGACTTTGGCGATTTTGCGAAATCCCAAAACCACTGACTTTGCTCTGCTCTTTCCGATCGGGCGCGAGGTTGTGAAAGGGTCAGGATGCCTGCTAGGTCGCTTCCGGACGGACCCATGCAGCCTATGACCGTGTGGGCTTGCCCAGGCACGTCCGCCCATGCACCGCGGTCGCCAGTGTGACAGACCACAGGACGGTAGCGACGCAGGCTTCCGCTGCTGGCGCACCCGCCCGTCCGCCCGGTCGCCGTCCGAAGCTGTCGCAGCCGCAGCGGGCCGAGATCGTGGATGCGGTGATGTCGGGACGGCACACGGCCGCGCACATGGCCCGGCACCACAAGGTCAGCGAGCCCACGGTCAGCCGCATCCTGGCCGCCTATCGAGCCGGCATCGCGGTGGTCGCCCCTCATGATGCGCCCGGCACCGGCAGTCAAGGCGCCGAGCTGATCGTCGGTTACCTACCCGTGACGGCGCTGGACCAGCGCCTGGCCATCGTGGGCACCTCTGGCTCTGGAAAGACCTACGCCGCAAAGGGGCTGGTCGAGTGCCTGCTGGATCAGGGCGCCCGCGTCTGCGTCGTCGATCCGCTCGGGGTGTGGTGGGGCCTGCGGGACTTGGCGGATGGCAGCGCCCCTGGCCCGCATCCCGTAGCGGTGTTCGGCGGCCGGCACGCGGACGTGCCGCTCGCCCCGGACATGGGCGCGGCGCTCGGCCGGCTGGTTGGCACGCATGCTCTCGCCTGCGTCGTGGACGTGTCCGACCTCGGCAGCGCCGCCGTCCGGCGCGGGTTCATGACGGCCTTCACGGAGGCGCTGTATGCCGCCAACACGGAGCCGCTGCACCTCGTGCTGGACGAGGCGGACTTGTGGGCGCCGCAGCGGGGACAGCCCGACGGCTACGACCTGCTGCAGCGTGTCGAGGAGATCGTGCGGCGCGGCCGGGTGCGTGGCTTCGTCCCCTGGCTGATCACCCAGCGCCCGGCGGTGCTGCACAAGGACGTGCTCAGCCAGGCCGACGTCCTGATCTCCATGAAGCTCACCTCCAGCCAGGACCGGACGGCCATCGGCCGCTGGATCGAGGGCCAGGCGGACAGGACCGAGGGACGGCGCATCCTGGCCCTGCTGCCCCAGCTCGGGCGCGGCAGCGGATGGGTGTGAGCGCCCTCGGACGGCGTGCTTGCGCAGGTGGCGTTCCCGCGCATCCGCAGCCTGGACAGCTCGCGAACGCCGCACAGGAGCGAGCGCCCCGCGCCGGCGCCCGGGCTGGCGGCGGTGGACCCTTCCGCTCTCCGGTCGGCCCTGGCCCAGATGGCAGCAGACGCCCCTGCCACGCACGACCATCCAGCCGCGCCCGGCCACGCGCAGGTGATGGAACTGCAGACCCGGCTCTGGGCACGGGAGCGCGAGCTGGTGGCCGCCAGCGCCAGGATCGCCGAGCTGAAGGCTGCCACGCGGTCGGCGGGGGACGACCATGCGCAGCATGATCGTGCGGCGCCCGTGGTCTAGCCGCGGTGGCTGACCGACTTCCACCTGCCAGATGGCCGCACGCGCCAATCCTGACCCGGCCTGCCACCATGTTGCATCCGCACCCGCCGGCCCCGGATGCTGACCTGCGGCAGCTCGTCCGCCGGTGGACGTCATGACAGTCGCCTGCCCTTGCCCGCCCCTCCTGCTGGCGACGTACCCGATCGTTAGGATCGTCGGTCCATGGAGAGCAGCGAGGCGGGGCGATGCGCCTGGCTGGGGCCTATGAACGTGTGGCCGTCGTCGTCCTGGACCGCCACATACTGCCCGGCCAGCAACGGCGACCGCGTGTGCGCCAGGGCCGCCTCCGCCAGCTCCGTCGTGCCTGGTTCCGGACGGTCGAACGCCGCCCGCAGCTGACGCGCCACCTGGGCCGGGTCCAAGCGCTTCCATCCCATCTTCACCCGACCGGGGGATACCAGGATTGCGACTGCGGGGCGGCATTCCCATAAGCGCGAGTGGGTTGCCTGATGCACGGGGCACCGAGGAAGCAACTGGCAGGACTGCACATGGTTCTTGCGGTCGTGTCTGATCCAGCCGTTCTGAACGGCGGTCAGAACGCCTCGTAGGCCTCGACCGCCAGGGTGGACGGCACGAGGCTGACCGGCCCGAGGCCGGCGAGCGCTGCTGCGGCGCGCGGCACGGCCGGGCTGGCCTCGGCGCCGGGCCGCACCCGTAGGGTGATGGCCAGGCCCACGTCCCCGGCGGCCCGGACGACGTAGGAGGCGGGCCAGCAGGCGACGGTGGTGGGCCAGTCCAGCAGCAGGCCCCGGCACTCGCGCCAGGGACCGCCGGGGTTGCGGACCAGGTTGGGGAAGCCCCACAGGCCCAGCGGCATCAGGCGCAGCTGCACGTCGCGCAGGAAGGCGTGCCGCGCCAGGCGCGCGGCCTCCTGCCGCAGCGCCTCGGCCAGCACGTCCACCCCTTGTTCGGCCTCGGCAGCCGGAAGCGTGGTGGCCGCTGGTGGTGCGGCCCCCGCGAACAGGTCGAGCTGAGCAGGAGCGCGGCGGCCCATGGCGGCGAGGCTACCCCGGTTCGCCGTCGGCGGGCAGTCGGAACGCTGCCAGCCAGGACGCTCCGTGGCTGTTGTGCAGGCTGTGCAGCAGCGGCTCCGCGGTGTCGTTCAGCCACTCCGCCCGCAGCAGCGGCCTCCACCCGTGGCCGTGCGCGCGGGCGTAGCCGCGCAGCGCCGCGGCCTGCGCCTGCATCAGGGGCGGGTAGTCCGCCTCCATGGCCCGGTGCGAAGGGCGTGCCCCGGCCATTCTGGAGGGCACGGACGGGATTGATGCCCCCGTGGGCAAGCTGGGGCGTTCGGAGAGGTGCTGCATGTCCTGCGGCCTCGGGCGGGATGACGTGGGTGGGATGGCTGCTGAACATGCCGCTGATCGACGACGAGGGCCTCGACGCCGGTCAGCGGCACGCCTGAGGGCAGGCCTACGCCTGGCGAAGGCCGATCAGCGCCTGGTTGATGGACTGGAAGCC
>CAXSGE010000008.1:0-90249 GCA_964236715.1 uncultured Acetobacteraceae bacterium | reverse complement strand
ATTGGCCACCACCTCACCCAACAAGGTCGCGACCCAACCAGGGTGAGCAATTACTTCCCAGCAGTCTCCCCTCCTAAAATCATTAAGCTAGCAGATGAAATCAAATCGTAAAGCAGATTATTATACTGATAGTTTGTGAGAAAAGTCGGATTTGCGGAATTTTCCTCAGTGAAAACGCTAAGGGATGGGTCGATCCAGATGTCTGCGAGCGTTATTGACTCACCACCATTCGAGATGTTTGCGTCGATGGCATTCAACACGTCATTCAAAAAATACCTGGAGATAGCCGTTTGCGGCGTGAGCGAATCTGAGTGCATGGTGTATTGAAGATGTGCGACACTTTCCTTTGGCGTGTCGCGTTCTACAACGTCAGCTATAACAGTTGTAATCCGATTTACAAGCTGATGATCCTCAGAAAATTCATGATAAAGACCAAGAAGACTAATCTTTTCCTTAAATTCCTGCACTCTACGAAGTTGATCTATCATCTCGGCTGACAACTTAGTCGTCACAATAGTCTCGGATTTAAAGAAGAATGCTACTCTAGGTTTCGCCTTTTCTTTGAACGATGTGAATGCATTATTAAATTCCTCTTCGGTTCCTGAACCGAAGTCTCCAGTCGGCGTACCAAAGTGGGATGCCATGATGCCGATGTAGACGTCGAAGTTTCCAAGTTGCCGTGTCAGAAGAGCCTGTGGTCGATCTCCAAATTCCGAAGTGGATTCTTTTTCCCATAACCAAGTCGAGATTGCTATGCCGCGACGTTCGTAATCATTCGATAGTGACTGCATCGTCTCTTGAACGATCTTTCGCTCTCTCGATAGTCCGCCAGGGGAAGACACGAACACTTTATAAGTTTTACGAAGATCGGGCATATTGTTTCGACTCGGGCAAAATGACGTAAGATATGAGGTTGGTATACGGAATGCGTCATGAAAGGGGAACGCAATCCGTTTAGCCGGGATTTTCAAGCTCAAAGCTGTTTTAGCGGGACGTCGCCGAGCATGCTCTGGAGTAGCGCACTAGGCGACGTACATTTCATAGAGCGTCTAAGGTCAAGGCAGTGCTATTTTTCTAACCCCCCACTCAACCCAGCCTGCTCCCCATTCGGCCCCACCTGCAGCAACAACTGATTCGGCGTACAACTCCAGCTCGCAGCCGCATTCACATCTCCCGACCCACCATACGTAGCCTGCGTCGGATACGGGCAAAGCGGCATCGTCCGGTCCACCGCCTTCGTCGGATCGTCGTTTACGTAATGCGCCGCCGGGATGCTCGCAGGCGCCACATTCTGCTCCACCCAGTTCTCCAACGGCGTCAGCGTGTCGAGCACGTTCGGCCCTGGCCCGCCGATGCAGTGCTGCATGCCCGGCACCATGAACAGCCGGACCGACCGCTGCAGCTTAGCATAGCCGCCGGCATTGGCCGCCAATTGCTCATACAGCCCAATGGTGCGGAACGGCGTCAGCGCCGGGTCGCTGTAGCCGTGGTAGATGATCAGCTTGCGGCCGCGCTGGATATAGCGGCGATAGCTCGCCGGGTCCGAAGCGTCCCCAGCCGCCGTCCGGGCGTCGAACGTCGCGAGCGCGCCGCTGTCGACATAGCCGTCCGTCGAAACCGGGAAGTCGCGCAGGTTGGACTTCGGGTCCTGGTTCACGATGTCCTGGATGATGTGGTCGCTGAACTGATAGCCATACGGGGCCGGCGAAAACCCTGAATTGCCCCAAGGCTCGCGCGCGTTAAAGTCCGTGGGCGGCGCCAGGCCGGTCGTCCAAACGTCGGCCCCGCCGCCCGTGAGCGGCCCGGTCGCGCTCGTGGCCAGGTTGCTCACCGAAAACCCGGGATATACCAAGCCGCCGTAAACGTTGCGGACCGCGCCGAAATACGCATTGAGCGTGTCCGCCTGCCCCGTGCTCAGGCAGCCCGCTTCCTGCCCGGGCTGGCACACCAGGCTGTATGGGTCGAACGAACAGGCGGCCGGGTTCTGGATCAGCCCATCATCCACCCCATCCGTCTTGACGCAGCTAGTGTTGATGGCGGCATCCACCAGGGGCAACAACGTCGCCGGGAGGTAGTTCGCCGGCGAAAGCTGCTGCTTGGCCATCCGGGCGCCGCCGATGACGGAGCGGATGTCGAGGAACGGGTCGCCGGCGATGATGCCGTCGTAATCAGCCGGGAACTGCGTCGCCTCCACCAGCGCCTGGCGCCCGCCGTTCGAGCAGCCGTCGAAATAGGCTTCCTGGATCGGCTGCTGGTCGTAGAACCCTTGGGTGAGCAGCTTGCCGCTGACCGTCACCTGGTGCGTGGCGCGGTAGTAATAGTCGGCGAGCTTGGCCCGGTCCGGCTTGCCCGGCGCCAGCAGCGCAAAGCTCGCGTCCGTGTTGCCGGCGAGGTGCCCTTCGTCGGTGATCGCCGTGGCGTAGCCTTTCGCGAGCGCGCCCTGGCGGTCCACGAAATTGGCGGAGAAATCGAGATAGGTCGACCCGGCGAGGCCGCCGACCCCAAAGAACAGGAACTTCTTGTTCCAGTTGGCAGGAAGCTGCAGCTCGAACCCAGCCGAGCCTGCCGGCGCTCCGCCGCCGCTGGTGTTGAGCTGGCCCACCACATCGCAATAGGCGGGGTTCGTACCGGCGGCGTCAACCGCGGTGGCAGACACGATCGTCACACCAGCGACCGCCAAGCCCTCGATCGCGCCGACGCTGCAGGCAGTTGTGGCGTTTGCCGCGGGGGCCGCGAGGGCGATTCCGCAGCCGATGGCGAGCGGGTAGGTCCAGCCCCAGTTCCTATGAAATCCGCGCATCATCGACGTTCGCTCCCTCAAGCTGCGGCGGTTGGCCCGCCATGGTGTTGCCACGGGTCCGACGGCTGTTGCCGCTTCGGCCCTCGCGCACGCTAGACGCCGTTGGGAACAGCCGCAATCTCAGGTTAACGTTTTATACGTCTATATCCGTCCAAGGCCGGGTCCGGCGATGCCTGTGAACGGCGCCAAGGAGGCTCAGCCGGCCGGGGCAATCGCGTGGAAAAAGCTGCCGGTGACATGGCCGCGCCGCCCGCCGGCATTGCCGAGGTCTCGTCCGGCGGCGTCGCGCAGGGTGGCGAGCGGTGCGTCGGCGCCGGGGTTGGCCGTGCTGGCGTAGTGGAACTCGTGGCCGCGGACCACAGTGCCCGCAGCCCCAATGGGCGCGTCGGCGAGCAGGGTCGCCTCGCGGTAGCCGAGGTTCATCTTGCGGCGCGCAAAGCTGGTTTCGTGCCCGAGCAGGCCAGCCATGGCGTGGCGGACGCCGGATGCGTCCTCGATCCCCTGCCCCAGCGCCATGTGGCCGCCGCACTCGCCGTGCACGGGCCGGGTTCGGGCGAACCGGGCGAGGCCGGCCATGAACGCACTGGCGGCGGACAGCCGGGCGGCGTGCAATTCGGGATAGCCGCCAGGGAGCCAGCAGACGTCGCACTGACCGGGCGGCGGCTCGTTGGCCAATGGCGAGAAGCGGACGATCTCGGCCCCGGCAGCGCGCCAATCCTCGATCAGATGGGCGTAAACGAAGCTGAAGGCGGCGTCGGCGGCCAGCGCGACCCGTTGGCCCGGCGGCGGCAAGCCGGTCGCGCACGGGGCAACGCCATCAAGCGGCGCGGCGTGGCGCAGGATGGCGTCGAGGTCGAAGTGGCGTTCGGCGCAGTCGGCCAGGCGGTCCAGAAGGGCCGGCAGGCTGGCGTGCTCGGAGGCTTGCACCAGGCCCAAATGCCGCTCCGGCAACGCCAGCAACGGGTCGCGCGGCAATGCGCCCAGCACCGGAATGCCGATTGCCTCGATGGCGGCGCTGGCGCCTTGGCGGTGCCGGTCGCTGCCGACGCGGTTCAGCACGACGCCGCAAATGGCGACGTCCGGGTGGTGGGCCGCGAAGCCGCGGGCGATGGCGGCGGCGGTCTGCGACTGGCCGGACACGTCGAGCACAAGCAGGACCGGCAAGCGGAGCCGGGCCGCGAGGTCCGCCGCCGCCCCGGTGCGCCCCGGCGGGCCATCGACGCCGTCGAACAGCCCCATGGCGGACTCCACCACCAGCAGCGCGGCCCCGGCGGCGGCTTGATGCGCCAGGTGGCCGAGCAACGGCGGCGGCATGGCCCAGCTATCGAGGTTCATCACCGGCGCGCCGCTGGCGACGGCATGGAAGGCGGGGTCGATGTAGTCGGGACCGGACTTCGCGGCCCGCACCGCCAGGCCCCGACGGCGCAGCGCGGCGATCAGCGCCAGGGTTATCGTTGTCTTGCCGGAGCCGGACCGTGCCGCGCCGATGATGAGGCCCCTCGGCGTCATGGCGCACAACTCCTATATTCCGCCGTGTGGAAGATCTGCGTCCGTTGCGCCGGGGCTGGACGACCGGGGCCTGCGCCACGGCGGCGGCGAAGGCTGCGTTCACCGCGCTGCTGACCGGCGAGTTCCCGGACCCGGTGGAAATCGGCCTGCCGCGGGGGCAGCGCGTTTCGTTCACGTTGGCCGAAACCGCGCTGGACTCCGCTTTCGCGATGGCTGGGATCTTGAAGGACGCCGGCGACGACCCGGACGTCACCCACGGCGCGATGGTGTTCGCGCGCGTATCCGCCGGGCCGCCGGGCGACGGCGTGCAGTTCCGCGCCGGCCCCGGCGTGGGGACCGTGACCCGCCCCGGCCTGCCGATCCCGCCCGGTGAACCCGCGATCAACCCGGTCCCGCGCGCCATGATCCGTGCTGCGCTGGATGAAGTGAGACCCGGGCCGGACGTGGTTGTCGAGCTGTCGATCCCCGGCGGCGAGGCACTGGCGGCGCAGACCCTGAATGGACGGCTCGGCATTATCGGCGGCTTGTCGATCCTGGGCACGACGGGGATCGTGGTGCCCTATTCCTGCGCCGCCTGGATCGACACCATCCACCGCGGCATCGACGTCGCGCGGGCCATCGGACTCGACCACGTGGCAGGCAGCACCGGCCGCGCGTCGGAGGCGGCGATCCAGGCGCTGCATGGCCTGCCGGAGACGGCGTTGCTGGAGATGGGCGACTTTGCCGGCGCATTGCTGAAATACCTGCGGCGTCATCCGGTGCCGCGCGTCACCATCGCCGGCGGCGTGGCCAAGATGACCAAGCTGGCGCAAGGACGGCTCGACCTGCACTCCAGGTATGGCTCGGCCGACATGCCGGCGCTCGCCGCCTTGGTGAGTGCCCCGGCACTGGCCGAACGGATCGCGGGCGCGAACACCGTGGCCGAGGCGTTCGCCGTCGCCGCAAGGGCCGGCGTGCCGCTCGGCGATGTGGTCGCGCACGCAGCTTGGCGCACGGCGGCGGACGTGCTGGCGGGGGCGGATACGGCGCTGGAAGTCGTGCTGTTCGACCGCAACGGCGTGCTGATGGGCCGGTCGGGGTGCGTCCGGGTTCATGCCGGCCCGCCGCGGAACCGGCGAACATAGTCCGCACCATAAAGGGCGCTCTCGCGAAACCCGCCGGGATCGAGCGCGCGGCCTACGACGACAAGCGCCGTCCGTTCGGCGGGATCGGCGGCGAAGGCGGCGGCGATGCTGGACAGCGTGCCACGGAGGATGCGCTGATCGGGCCAGGTCGCGCGCACGACGACCGCGACCGGGCAGTCCGCGCCGTAGAACGGCGTCAGCGTCGCCACGATCAGGTCGAGCTTGTCGATGGCGAGATGGATCGCAAGCGTCGCGCCGGTCGCGGCAAACGCGGCCAGAGTTTCGCCGGGCGGCATCGCCGAGGCACGCCCGGGCAGCCGGGTCAGGATCACGCTCTGGGCGACTTCGGGAATGGTCAGTTCCGCGCCCAATGCCGCGGCCGCGGCGGCGAAGGCCGGCACGCCAGGGGTCAAGGTCCAGGGGATGCCGCGCCGGTCCAGCCGGCGGAGCTGTTCGGCGACGGCGCTGTAGATCGACAGGTCGCCGGAGTGCAGCCGCGCCACATCCAGCCCGGCATCATGGGCGGACGCGAACTCGGCCTCGATCGCGTCGAGCGACAGTGGCGCGGTGTCCACCAGGCGGGTTCCGGCCCCGCAATGCGCCAGCATGGCCGGCGGCACGATCGACCCGGCGTAAAGGCACACCGGGCAACGCGCCAGCAGGTCGCGCCCACGCAGGGTAAGGAGGTCCGCAGCGCCTGGCCCGGCGCCGATGAAATGCACCGTCATGGTCCCGCCAAGGCGCAGGTGACGCCGCCATGCGCGATGCGGGCCAGCAGCAAACGGCCGCGAGTGGCCGCCAGCGCCGCGCCTTCCGCGACCGAGGCGACTCCGGTTTCGCGCTCGGCAACGGCGGATCGGGTGGGACAGAGCGGCTGCACGGCGGCCATGGCGGCGCGTCCGATGAAGCTGATCGGCAGGCCCAGGCGGATTGCGGCGTCGTGCAGCCCCGTTTCGCCACGCTTCCAATCCGGCGCCGCCAGCGCATCCGCCATGCACCCTGCCCGGTCCTGCGCGATACGGACCAGCCGTACGATGTCGTCCGCCACGCATCCGCGCCGGAAACCCAGGCCGGCGGCGATCACGGCTTCACCGCGTGCCATTGCGTCACCGTGATGGCCGGACGATAGGCGTGCATGCCGCCGATGCGGTCCAGCCGCTCGACCGACAGGCGCGACAGCGTGCCGCCAAGCCGGACGCGGGCGGCGAGCAGGGCGGCCTCCGTCTCGACGGTGACGGCGTTGGCGACCAGGCGACCGTCGGGCGGCAGGGCGGCCCAGGCGGCGTCGATCACATCGGCTTCGTGCGCGCCGCCGCCGATGAACACCGCATCGGGCCGTGGCAGCCCGGCCAGCGCGGAAGGCGCTGGGACGCCGACGACGTGCAGATGCGGCACGCCGAGCGACACGGCATTGCGGGCGGCGCGGGCGGCGCGCTCGGGGTGGCGTTCGACCGCGACGGCCTGATTCGCCGGATGGCGCAGCATCCACTCGATGCCGATGGCGCCGGACCCCGCGCCGATGTCCCACAGCCGTTCGCCGCGGCGAGGCGCCAGGGCAGCGAGGGTTATGGCGCGGATTTCCTGTTTGGTGATCTGGCCGTCGTGCTCGAACAGCGCGTCGGGCAGGCCGCTGGTGAGTGGGATCGGGTGCGCGCCAGGCGCGGCGGCGACCTCGATCGCCAGGAGGTTCAGCGGATGGATGTCGGCCAGGCGGAACCAGGCGGCGGTTGTGCTGCGGATGCGCTCGTTCGGTCCGGACAGCGCCTCCAGCACGTGCAGGACCGACGGGCCGAAGCCGCGGGCCTGCAGCAGGGTGGCGACGAGGCCGGGCGTTCCCGCGTCGGCCGAAAGCGCCAGGATGCGCGCGCCGGGCTGCAGCAGCGGTGCCATCGGGGCGAGCGGGCGTCCGCAGAACGAGATCACGGCGCAGTCCTGCAAGGCCCAGCCGAGCCGCGCACAGGCCAGCGCGAGGCACGACGGCGCGGGGATGCACAGCCGCTCGGCAACGGGAACCAGGGCCGCGAGCGTGCTGCCGACACCGAAGCAGAATGGGTCGCCGGATGCGAGCACCGCGACCGGGCGCGGACGGCAGGCCATGATGGCGTCGAGCGAGGCGGCGAGCGGGTTGGACCAGACCAGGCGCTCGCCGCGGATCAGCCCGTCCGCCAATGCCATATGCCTTGCACCGCCTACGACAAGGGCCGCGTCGGCGAGCAGCGTGCGGGCCTCAGGCGACAGCACGCCGTCCTCGTTCACGCCGAGTATGGCCAGCCAGGGCGGGTTCATGCTTTCGTAACCCCATGCGGGTATTGATCCTCGGCGGCACGACCGAGGCCTCGGCCATCGCTGCTGCGTTGGCGAAAGACACTCGGGTGCAGCCGGTGCTGTCGCTCGCCGGGCGCACGCGGGCGCCGGTGCTGCCGGCCATTCCGGCGCGGCTGGGTGGGTTCGGCGGCATTGATGGGCTGGCGGCGTATCTGCGGGAGCATGGCATTGCGGCGTTGATCGACGCTACGCACCCGTTCGCGGCGCAAATCAGCCGGAACGCAGTGGCCGCTGCTGCGACGGCCAGTGTGCCGTTGCTGACGGTGCTGCGCCCGCCATGGACGCCTGGCCCTGGCGATCGCTGGACCAACGTGGCGAATATGACCGCCGCTGCCCAGGTGCTTGGCCCGGAGCCGCACGAGGTGTTCCTGACGGTTGGGCAGCAGGAATTGGCCCCTTTCGTCCTGGCGCCCCAGCACCGCTACCTCGTCCGCAGCGTGGAACCGCCTAACCCTGCGCTTCTGCCACCGACGGCCCGCACCATCACCGCGCGCGGGCCGTTCCGGGAGGACGAGGAGCTTCGCCTGCTGCAGCGAGAAAAGGTCGAGGTCCTGGTTACCAAGAACTCCGGCGGCACAGCGACGGCACCCAAGCTCGCGGCGGCACGGGCGCTGGGGTTGCGCGTCGTGATGGTCGCGCGCCCGCCGGGTCCGACGGTGCCCGAGGCGAAACGAGCCGTTTGCGCCGACGCTGCCGGTGCTTTGGCCTGGCTGGATCACGTCGCCACTGGGTGAAAACGCGGCGTGTAGAGCCAAGGCGGCGCGTCGTCGCGATGGATTAGTCGGGTGGTGGCAGAGCCGATCAGCACCAGCGTACGCATGTCGGCGCGGGCCGGATCGACGTCACGGAGGGTCGTGATCTCGACGCGCTCGTCCGCACGGCTAATCGCCGTCGCCAGCGCCACCGGGGTTTCGGACGGCAGGATGGGACGCAGCGCATCCAACGCCGCGCCGAGCTGCCAGGGCCTGGTGCGGGAAGCGGCGTTATATAGCGCGATCACGAACCCGGCGGAGGCCGCGGCGGTGATCCGGGCCAGCACGACGGCGAACGGCTTCAGGTTGTCCGACAGCGACAGCACGCAGAAGTCGTGGCCGAGCGGCGCGCCCAGCCGTGCCGCGGCGGCGAACACCGCGGAAATGCCGGGCACGACGATGACGTCGAGCGTGCGCCATGCAGGGTCGCCGTGGTCGATGGCCTCGAACACCGCACTCGCCATCGCGAACACGCCGGGGTCCCCGGACGACACGACGGCGACGTCCCGCCCGGCGGCGGCTAGCGTCAACGCATGCCGGGCGCGGTCAAGCTCGACCCGGTTGTCGGAGGCGTGGCGGGCCTGCCCAGGACGATGCGGCACGCGGTCCAGATAGGCTGCATAGCCCACAAGGTCGGTCGCCGCCGCCAGCGCCGCTGCCGCCTGCGCCGTCTGCATCGCCGCAGCGCCGGGGCCGAGTCCGACAATGGCAAGCCGCCCGCTCATCGCGCGCGCTGCCGCCCGGGCACCAGGACCAGGGAGAAATATGGCGCGCGATCTTCGGCGAAGCTCGTCAACGGCATCATGCGGCCGTCCCCCATGGTGCCGCGCTCGACATACAGCGCGCGGTCGGCGAGGCCGGCGGACTGCAGCGCCGCGCGAATTTTCGGCAGGTTGCGTCCGACCTTCATGATGACGGCGGCGTCGCTGTCGGCCAGCCGGGCGGCGAGGCTCTCGGCGTCGAGCGTGCCGGGCAGCACCGTCAGCACGTCGTCGCCATGGGTCATCGGCAGCCGCGCCTGCGCCCAGCAGCCGCTCATGCTGGTGATGCCCGGCGTGACGGCGGTGGCATAGCCGGCGCGCAGCCGGTCGAACACGTACATGGCGGAGCCGTAGAAAAACGGGTCGCCCTCGCAAAGCAGCGCCACGTCCTGCCCCGCGTCGAGCCTGGCCGCTACGACCGCTGCGGCCGCCTCGTAGAAGGCGCGGATGCCGGGCTCGTAGCGCGGGTCGTCGACGTCGATCTCGGTGGTGTAGGGGTATTCGAAGCGCAGCTCCTCGGCGGCAGGGTTGAGGTGCGGGGCGGCGATAGTGCGGGCGTGGCCGGGGCGTCCGCGCTTGGCGAAGAACGCGACGACCTCGACGTCCGCCAGGATGCGCGCGGCGCGCAAGGTCAGCAGGTCCGGGCTGCCGGGACCCATGCCGACGACCTGGAGCGTACCCGTCATTCGCGCTCGCTGGCGAGGGCGTTGACGGCGGCGACCGCCATCGCGCTGCCGCCGCGGCGGCCGTGGACGGTGGCAAATGGCACGCCGCCGTATTCCGCAAGCGCCTGCTTGGACTCGGCCGCGCCGACGAAGCCGACAGGCATGCCGATGATCGCCGCCGGGCGTGGGGCGCCGGCGTCGAGCAGGTCGAGCAAATGGAACAGCGCCGTGGGCGCGTTGCCGATGGCGACCAACGCGCCGTCGAGATGCGGACGCCAAAGCTCCAACGCCGCCGCGGACCGTGTGTTGCCGATGCGGGCGGCGATGTCCGGCGTCTCGGGCGCGTCGAGGGTGCAAATGATGGCGTTGGCGGCGGGCAAACGGGCGCGGGTGATGCCGTGCGCGACCATCTTGCTGTCGCACAGGATTGGGCAGCCGCGCAGCAACGCAGCACGCGCCGCATCGGCGAACCCGGCGCTGAACTCCAGGTCAGCGGTGATCCCGACGATGCCGCAAGCATGGATCAGCCGCACGGCGACGCGGGCCTCTGCCGCGGTGAAACGGGACAGGTCGGCCTCGGCCCGGATGGTGGCGAAGGATTGGGCGTAGATCGCGGCGCCGTCCCGGATGTAGTCGCGACTGCTCATGCCGTCGCGTCGATCAGCGTCAGGCCCTGCGGCGCTGGTGTCGTGCCCGCGCGCCAGTTGTCGACCCGGCTATAACGTCCGGCGGCCCCGACGAGCGCCGGCCCGCCGGAATAGGCGCAGCCCTTGGCGCAGCCGGAGATGTGCAGCGGCCCCCCTGCCCCGCGCGCCGCGAGCCATGCGGCATCGAGGCGGGCGGGCACAGTGGCCCGGTCGCAGCCGGGGCTGCCGACGCAGGCGGTGATGCCGAGACGCGGGTCGGCGGGGTCGATGACCCACTCGGCCGCTGCCCGCTGCAGGGCCGGCACATCGCAGCACCGAACGCGGCCCAGCAGCATCGCGCGCCATGGGCTGGTGCGGATCGCGCCCTCGCTGAAACGGTCGGCGAGGTCGGCCAGGTGCCGCAGCCCCGCCGGATCGGTTTGTCCGAACGGCAGGCCGAGGCCGAACGCGCCGTGCCATCCCACGGCATAGCGGTGGAAGCCGATTGCCGATCCGGGCGCCCGGGCCGGCTGAACCGTGCCGCGCGCCTTTCCGGCCATGGCGAGCAACTGCTGCTGGACTAGCGCCACCGTGTCCACGGCGGGCACCGTACCGTCGATGCCGGCGAAACGAGACGTTTGCACCGAAATCACGATGTCCGCGGCGGGCGTGCCGGCCAGCACGCCGCCCCCATCAACCGCGATGCACACCTTGGGCGGCAAGCCCGCTGGGACGATGGCCTCAATCGCCTCGGCCAATGCCAGGGCGTCTGCCGCCACGGTGGGATCATCGCCTGCGAGCGGCGGCGGCATGACGATGCGGCGGCGCTCGACGTCCGGATCGGGGTCGGCGAGACCGGCCGCGACCATGGCCGCCGCAAAGCCGGGGACGCCGACGGCGGACAGGCCGCGGACCTGCAGGTTGCCGCGCCGGGTCAGCTCGATGACGCCGTTGCCGAACCGCGCCGCGGCATCGGCCAAAGCGCGAGCGGCGTCGCTGGACAGGCGCGCGGACGGCGGCTTCACCCGGACCAGCAGGCCGTCGCCGGTTGCCATCGGCTCATGCAGGCTGGGGCACCATCCGCGCTGGGCGAAACGAGTCATTTGCGCCGGGGCCGCGCCAAGTGTTGCGTCCGGCACCGTCATGCTTCTGGCCAGCTATTGCGGCGCGGGTGCCAAAGTCCGCTCGCCTGCGCCTCGGCAAAGCGCGCGGCTAGGGCGGCACGGGCTTCGGGATTGGCGCCGCGCAGGAAAGCATCGACCTCCGGCGTGCCCAAGGTGGCGTCGAACAGCAAGTCGAACTGCGCGTCGAACCGGCCGGGCAGCGTGGCGGCGAAGCCGTGCAGCGCCTCGACGCCGCGGGCGATCTCGGCCGCACCGCGGTAGCCGTGCCGCATCATGCCGGCGATCCAGCGCGGGTTGGCGGCGCGGCCACGCACGACGCGGGCGACCTCCTCCGCCACGGTGCGCGCCCGCGGGGCATCGGGGCGGGACGTGTCGAGATGGTAAAGCGCCGGCGCTCCGCCCAGCGCGGCGGCTGCGGCGGCGAACCCGCCCTCGTGCGCCGCGTGCTCCGTGCTGTCCAACAGGTCGACCTCGGCGTGGTCCTGCTGATGCACAAAGGCGTCCGCGCCGCCGACTCGCGCGGCCAGCCCGGCCGGGTCGGGCGCGCCCTCCAGGCCCTGGCCATACGCGCCAGCCGAGGCGGCGAGGTAGCCGTCGGCGGACCATCCCGCGCCGTACTGGCCCGCCGGCGCCCCGAATACACGCGTGGTCGCCCGGCGCAATGCCGGCCCGGCCAGGCCGCGCGCCGCCGCCGTGAGCGGGTTCCAATCGTCGGCCTCGTCGCGTTCGGCGATTGCCCTTACCAGGCTGTCGAACAGCACCACCTGGCCAGGGAACGCATCGCGGAACAGGCCGGAGATGCGCAACGTCACGTCCACGCGCGGCCGGTCGAGAAGCGCGATCGGCAGCACCTCGAACCCGCTGACCCGGGCCGATCCCACGTCCCAGACCGGACGGGCGCCGAGCAGCACGAAGGCGAGCGCCAGGTCTTCGCCCCCGGTCCGCATGCTGGCGCTGCCCCAAACGTCGATGACCAGGCTACGTGGCCATTCGCCGTGATCCTGAAGGTGGCGGCGCAGCAGTTCAGACGCTGACCGCTCCGCGAGCGCCACGGCGGAGCGGGTCGGGACGCCGCGCGGGTCGATGGTGGCGAGGTTGCGCCCGGTCGGCAGCACGTCGGCCCGGCCGCGGGTCGGCGCGCCTGCCGGCCCTGGCGCCACGAAGCGCCCATCCAGCGCCGACAGCAGCGCCGCACGTTCAGCGGCCGGCGAAGCGTCAAGGTCTCGCTCGTTTTCTGGCCCATTCGCCCCTGGGTTCGACCGGCGCAGCGCGTCCAGCATGCGGTCGCGTTGCGGCGGCGTCCGGCCATAGACGTGCAGCCCGTCCCGCAACTGCAGGTCCTTCACGTCGCATAGATAGGCGTCGAGGCGAGCCAGCGCGTCCTCGGCAAAACTAGTCGTTTGCGTCGGCTCCGCGGCATCCCGGGCCACGCCGCTCTCGGCCAGCAGCCCGGCGGCATCCGCACGCTCCAGGATTTCCTGCCGCAGCAGCCCGGTGCGCCGGCGGTCCAAACCGTCCGCGGCGGCATATTCGTCGATCAGGCGTTCGAGCGCCAGGGCCTCCCCATGTGCCCCGGCGGCGGCGATCGGCGGCGTCAGGTGCCCGATGGTGACGGCGCCCAGGCGGCGCTTGGCGGCGGCGGCCTCGCCGGGGTTGTTGACGATAAATGGATACACGAACGGAACGCCGCCGGCCAAAGCGCGCGGCAGGCAGGACTGCGACAGCGCAGCCGCCTTGCCGGGCAGCCACTCCAGCGAGCCGTGGGCGCCCAGATGCAGGATCGCGTGAACGTGCCGCAGCCAAAGATAGAAGGCGACGTAGCCATGGCAGGGCGCCTGGTCGGGGTCGTGATACGACGCGCGCCGGTTCATGCCACCCCGGTCGGGCTGAATCGCGACGGTCATGTTGCCAAGGCGCAAATGCTGGAGGGTGAAGTCGCCGGGCGGCTCGCCCCAGGCATGGAGGATGCTGGCCTGCACGGCTTCGGGCAAGGTGGCGAACAAGCGGCGGTACTCGGCAAACGACAGCATCGGCGTGGGCGGCGCGTGGCACAACGCATCGACGAGGGCGGTCTGGCACGGCAGCTCGCCGGTCGTGAACCCGGCTTCGCGCAGGTCATGCAGGATCGCATGCAGGCTGGCGAAGCTGTCCAGGCCGACCGCGTGGCCGCGCTGCCCGGCGATGCCGGGGTAGTCCGACAGCACGATGGCGATCCGCCGCTCCGCACGCGGGGCCTGGGCCAGGCGCACCCAACCCGCCGCACGGTCCGCGGCCAGCGCGATGCCGTCCGGGTCGGGGCGATGCACGACGCGGGCGAATTGCAGCGCGGGCTGCGCCGGCTCCGCGTCCTTGAACGAGATCGCGCCGGTCAGCAGCCGCCCATCAAGTTCGGGCAGCACGACCTGCATGGCGAGGTCGGCCTGCGACAAGCCGCGCGAGGACGCCTGCCAAGCCGCCCGCGACGAACCGGCCAGGACGAGCTGCAGCACGGGCGCACCGGGCGCGTCGAGCGGCGAACCCGCCCCGTCCTGCCGGGCGCTGAACCCGGTGGCGTTCAGCACCACCGCCGGGCGCCAGGCGCGCAGCGTCGCGGCCGCATAGGCGGCGCTATCCGGCGCTTTCAGGCTCGGGACATAGAGGGCGCCGACGGCCAAGCCACGTGCGCGAAGGGCTGCGATCAATGCCTCGATCGGGGCAATGTCGGCGGAAAGCAGATGCGAGCGGTAGAACACGATCGCCGCGAGCGGACGGTCCTCGATCAGGTCCAGCGCATGGACGCCGTGCTGCGGCACCGGCTCGGCGGCGTCGTGCGTATCGGGACACAGCCCGGCGAGATGCGCCGCGAGCCGCAGGGCGCGGGCCATGTTGACGGGGCCGCCAAGGCGGAAACATGCGTCCAGCCGCGTGAGCGCGCCGGGTGGGATGGTGGACAGCGCCGCGAGCCGTGGATCGTCCAGCCCATCGCCGGGCAGCACGGCGAACGCGATGCCGCGATCCCGGCACAGCGCCGCGACCTCGTCCGTGCCATAACGCCAGTAATCCAGCCCGCCCAGCAGACGCACGACGATGCAGCGCGCATGGGCCAGCACCTGCTCGGCATAGAGGTCGACCGACATCGGATGCCGCAGCCGCCCGAGGCTCGCCAGCCGCAGCCCCGGCGCATCAGGGGCTGCTTGCCACGCCGCGGCCAGCGCGCCCAGGTCCGCATCCGAGAACGACAGCACGACGATATCGGCGGCGGTTTGGCCGAGGTCGCAGGCGGCCTCGTCCTCATCCAGCGTGCGGGTTTCGCGGACCAGCAGGTGCATGGCGTCAGCCGGCCATGCCGGTTTCGATGGCGGCGCGGTCGAGGCCGGTCTCGCCGATGACCACGACATGGCCGAGCCGGGCCTCGCCAGGCGCCCAAGCGCGGTCGAACTCCTGGCGAAACCGGCCGCCGACGCCTTGGATGGCGAGCCGCATCGGCTTGCCCCGGACGGCGGCAAACCCTTTGATGCGCAACACCTTATGCAGCTCGGCGATACGTTGCAGCCGGGCAATCAACGCGTCGGGCGCATCCATTTCGGGGATCGCCACGACAAAGCTTTCGAAATCGTCGTGCTCATGCGCGCCGTCTTCGGCGTCGTGGTGGGACCGGCGCGCAGCTAAATCGTCCTCCGCCGCCGCGTGCAGGCCCAGGAGAATGGCCGGATCGACCCGGCCCTCATGCGCCGCCACGGTCCGGACCGCCCGCGGCAGCCCGGCGGCGACCGCTGCCCGCACCTGCGCCAGCGTTGCGGCATCGAGCAGGTCGGCCTTGTTCAGCACCACTAAATCCGCCGACTGAAGCTGGTCCTCGAAGACCTCGGCCAGCGGGTTGTCGTGGTCAAGGCCGGGGTCGGCCAGGCGTTGGGCCGCGACGGCAGCCGGGTCGTCGGCGAAGCGGCCGGCGGCGACTGCGGGGCCATCCACCACGGCGATCACGCCGTCCACCGTGACGCGGGACCGGATGCTGGGCCAGCCGAACGCCTTCAGCAGCGGCTTCGGCAAAGCCAGGCCCGATGTCTCGATCACGATATGCTCCGGCGGGTCGGCGCGGTTGAGCAATGCCTCCATGGCCGGCAGGAATTCGTCGGCGACGGTGCAGCATAGGCAGCCATTCGCCAGTTCGACGATATCGGCCTCGGCGCAGGCCGGGATGCCGCAGCCACGCAATAGGTCCGCGTCGACGCCGACCGAACCGAACTCGTTGACGATGATCGCCAGGCGCCGTCCGCCGGCGTGCTCGATCAGGTGGCGCAGCAGCGTGGTCTTGCCGGCGCCGAGGAAGCCGGTAATGACGGTGGCGGGAATTTTCCCGGTGCTCACGCCGCACGCCCTTGGGTCAGGTCCGGCATCCGGCCCAGCACGACGCGGGCCAGCGACGCCGGGCGGCGGGACGGCAGGACGGTGCCGGTGGCAGAGCGCGCGTAGGTTTCGGCGTAGCTCAGCAGGTCCGCCGCCATGCCCGGTTCGAGCCGGCCGAGCAGATAGGTCCACTTGCCCGGCGCCGAGATCGCCGCCGCGCAGCCGTGGTCGCAACTGGACAGGCACACGACCTGTTTTATGTCGACGATGGGCGCATGGGGATCGAGCAGGGCCGCAATCGCATCGAGCATGTTCTGGCCCGGCCGCGGATCGGCGTCCGCCAGGGCCTGGCCGGCACGACATGTCGTGCAGACATGGAGGGTAGGAACTTGTGTCGCAGTCATAGGGGCAGCCTCCGGTGCGTCCTAGCAAAGCACGGGATGCCGAGCGCCTGCGAGCACGAGGCCCGCTGGTCGACGCCAATGGAGCTGCCATCGGACGCCGCCGCCGCCGAGGCACCCCGCCCGGCCGCGCGTCGCAGTAAAGGTGCACAGCTTTTGGCCGCGTACCTCAGCAGAAGTGCACAGCCTCCGGCTGCTTACTTCAGCAATGGCAGGTCTCCTGGCTCACGGATCTGGCCCCATTGGGGACCGCGCTGCCCGCCTGCCTTCCCGGGGTTCTTGCCCAGTGGCATGCGACGAACAGCTCACCGCTTACAGTTGCGGGGGCAGCCGCGGCATCGCACCGCGTTCCCTTTTAACCCGCCAACCGGAAAACGCCGGGTGGCGGGACCATCCGTTGTGCAGTATGTCCCGGCCCTTGTCCTGTCAATCCAATGCTCTCGCTAAACCCGACTTGACCCTCGTGCTGGGCGGGGCGCGGTCGGGCAAAAGCCGCTTTGCCGAGGCGCTGGTCACGCGCCTCCCCACGCCTTGGGTCTATATCGCGACGGCGCAGGCGTTCGACGACGAGATGCGGGCGCGAATCGCCGAGCATCGGAAGCGCCGCGCGCCGGGCTGGCATACGGTCGAGACGCCGCTGGAGCTTGCAGCCGCGTTGCGGGAGGCCGGTGACGCTCCGGTTCTGGTCGATTGCCTGACGCTTTGGCTCACCAACTTGATGCTGGGCGACGCGGACCTTGAAACCGCCGTAGCCGCGCTGGATGCGGCGCTGGACCGGACCGCGCCGACGATGCTGGTGTCGAACGAGGTCGGCGGCGGCATCGTGCCCGACAACGCGCTCGCCCGGCGCTTCCGCGACGAGGCCGGGCGGCTGCATCAGCGTATCGCGGCGCGCGCCGGCCGCGTGGTGCTGATGGTGGCGGGGCTGCCGCTGTTCGTGAAGGGAACCGGCCATGAGTGACGCGGAGCGGCACGCCGCCAAGATGGCCAAGCGCAAGGCCGTGCAGGATGCCGAGGTCGCCAGCAAGACGATCGAAAAGGGCCTGCTGATGGTCCACACCGGGTCCGGCAAGGGCAAGAGCACCGCCGCGTTCGGCCTTCTGCTGCGCATGGCCGGGCGCGGGCGGCGCGTGGGGGTCGTGCAGTTCATCAAGGGCGCCTGGAGCACCGGGGAGCGCGCCGCCCTGGCCCGGTTCGACGATCTGGTCGAGTGGCACACCATGGGCGAGGGCTTCACCTGGGAAACCGCGGACCGCGACCGCGACGTCGCCGCCTGCCGCCGGGCTTGGGACCAGGCGGTGGCGTTGATGCAGCGGCCGGGCCTGTCGCTGCTGGTGCTGGATGAGCTGAACATCGCGCTGCGCTACGATTACCTAGCCGAGACGGAGGTGCTCGCGGCGCTGGCGGCACGTCCAGCGGGGCTGCACGTCGTCGTCACCGGACGCAACGCGCGCCCGGCCCTGATTGCCGCTGCTGACCTAGTGACCGAGATGACATTAGTAAAACATCATTTCGCGGCTGGGGTGAAGGCGCAGGAGGGCATCGAGTTCTGACCGCACGCGCTCTCATGCTGCAGGGAACCGGGTCGAGCGTCGGCAAGTCGCTGCTGGTGGCCGGGCTGGCGCGGGCGTGCCTGCGCCGCGGCATCGCCGTGCGCCCGTTCAAGCCGCAGAACATGTCGAACAACGCCGCCGTCACCCCGGGGGGCGGCGAGATCGGCCGGGCGCAGGCGCTGCAGGCCCGCGCGGCCGGCGTGCCCCCATCGGTCCACATGAACCCCGTGCTGCTGAAGCCGCAGAGCGAGACCGGGTCGCAGGTCGTCGTGCAGGGCCGCGTCCACGCCACCGCCCGCGCCCGCGAGTACCAGGCGATGAAGCCCGGCCTGATGCCCTTCGTGCTCGACAGTTTTTCCCAATTGGGCGCGGAGTGCGAGTTGGTGCTGGTCGAGGGCGCCGGCAGCGCTTCGGAGGTCAATCTACGCGCCGGCGACATCGCCAACATGGGGTTTGCCCGTGCCACGGCGACGCCCGTGGTCGTGGTCGGCGACATCGACCGCGGCGGCGTGATCGCAAGCCTCGTCGGCACCCACGCCGTGCTGGACCCGGACGACGCCCGCCTGGTTCGCGGTTTCATCGTCAACCGGATGCGCGGCGACCTCACGTTGTTCGACGCTGGCATGGCGCTTATCGAGTCGCGAACCGGGTGGGCGGCGCTTGGCCTGGTGCCGCACTTCGCCGGGGCCGCCCGATTGCCGGCAGAGGATGCGGCGGACCTGGCTCAGGGCGAACGCCGGCCGGGGGCAAAGCTGCGGATCGTCGTCCCCGTGCTGCCGCGCATTTCCAACTTCGACGACCTGGACCCGCTGGCCGCCGAACCGGACGTGGACCTCATGTTGGCGCCGCTCGGCACGCCGCTGCCGGTCTGTGACCTGGTGATCCTGCCGGGATCGAAGGCGACGGTCGCCGACCTCGCTGACCTCCGGGCGACGGGGTGGGATATCGACCTGCTGGCGCACCACCGGCGCGGCGGGTGGATTCTTGGCCTATGCGGCGGCTATCAGATGCTCGGCCGTTGGATTGATGATCCCGGCGGGATCGAGGGGCTGCCGGGCCGGGTCGCCGGGCTTGGATTGCTGGAAATTGAGACCGTGCTCGGTCCCCAAAAGCGGCTGGCGGAGGCGGCTGGCCGGTCTGCCGACGGCGTGAGCTTCCGCGGCTATGAAATGCACATGGGCCGCACCACCGGTGCCGCGACCGCTCGCCCGTTGCTGCGCCATGCGGACGGACGCCCGGACGGAGCCTGCTCGCCGGACGGATTGGTGTTCGGCAGCTACGTGCACGGCCTGTTCGCCGACGACGCGCAACGTGGCGCGTGGCTGCGGCGGTGGGGCGCTGCGCCCTCGGGCCACTGCCACGATGAGGCAGTGGATCAGGCGTTGGACGGGCTCGCGCAGCATTTGGAACGGCATATTGACGTGAACCGGCTGCTCAGCCTCGCAGCGTAGCGGCCCAAAGCAGCAGCGCCATCGCGATCTGCACGGCGCATGCGGTGCGATACAACGCGAGCGCCCGGTCGAGGTCGCCCGCCTGGGCGTTCGCCCGGCCATCGCCCATCCAAGCGTCGTCCACCAGCACGTCGCCGTACCAGCGCGGCCCGGCCAGCTGCAGGCCGAGCGCCCCGGCCATCGCGGCCTCGGGCCAGCCCGCGTTCGGCGAGCGGTGCCGCCCGGCGTCGCGCCAGACCGCCCGCAGCGCCCCACGCGCCGATGCGCCAGGATGCAGCGATGCGGCCAAGACGAGCCAGGCAGCTGCGAGCCGGGAGGCGGGAAGGTTAACCAGGTCGTCCAGCCGGGCCGACGCCCAGCCGAACTCGCGGTGCCGGGGCGTCAGGTGCCCGATCATGCTGTCGGCGGTGTTGATGGCCTTGTAGGCGGCGATCCCCGGCAAGCCGAGCAGCGCGCCCCAGAACGCCGGGGCGACGACGCCATCGGAGAAGTTCTCGGCCAGGCTCTCAATGGCGGCACGCAGCACCGCGGGCTCATCCAGCGTTTCGGGGTTGCGCCCGACGATATGGGCGACGGCGGCACGGCCGGCGGGCAGGCCGCCCTGGCGCAGTGCTTGGCCGACCGCTGCGACGAAGCTCCATAGGCTCCGCTGCGCCAGGAGCGTGCTGGCGGCTGCGGCAGCCAGCAGCAGGGCGAGCGCTGGCGGCAATATGGCAGCAAGCGCCGCCTGCAACGCCGCCGCCGGACCGGCGCTGGCGGCAAGCAGCAGGAGCGCGGCGGCGATCCCCCGGCGGCGGCGGGCGCCAGGGCCTAGCGTGTCGCGGTTCCAGGTCCGGTCGAGCCGGGCGATGAGCGCACCCACCCACATGACGGGATGCCCGATGGCGCGGACCCACGCTTCGGGGTATCCCGCAACCGCCTCCAGCACCAGGGCGCAGGCGATCAGGCCCGGGTTGGATAGGGAGTGCATCGCGCAGGAGCTAGCATGGCGGACGGGGATGTGGCGATTGCGCACGGCGGCGGGCTGATCGCCGCACAGGCGCGTTTCCCGGGGGCGCCGGAGCCATGGATTGACCTGTCGACCGGCATTAACGCCGTGCCCTACCCGGTTCCGCCTTTGCCGGCCGCGGCCTATGAACGCCTGCCGGAACCCGAGGACGTGCGGCGGCTGGAAGCAGCGGCGGCGGCGGCGTATGGCGTGGCCGATCCGGCCATGGTCGTCGCTGCGCCGGGCACGCAGATCTTGATCAGCCTGTTGCCGCGCCTGCTGCCACGGGCTGGCATTGCGATCATCGGACCGACCTATGCGGAGCACGCCGCCGCGTGGGCAGCAGCCGGCAGCACGGTCCGGATCGTGGACGGCATTCAAGCGATCAGCGCGGAACGCACGGTGGTGTTGTGCAATCCCAACAATCCCGATGGGCGGCGTTTTCGGGCCATCGATTTGTCGCAACTGGCCGGACAACTTGACCTCCTTGTCGTGGATGAAGCCTTTGCCGACTTGGAAGAGCCTGGCCTTAGCCTAGCGCCGATGCTGCCGCCCAACGCGGTCGTGCTGCGGTCGTTTGGCAAGACCTATGGCTTGGCCGGGCTACGGCTCGGTTTCGCGATCGCGCCGCCCGTCCTGGCGCAGGCGATCCGCGCAGCGCTTGGGCCATGGGCGGTCAGTGGGGCCGCGATAGGGATCGGCACTGCGGCGCTCAAGGATACCGCTTGGCTGGCCGATGCGCGTGCACGTCTGAAGCGTGACGTGCCACGAACTGATGCAGTGCTGGCCAAAGCGGGAATGCGCGTGATCGGCGGTACGCGGCTGTATCGCTTAGCGCGGGCGCCAAACGCGGAGGCGGCCTTCGAGCAGCTCTGCCGTGCCGGCATCCTCATACGCCGCTTCGATACGGAGCCGGCGTGGCTGCGGTTCGGCATCCCCGGCGGCGGATGGGACCGCATTGAAGCGGCGCTGGCCCGGCTAGCCCCTTGATGGAACCAGCCGGCGCTGCGTCTCAGCGTTCGGACATGCTTGTAATGATGCGGTCGACCATGCCGTAGGCGATCGCCTCCTCCGCGCTCATCCAGTAGTTGCGGTCGGTGTCGCGCACCACCCGCTCCATGGTCTGCCCGGTCTCATGCGCGATGATGCGGTTGATCCGCTCGCGCATCTTGATGATCTCCCGCGCCTCGATGTCGATGTCGGTGGCCGGGCCGCGCACGCCGCCCATCGGTTGATGCAGCAAGAACCGCGTGTTGGGCAGGCACAGCCGCCGCTCCTTCGCGCCGGCCAGGAAAATGAGCGCGCCGGCGCTGGCGACCCAGCCGGTGCCGATCACCCGCACTGGGGCGACGGTGTCGACGAACCGGATCATGTCATGGATGGTGTCGCCGCTCTCGACGTGGCCGCCGGGCGAGTTCACATAAAGGTCGATCGGCTTGTCGGAGTCGCTCGCCAACGCCAATAGCCGCCCGGTGACGTCGCGGGCCACCTTGTCGTTGATGGCGCCGAACACGAGCACCTTGCGCGTGTTGAACAGCCGCGTCTCAAGCTCGTTGATCGGCGACGACAGCGTCTTGTTGTCGTCAGGCTCCTTCGGCTCGGGGCCCTGCGGCTCCGGGACTTCGGGATCTTCGTCGTCGGCGCGGGGGGCGTAGCGATTGGAGTGTGCCAAGGTAAGCTCCTAGGGTGGATGCGGCATATATAGGTGAAGGGGCGGCTAGGGCCAACGCAAGCTAGTCAAGCGCCCGGGCCCGGATGGTGCCGTCGATGTCGCACAGCGCCGCCAGCACCGCTGCCCGGGTTTCTGGGCGGCGGTCCACGTCGACCATGACATAGCCGAGCTCGCCATCCGTTTGCAGCAACTGCGACGACACGTTCAGCCCGCGCTGGCTGAACACGGCGTTGATCTGGCCGAGCACGCCGGGCACGTTGCGGTGCACATGAAGGTAGCGCGCCTGGCCCGGCGCCCGCGGCTGGTCGACATGCGGGAAGTTCACTGCGCCGCCTGTCGAGCCCGCATCCAGGAAATCCAGCAGCTTGTGCGCGACCTCCTCGCCGATGCGCTCCTGCGCCTCCTCGGTCGAGCCGCCGATATGCGGCGTCAGGATCACGTTGAGCAGGCCCTGCAACGGGGACGCGAACGCCTCGCCGGCCGACTTCGGCTCGGTCGGGAACACGTCGACCGCCGCGCCGGCCAGGTGCCGGGAACGGAGCGCCGCCGCCAGCGCATCGAGGTCCACGACCCGGCCGCGGGAGTTGTTGATCAGGTACGCGCCGGGCCGCATCGCCGCGATCTCCTCCGCGCCGATCATGCCGCGGGTGGCCGGGGTGTCGGGCACGTGCAGGGTCACGACGTCGCTGCCGGCCAGCAATTCTCCCAGCGTGGCGACCGGCTCGGTGTTGCCGTGACGCAGCTTGTTGGTGCGGTCGTAGTAGATCACCCGCATGCCCATCGCCTCCGCAATGGTCGAGAGCTGGCTGCCGATGTTGCCGTAGCCGACGATGCCCAGCACCTTGCCGCGCACCTCGAAGCTGCCGGCGGCGGACTTGTCCCAGCCGCCGCGATGCGCCTCGGCCGAGCGCGGGGTGATGCGGCGGAACAGCATGACGATCTCGCCGACGGTCAGCTCGGCGACGCTGCGGGTGTTGCTGAACGGCGCGTTGAACACCGGGATGCCCAGGCTGCGCGCCGCCTGCAGCTCGACCTGGTCGGTGCCGATGCAAAAACAGCCGACCGTCATCAGCGGCCCGGCGCCGGCGAGCACCGCGGCCGAAAGCTGTGTCCGGCTGCGAATGCCCACTGCATGCGCCCCACTGACCGCGTCGACCAGGGCCGACCCTTCCAGCGCCTTGGGATGATGCCGCACATCGGTGTAGCCGGACGCGGCGAACAGGGCGACGGCGCTGGCGCTGATGCCCTCCAGCAGCACGATCCGGGTTTCCGCGCGGCTGAAGGGAGCGCTCGGTTGCAAAAGGGGCATGGTGTTCGATCCTTTGTGGCGCGCTCTGTAGGCCAAACCCGGGGCTGGCAGCAATATACGCTTGCCTTGAGGCTGCGATGCGCGAAGAAGCCCCATGCCCTCCCCAACGTCTCCGGGCGTCGACCCACGCCGACCCACTCTGCGCGCCCGCCTCGGGGCGCTGCGCACCCTGCCGCCGTTCCTCGCGCTGGTCTGGCGCACGAGCCCCGGCCTCACCTTCGGCGCCTTGGCGTTGCGGCTGGTCCGGGCGCTGCTGCCGGTCGCGACGCTGTTCGTGGGCAAGCTGATCATCGACGAGGTGGTGCACCTGTCGCGGCTGCCGGGCCATCCGGCCGACGCCGCCGGCTGGCTGGCCAGCGGGCTGCCGCTGCGGCTCGTGCTGCTTATCAGTGTGGAATTGGGGCTTGCGGTGTCGACGGACGTGCTGGGCCGGGTGGTCTCCCTGGTCGACGCCCTGCTGTCCGAGCGGTTCACCAACAGCTCCAGCATCCGGCTGATGCAGCACGCCGCCACCCTCGATCTCAAGGACTTCGAGGACAGCGAGATCCAGGACAAGCTCGACCGCGCCCGGCGGCAGATCGGCGGACGCACGACGCTTATCAGCCAGATGTTCGGCCAGGCGCAGGACGTCGTCACCGTCATCGGCTTCGCCGCCGGGCTCGCGGCCTATGCGCCGTGGCTGATCGCCCTGCTGCTGCTGGCGCTGATCCCCGCCTTCCTGGGCGAGGCGCATTTCAACGCCCAGGCTTATGCGCTGAGCTTCGCCCGCACGGCCGAGCGGCGCGAGCTCGACTACGTGCGGCTGGTTGGCGCCAGCACGGATGCGGCCAAGGAGGTCAGGATCTTCGGCCTCAACGGCTTCCTGATCGAGCGCTACCGGCAGCTCTCGGAGCTGATGCAGGGGGAGAACCGGCGGCTTGCGTTGCGGCGGGCCGGCTGGGGCGGGGCGCTCGCGGCGCTGGGGACGGTCGGCTATTACATCGCCTACGCCTATCTCGCCTGGCGCACCCTGGCTGGCGGCTTCAGTATCGGCGACCTGACGTTCCTTGCAGGGTCATTCCTGCGGCTGCGCGGGCTGTTGGAGGGGCTGCTGTCCGGGTTCTCCAACCTAGCGGGCCAGGCGCTCTATTTGGACGACCTTTTTTCCTTTTTCGAGGTCGTGCCCGATATCCAGTCGCCCCCGCACCCCCGGCCGTTCCCTGTCACGGTCGGGACCGGCATCGTGTTCGAGGGCGTCGGCTTCCGCTACCCCGGCACCGAGCGGTGGGCGGTGCGTCACCTGAGTTTCACGTTGCACGCAGGCGAAACCCTGGCGCTGGTCGGCGAGAACGGCGCCGGCAAGACGACTTTGGTAAAACTGCTGGCGCGGTTATACGATCCGGATGAGGGCCGCATTCTGCTGGACGAGCACGACATCCGCGAATACGACCTCGACCAGTTGCGCGGCAGCATGGGGGTGATCTTCCAGGATTTCGTGCGCTACTACCTGACCGCCTCCGACAACATCGCCGTTGGCCGGATCGAGGCGCGGGACGATCGCATGCGCATCGAGGCCGCCGCCCGGCGCGGCCTGGCGGACGACGTGATCGGGCGGCTGCCGCGCGGCTACGAGCAGATGATCGGACGCTGGTTCCGCGGCGGCGTCGAGCTGTCTGGCGGCGAGTGGCAGAAGATCGCCATCGCCCGCGCCTACATGCGGGACGCGCGCGTGCTGATCCTGGACGAGCCGACCGCCGCGCTGGACGCCCGCTCCGAGTTCGAGGTGTTCCAACGCTTCAAGGAACTAAGCGCCGGCCGCACGGCGGTGCTGATCTCGCACCGGTTCAGCAGCGTGCGCATGGCGGACCGCATCCTGGTGATGGCCGGCGGCGAGATCGAGGCGTCCGGCACGCACGATGCGCTGCTGGCGCAACACGGGCGGTATGCCGAATTGTTCGAGTTGCAGGCAGCGGGGTATCGGTAGCACTACAATTGAGCCTTGCTTTAGAGGCAAACTTGCGCGAACCGGCTTCGGCGCGTCAATCTGGGGTCAAAGGGGCCGACAACGGTGCGCGTGGTCCTGGATTGCCGCGTCGCAAGCGCTCCTCGCAATGACGGAGTGGTTGGGACGGTCACAGGATTTCGCCATACAGGTCGCGCCACGCCGGATTGCCGGCCTCGATCAACGCCAGTTTGCGTGCGCGCGAGCCGGCTTTGATTTGCTTTTCCCGCGTGAGGGCTGCGGCCATCTCGGCATAGAGCTCGTACCACACAAGCATTGTGCAGCCATGACGGGCAGCGAAGCCGCCGAAGCATGCTGCCCGGTGCTGCCCTGCGCGCTGCACAAGGTTGGACGTTACGCCCACATAAAGCGTGCCATTAGGCTTGCTGGCCATCAGGTACACCGTCGGCTGCCTTCTCATGACAACCCTGCCAACAAGAACCCCGTCATTGCGAGCCGGCTTCGGCGCGGCAATCCAGGGCCACAAGGGCCGAACTTCCTGCGCGCGGCTTTGGATTGCTGCGCCGCAGGTACTCCTAACAAGAAAGAGTTGGCTAAGTAGTTGGCATCCCAGGTGGCTGTATGCATCACAGCTTTCGTCCAAGCGGGTCGGCCCAGGCCGGTAGGAAACTCGCGATGACGAAGCTCTTCTGTACGCCTCACGACGAGGAATTTGTGGCGCAGGACGGCTTTAAGTTGCTGATCGCCTGCACGGCACAGAGGCAGCCATAAGGCGTTCCGCGAGCGCCGGTAAGCCGTCGACTGCCGCCAGATACCTACCCCGGCGCCGTCCCGCACGCCGCCAGCAACCCGCGCAAATCCTGGATGGCGGGGAACACCTCCTGGTTCAAATCCTCGCCCTGGCGGTCGTGCGCAGCCTGTTCCATCTCCACGATGGCGCGGTCCTCGGCGAAGATGCGCTCGGTGAAGAACACCAGGAACGGCCACACCGCCTCGATCAGCCCCGGAATGCGCGGACGCCGCACCGACAGCAGCCCAAACGTCCGGTTGGTGCGCTGCTCGGCGTCGAGCGGCACATAGACGATCCACAAGTCCATAATCGGCACGTCGTCCCCGGCCCAGATCTTCAGCGTCTGATACGGGTATTCGGTGCGGATCGTCATCTTGTCGCGGTTGTTCTCCCAGCCGCCCACGCGCTTGCTGCCGAAGATGACGCGCTCGCCCAGCGACTGCCCGCCGCCGGTGCGGGCGAAGGTGTAGTCGATCTCGAACCAGCCCTCGCCGATGCGGCGGCCCAGGAAGCGCGGGCGGATTTGGCCCATCTGCGCCCGGTGCAGGAACTGGTGGTTCATGTCCATGAGGTTCTCATGCATGAACGTGTAGTGGCAGCCGATGGGCTTGCCGAAGCGCCGGGTCTTGTAGGCGGGGTTGGCGACGGAGCCGAGCGCCGGCAACGGCCGCTGCTCCGCCAACGCCGCGTCGCCGGGGAAGACGAAGATCAGGCCCTCGGCCTCGCGGCAGGGATAGGCGCGCACGCCGTTCGGCAGGCGGCCCTTGCCGAGATAGGGCACGTCGACGCAGCTTCCGCTCCGGTCATAGGTCCAGCCGTGGTAGCAGCAGCGGATCGCGTCGCCGTCCACCACGCCCTTGTGCAGCGGCACCTGCCGATGGGCGCAGCGGTCCTCCAGCGCGAACACGGCGCCGTCCTTGCCCCGGACCAGCACAATCGGGTCGCCGGCAAAGCGCACGCCGAGCGCCTTGCCCGCCTTCACCTCCGGGGACCACGCCAGGGGGTACCAGTGGTCGGGATGGGCGCCCACTCGGCGCAGGTCGGCGCAGGCCAGGGTCTTGGGTCCGTCAAGCATCGCAGTCTCCTTGGTTCCTGGACAATCTGGCCTTAACGCCGACGCGTCAATGCAACTTGAACTGGTCCAATCCTCGTTCCGTCCTATATCTTGTAAATGCTCGACGCTCCGCACGCTACCGTAACCACCACCGCAATCCTGCCACGGCCGCCGATGCCGACGCGGTTGCGCTCCCAGGTCGAGTCGTTCTTCGTCCTGCGGCGCAACCCGCTGGAGCTGTGGGGCGCGCCTGCCTATGAGCAGGATGTCCTCGGTGGCCGGTTCCTGGGCCGCAAGCAGTTGATGCTCAACTCTCCTGAAGCCATCCGCCACGTGCTGGTGGCGAACTACGAGAATTATGGCCGCAACATCGGCGCGAGGCGGGTGCTGCAGCCGTTGCTGGGCCGCGGCCTGTTCCTGGCGGAGGGCGCGGCATGGCGGCACCAGCGCCGCACGATCGCGCCCGCCATGGCGCCGCGCAGCATGCCGGTGCTGTCCCGCCATGTCGTCACGGCTTCCCGCCATGCCGAATCGGCGCTGGACGGGCTGACGGGCCAGCCGATCGTGCTGATGACGCACTTGCAGCATCTGGCGCTGCACATCGCCGGGCAATCGATGTTCTCGCTCGAGATGGCCGGGTTCGGGACGGAGTTGCGGGCGCGCCTGATGGACTATGCCCGGCGCTTCGCCCAGCCCGGCGCGCTCGACCTGCTGCTGCCCATCTCGATCCCCTCGCCGCTCGACATCGGGCGCGGGACGTTCCGGGCGGAATGGCTGCGGTTCATCGACCGGCTGATCGACGCCCGGGCCGCGCAGGCCCCGGCCGACGGCGGGCCGCGCGACCTGCTCGATATGCTGTCCGCCGCGCGTGACCCGGACACCGGCGCGAGCTTCGGCCGGGCGCAGTTGCGGGACGAGGTCGCGACGATGATTCTGGCCGGGCACGAGACGACGGCGGTCACGCTGTTCTGGGCCTGCTATATCGCCGCGCGTTTGCCAGACCAGCAGGACCGGCTCGCCGCAGAGGCCGCAACCGTCGATCTGTCCGAGGACGGCGCCGCCGATGCGCTGCGGTCGTTGCCCGCCGTACGCGCCCATGTGGACGAAGCGCTGCGGCTGTATCCGCCGGCATTCCTGATCGTGCGGGAGGCATTGGCGCCGGACGTCATCGCCGGGCACAAGGTCGCCGCTGGCACGGTGGTCAGCGTCTCACCCTGGGTGCTGCACCGGCACCGCAAATTATGGGAGGACCCGGACCGGTTCGACGCCGACCGGTTCATGCCCGGCGCGCCGCCGCCGGGCCGCTATAGCTACATGCCGTTCGGGGCGGGTCCGCGCGTCTGCGTGGGCGCGCAGTTCGCCTTGACGGAAGCGGTGCTGGTGTTGGCACGGCTGCTGCAAGCGTTCCGCATCCGGTTCGCCGGACGCGGCGCGGTCATGCCGCGTGGCTTCGTCACGACGCAGCCGGACCGGCCCGTCCATTTCGTGCTGGAACGGCGGGAATAACCGACATCGGCAGCGGCGGGGAGCCGGGCGGCGGGATCAGCCTGCCGGGGTCGAGCTGGGTCGAGAGTTCCGCTAGGCGGCGCGCGGCGGCGATGATCCGCTCCAGCGCCCCGGCGGAGTTGGAGACGACGGTGTCGGTATTCTCCAGGATTTCACGCAGCAGGCCATGGAACTCCGCTTGGATCTCGGGCGACATGTGCGCCCGGCCGAACGTGACCTCGCCGAGCCAATCCGGCAGCCCTTTAGTGATGTCGAGCTGGTTGCCGAGGTGGTGGCGCAGCGTGCCGTCGGGTCCGAACACCGGGGAGATGAACAGCAGGTTCCAGAACGCCGAGCCGTCCTTGCGGTAGTTCACGATCCACTCGATGCAGCCCTCGCCGGCGCGGACGCAGCGTCCGATGCGGGCGCGGGTGGCCTCGTCGGTGCCGGCGCCCTGCAGCAGCCGGCAGTTCCGGCCGACCAGCTCGACACGGGAATATCCGGACAATGCCTCGAACGCCGCGTTCACTGCGATCATGGGCGTGTCGGGCTGGCGCGCGTCGGTGAGCACCAGCGGTTCCGTGCTATGGGCGACGGCCGCCAGCAGGGCCGCGGTCATCCTGTCCTGCTCTGCCATGGGTTCCACCTGCATGTCGAGCATCAGCATCCCTGCTTCCGGCAGCAAGGGCAATCCCGATCATCCGTGGCGTCGGCGCCATACGTCGGCGGCGTTGGCATCGGCGTCGTCCAGGGCCTCTCCCAGCGCGATCAGGCCCAGCGCTATGGTGGCGACCGCCGTGGCGGCGCCTGGCCCGCCATCGTCGCCGTGCCATACTTGGGCCAGGCCGGCGCTGGTTTCGGCACTGGGGGGCAACGGCGCGAGCACGGCCTCGCCGTTGCCGTTCGCGCGGTCGAACCAATGCGCGGCCACCGCCTTGGCCGGCGTGCGCTCGGCCTCGCCGCCGCCGCCCTTGACGACGACCAGGCGCTGGCGGCCCAGGCGTTCCGCAGTCGCGAGGTGCAGCGCGATGTAGGCAGGGTGGAACACGCCATCGACTCCGGCCCGGGCGTCGAACGGGTCCAGCATCCGGGCGGCCGTGTTGAGCGGCGACCGCAGGCCGAGCACGCGCCGCAGCCCCAGCAGCGCATCGAGCGCCGGGCTGAGCGTCTGCAGCGGAAGGTATGCGAAGCCCGTCCGCTCAAGCTGTGCCGCCGCATCCGCGCGGTCCATGGCCGGGCGCAAACCGAGCGCCTCCAAGCCTTGCGGCACCGACATCGCGCGCGAGAACTCGTTGCTCCCGTGCATCAGCACCCGCCGCCCTGCCCGCGCCAACGCCAGCGCCGCCAGCAGGAACCATGGCGCTCCCCGCGTCCGCCCGGCGCCATAGGACGGCCAGTCGAGATCGACCGGCGCTGCGCCCGCAGGCAGCCCAGCGCCCATATGCGCGCGCGCGGCGTCGACCAGCCCGGCCATCTCCGCCGCATCCTCGCCGCGATAGCGCAGCAGCATCAGGAATGCGCCGACCTGGTGCGGGTCGGCCTCGCCGTGCAGCACCATCGACAGCGCGTCGTGCGCCTCCTCGCGCGTCAGGGCGCGGGACCGGCCGGGGCCACGGCCCAGCGTGCGGACGTAGGCGGCGAAGCGGTGCTCTTCGAGCGTCGCTGCCGGATCAGGCCGCAAGGTCAGCTTCTGCCGCCAGCTTCGCCGGCGAATCCGCCATGGCGACGACGGCGCCGATCAGCACGAGCGTCGGGCCGTCCAGCCCGGCAGCGTCGACCGCATCGGCAATGCTATCGAGCGTACCGAGAATCCGGCGCTCATTGGCGAGGGTGGCGTTCTCCATCGCGATGGCCGGTGTGGAGGACGCCATGCCGGCCGCCAGCAGCCGCGCAGCGAGCAGCGGCAAAGTGCGGACGCCCATGTAGATCGCCAGCGTGCCGCCAGCGCGCGCCAGCGCCGTCCAATCGTGCTCCGGCAGTCGGTCATCGCTGCCATGCGCGGTGATCATGTGCAGGCTGCGCGACGCGCCGCGATGGGTGAGCGGGATGCCGAGGCGCGCGGCGGCTGCAAGCGCCGCGGTGATGCCGGGCACGACGGCGGTGGAGACGCCCGCGGCGCGCAGGCTTTCAAGCTCCTCGCCGCCGCGGCCGAACACGAAGGGATCGCCGCCTTTGAGTCTGACGACGTGGCGGCCGGCCTGGGCGTTGCTGACGATCAGCGCGTTGATGGCCGACTGCGCCATGGCGTGGCGGCCGCAGCGCTTGCCGACGTCGATGCGCCGCGCGCCGGGCTTGACCAAGGCGAGAACGTCGGGTCCGATGAGCTTATCATACAGGACGACGTCGGCGTCCCGGATGGCGTCAACCGCGCGCACGGTCAACAGATCGGCGGCGCCTGGCCCGGCGCCCACCAACGTGGCCCGGCCCACACGGCGCGATGCAGCCGGCAGCGTGCCGACCATGACTCCGCGTGCCTGCGCGGCAGCCTGGACCGGTCCGGGCGCGGTGACGCATAGCTGCACTCCGTCGAGGTCCGCGACTATGAAACCGCGGCGGTCGAGCCGCAGCTTGCCTTCGGCCGCCAAAACCTGCGTTCCCGCATCGGGTTCGGCATCGACGGCATGCACCAGGGCGCCCTGCCCTACAAGGAATTCGGCAACCGCCGCGTCGCCGCCGACCATCAGCACGCTTTGCCCGGCCATGCCGAGCGTGAAGGGCGCCGGGTCGCGCAGCATGTTGATAGGCATTAAGCAGGGTCCTCCTCAGTCCAGGCACGCGAGGGCGGTCAGCCCCAGGCAAAACACTGCCGGCCGCACTGTTGTCAAGCTGGCCTATGCGGCAGTGCCGCGTCGAAGACCAGATGGGCATTCCGGCACGCTTCCGCCAGGAGCAAGCAAGAAACGTGCCGGATGCCTCTAGCTGGACATCGGACAGGCAGGGGCGATACGCAGGCGGCATGAACGCGCGCCGCCTGGGACCGATGCTCGCGGCTTTGTGGGTCGCAGGCTGCAGTGTCGCCAACTTCGACATTCCGGCCGCCGTCGGCGACGAAGCGGCCTATGCCGCCCAGCATCCCTACTATGCCGAATTTTGCGCCTTGTCGCAGATCAAGAAGAAGCCCGGCTATGGCGCCGATATCCGGGGCGAGATCGGCGGGCACGCCGTATTTTACCTGAATGGCGCTTGCCGCATTGCCGGGCTAGGCTATCCGGTGCTGGCCGTGTGCGACGGGGCGGACGGGCAGCCGCCGGACGGCGTGGGCCTGAGCATGAACGCGCACTTCATCAATGCGAAGTGGGTGGCGACGCCCGGGCGCGAGTTCTTCTTCCATGGCGGGCTAGCGCCAGGCGCCCCGCTGACCCGCGACGGCTATGTCCGAGTGCAGCAGCAGGCCAAGCGGCTCGGCATCTATGAGGGCATCGCCTTCCACCCGGAGTCGTTCGACGTGCTGCCGCCGGGCTGGCCAGGCTTGGAGGAGGACGCGAAGTATGAGGTGTCGGTCGCGACCGACTACTCCATCAGCCTCGGCCGCGGGCGGTATTGCGCGCGGGTGTCGGCAAGCCGGGCGCAGATGGCGGCGATGGTGGCGTTCCTGAATGAGCAGAACGCGCCGTATCGCAGCGGCGCCCGGGTGTTCGAATGGAGCGTGTTCACCGACAACTGCATCCATCTGGCGCACAATGCGTTGGCCGCCGCGGGAGTGTGGGCGCCATGGCGGATCAACCGGCCGCTGCTCGTCTCGGTTTTCGACTTTCCGGTGCCGAAGAACGAATTCGTGAACCTGATGCGGCGCACCAACGGCATGGGCCTTGTGGACCTCGCGACGGCCTATCGCGACCCGGACGCCCGCCGCTCGCTGTTGACCTATGGGCGCCTGCCCGCACAGCCCGGCGCGCTGGCCGAAGCGCGCGGGCCACAGCGGCCAAATGAGGTTTACGACACCGAGCTTAAACTTATTTTTTACGACGACCCGCTGTTCGGCCCGTATAGGGGCCGGTTCAACGCCATCTTCGCCGACCCGCGCGAGCTCGACGGAGGCCGCAACGCAGACTGGTTCGCCGCCGCATACCGTTCGGCGGAGGCGGCGCGGCAGCCGCTCGCGTGGTGGCAGTCGCAGCCGCGCTACGCCGAAGACCCGGCGTTCCCGGAATTCTATGACAAGTTCTATCAGGCGATTGGACAAGAACGTGCGCGTTTGGAGAGCGTGGGGCAGCGGCGGCCGGCTATTGGCATCGACTAGGGACACGCCGCCGCCTTATAGACGAAGCAGGGGCCGCTGGCTTTGCAATACGAACACGAAACGGTTATGATCGAGGGAGGGGTGAACGTGTCCGACCTGAAGCAAGTTCCATTACATGTTCCGTTGCAAGAGCCTGGCCTGCAGTCCGGCCCCGAGCGGGCCTTGGCCGAGTTGGCCGTGAACGCGTTGCAGCTTGAGGTTCCCGCAGATTCCATCGAACCGGACATGCGGCTGTTCGGAGAGGGCCTGGGGCTGGACTCGATCGACGCGCTGGAACTGGCGCTGGCCATCACCCGGGCCTATGGCTTCGAGCTGCGGTCCGACGATGCGCGCAATCAGCAGATTTTCGCCTCGCTCCGCAGCCTGGCCGCACATATCGAGGCGCACCGGACCCGTTGAGCATGGCGCCAGAGCTGAACGAGTTTGAGCCGCTGTTCGACCGGCCGCCGGACGCCATCCTGTTCTATTGGCGTCAGCAACCAATAACGGCCGCCACGTTCCTGCACGACGCGGCCATGCTGGCGGCAGCGCTGCCCGACGCCGCACGCATGGTCAACCTGTGCCATGACCGCTATGCCTTTGCCGTCGCCTTCGCCGCCGCGCTGATCCGGGGCCAGGTTTGCTTGCTGACTGGGGACCAATCGAAGGCCGGGCTCTCGGCGCTGGCGGAGCGCTTCCCGGGCGTTTACGCGGCTGTGGACGAAACTGGATGCGTGCCGTTGCCCCTCCGCCTCGTGCGTCCAACAGGCCGGCCGCCGGCGACCTGCCCGCCGATGCCGCTTATTCCCGCAAACCGGCTCGCCGCTCTCGTTTTCACCTCCGGCAGCACCGGCGCGCCAGTCCCGCACGCTAAGCTATGGGGTGCGCTGGCCGCCCGCAGCCGTGCCGCGGCCGCACAGTTCGCATTGTCCGAGGCCGCCCCTGCCGCGATCATCGGCACCGTGCCGCCACAGCACATGTATGGCCTCGAGCTCACGCTGCTGCTGCCGCTGCACGCCCCGGCTGCGAGTTGGTGCGGCCCGGCCTTCTTCCCCGGCGACGTGCGCGCTGCCCTCGCCGCCGTGCCGGCCCCGCGCATCCTGGTCACCACGCCGTTGCAAGTCCGTGCCTACCTGCACGCGGACGCCGGGTTGCCGCCGGTGGTGGCCGCCATCTCGGCGACGGCGCCGCTGGACCCTAGCCTCGCAGCCGAGGCGGAGGCGCGCTGGCAAGCGCCGATGCTCGAGATCTTCGGCGCGACCGAGGTTGGCTCCATCGCCAGCCGCCGCACCCTGGATGGCGATGCCTGGACGGCGTATCCCGGCGTCGTGGTGCAGCAGGACGCGGGCGCGACGCTGGTTTCTGCGCCATGGGCCGGCCCGGTCGAGCTCGCCGACCGGATTGAGCCGTTGGACGCTGGGCGCTTCCGTTTGCTGGGGCGCCGGTCCGACCTCGTGAAGCTTGGCGGACGCCGTGCCTCATTGTTGGGGCTGAACCGCATATTGCTGGGGTTGGAGGGCGTGGCGGATGGGGCATTCCTGGCGCCGGACGATCTCGGCCAACGCGCCAACGCCCGGCTGATGGCGGTCGTGGTGGCGCCGCGCCGCAGCCCGGGCAGCATACTCGCGGAGCTGCGCGGCCGGGTCGACCCGTTGTTCCTGCCGCGCCGGGTGATCCGCGTGGATGCGTTGCCGAGGAACGAACTCGGCAAGCTGCCGCGGCAGGCGCTGTTGGCGCTGGTGGCCCAGCACGACGCGCCCGCCTGATGCGCGGCGTAGGCTCGTTCTGCATCCCGGACGACCACCCGAGCCTGCCGGGCCATTTCCCCGGCCACCCAATCGTGCCCGGAGTCGTGCTGCTGGATGCGGCCTTCGCGCTGATCTTGGCGCAGCGGCCGGGCCGTTCGGTGACGGGCGTGCCGTCGGTGAAATTCACCCAGCCGGTGCGGCCGGGCGAGCATGTGTCGGTTTCGTGCGGCGACGGGACCGAACAGGCCGCGTTCGCCTGCGCCGTTGGTGGCCAGGATGTGCTTCGCGGCGTCCTCACGCTCGGCGAGCGGCTGTGACCACGGCCTGGGCGGCACAGCCGGAACGCGGCAGCCGCACCCTCCTGCGCGCGGCGCTATGGTGCGCGTTGCGTGCGGGATGGCCGCTGGGCCGCCTGCTGCTGCTGCCGGTCACGGCTTGGTTCCTGGCCACCTCGGGCAGCGCCAGGGCGGCGTCGCGCGGCTATCTCGGTGCCGTGCTCGGACGGCCCGCCCGGCTGCAGGATGTGGCGCGGCACTTCCATACCTTCGCCTGTGCCGTGCTGGACCGCGTGTTCCTCCTGTCCGGCCGCCTCCGCGGTTTCAGCATCGGCACCGAGGGGCTGGAGCACGTCACCGCAATCCTCGCCAGCGGCCGGGGCTGCATCCTGCTCGGCGCGCATCTCGGCAGCTTCGAGGTGCTGCGGTCGGTCGCGCAGTCCTGCCCCGTTCCGGTTTGGGCGCTGATGTTCCGGCGCAACGGCGGCGCGCTCACGGCGCTGCTGGACCGTCTCGCCCCGGACCTGCGCGACAGCATCCTCGAGATCGGCGACCCCGCCAGCATGATCCGCGCCCATGAATGCGTGGAGCGCGGCGAAATCGTCGGCATCCTGGCCGACCGTTCGCCTAACGGGCACCGCCAAGTCCTGGCGCCGTTCCTCGGCCGCCCGGCCGCGTTCCCGTCGGGGCCGTTCATCCTGGCCTCGACCCTTGCGGTCCCCGTCGTGCTGTTCCATGCGGTGCGGACGGGGCCGCGACGCTATGCCGTGCGGTTCGAGCAGTTCGCCGACCGCGTCGTGCTGCGCCGCGCCAGCCGGGCGGCCGACCTCGACTGCTATGTCGCCCGCTATGCTGCGGCGCTCGAACAGGCGTGCCGGGCGCATCCCTTCAACTGGTTCAACTTCTACCCGTTCTGGGGACCTACGGATGGACTTTCGAATTCTGCCGCGCCGACGCTTGCTGCGCCTGCTGCCGCTGCTCGCGCCGCCCCTGGTTTTGGCGCGGTGGGCCGAAGCCGCTGAGGGACCGGACCTCGCGGCGCTGATGGCCGGGCTGGCCGCGGTGCCCGAACGCCGTGCCACATTCCAGGAAACACGGCGATTCGCGGCACTCGACCAGCCATTGGTCAGCACCGGGCGCCTGCTCTACCGCCGCCCCAGCTACTTGGAAAAGACCACCGACTGGCCGCAGCCCGAGAGGCTTATCGTCGACGGCGCGCGGCTGGTGCTGACAGTCGGCAACGAGCCGCCGCGGGTGCTGGACCTGGGCAGCCAGCCGGAGCTGCGCACCTTGGTCGACGCGATCCGCGCTCCGCTGGCCGGGGACCTCGCGGCACTGCAGCGCGCGTTCACCATCACGGCCGCCAGCGCCGGAGGAGGCTGGACATTGGACCTGGTGCCGCTGGAAGCCCGCACCGCTCGGCTGCTGCGCCGGGCCCAGGTGTCCGGACGCGCGTCGGAGGTTGGCGCGGTCCTGCTGGTGCAGGCGAATGGCGACCAGCAGCAGATGACGATCAGGCCGCTTCCCTGACTACGCCCCTGACCCGGCGCGCCCTCCCGGTGCTCGGCGCGCTGCTGGCGGCCGGGCTGGCGCTGTTCGCGGCACTGAGCGCCATCACCGTCCGGACCGACATGGTGGATTTCCTGCCAAGGGGCGAGACCGAAGCCGCGCGGCTGGTGATGCAGGAAGCGAGGGCCGGGTCGGCCACGGGGCTTATCTTGATGGGGATCGAGGGCGCGCCGGCCACCGACCTCGCCCGGATCAGCGCCGCCCTGGCGGCGAGCCTGCGTGCGTCCGGCCTATTCAGCGTAGTCGCCGGCGGCGAACCTCTTGGATCGACGTCCGGCGAACCTCTTGGTTCGACGCCTGATACCGGACCCGCTGGGAGCGCTGCTCCGCAGCAAGCCGACCTGTTCGCGCATCGCTACCTGCTGGCGCCCGCCGACTTCAGCGAGCCGGCGCTGCGCCAGGCGTTGGAGGGGTTGCTGCGTCAGCTCCGGTCCTCCACCGCGCCGCTCGCAATGCAGTTCGGCCTGGCCGATCCGCCCGGCGCGTTCCTGGCGCTGATTCGGAGCTGGATAGGCGACAGCCGGCTGCGGACGGTCGACGGCGCCTGGTTCGCCCCCGACCAGGACCGGGCGCTGCTGTTGGCGCGCACCCGGGCCGGCGGCATGGACGTGCCGGCGCAGGAAGCCGCCACCGCCGCGATCGCATCGGCGTTCCAGGCCGCCGAACCCGGCCCTGCCCGCCTGCTGGTCGCCGGCCCCGCCGTGTTCGCACGCGATGCGGCGCGGGCCATCAAGGGCGACGTCCACCGCATCGCCGTCGTGTCCACGGTGCTGGTGGTATTGCTGCTGTGGTGGCGGTTCCGCTCGCCGTTGGTGATCGCGGCCATAGCGGCGCCGGTGGTGTTCAGCGTCGCCGTGGCCGCCGTCGTGGTCCAGGCCGTGTTTGGCGCGGTGCACGGCGTGGCGCTGGGCTTTGGCGCCACCATGCTGGGCGTGTCCGTCGACTACCCGGTCCTGCTGATCGGACACCGCAAGCGTGGCGAGCCCGCCGCCGCGACCCGCGCCCGCATCGGACCCGCGTTCATCCTGGCGGTGGTGACGGCGACGCTCGGGCTTGCGGCAATGGTGTTGTCGGGGTTCCCGGGTCTGGCGCAGCTCGGCGTGTTCGCGGCGGCCGGGCTGGCCACGGCGGCGGCGGCGACATGGTGGCTGCTGCCCCGGCTGGTGGTCGCGGCCAATCTCGCGCCCGTTGCGTCCGGGAACCCGGCCTGGCTGCTGCGGATCGAGCGGCTGCGGCGCGGCCGTTTGCTGGGATTGGCGCCCGTCGCCTTGGCCGGCGCATGGCTCCTGGCCATCGGCGGTCCAGTATGGGAGGGCGACCTCGCCAATCTAAGCCCAGTACCCGCGGCATCCCGGGCGCTCGACGCCGCCTTGCGTGCAGCGATCGGTGCGCCCGATGTCGGCCAGATATTGATCCTGCGGGGCGTCGACCCGGAGGCGGTGCTGACGGCGCAGGAGGCGCTCGTGCCGCTGCTCGACCGTTTGCGGAACGAGGGCGCGATCGACGGCGCCGAGTTCGCCGCCCGCCTGCTACCGAGCGTGGCGTTGCAGTCCGCCCGCATCGCCGCCCTGCCAGACCCGGCCACGCTGGCGGCGCGGCTGGAGCAGGCGCGCGACGGCCTGCCCTTCCGCCCCGGCGCGTTCCAACCGTTCCTCGACGCCGTCGCCGCCTCCCGCGCCATGACCCCGCTGCGGCCCGCGGACTTGGCCGGCAGCCCGATAGCCGCACGCCTCGACCCGCTGCTGTTCCAGCGGGACGGCGCATGGCAGGGGCCGGTGGTCCTGCAGGGCGTGCACGATCCCTCGCGCCTGGCCGCGGCCTTCACGGGGCAAAACGCCGTCTATGTCGACATGCGGGTGGAACTGGGCGGCATCCTGTCCGCCTACACCGCGCGTGCCTGGCGGTGGCTGGGCTGGAGCGCGCTGGCTGTTTTGGTTGTGCTCGCCATTGGCCTGCGTGACCCCGTGCGCGTGGCCCGGGTGCTGGGCGCAGTCGGCGCGGCGCTGCTGGTGACGGTGGCCGGGCTGACCGCGGCGGGGGTTAAGCTGTCGTTGATCCACCTTGTCGCGCTGCAATTGGTGGCCGGCGTCGGCCTCGATTACGCGCTGTTCTTCGCCCGACGGCAGCTCGACGCGGAGGAGCGCGCCCGGACGCTGCGCACCCTGGTGACGTGCAACGGCATGACCTTGCTGACATTCGGCCTGCTCGCGGCTTGTCAGACGCCGCTGCTGCGCGACATTGGAGTGACCGTCGCGGCCGGAGCGTTGGCGGCGATGGCATTCTCGTTCCTGTTCGCGGGCACGGTGGGAGCGCAGCGAAATCGCACTTGCGATTTGTGCGGGCTCAGCGAAACGGAGACGTTTGCGCGCCGCAGCCAGGCACCCTCCGAGGACCCATCCGCATGACCCACCCCTTGATCCTGACCGCCAGCACCGCCGTCAGCGCCGCCGGGCGGGGCAACGCTGCCCATCGCGACGCGCTGCTAAGCCGGACCAGCGGCCTTGTTCCCAACGATTTTGACCCGCCTGTCGGCGGCTGGATCGGCCGAGTCCCCGGCATCGAGGAGCATGATTTGCCTCCTGCCGTCGAACCAAGGGGTTCGCCAGACACGGCCGGGTTCGACTGCCGCAACAACCGCCTGGCCGACATGGCGCTGCGCACCGACGGATTCGCCGATGCCGTCGCGGAGGCCTGCGCCGAATACGGTCCCGGCCGCATTGCCGTCGTGCTTGGCACCAGCACCAGCGGCATCACCGCGGCCGAGGACGCCTATCGCCGCCGCGACGGCGACGGCCCGCTGCCGGCCGGGTTCGACTACGATCACACGCAGGACCTGTTCTCGCTCGGCGCCTACGTCCGCACGGCGCTCGGGCTGCGCGGCCCGGCGCTGGTGGTGTCGACCGCCTGCGCTTCCAGTGCGCGCTGCTTCATGGACGCGGCGCAGCTCATCGCCACCGGCGTGTGCGACGCGGCCGTCGTGGGCGGCGCGGACAGCCTATGCCGCATGACGCTGCACGGCTTCGCGGCGCTGGAGCTGCTGTCCCCCACTCCCTGCCGCCCGTGCTGCGCGTCCCGCACCGGCATCTCCATCGGCGAGGCGGCCGGGTTTGCTTTGCTGGAGCGCGCCGACGCCCGCCGCAGGGATGGCCGCACGACGCCCCGGCTGGCGCTGCTCGGCGCCGGGGCCAGCAGCGATGGCTACCATATGTCGAGCCCGCATCCGGAGGGCCTCGGCGCAATGGTTGCAATGCGCCAGGCGATGCGCCGTGCCGGGCTATCGCCGCGGGACATCGACTGGATCAACCTGCACGGCACCGGCACGAAGGCGAACGACGCGATGGAGGACCTCGCGGTCACGGCCCTGTTTGGCGACGCGGTGCCCTGCAGCTCCACCAAGGCCTGGACCGGCCACACCCTGGGCGCCTGCGGGATCGTCGAGGCGGTGATCGCCGGGCAGTGCATGGCGGAGGGCTTCGTGGCCGGCTGCCTGGGCATCGGGGCGCCCGACCCGGCGTTCCGCGCCCAGGTGGCGGTCGAGACCCTGCATTGCCCGGTGCGGACCGTGATCAGCAACTCATTCGGCTTTGGCGGCATCAACTGCAGCCTGGTCCTCGGCACCCTGCATTGAGCCGATTGGCAGCCCGCATCGCCGGCGTGTCCGTGTGGGGTCCGGGACTGGAGGGCTGGGCCGCGAGCCAGCCCATCCTGGCCGGCGCGGCGCCCTATGAGCCGCGCTTGTCGCCGCCCCCGCCGCCATCGATACTGGCCTCCACCGAGCGGCGCCGCACTGGCCCGGTCGTGCGGCTGGCGCTGGCCGTCGCGCATGAGGCGGCGCTGTCGTCGGGGTTGCCGCCCGGCAGCCTCCGCAGCGTCTTTGCCAGCAGCAACGGCGACGGCGTGGTGGTTGGCGGCATCCTGGATGCGCTGGCGGTGGCGCGCGACGGCGAGCGGGCCGTGTCGCCGACCGCGTTCCACAACTCGGTGCACAACGCCGCCGCCGGATATTGGTCGATTGCGACCGCAAGCCAGCAGCCGGCGGCCTGCCTCGGCTGCCATGACTCGACCTGGGCAGCGGCTTTGCTGAAGGCGATGGCGGACGTTGCGGCTGACGGCGAGCCGGTGCTGCTGTGCTGCTACGACCATCCGCTGCCGCCGCCACTCGCGGCGCTGCGTCCGACCACGGCGGCCTTCGGAGTCGGGCTGGTGCTGGCGCCTTCGATGGCGGACGGCGCATCACCAACGATAAGCGTGCGCTACGACGTTGAGCCGCCGGCGCCACGTGCTGGCCTCCCACGCAACCCTGCGCTGCACGCCTTGGCCACCGGCAACCCGGCCGCCCAATCCCTGCGCTTGCTGGAGACCCTGGCGCTCGGCGTCGCGGACGAGCACGCCGTTGCATACCTCGACGGGCGGCTCGACATTGCGATACGGCCGTGATCGCGGGCAAACCACTAGGTTCCAGACAAGCCCGCGCAAACGACTTCGTTTCGCTGGCTCCGCTTGGCTTCGCTGAAATCGGCGCCCTGGTCCCGCACGCCGGCGCGATGGTGCTGCTTGGCCGGGTCGAGGCCTGGGACGCCGATAGCATCCTGTGCCGGGCGGCCTCGCACCTGGACGCCGGCAATCCGTTGCGGTGGCACGGGCGGTTGGCGGCGTGCTGCGGGCTTGAGTACGCGTTGCAGGCGGCGGCGCTGCACGGCGCGCTGATTGCCGGCGGGGTGGCGCAGCGGGCCGGATATGTCGCGGCGCTGCGCGGGGTGGCGCTGCATGTCGAGCGGCTGGATGTGGCGGAGTTCGGCGAGCTGCGCGTGGCGGCGCGGCTGGAACGGCAGGAGGCGGCTGGCATCATCTACGCTCTTGAAGTCCAGGCTGCCGACCGGACGCCGCTGCTGTCGGGGCGCGCCATCATCGCGCTTCCCGCATGAGGCGCGCCTTGGTCACCGGCGGCGCCAGCCCGCTTGGGGCCGCAATCTGCCGCGCCCTGGCGGCCGAGGGCCTGCATGTGGCGATCCACGCCCACGCCGGCCTGCCCCGTGCCGAGGCGCTTGCGGCGGAGATCGTCAGCAGCGGCGGTTCGGCGAGTGCGCTGTGCTGCGACCTCACGGACTTCGACGCCACCGAGGCCGCCATGCTGGACCTGGTGGCGCAGGGCGTGCCGCAGGTCGTGGTGCACAACGCCGGCGCCCATGCCGACGTGCCGATGGCGGGCATGGACGCCGGGCAGTGGCGTGGGGTCATCGACGTGTCGCTCGGCGGCTTCTACAGCGCGGTCCGCCCGTTGCTGCTGCCGATGATGGCCACACGCTGGGGCCGGATCATCGCAATCTCGTCCGTTTCGGCGATCATGGGCAACCGCGGGCAGGTCAATTATTCCGCTGCCAAGGCCGGGCTGGTCGGGGCCATCCGCTCGCTGTCGCGCGAGGTCGCGAGCCGCGGCATCACCGCGAACGCCGTGGCACCCGGCGTGATCGCCTCGCCGGCGGTGGATGCCGCCATGGACCCGGCACGGATTGCCGACATCGTGCCGATGCGCCGTGCCGGACGGCCGGAGGAGGTGGCGGACCTCGTCGCCTTCCTGGCGTCCAGCCGTGCGAGCTACATCACCGGCCAGTGCATCTCGATCAATGGCGGAATGACTTGACCCGCAAGGCCGGCCCGCGACAATTTAGCCGAATGGGAAGCAGCATGACCGAGCCGGCGCACGATTGCGATATCCTGATTATCGGCGGCGGCCCGGCCGGCTCGACCGCGGCGGCGCTGCTGGCGGAGCGCGGGCGGGATGTCGTGCTGCTGGAAAAGGCAACGCATCCGCGGTTCCATATCGGCGAGTCGCTGCTGCCGCGCAACACCGCCCTGCTGGACCGGCTGGGCCTGCGGGACCAGGTTGCCGCGCTCGGCGTCCATAAGCCCGGCGCCGAGTTCGTCTCCGACGCCACCGGGCAGAGCGTGCATTTCTCCTTCGCGCTCGGCCTCGACAAGCAGTACACCTCAAGCTGGCAGGTGCGCCGGGCCGAGTTCGACGCCCTGCTGTTCCGCACCGCCCAGGCCCGCGGCGCACATGCCGCCGAAGGGACGCGGGTGACGGAAATGCAGTTCGCCCCGCCGGGCGGACGCGCGCAGGTGACCGCGGCCGGGCCGGACGGCGAGGTGCGCCGCTACACGCCACGGTTCGTGCTCGATGCCTCGGGCCGCGACACCTTCCTGGCCGGCAAGCTCCGCACTAAGCAATCCAACAAGAACAACACGACGGCCGCCCTCTACGCGCATTTCCGCAACGTCGAGCGGCGCACCGGGGAGCTTGAGGGCTACATCACCGTCCACCTCGCCGAAGACGGCTGGTTTTGGATGATCCCGCTGCCGGACGATGTCATGAGCGTCGGCTTCGTCGGCGACCAATCCGCCTTCAAGGGCCGTCGCGGCAGCCCGCACGACCTGTTCATGGACCGCATCAACACCAGCCCGAGCGTCGGCGCGCGGATGCGCCATGCGGAGCTGCTGTCGGACGTGACCAGCACCGGCAACTACTCCTACCGGTCCAGCACGGCTTGGGGCGAGGGCTACATGCTGATCGGCGACGCGTTCGGCTTCGTCGACCCGGTGTTTTCGAGCGGGGTTCTGCTGGCGATGACCGCGGGCGACCTCGGCGCGGATGTAGCGGACACTTGGCTTGACGACCCTGCCGCCGGCCGTGCGAAGGCACGCCGGGTCGAGCGCGACGTGAAGCACGCCATGCACCGCATCAGTTGGCTGATTTACCGCATCAACACTCCGGCGCTGCGCCACCTGTTCATGGGGCCGAAGAACGTGCTGCGGATGCGCGATGGCCTGGTCAGCCTGCTGGCCGGCAATCTGCGCGGAAGCTGGGGCGCCGTGATCCCCGTGCTGGCGTTCAAGTCGGTGTTCTACGCGATGTCGCTCGCCATGCGCCTCGGGCTGCGGCCGGGCCCGCCCACAACGCCGGCCCAGTTCGCCGCCGCGGAGTAGCCGCCACATCTCATCGTTTCGTTGCGATCGCCGATCCCACGTGCATTCCCGCAAACGGCCATGTTAGCGTGGACCGGAGAGCCGCCGTGAGGACCGAAGGCGGCCAAAGGAGGATGCGATGTCGGACATTTCCATGGCTGACTACAAGGCGTCCGTCGTGCCGACGGTGCGCCGGATCGGTTTTGCGGACCTCCGGGCGGCGTTGTCGCAAGGCTGGGCGGATTTCCTTGCCATTCCCACCCAATTGGTTTTCCTGTGCATCCTTTACCCGATCACAGGCCTGGTGGCGGCCCGGGTCGCCGTCGGCAACAACCTGCTGCCGCTCGCCTTCCCGCTCGTCGCAGGCTTCGCGCTGGTCGGGCCGGTGCTGGCCATCGGGCTGTATGAACTCAGCCGCCGGCGCGAGGCCGGCCTGCCCGTGTTATGGCTCAACGCGTTCGACGTGCTCCGCAATCCGGCCCTGGTCTCGGTCGCCATGCTCGGGGGCGTGCTGTTCCTGCTGTTCGCGGCGTGGCTCGGCGTCGCGCGGGCGATCTATGACATGACGATCGGGGGATACCCGCCGCTCGCGGTCGGGGATTTCATCGCCAATATCGAGGCTTCGCCCCATGCCTTGGAGCTGCTGGTGCTTGGCAATGCAATCGGCTTCCTGTTCGCGCTGGTGGTGCTGACGGTCGCCGTGGTGTCCTTCCCGTTGCTGCTGGACCGCAACGTGAGCCCGATGGTGGCCGTGCAAACCTCCATCCGCGCGGTGCGGACCAACCCGGTCACGATGCTGGCTTGGGGCTTCATCGTCGGCGTCGTGCTGATGCTTGGCTGCATCCCGCTGTTCGTCGGGCTTGCGGTTGCTATGCCGGTTCTGGGACACGCGACCTGGCATCTGTATCGGCGCGTGGTGGCGCCTGCCTGATAAAGCAATCCGCGATTGGTAGCGGCGGACGGATTTGAACCGCCGACCAAGAGATTATGATTCTCCTGCTCTACCACTGAGCTACGCCGCCGTGCCGGGCGCGGGATATGCCTTACCGCCGCCCGGGCGTCAATCAGCCTCGATGAAGCCACCACCCAATAGGCGTTCGCCGTCATAGAATACACAGGCCTGACCCGGCGCGGCCAACGTCGGCGCAGCAAGTTGGACCAAGACGCCATAATCAGCCACCACGACCGTCGCAGCGTGCGGCGTCTCGCGTGCGCGCAGCTTCACCGTGCAGTGCAATGGCGCTTGCGGCGGATCAATCAGCCAGTTGACCTCGCGCAAGCGGACCATGTCGCTGCCGGCCGTGCGCGGTCCCACCACGATGCGGCGCCGCCCCGCGTCCACCGCCAGCACCGCCTGGCGCTGCCCGCCGTCGAACGACGCCGTACCGAGCGCCTTGTTCTGCCCGACAGTATAGCGCGCCACCCCGGCGTGACGGCCCAACACGCGCCCATCCCGGCTCACGATTTCGCCCTCCGCGGCCGCATCCGGACGCATCCGGGCGACAAGATCGGCATAGGAGCCGCTGGGGACGAAACAGATGTCCTGGCTGTCTGGCTTGGCCGCCACCGCCAGGCCGAGCCGTGCGGCGTGCGCCCGAACCACATCCTTGCCGGGCATGTCGCCGAGCGGGAACCGGGAGAATGCCAACTGCTCGCGGGTCGTCGCGAACAAGAACCAGCTTTGGTCCCGCGCCGGGTCCGCGGCGCGGTGCATCTCAGGCCCGTCCGCGCCGGCGACCCGGCGGACGTAGTGCCCGGTCGCCATCGCCTCGGCGCCTAAATCACGCGCCATGCCCAGCAGGTCGGTGAACTTAGCCGACATATTGCAGCGCACGCACGGCACCGGCGTTTGCCCGGCGGCGTAGCTGTTGGCAAAATCGCCGATCACGGCGCTCCGGAACCGCGCCTGCGCGTCGATGACGTAGTGCGGGATGCCCAGCCGGTCCGCGACATCCCGCGCATCGTGGATGTCCTGCCCAGCGCAGCACGCGCCGCGCCGCCCGATCGCCGCGCTATGGTCATAAAGCTGCAGCGTGACCCCGATGACCTCGTGCCCGGCCTCATGCAGCAGGCCGGCCACCACGCTGCTGTCCACGCCGCCGGACATCGCGGCGACGATGCGCATCGGACTCGCCCCTTATCCCTGGGCGTTGCGGGTCGCGGCCGGCAGCTTGACCACCAGCCCGTCCAGCGCCGCCGTCATAACGATCTGGCAGCCGAGCCGGGAGGTGGCCTCCAGCCCGAACGCCAGGTCCAGCATGTCTTCCTCGTCCTCGGTCGGCTTCGCCAGCCGCTTGAACCAGTTGCCATCGACGATCACGTGGCACGTGGAGCACGCGAGCGAGCCTTCGCAGGCGCCCTCGATATCGACGCCATGGCGATGGGCGATCTCGAGCACCGACAGGCCCAGCGGCGCGTCGACCTCGCGGGGAGCGCCATTGCGTTCGATGAAGGTCATCTTGGGCATCTCAGACCTCGACGTTGAAAGCAGGACTTAGGGCGGCGGCGGACAACGCCTCGGCGGCGTAGTCCACATCGGCGGCGGAGGTAAAGCGTCCCAGCCCGAGGCGCAAGGTGCGTGCCGCGGCAGCGTCGGTCAGGCCCAGGGCGCGCAGCACGTAGCTGGGTTCGACCGCGGCCGAGCTGCAGGCGGACCCGGTGGAGACGCACAGCTCCGGCACCGCCCGCATCAGCTCCAGCGCCGCAACCGGGAAGGTGGCATTGAGATTGCCGGGGATGCGATGCCGCATCGACCCGTTCACCTGCAACTCCGGCATGTGGCGGCGCAGTCCGGCCAGCAGCCGGTCGCGCAGCCCAGTCACGCGAGCCGCCTCCGCCTCCATCTCCAGGCGCGCCAGGCGGCAGGCCTCGCCCAATCCGACCACGAGTGGCGTGGGCAGGGTGCCGGAACGCAATCCCCGCTCCTGCCCGCCGCCGGAGAATAATGGCGCCAGCCGAACGCGCGGACGGCGGCGCACGAACAGCGCGCCAACGCCCTTTGGCCCATACAGCTTGTGGCCGCTGAGGCTGAGCAGATCGATCCCGCCCACGTCGACCGGTATCTTGCCGACGGCCTGCGCCGCGTCGGTGTGGAACAGCGCCCCGGCCTCGCGCGCGATCGTCGCCAGCGCCGCGATGTCCTGGATCACCCCGGTCTCGTTGTTCACCGCCATGACGCTGACCACCAGCGTCGGCTCAACGAGCGCCTGCCGCAGCGTGCCCGGGTCGAGGCGGCCATCCGGCTCGACCGGCAGCACGACCGGCTCGAACCCGTCCTCGGCGGTGTCCGCCACGCTCTCCAGCACGCATTTATGTTCGGTCGCGACGGTGATGACCCGGCGGCGCGGGTCGCCCATGCGCCGGGCATGCCGGGCAGCGCCTTTGATGGCGATGTTGTTGGCCTCCGTCGCACCGGAGGTCAGCACGATCTCCCGCGCCTCCGCGCCGATCAAGGCGGCAACCTCGGCGCGGGCGGCCTCGACCGCGATTTCGGCATCCTGGCCCATCTGGTGCTCGGCGCTGTGCGGGTTGCCGAAGCGCTCGGTGAACCAAGGCAGCATGAGCGCCAGCACGCGGGGGTCGCACGGCGTGGTGGCCTGGTTGTCGAGATAGACGGGACGGTTCGGGCGCATTGGCTATGATATGGAACTAGGCCGCCCGTTTCGCCAGCCGCGCCGCCATGGCGGCGTAGGCGTCCTGGAATGCCCGCACGTCATCCCAGGTCGCGTTCCAAGGCAGGCTGACGCGGATCGCCTCGCCGGCCAGCGCGCCCAATCCCATGGCGTCGAGCACATGGCTGCGCGCGACCTTGCCGCTGCTGCACGCGGCGCCTGCGGACACGGCGACGCCCGCCAGGTCAAGCGCGATCACCTGGATGTCCGCGCGCACGCCGGGCAGCGCCAGGCAACTCGTGTTGGGCAGGCGGCTGCTCCCGCCCAGCACGATCGCGCCGCGACCCAGCGCATGGGCCTCGGCGGCGTCCCGCATTGCCGCGAGGTCCATCCGGGCCGCCGCGGCCGCCGCAGCAAACCCGGCTATGGCCGGCAGCGCCGGGGTGCCGCCGCGGCGTCCGCGCTCCTGCCCGCCGCCGCGGATCAACGGCGCGACCTCCTGGCCGGGCATCAGCAACAATGCGCCAGCGCCCTTGGGGCCGCCGAGCTTGTGGGACGAAAGCGCCATGCTCTGCGCGCCAAGTGCAGTCAGGCCGGTGTCGATGCGCCCGGCTGCCTGGACGGCATCGACATGCAGCAACGCGCCGTGCTGGCGGCACAACGCCGCGGCGGCGGCTATCGGCTGTAGGGTTCCCGTCTCGTTATTGGCCAGCATCAAGCAGACCAGCGCCGGCGATCCCGGCAGCATGCGGGACAGCGCGTCCAGGTCGGCCACCCCGTCAGCGTCGACCGGAAGCGTTTCGGCGCCAGGCGCCGCGGCACGAATTGCGTCGTGCTCGGTCGCGCCGATGATGACGCGACGCCCTGGACATAGCCCGGCAATGGCCAGGGCATTGGCCTCGGTGCCGCCCGACGTGAACACCACGCCCTCCGTCGCCGTCCCAAAACGGGCGGCGAGCACGGCCCGCGCATCCTCCAGCAAGCGACGGGCAGCGCGGCCTGCGGCGTGGACCGAGGCCGGGTTGCCCGGCAGGTCGAGCGCCGCCAGCATCGCTGTCCGCGCCTCCGGACGCAGCGGCTCCGTCGCGTTGGCGTCGAGATAGGCCATCACTCCGCCGCCGTGGACCGGCTCAGCGCCGAGACCCGGGCTTCGAGCGCCAGCATTTCGGCCCGCAGCGACTCGAGGTTGCGGACCAGCGGGTCCAGCGTCTCCTCGCAGGGAGTGCCATAGGCGACGAAGATGGGCGTCGGCGCTTGTTTCCGCACCGGGTCGCGCTCGACCGGACGGGCGGGGATGCCGACGACGGTCACGCCGGGCGCGACGGGCTGCACGACGACGGCATTGGCGCCGACCCGCGCGCCGTCGCCGACCAGGATGCCGCCCAGGATTTTCGCGCCGGCGCCCACGATCACGTTGTTGCCGAGCGTCGGGTGCCGCTTGCCCCGTGCGCTGCTGGTGCCGCCAAGCGTGACGCCATGATAGAGATACACGTCGTCGCCCACCTCCGCCGTCTCGCCGATGACGACGCCCATGCCGTGATCGATGATGAGGCGTCGTCCGATCCGCGCGGCAGGGTGGATTTCGATGCCGGTCAGGAAACGGCTGAGATGGGCCGACATCCGCGCCGGGAGGGTGAAGCCGCGGCGCCAAAGGCCGTGCGACATCCGGTGCCAGGTGATGGCATGCAGGCCGGGGTAGCAAAGCAGCACCTCGGCCCAGGAGCGCGCGGCGGGATCACGCTCTCGATAGGCACTAATGGATTCACGCAGAAACATGAATGCCATGCGACAATTCCGTTATGTGTTTAACGTGCAGCCCGCTTATATAGACGGTACTCACGGTTTAGCGCTCCCCTTGGCGGCAAGGAGGTTTCCGAAGGTGGCGCTTTACCGAACTAAGCTGTTTTGCGGCGCGCGGTCAACTCACCGCGAGGTCGGCGAAGTGTGGGATGTTCATTGGAAGCGGTCGGAGCGACGCTAGGGCATAGCCCGGCATGGCCCGCCGCGGCAGCGACCGACGGCGAGCTTGGCCGCGGAGAGAAGGAAGTCTGGATACCATGCCTGAGGTGATGTTCGCCGGTCCCGATGGACGGCTCGAAGGACGCTACCACCATTCCAAGGAGACCGGTGCCCCGCTGGCGCTCATCCTGCACCCGCATCCAATGCATGGGGGCACGATGAACAATCGTATCTCCTACACGATGTACCAGTCCTTCCAAAAGCTCGGCTTTTCCGTCATGCGGTTCAACTTCCGCGGCGTGGGACGGAGCCAGGGCAAGTATGACGGCGGCTTCGGCGAAATCAGCGACGCTGCCGCGGCGCTCGACTGGATGCAGATGATCAACCCGAATTCGTCCGGGCTATGGATCAGCGGCTACTCGTTCGGGGCGTTCGTCGGCATGCAGCTCTTGATGCGCCGTCCGGAGATCTCGGGCTGGGTCAGCGTTGCGCCGCCGGCCAACCACTACGATTTCGGCTTCCTGGCCCCCTGCCCTTGCGGCGGCCTGATGCTGCACGGCGACAATGACGAGTTGGTGCCGGAGCCTGCGGTGCGGAAGCTTGTGGACAAGCTGAACACGCAGAAGAACGTGCAGGTCGACTACCGCGTCTATGCCGGCGCCGACCATGTGTTCGCTACACATGCCGAGCACGTGGGCCGGGCGATCGAGGAGCATGTCGGCCAGATCCTGGCCCGCAAGGCGCTGGCGCTCGCGGCTGACTGAGCCGTGCGTCGGCGCGGCGATAGGCTTCAAGACACTATGCCGTAGCGGCGCTCCGGCGGACCACTATCGCCGGGTCGCCGCTTAGGATCTGATACTCGGTTGCGTCGCCATTTCGAGAAAACTCGATGTCGAAGGTGCTTGCGCCGACCCGCAAGTTTCGCAGCGTCACTTGTGGCAGCCAATCGGGCAGCGCTGGGTCGATCCGCAGCACACCGGCCGGCGCATCGAGTTCGAGCCCCAATATTGCCTGCACCAGCGCGAACACCGATCCCGCCGCCCAGGCCTGCGGCACGTTGGCGCCAAGGTATTGCACCGGGAAGCTGGCGCCGTCCCGCTGAACCCCTGAATATAGCTCGGGCAATTGCCGCTGCATGAAGAACCCGGCAGCGCGGTGGATGTCGTGCGCCACCGCGTTCGCCTCAGCGTGAAAGCCATAGCGCTTGAAGCCGAGCGCGATCAGGCTGTTGTCGTGCGGCCAAACCGAGCCGTTCTGGTAGGAATACGGGTTGTATGACGGATTAGCCGCCGTCAGCGTCCGGATGCCCCAACCGCTCCACATATCGGGCTGCATGAACCGGGCCACGACCCTGCCGGCGCGCTCCGGCGGCACGATGCCGGACCACAACAGATGGCCGGGGTTGGACGCCACGGTCCAAACCGGGCGCTTGTTGCCGTCGAGGCAAAAGGCATAGAACCCGCTCGCCTCGTCCCAGAACACCTCGTTGAACTGCTTATACAGCGCATCCGCCTTGGCATTCAGGGCAGCGGCCCGGCCTGCATCTCCCAGCGCTTCATAAACTTCCGCCATGCCGCGCCAGGCAGCGAAGACATAGCCCTGCAGCTCGCATAACGCCTTCGGGCCGCGCACCAGGCTGCCGTCCGGGTTCACGACAGCGTCGCCGGAGTCCTTCCAGCCGACATTCTCGTAACCCTGGCCGGACCGGGTGCCGTATTCCTGGAAGCCGTCGCGGTCGCGGTCGCCATAATCATCGATCCAGGACAGGCAGCCCTCGGCGGTCGCGATATGGTGGCGCACGAGATCCAGGTCCCCGGTCGCGCGCCATGCCGCATGCAAGGTCACGAGATACAGCGGCGTCGCGTCCGCAGTGCCGTAATACGGCGTGTGCGGGATCAGGTGCAGCGCCGCCAGCTCGCCGCGGCGCAGTTCGTGCAAAATCTTGCCGGGCTCGGCGTCCCTGTAGTCGTCGCGCGTGGTTGCCTGCCATTGTCCCAGGATGTCCAGGGCGGCACGGGCGAAGGCCGGGTCGAGGATCGCGGTCTGCAGCGCCACGATCAGCGTGTCGCGGCCGAACAGCGCCACGAACCACGGCAGGCCCGCTGCGGTGATGAACTCCGTGCCGCCATTGCCCGGCACCGGCAGGCGCAGGGCGGCGATATCCTCGACGGCTTGGTCGAACAGCCGCTCGAACTCGTGCGTTCCGCTCTGCAGCTTCAAGATGCCCGCCCGCCAGTCCGCGAGCGCGTCCGCCTGCGGCCCCGCTGAATTCACGCGGCATTCAGTTGGGGCCGGATAGACGCGGGAACCATCGGTCAGGTCATAACGCAGCGCCCCATCCCAGGTCTGCCCCGGCTGCAGATCGACAGCGAAGCTGATCCGGCCATTTGCATAGACGGCGGGCACGGCGGCTTCCACGGTGATCATCATTTGGCGAAAGAACTCGCCGTTGCGGTAGCCAATGGTCAGCGATTGCGTGTCGTCCACCCAAGCACTGCTGATGCGGCCGCGACGGACGATATGGCCGGACTTGACCTCGAATATGTCGGCAAAGTCGCTGCGGACGGCGATTTCCAGGTTGAACCGCACCAAGGCGCGGCCGAAGTTCGTGATAGCGTAGGTCTCGTGCATGCCGCCGTCGATCATGCGGCTGAGCACGAGGCTGAGCGTCCGCGCCGGCACGTCCCCGCCCTCGCTGGGGAAGGCACGGTTGGTCAGGAACATGCGTGCGGCGTAGTAGGCGGGCGCGCCGCTGTTCAGCAGGTCCCAGACCTGGCCGTTGGCATAGAGCGCATAGGCGCTGATGAGGCGGGTATCGTAGAAATACAGCCCTTTGTCGGTCGGCCAGAGGATCTGGCCGTCCGTTTCGGAGATGAGGACCGTGTGGCCTTGGTGGATTGCAAGCTGGGCCGGGCCGACCTTGATCTCCACCGCCATGCGGGATCAGGCCGGCTCGAAGGTCAGCGAAACGCCGTTCATGCAGTAGCGGAGGCCGGTTGGAGCCGGGCCGTCCGGGAACACGTGGCCCAAGTGGCTGCCGCAGTTGCTGCAATGCACCTCGGTGCGGACCATGCCCCAGGCGCGGTCCTCGGTGGTGCCGACCGCGTCGCGCGACAGGGGCTGGAAGAAGCTGGGCCAGCCGGTGCCGCTCTCGAACTTGGCGTTGGTCTTGAACAGCGCCTGGCCGCAACCGGCGCACTCATAGGTTCCCTCGCGCTTCTCAGCGTTCAGCGGGCTGGTGCAGGCCCGCTCGGTGCCGTGGCCGCGCATGACCTTGAACTGCTCCGGCGTGAGGACCGCGTGCCATTCGGCGTCGGTGCGGGTGAACGCGAACGTCTCAGCGGGTTTCGGCTTGGTGGAGAAAAGCGACATCGTGGCCTCCGTAGGTCGATTGACATGATATGGGTGCCAGTGCGGCCTAGAGGAACCCCGTCGAGAACCAGGGCACCGCCGCCACCAGGATCAAGCCCAGGATCAACGCGCCCATGTAGGGCCATATTCGCCGCATCGCCGCATCCGGGCTGACCCGGCCGATCGCGCAGGCGGCGTAGTAGCCGACCCCGAACGGCGGCGCGAACAGCCCCACGCCCATGGCGAGCACCACGACCATGGCGTAGTGGACATCGTTGATGCCGAGGCTTTTGGCGATGGGGAACAGCAAGGGTCCGAACAGCACGATGGCCGGAATGCCTTCGAGGATGCTGCCGAGGATCACGAACACCACGACGCTGATCGCCATGAAGCCCTGTGCGCCGCCGGGCACGCCGCCCATGGTTTGCGCCAGGCTGCGGGAGAAGCCGGATTGGGTCAGCGCCCACGCCATGCCGGTTGCGGTGCCGATGATGAACAGGATGGCGCCGGACAGGCACGCGGTCTCGACCAGCATGGGATACAGCCGGCCCCAATCGAACTTCCGGTAGAGCAGCAGGCCCGCTGCGACCGAATAGGCGATGCCGATCGTGCTGACCTCGGTCGCGGTCGCCACGCCCTCGACCACCGCGGCGCGGATCAGGAACGGCAGGACCAACGCCGGGAGCGAAATCAGCAGCGCCCGCCCGACCTCTCGCTTGCTGGCCCGGCGCACGCCCGACATGTCCTCGTCGCGCGACCGCCACCAGGCAACGACCGCCAGCGCCGACGCCAGCACCAGCGCCGGCACCAATCCGCCGGTGAACAGCCCGGCGATGCTGACCCCTGTCACCGACCCGATGGTGATCAGCACGAGCGACGGCGGGATCGTCTCGCTCATTGCGCCGGACGCGGCCAACAGGGAGACCAGTTCGCCCTCGTTGGCGCCGCGCTTCTTCATCTCGGGGAACAGCACCGGCGCCACCGCCGCCATATCGGCCGCCTTGCTCCCCGAAATGCCGCTGACCAGGTACATCGCGCCCAGCAGCACGAAATTCAGCCCGCCCCTGACGTGGCCAAGCAGGCTGCCGAGGAAATTGACCATCGCCAGCGCCATGCCGGTCATCTCGATCAGCAGGCCTAGGAATACGAACAACGGCACGGCGAGCAAAATCAGCGCGCTCATGCCCTCGTCCATGCGGGACACGACGACGGTGAGCGGGGTGGTCGTGGTGAAGGCGAGGTAGGCGAGCGTGGCCAGGCCGAAGCTGAACCCGATCGGCACCCCGAGCAAGACGCCGGCGCCGAGCAGCACCACGAAGAACAGCACGAGGTTCCAGTTGCCGATGCGGTGCAGCGCCGGGCCGAGCAGATAGAGCGCAACCCCGATCGCCAGCAGCGCCGCCCCCACCATCAGCAGGTCCATGAGCCGGGCGCGCAGCAACTGGGTCGCGCAGGCGAGCAGCATCAGCGCCACGCCGACCAGGATCGCCCCGGCGCGGATCATGTTGGACCAGCCCAGCGCCGGCGTTTCGATATACCACTCGTCCTGCGCATACTCCGCCGCATGCGGCAGGATCAACGCCAGGAACAATGCGGCGCCGCCGACGGCCAGCGTCTCCGCCCGGGCGCGCCAGAGCGGCGGACGCGTCGTGACGATGGCGGTCAGACGCATGTGCTGGCCGCGCTGCAACGCGATGACGCTGCCGAGCATCGCCAGCCACAGGAACAGGATGCTGGCGAGCTCGTCGGTCCAGACGATCGGGCTATGCACGACGAACCGCGCAATCACGCCGACGAACAGGATGGCGATCTCGGCCAGCACCAGGAGGGCCGCTGCAGTCTCCACGGCGCGGCGCAGGATGCGGTCCAGCAGGCCGGCGTCGGCCCGCCCGGCAAAGGCGTCGGCCGCGACGCTCACGACAGGCTGCCGACGGTATCTTCCAGGAGGCTCCAGGCCTCGTCGCCATACTTGCGATGCCACTCGGTGTAGAAACCGTTCTTGCGCAGCATGTCGCGGAAAGGCGTCGGATCGACGTCGTTGAACACCAAGCCGGTGCCGGCAAGCTTGCCACGCAGACTGGAGTTGAGCATGGCGACGTCCGCCCGCTCCTCCATTCCCGCCTTGTTCACCTCGCGCGCCAGAACTTCCTGCGTGTCCTTCGGCAGCCGTTCGAAGCTGCGGCGGTTGGCCAGGAACCAATAGCCGTCCCACATATGGTTGGTCATCGTGCAGAACTTCTGCACCTCATACAGCTTGGCGGTGTCGATCAGCGCGAGGGCGTTCTCCTGGCCGTCGACGATCTTGGTCTGCAGCGCGGAATAGACCTCGCTGAAGTTGATGCTGGCCGGCGACGCGCCGAGCGCCGTGAACATGCTGGTCCATAGCGGGCTGACCGGCACCCGCAGCTTCATTCCGCGAAAGTCGTCCGGCGAGTTGATCGGCTTCGTGCTGGTCGTGGTCTGCCGGTAGCCGTTGTCCCAGATACGGTCCATGGCGATCAGGCCGCGCTTGGCGATCTCGCTCCGGACGTATGCGCCGAGCTTGCCGTCCATGGCGCGCCAGACCTGGTCGTAGTCCTTGAACGCAAAGCCGACGCCATTGATGCTGGACGCCGGCACCAAGGTGGACAGGATCAGGCCGGACAGCGTGAAGAAGTCGATGGCGCCCGAGCGGAGCTGGCTCAGCATGTCGGTGTCGGAACCGAGCTGGTTGTTCGGGAAGATCTGCACTTCGACCCGACCGCCGGTGGCTTCCATGATGCGCGCCACCATGTCGATGGAGCGCACGTTCATCGGATGGGTGACCGGCAGGTTGTTCGCGAACTTAAGGGTGAACTCGGCGGCGTTGGCGGGCCGGGTGCGTATGGCGAACAGCGGCAGCGCGGCGGCGCCCCAAATGGCGCAGCGCGGGACAAGGCTGCGGCGGCTGATGGGCGGCATGGGCGCGTCCTCCAATGGTTCTTTTCTGGTTACATCGCCCGTATCTTAATTATGGCCGGAAAGGAAGGCCCGCTTGCATCCGCGCGCATGGCGACCGAAATTCTGTCCAACAATTGGAGGCTGCCATGACCGCATGCATCGTGGGCTGGGCGCACACGCCGTTCGGCAAGCTCGAAGAACCCGACGTCGAGGCGCTGATCGCCCGCGTCGCCGGCAGCGCCATCGCCGACGCGGGCATCGAGCCGGCCGAGGTCGACGGCGTGTTCGTCGGCCTGTTCAACAACGGCTTTTCGCGCCAGGATTTCCCGAGCTCCCTGCCCATGCAGGACATCGAGGCGCTGCGGTTCAAGCCGGCGACCCGGTATGAGAACGCCTGCGCCTCCGGTTCCGCCGCCATCCATGGGGCGCGCGACTTCCTGGCCGCGGGGCGGGGCCGGTTCGCGCTGGTCATCGGGGCGGAGAAGATGACGGCGACGCCGGGTCCGCAGGTCGGGGACAACCTGCTAGGCGCGAGCTACCGGCGCGAGGAGGGCGGCATTCCGGCTGGGTTCGCCGGGGTGTTCGGCCGCATCGCCGAACGGTATTTCCAGCGCTATGGCGACCAGTCGGACGCGCTGGCCGCGATTGCCGCGAAGAATCACCGCAACGGGGTCGACAACCCTTACGCACAGATGCGGAAGGACCTCGGCTATGAGTTCTGCCGGAGCGTCAGCGAGAAGAACCCCTACGTCGCGCCGCCGTTGAAGCGCACCGATTGCTCGCTGGTCAGCGACGGCGCGGCGGCGCTGATCTTGACGGACGAGGATACCGCCCGCGGTATGATGCAGGCGGGGGGCAAGGCTGTGCGCTTTCGCGCCGCCGTGCATGTAAACGACTTCCTGCCGCTTTCCCGCCGCGACCCGACCCGGTTCGACGGCGCGGCTTTGGCTTGGAAGCAGGCGCTTGACCAGGCCGGGCTGACCCTGCAGGACCTGTCGTTTGCCGAGGTGCATGACTGCTTCACCATCGCCGAGCTGCTGGCCTACGAGGCAATGGGGCTGGCCGAGCCGGGCCAGGGCGCACGGGTGGTGCTGGATGGCTCGGCGGCGCCGGAAGGCCGGCTGCCGATCAACCGCAGCGGCGGGCTGAAGGCGAAAGGCCATCCTGTCGGAGCAACCGGGGTGTCGATGCACGCGATCGCGGCGATGCAGTTGACCGGCCAAGCCGGCGCGATGCAATTGCCGCGCGCGGACGTGGCCGGCGTGTTCAACATGGGCGGCGCAGGCGTGGCGAACTACGTCAGCATCCTGGAGCCGCTGGGCTGAAGGGGGAACCTGCTAAAGATACTGCGCCAGCGACAGGTTTTTCATCCCGGCGATCAGTTGATAGGATGTTTGTAGCTGTGTCTGCAGCAGGGACACGCGCGTCATCGTGGCGGCAAGGTCCACGTCCTCTGCGCCCGAGACTTGGGTGTTCAGCGCCGTCACCGTGTCCCCGAGTTGGGTCCGGCGTGCCGCCAGGCTGGATTGCACATCCCCTAACGCCCCGGACTCCACGGCGATCGCCCCCACCGCGCTGCCGAGCCGTGCCTGCGTGTCGACCGCCATCGCCTGCAACCCCGGCCCAGCGGTCGCGGTGGTGAGCGTGGCGAGAGCGCGCAGGATATCCCGCATATAGGACCCCGTGGTCGGCGCAGCGGAGGCAGTCAGCGTGTTGCTGTTCGCCAGCAGCCCGACCTGGACGCGCTGCCCCTCGCCCACCTCAATTGTTGGCGCCGCGGTGCTGAGGCTCGCTGAGAACGGCGCCCTCGCCGTGTCGCTTGCCAGCACCGCCGCGCTTACCACGCTGGCCGACGTGTTGGGGATCGGCGGGTTGGCCGTATCCTGCCCGGCGAACACATAGATGTCGCCGTCCTTGCTGTTCAGCAACTGGCTGACCTGCGTCAACGCCACGCGGGCGGAGGCGGCGATGCTGTCGGCTTCCGACGGGATGAGGCCGTTCAGCGCGCCGGCCTTGGCGAAAAAGCTGGCCGCGATGGTGCTGATGCTGCTCAACGCCGACTGCGCGATATCGAGGCGTCCGGTCGCGCCGTCGATGTTCGCCTGCCACGCCGCCGCATGCGTCGCCTGCGGCCGCAGGTCGAGCGAGACCTTTGCCCCGGTTCCAAGCCCGGCATAGCTTTCGGCAATCCGGCCCGTCGTCTCCTGTGTCGTGGCAATGTCGAGCTGACGGCGTATGGTGGCGCCGTTATCCGCAACGCGAGCCAGCAGCGCGCCCGAGTTTGGGGGATTGATGGTGCCTGACATGCTACCTCACTGAGTCCAGCAATTGCGTCCACATCGCCTGCGACGCCGTGATGACCTTGGCGTTCGCGGCATAGGCGTTCTGCAAGCGCACCAGATCCGCCGTTTCGCTATCGAGCGACACGCCGGTCCCAGCGGCAAGCTTCGCATCGAGCGAGGACTGCACCGCCTGCCCGGTTGCCAACTGCCCGGCCGCATCCGCCGCCATCCCGGCCTGCTTGCTGACCAGCGCCGAGGCCGTAGTCACCAAGCTGCCGGCGCCGCTGCCCAGCACCCGGTCGAGCACGCTGTCGATCAGCGTTGTGTTTCCCGCCGCCCCGGCAGCGCCAGCGCCGTCCCGCAGCATCGCAGGCGCAGCCACGACGGCAGCGCTCACGCGGATGCCCTGCGCGAAACCGGCCGTTGCAGGCGGCGGCACCGCGCCAACAGGGTTGGTGAACAACGTCAAACCTTGCGCATTGAATTGCGACGCCATGGATTGGGCGAACTGGTCGAGACCCGACTGCAGATCGGGCAGCGTGCCGTCCCGCAACGCGAGGTTCGCACCGATCCGTCCGCCAATCGGCTGACCCGCAACGGGAATGCCGCCCAGGGTCAGTTGCGGCACCGCGGCGGCCGGCGTGTCCGGCGCGAGCGTCGCTGCGCCAAGCGCGAAGGGTCCGGTCGCGGCGCGGGTCGGCAGCACCAGCCCACCGGCCAGGGCCAACGCATCGCCGTTCGCCTGCAGCAGCACCCGCGCGCCCGTCAGGTCCGAGAGGGTGCGGATGCTGCGGTCCCGCTGGTCCTCCAGGTCGGCCGTGCCGTGGTTACCCGACTTCGCCGCGATGATCTGATCGGACAAGGCGCCGATGTCACGCAGGGCGCTGTTGGCGGTCGTCACGTCGGCGACCGCGGCGTCCTGCGCCGACTGCCGTGCGCCCGACACCGCCTGGCCCAACGCGTTCACGCCGCGGGCCAGCGTATCCGCCCGGTTCACCACCACCCGTTGCTGCGCCGCGTTCGCCGGGTCCGATTGCAAGGTCGTGAACGCGTCCCGCAACGCTCCCAACAGGCTCGGCAGGTCGAACCCGGCGCCGGGCGTGCCGGACGCCGCGTCGATCGACGCCAGGGCGTCGCTGCGCGTCTGCTCGCCCACAACGACCGCCGATGCGCTCAACGCGCTGGACTGCAGCCGTTCGTCCAGGCTGCGGGCCGCGGGACCGGTGCGCACGCCGGCCCCGTCCCCACCGGCGGCGAAGCTGGTGACGGCGACGGTTTCGCGCACATAGCCAGCCGTGCTGGCGTTCGCCACGTTCTGCGATATCGTCGCAATCCGCTTGCTGGCGCTGTCCAGGCCGGACGAAGCAGAGTTGAGGACGCTGCCGAGGCCCATTGGACGGTCCTAAAGCCTATCGTTTCATATCCAGCGTCTGCTGCAGCAACTCGTCCGCCGTCGTCACCATCTTGGTGTTGGCGGAATAGGCGCGCTGCGCCACGATCAGCTTGGTGAATTCGGTCGCGATATCGACGTTGCTGCTTTCGACCGCGCTGACCACCAGGCTGCCCGCGCCGTTGCTGCCGGACGCAAGCGTCTGCGGCGCGCCGCTGTCTCGGGTCGCGGTGAAGGCCTGCCCATCGGTCCGCTGCAGCGCATCGGCGGCGGCGAAGGTCGTGATCGGCACGCGGGCCACCGTGCGGGACTGGCCGTTGTCGAAGTTGACCACCACGTCGCCGTTTGACCGGGTCTGGACGTTGCTGAAGCTGCCCGGCGCCACGCCGTTCTGGGTCAACGACTTCAGGCTGTAATCTGACCCGGCGAACTGCGTGAGGCCGTTCGCCTGGCCGAAGGTGCCAAGGTTAAGCGCAATGGTCTGCGGCCCAGAGCCGAAGTTGGCCACCACGTTCAGCGTCGCCGATGTTCCGGCTGCGAAGGTACTGCCGGTGACTGCGCCGCTTACCGCCGCGACGCTGCCGACCGTTCCCTCTGGCGCCGACGGGTTGCCCGCAGCCCCGAAATTGATCGCGGCCACACCGAGCGGCGTAGCTGCAGCCGGCGGCGTGCCCGGTTGGGTGATGGCGACCTGCCAGGCATTGGGCGTGCCGGCCACCGGAGTCCAAGCGAACTGCAGCGGATGGGTCTCGCCCAGCGCGTCATAAACCTGCACCTGCGATGTAACCGGCGTGGCCGGGTTGGGCGTTGCAGGGAGGTTGGCGGCCAACGTGACCCCGGACGTGGGCACTGGGCTATAGCCGGCCTGGCCGACTTGGATTGGCTTCAACGTTGTCGTGTCGATGGCGCCGGCCGCGTTCGCTGACCAACCGTTCAGGAAGTTGCCCGCGCTGTTCACGAGATAGCCGTCCTTGTTCAGCGCAAAATCGCCGGCACGGGTGTATTCCGCTTGAGCCTTGAAGACCGGCGCGCCCTTTGCCTCGCCGACCTGGCTGCTGACGGTGAAGAAACCTTGACCGGAGATCGCGAGTTCTAGCGGCTTGTCGGTCTGCGTTACGGTCCCCTGCACGGTGTTCACGTAGTCCGGCCGGGCAACGACGGCGCCAGGCTGGTTGGTCGCCGCCGTACTGGTAGTCAGATAGTCCTCGAAGCTGGTGTCGACTCGCTTGTAGCCGACCGTCTGGCTGTTGGCGATGTTGTCGCCGATATTGCCAAACGCGGCCGACTGGGCGGTCAATCCGCTGATTGCGGTGTTCATGGCGCCAAACAGCGACATTGCGGTGCTCCTGTGGTTGCGTGCTCGGCGGCGCCGGGCGGGGATGTCCGCAGGGAGCATGGCAGGAACCGTGCCACCCCGGATCGCCAGCGTTGACGGCAGGATTCGGCCGCTCCCGCTGGTGCAAATCCGCCGGCCCGGCACGAATGCGCCGGCACATAATGCCGGGCAAGGTCCGATGCAGGCCAGGAATGGACGTTAAATCGCTGGCCCAGCTCTTGCGAAGTCCCGGCTATGCAAGCCCCAGCCACGGTTCCCACCCCATCTGCCGCGGCGTCTCCACCCCATGCCCGGGTGGCGCGCGGCACCGCCTCGGTTTCGCCGCAGCCACCCGTGGCGGCGGAGGGCTTCGAGGCGTCGCTTGCCCAAGCGCAGACGACGCCAGCCGCCGCTGTTCCTACGCTGGCCAAGCCCGGCATAGGCGGCAAGGCAACGCTGATCCCCGCCGCCCTGCCCGCGCAGACGCCAATCATTGCAACAGCCGCCCCGGTCGCGAACGTGGCGAAGGCCGCCGTCAAAAACGCGCCGGGGACCGCCGTAACCGAGTCGGAACAAGACAAGGCGCCACTGGTCGCGAACGGGACGGACAAAGGCCCGCAACCGCTTGCTCACCCTCCGGTTGAACAACCCGCGCCTTTGCCCGATCCGACTGTGGCAGCGCTTGTCATAACCCTGTCTGGCGGCACCGATGCCGCACTGCCGGCCGTCACTGCGCCTCCCGCCACAGGCATCGAGCCCGCGCAGGCGATTGCAGGCCAGGCAACGCCACCGACGCTGGTCCCTGCGCTGAATGCCGTGGCGCTGCCCGGGGTGGGCGTTCCAATCCTCCATGCCGGTCCGGGACGGGCGCTCGCCGTGGGCGAGCATGAGGCAATGACGCCGGCGCCGGACAGCGCCTCAGAGACATCTGTAGCAATCAGCTCCATGCTGCCTCTCGCAATGCCGCCAGTCCCGGCGGCGCTGCACGCCCCGGCTCCGCCGCCCTCAATCACCCGCCCTGCTGCCGCCGCGGCTCCGCCGGCTTCATCGCCGGCAGAGCAGGTCGGCCCTGTCTTGGCGAGCTTTGCCGTCAGCGCGGCGCAGCCCAATGCGGCCCAGCATCTGACAATCCGGCTCGACCCGGCAGAACTAGGCCGCGTGCAGGTGCACATCGAACGCATTCCGGACGGTCCGGCCCGGGTCGAGCTGGTTGTCGAACGGCCCGACACGCTGCTGCTGCTCCGGGATCAACCGCAGCTTCACCGGGCGCTCGACCTTGCCGGCGTGCCAGCCGCGGATCGGACGCTGCAATTCCAGTTGGCCCCAGCCGCCGCCAATCCCGGCACGTCGGTGCCGCAATTCAACGCCGATCCGGGGCCAGGCCAGCAGCGTCCTGGCCAGCCACGGCAACACGGCGCCAACAACGGGCGCTCAGTCTCCCACGACGATCCCACCATCCGGCCGGCCGCTGTATTTCGCCGAGCCGGCGTCAACATCATGGCTTGAAAGGACGTCGCAAATGGCTTCCCTGCTCACGACCCCATCGAACGTCACGGCGCCGACGGCGGCCAGCGCTGCACCCACCACCAAGACCGCAGCGCTCTCATCACTTACCGGCAATTACAATGACTTCTTGAAGCTGCTTATGACACAGCTTCAGAACCAGGACCCGACTAGCCCGATGGACACCAACCAGTTCACCAGCCAATTGGTGCAGTATTCCAGCGTCGAGCAGCAGATCAACACCAACGCGAGCCTGACGCAGCTTATCCAGCTCACCCAGGGCGGTGAAATCCTGCAATCGTCGTCCCTGGTCGGCAAGCCGGTGACGGTGGCCTCGGACCACATTGCCTTGCAGGGCGGCAAGGGCACAGTGCAGTTCGATACCGCGACATCGCAGCCAGTCAGCATCGGCGTTTACACGGACGCGGGCGTGAAGCTGCGGGATGCGGCGATTACTAGCCAGCCGGGCCACAATTCCTGGTCGTGGGACGGGAAGGACAGCCAGGGCAACGCCGTGCCGGACGGTTCATACCGCACGATCGCGACGACGCAGTCGGGCGGCGCTACACAGGATTTGCCATTCAAGATCAGCGGCGTAGCGACAGGAGTGCAGAAGTCCGGCAACGCGCTGCAGGTTCAGCTCGGCGCGTTGAGCGTGGACCTTTCGGCGGTGCAGTCTTTGTCGCCGTAAAGCAACGGACGGTCCGAACTCGGCAAGTTTTGCCGGGTCGTTAACTTCTCGGTAAACTTCCGCGCGCATTCTGCTCGCATGACACTCGCACACAACCAAACGAAGCAAGGCGGGCAGCGCCGATGAAAGCGCTGCTCGAAAGCTTACGGTCCCTGGGCGCCCTGAAGCTTGGGGCGATGGCTGCAGTGACGCTCGTATCGTTTGGCCTGCTGGGTTTCGTTGCAATGCGCGGCGGCGACGGCCCGATGGCGCTGCTTTATGCGGACCTCGAGTTGCGGGAAGCCGGCCAGGTCGTGGATCAGCTCGACCGCGCCCGCATCCCTCACCAGCTTGACGCCGGCGGCACCCGCATCCTGGTTCCGGCCGACCAGGTGTCCCGTGCCCGGCTGCTATTGGCCAAGGAGGGCCTGCCCTCCGGCGGCTCCATTGGCTACGAGATCTTCGATCGCAGCGACAGCCTGACGGCCAGCGGCTTTCAGCAGGCCATAAACCAAACACGCGCCATGGAGGGGGAGCTATCCCGCACCATCCGCATGCTGCAAGGGGTCAAGGCGGCGCGGGTTCATCTGGTATTGCCGAAGCGCGAGCCCTTCGCCCGGGATCGGCAGGAAGCGCAGGCGAGCGTGGTGCTGACCATGGCCGGCGCTGCCCGGCTGGATCGGGAGGGCACCCAGGCGGTCCTCAACCTGATTTCCGCCGCAGTGCCGGGCTTGCGCCCGCAGAACATCGCCATCGTCGACAGCCGGGGCAACTTGCTGGCCCGCGCCGGGCAACCGACCGGAGTCGCCGGCGGCGCGCAAACCGCGGACGACGTGAAACGCGCATCCGAACTGCGGCTGGCCCGCGCTGTCGAGGAGATGCTGGAGCGTACGCTAGGCCCAGGCCGGGTCCGGGCGGAAGCCGCGATGGACCTGGATTTCGACCAGGTGCATGAGACGCAGGAACGCTATGACCCGGACGGCCAGGTCGTTCGCAGCCAGCAGAGCACGACCGACAACAACCGCACGACTGAGGCCGCGGCGAGTGTTTCGGTGCAGAACAACCTGCCGAACGCGGATGCCAGCGCCAACCCGTCCGGGTCGCAGGAACAGAAACAGGAAGAAACGACCAACTACGAGATCGGCAAGACCGTCCGCACCCTGGTTCACGAGCAGCCGCAGCTACGCCGGATCAGCCTGGCCGTCATGGTGGACGGCGCTGCGGTCCGCGGACCCGATGGAACCGTGGCCTACGTCGAGCGCACGCCAGACGAGCTGGCGCGGATCGCCACGCTGGTGCGCAGCGCGATCGGCTTCAACGAGCAGCGCGGCGACCGGGTGGAGGTCGTGAACATGCGCTTCGTCAACGACGGCGACGGCCAGGAGACGGCGGCCCCCAGTGGCTGGGCACACTTCGAGAAGTCCGAGATGCTGCATATGGCGGAAACTGCGTTCCTGGCGCTCGGCGCGTTGCTCGTCCTGCTGTTCGTGCTGCGGCCCATGGTGCTGCGGCTGACGATGCAGTCGCCTGCTGCCCCCGTCGCGCTGGCGCTTTCAGGCGAAACGGCCGCCCTCAACGCGCCAGTCGAGGAAGAATTGGTTCAGCTCGCCAATGTCGTGGGCGCAATGCGGTTGGCGTCGATCCGCAAGGTATCGGAGCTGGTCGACAGCCATCCCGTGGAAAGCCTGGCGATGCTGCGTAGCTGGATCACGCCGGAGGGGAGCTAGCGATGGCCGCGATAACAACACTGAGTTCGATCACCGGACGCCAGAAGGCCGCGATATTGATGCTCGCCTTGGGCGACACCCAGAGCGCCAAGCTGCTCGGCGCCTTGCACCCCGACGAGATCAGGGACGTGACGACTACGATGGCGCAGCTCGGCAGCGTGCAGGCGTCCGTCGTGGAGGAGCTTTGCGCCGAGTTCACCGGCAGCATCGGCGCGCAGGGTGGGCTGATGGGCAGCCTGGAAACCACGGAGCGCCTGCTGCAACGGGCTTTGCCGCCGGATCGCGCGGCGCAGATGATGGAAGAGATCCGTGGCCCCGCCGGACGGACCATGTGGGACAAGCTGGGCAACGTGAATGAGGCGGTGCTGGCCAACTATCTGAAGAACGAATATCCGCAGACCGTCGCGGTCGTGCTGTCCAAGGTTCGGGCGGAGCATGCGGGCCGGGTCTTGATCTTGCTGCCGGACAGCTTCGCCATCGAAGTCATCATGCGCATGCTGCGGATGGAGAGCGTGCAGCGGGACGTGCTGGACGGCGTCGAGCAGACGTTGCGCTCGGAGTTCATGCCGAACCTCGCGAGCACCAGCCGGCGCGATAGCCACGAGATGATGGCGGATATCTTCAACAGCCTGGACCGCCAGAGCGAGGCGCGGTTCGTCACCGCCCTGGAGGAGCGCAACCGCGAGGCGGCAGACCGGATCAAGGCGTTGATGTTCACCTTCGACGACCTGCAGCGCCAGACGCCGGCCAATGTGCAATCGCTGCTGCGCTCGGTCGACAAGACCAAGCTGCCGCTAGCGCTGAAAGGCGCGTCGGACAAGCTGCGCGACCTGTTCTTCGGCAACCTGTCCGAACGCGCCGGCAAGATGCTGCGGGAGGACATCGAGGCGCTGGGCCCAGTGAAGCTGCGCGACGTCGACGAGGCGCAGGCAGCTATCGTTACGATGGCCAAGGACCTGGCCTCCCAGGGCGTGATCGAAATCAGCGAAGGCAAGAACGACGAGATGGTGCTCTGATGATGGACGGCATGGCTTCCCGCTTCGTCGGCATTCTCTATGCCGAGGATTTCGATGATCCGGATTTGGCGCCGCTGCCCGAACCCATGCCGGCAGTGCCCAGCTTCACCTTAGGCGAGCTCGAAGCGGCCCAGCAAACGGCATGCGCCGAGGCGGTTCAGGTTGCCCGAGCCGAATGGGAACGATCGGCGCTGCATAGCCGCACCGAATCACTGGTGGCGATCGCCGCTTCCCTCGCCGAAGCGCAGCAGGAGGCGGGCGCCCTGGCCGACACGGTCGCAGACGGCGTCGCCCGGACGATCCTGTCCGTGGTGTCTGGGCTGCTGCCCGACCTATGCGCCCGGCATGGCGGGGCCGAGGTGCGCGCCTTGCTCCGGCACCTGCTGCCAACGCTCGCGCAGCAGCCGCGGATCGCCGTGCGCGTGAATTCGGCTGTCCTGGATGACGTGCGAGGCGACTTAGCCTTGCTTGATGAGGACGTGGCGGCTTGCGTCGTGCTCACCGCCGCCCCGCTGCTGCCCGGCGATGCCCGCGTGAGCTGGACGGATGGATCGCTTGTTCGCGACCAGGCCGCAATGAGCGCTGCGGTTGCTGCTGCGCTGGCTGAACTTGGCTTGCTGGAACCCGTAGCTGCCCGAAATGACCGAAGGAGTATGGCTTATGCCGAATAACATGGAACTAGCAGACCTCGCCGAGGCCGGCCCGATCGAGCCCACGCCCTCCCGGACGCCTCGTGATCTCGAAGCCGTCTATGACATCCCCGTCACAGTTAGCGCCGTGCTCGGCAAGGCGACGATGCAAGTCAGCCAACTCCTGAAGCTCGGCCGAGGCGCGGTCGTTGAGCTGGACCGCAAGCTGGGCGAGGCCATCGACATCTATGTCAACAACCGGCTGGTCGCACGTGGCGAGGTCGTCATGGTCGACGAGACCCGGTTGGGCGTGACCATGACCGAAATCGTCAAAGCCGACCGGGCCTAACCAGACATGCACGTCCTGATCATCGGCTCCCTCGGCGGCGAGCTGGGCAAGGCCGCGCGCATTGCCAGTGCCCGTGGCGCCAAGCTGCACCAGGCGGATGACGACCGCAGCGCGCTGGCGCAACTCCGCGCCGACGCAAAGGTGGATCTGCTGCTGGTGGAACTGCCGCACGATATCGGTGCGCTGGTGCGGTCCCTGGCTGCTGAACGCATCGTAGTTCCGGTCGTCGCCTGCGGCACGGACTCTGACGCGCCAGCGGCGGTGCGGGCCATACGCGACGGCGCGCGCGAGTTCCTGCCGTTGCCACCCGATCCCGAGCTGATCGCGGCCATCCTGGAAGCGGCGTCTGGGGAGACCCACGCCATGGTCGCCCGCGACCCGGCCATGCTGGCCGCCGTCCGGCGCGCGGAGCAGGTCGCGGCGTCCGAGGCCTCTGTCCTTATCACCGGCGAGTCTGGCACCGGCAAGGAGGTGCTGGCGCGGCACATCCACCGGCGCTCCCGTCGGGCAGCCGGGCCGTTCGTGGCGCTGAACTGCGCGGCGATCCCCGAGAACCTGCTGGAAAGCGAGATGTTCGGCCATGAGCGCGGCGCGTTCAGCGGTGCCATCGCGCGCCGCGCCGGCAAGTTCGAGGCGGCGGAGGGCGGCACGTTGCTGCTCGATGAAATCAGTGAAATGGACGTCCGCCTGCAGGCGAAACTGCTGCGTGTGATCCAGGAGCGGGAGATCGACCGTTTGGGAGGCACGGCGCCGGTGCGGGTGAACGTCCGCATCCTCGCCACCAGCAACCGCGACCTCGTGACCGAGATGGCGGCCGGGCGGTTCCGCGACGATCTCTATTTCCGGCTGAATGTCGTCAGCCTGCGCATTCCTTCCCTGCGCGAGCGGCCCGGCGACATCGCAGCGCTCGCCGATCACTATGCCCGACGCTATGCCGACGTGAATGGCATGCCGCTGCGTCCGCTATCCCAAGGCGCCCATGCGTTGCTGTTCGCACATGGCTGGCGCGGCAACGTGCGGGAATTGGAAAACACCGTGCATCGCGCCGTGCTGCTGGCGGCGGGCGACGAGATCGGCGCGGAGGCGATTGAATTGGCGCCGGGCACCGGCGGCTCGGTTCAGGCCACGCAATCGGCGTCCGCCCGGCCTGCGCCCGGCATTTCGGGCTTGGTCGGCCGGACCATGGATGAGGTCGAGCGCGGCCTTATCCTTGAAACCCTGAGTCATACGCTCGGCAATCGCACCCACGCGGCAACCATTCTCGGCATCTCCATCCGCGCGCTGCGCAACAAGCTGCGGGACTATGCCCAGGCGGGTGCTGCGGTGACGCCTCCGGGCGCGTTGGCCTAAGCCATGGCGATCACGCTCACGCTTGGCGGTGTCGGCCAGCAGATGCGGCGCTATGCGCCCGGCAGCGACGTGGGCTTAGCGCTCGGTATGCTGGCCCTGCTCGCGGTGCTGGTCGTGCCGCTGCCGACGGCGCTGCTGGACGTGGGCTTGGCGCTCTCGATCACGGGGTCCGTGCTGGTGCTGATGGTGGCGATGTTCCTCAGCCGGCCGCTGGACTTCACCAGCTTTCCCACGCTGCTGCTGCTCACGACCTTGCTGCGGCTGTCGTTGAACGTCGCCACCACACGGCTGATCCTGTCGCATGGCAACGAGGGGCCATCGGCGGCAGGGCACGTGGTCCAGGCGTTCGGCGGCTTCCTGATGGGCGGCGACGTGGTGATCGGCGTCATCCTGTTCGCGATCCTGCTGGTCGTAAACTTCATGGTGATCACCAAGGGATCGGGCCGGATTGCAGAGGTGGCGGCGCGGTTCAGCCTCGATGCGATGCCGGGCAAGCAGATGGCGATCGACTCGGACTTGTCTTCCGGCCTGATCGACGAGGGGAAAGCTCGGCTGCGTCGGCGGGAACTGGAAGAAGAGAGTGGCTTCTACGGCGCGATGGACGGCGCGGCCAAGTTCGTCCGGGGCGACGCGATTGCCGGGCTGCTGATCACCGTGATCAACATCTTCGGCGGGCTGGCAATCGGCCTGCTGCGCCATGGCATGCCCTTCTCGGAGGCCGCAGCCACGTTCACGACGCTCACCGTCGGCGACGGCCTGGTGTCGCAGATTCCGGCGCTGCTGGTCTCGACCGCGGCCGGGATCGTGGTGACCAAAGGCGGTGTTGAGGGTCCAGCGGACGCGGCGTTGGTGCGGCAGTTAGGCGGCAGCCCGAAGCCATTGGCGCTCGCGAGCGGGGCCGCAGCGGTGCTGGCGCTGTTGCCTGGGCTGCCTGCCCTGCCCTTCTTGGCGCTTGCGGGATTGGCCGGCAGTGCGGCCTGGATGCGGTATCGCCATCCCGTGATCGAGCAAAGTGCCGAAACAACGATCGCAGCAGCGCCGTCCGAGCCGCCGATCGCCGACTCGCTCCGTATCGACGCGATCCGGCTTGAACTCGGCTACGGCCTGCTCTCCCTGGCCGGCGGGGACGCTCCGCGGCTCACCGAGCAGATCAAGGGGCTGCGCCGGTCCATTGCCGCGGAAATGGGCTTCGTGCTGCCCCCGGTTCGCATACAGGACAATTTGCAGCTTGGCGCGGAGGCCTACTCCATCCGGCTCAAGGAGATCGAGGCAGCACGAGGTGAGCTGCGCCCGACCATGCTGCTGGCAATGGACCCGGCCGGCGGGATTCCCGACCTGCCGGGCGAACGCACCACCGAACCTGCCTTTGGCTTGCCCGCTTTGTGGATCGACGCGACTCGGCGGGAGGAGGCGGTTTTCCGTGGCTGCACCGTCGTCGACCCTGCAAGCGTGCTCACGACCCACTTGACCGAAGTCATCCGAGAGACGATGGCCGAGCTGCTGTCCTATGCTGAAACAGCCAAGCTGCTGGACGAACTGCCGCGCGAGCAGCAAAAACTCGTGGCCGAGCTGGTTCCAGCGCAGATGTCCATCGGCGGCATTCAGCGCGTTCTGCAGGCTTTGCTCGCTGAGCGTGTGTCCTTGCGAGATTTACCGACGATCTTGGAAGGCATCCATGAGGCTTGCGGTGGCCAGCTTCGCGCGATCCCCGCCATCACCGGCCATGTCCGCGGACGCCTTGCCCGGCAGATCAGCGACAGCAATACCGGGCCGGCTGGTTACATCCCATTGATAACCTTGTCATCCGAGTGGGAAGCCGCATTCTCGGACAGCCTGGTTGGCCCGCCGGAGGACCGGCAACTCGCCATCGCGCCGTCGCGACTGGGCGAGTTCATGCAGCGCTTCCGCATCGTGTTCGAGGCTGCGGCGGCCACGGGCGAGTCGCCGGTCCTGCTCTGCTCCGGCGCCATCCGCGCGCACGTCCGTGCGATCGTCGAGCGGCTGCGGCCCGCAACCCCTGTGCTGGCCCAGGCTGAGATCTTCCCGCGAGCACGCATCCGGACGATCGGAACAATCTAGTGGGAAAAGGAGAGTTCCTGCCCGTTAACGTTCAAGCAATATTTTACCCGTAATCTGTTCCCATGCGCCTTAAGCTTTATCGAGCGTCGAACATGACTACGGCGATGGCGCTGGTTCGGAGCAATCTGGGGCCAGATGCGCTGATCCTCTCGACGCGCCGGGTTGGCGACGGCGTGGAAGTCACGGCAGCGCTGGATCGTACGTCCGACGAGCCCGCGCCTTTACCGCTCGACACCGGGCGCAATGCCGCACTTAGCTGGCACGGCGTCCCATCGAAGCTGATTGACGCGCTGGCGCCGGGCCCGCTCGTTGATTGCCTGCCCAGTGCGCTGGCATTCGGCACGTTGCCAGCCGCCGATACTGCTCCGCTGCTGCTGGCCGGGCCGCCCGGTGCCGGCAAAACCTTGACGACCGCAAAACTGGCTACCCGTCTGGTGATGGCGGGCCAAGCGCCGATGGTGGTGACCGCCGATGGCCAACGCGCCGGAGCGCCCGAACAGCTAGCGGCTTATACCCGGCTGCTGGGCCTGACGCTTGTGGTCGCCAGCGCCCCATTGCCGCTAAGCCGCGCCCTGGCCCGCCGCCAGGAAGGTGCGCCGGTGCTGATCGACACGCCCGGCCTCGACCCGTTCGATCCCTCTGCCCGCGATGAACTGGTCAGTCTCGCCACGACAGCGAACGCCATTACCGTATTAGCCCTACCTGCCGGGCTCGATCCGGCCGAAGCGCAGGAGCTTGCGGACGCGTTCATCCAGGCCGGCGCCACCTTGCTGATTGCCACCCGGCTGGACCTATGCCGCCGTCTAGGGGGCGTACTAGCTGCGGCATTCGCAGGGCTGGTAATAACCGAGGCCGGGATTGGCTCGGGCGCGGCCAACGGACTGCGGCCGCTCACTCCCAAGTTCCTCGCCGACCGCCTGACGATACCGTTGGGCGTCCATCCCCCTGGCTCGCTTCAGGACGTTGCATGATGAACCAATCCGTCCCTCTTACCTTGCACTCTCCATCGGTAGCACCGGGTCGAATGGGCCGGTGCGTCGCGGTTGGGTCCGGCAAGGGAGGCGTCGGTAAAACCTGGTTCGCCATCACGTTGGCTCATGCACTGGCCTGGAACGGACGTAGAGTTTTGTTGTTTGACGCTGACTTTGGTCTCGCCAACGTCGATATCCAGCTTGGGCTGACGCCGGTGCTGGACCTGGCATCCGTAATGTCCGGGACGGCGACGCTTACGGACGCCATTGCACACTTCGTGCCGGGAGGCTTCGACGTCCTGGCTGGCCGCTCAGGATCGGGCAGCCTCGCCAGCCTTGAATCCACAGCGCTTGAGCGGCTTCTGTCCCTGATAACGATAGCTTCGGCACGCTATGACACCGTTCTGCTAGACCTCAGCGCGGGGCTCGATCGCTCCGTACGGCGTATGGCAGCTTGGGCGGACACGCTGCTGGTTGTTGCGACAGAGGACCCGACGAGCCTGACAGACGCCTATGCCACTCTTAAACTGCATGCAGCCGATCAGCCTGGGGGCGATGCGCGCCTGATCGTAAACCAGTCCAGCACTTTAGCCGCTGGGGAGCGAACCGCGGCTACCTTGACCCGCGCCTGCACAGCATTTTTAGGCCGTGCCCCGGCGGTGGCCGGCAGCATCCGGCGGGACCTCCATGTTCAGGATGCGATCCGTAGGCAGACACCCTTGCTGACCCGGCACCCAAATTGCCCCGCGAGCGTGGATGTGGAGCGCATTGCAGCCGGATTGACCGTTGGATAACCGTGACTCCAACAAAGAAGTTCTGCGTTTTGGCCGCGAGGGGTGTCATTCTCGAGCCAACGGCTTATCTCCGGATAAGTCAGGCCCGAATACCGGGCACTGCAGGAGGCGGCATGGTCCTGATCGGCTCCAACCGCGACCTGCGGATAGACTTCTTCCGCGGCGTTGCGCTGTGGTGGATTTTTATGGATCACATTCCCGACAATTGGCTTGCGCAGTTCAGCCTGCGTAACTTTGCGTTGTGCGATGCCACAGAAATTTTCGTGCTGCTGGCAGGCTACGCGGCGGGACTGGCATATGGTCGCAGCATGGACCGGTATGGATGGCTGTTCGCTGGCGCTGACGTACTACGCCGCGCCTGGGTCTTGTATGTCGCGCATATTTTTTTGTTCGTGGTGTTCAGCGCACAAGTCTCTTACTCCGCCACGGCCCTTGACCGGTCGGAATACCTGGATGAAATACATCTCGACGTGCTGGCGGAAGCGCCGTATCGGGCTATGTTGGAGGCTCTGTTGCTAAGCTTCCAGCCCGCCTATTTGAATATCCTGCCGATGTATGTAGCACTTCTCGCGATGTTCGCAGTCGTGTTGCCGTTGCTGCGTTGGCCGTTGGTGTTGTTTGCATTGTCTGCAACGATCTATACGGTGGCTCGAGTCACCGGATACAATTTTCCATCTTGGACTGGAGGCGGCTGGTATTTTAACCCGCTCACTTGGCAATTTCTTTTCGTGATCGGCTCCATCCTATCGTATGCGCCACCAAAACTTTTAGTCCCGCCGAGATTACTCGATGCCGCTGCAGTGTTGATCGTGCTGACAGGTGTGTCACTTTTATGGTTGATATGGCCCTATCCTGAATTGACTTCTCGCTTTCCGGCTATGGCGGCCCGTATCCTGCTGTCGGTCGACAAAGAGGGGCTGCATCCCATGCGGTTGCTTTCAATCCTCGCATTGGCTTGGCTGGTTTCTCGCCGCGTCCCGATTGATGCAGCATGGTTGAAAAGTTGGTTCGCACGGCCGCTTGTGATTTGCGGCCAGCACTCGCTTCCGGTTTTTTGCGCTGGGATATTCCTATCCTTCCTTGGTCGGCTTGCGATGGAAGAGCGGGCGGGCTGGGCTGTGCAGGCGGGGGTCAACGTTGTCGGCCTAACTGCGCTCGTATGCGTCGGCACGCTAGTTGCGTGGTATAAGGTGAAGGGCCAGGTTGCTCGCGCTGGCTTGACGAAGTTACCGCAGGCTGGCAGCGCAGGCGTGATATGAGCGTATTCTCAGCCTTGCAATTGTTGATGCTTGCCGCCTTTCTTTGGATCGGGCCGGCGCTGGCCTCAGATGCAGTGGACCCCTGTCAAGCACCGGACGATCTGGCCGGTGCGGTAGCCGCATTGCCCAGGGTGGCAGCGGAATTGCAATCTGGCGCAACGCTCAACGTGCTGGCAGTTGGCTCCGCCACCATGTTCGGCCCGGATGCCAGCTTAAGCCCTGGCACAATCACCAGCCAAGCCCTTGGCAATAGCGGTGCACCATCCCTAGCTAAGGTGTTCAGCGGGCCAGCGTCCGACCGTGCTTTCCCGCTTCAAATGGCGAAAGCACTGCAGGATGCGGTGCCAGGTCTCGACGTTAATGTGACTGTGCGAGGCGGACGCAGCCTGCTTGCAACGGATATGCTGGGCATAATACAGACAGAACTTGCGACACACCATTATGATTTGGTAATTTGGCAGACGGGAACTGTCGAAGCAGTTCGCAACATACCGCCAGGCGAGTTTGCGCAAACCCTCTCCGAGGGTGCCGAGGCTGTCACGGTAGCTGGCGCAAACCTTGTGCTGGTGGATCCGCAATTCAGCCGGTTTCTCCAAACAAACAGTAATTTGGAGCCTTACGAACAGGCCTTGCAGCAGGTATCTGCTATGCCGGGCGTTGTGCTGTTCCGCCGCTACGATTTGATGCGCGCGTGGGCAAACGACAGTCAAATTGATCTAGAGCGCACCCCTCGGTCAGCCCGTCAGAAGGTGATCGAAACCCTGCATGCTTGCTTAGGCCGGCACCTCGCGCGACTAGTGCTGGATTCTGCCCGATCCTAAATCGGGCGTGAACATAGTGCAGGTTTGTAACGATGGTGGGGGGAGCAAGGCACGTCGGTCGAGAGCTTGGGGCAGTATTTGAGCACGATCAAAACCCGCGCTGCTCCGGCAAGGTCGAGCGCCGTTTGGTTGAGGTACTGGTGTCGCCGCTGCACCTGGTCAGAGCTCATTGAAGTTCCGCTCGTGTAGCGAGTGGAATACCAGCGGACGGGAGTGAACAGGGCCTTATGCTGGGCCAGCGCTGCCCCGTTGATCCGGCCGTCCTGGGTCGGGCGATCCGGTCGCACCGGGCAATTGAAAACACACTGCAGTGGCTGCTGGAAGCCACGTTCCGTGCAGACGGCAGCCGCGTGTACGACCGCAGCACAGGGCGCAACCTGGCTCTCCTGTGCAAGATTGCGCTTAACATCGCCGGTCGCGACCGAACATCAAAGGCCAGAATGCGCGCCCAGTGGAAGAAAGCTGACTGGAATAATGCTTACATGCTCCAACTCGTCACGGGATAGCTGACGAATTCTATGCGAAGCCGATTCCAGACTTCATGCGTAGCCCCTGCCCCTTACGCACAGGTCAGTTCGTCGGCACCGCGGGACCCTTTGGCGCGGGCGTCGGTGCGGCGTCGCCGGGCGTCGCCGGTGCCGTGACCGGCGGATTGTCCAGCAGCGACCGCCCGACGCCGGCCGTGCCGCGGTTGAGCAACGCGAGCGTCAGGGAAAGCGCAAAGAACGCCGTGCCAAGGACCGCGGTGGTGCGGGTCAGCAGGTTGGTGGTCCCGCGCCCGGACATGAACCCGCCCATGCCCTGCGTCGTGCCGATGCCCAGGCCGCCGCCCTCGCTGCGCTGGATCAGCACGACGCCGATGAGGGCCAGGGTGACGAGCAGGTGGATGATCAACAATGCGGTGGTCATGGGCTCGGTTTCCGTTTCGACGGATGGTGTCTAGCTGGCCTGGCCCGCCTTGGATAGCGCCGCGGCGGCAATCGCCAGGAAGTCCGCGGCGACAAGGCTCGCGCCGCCGACCAGCGCGCCGCCAACTTCGGGGAGCGCAAGGAGTGCGGCGGCGTTGTCGGGCTTTACGGAGCCGCCATAAAGGATACGGATGGCGTCGCCGTTCTCATGCCGCGCCACAAGGTTGGCTCGTATGGCGGCGTGCATGGCGACGATGTCCGCCTCCGTCGCGGTCCGGCCGGTGCCGATCGCCCAGATCGGTTCGTAGGCCACCACCCCGGCGTACTCCGAAAGCAGGCTTTCCGCCAACTGCCGGGCGACAACGGCTTGCGCCTGTCCCGCCGAACGCTCCTGGTCCGTTTCCCCGACGCAGACGATCGTCTGCAGCCCGGCCGCCTGCGCCGCTCCGACTTTCGCGCGCACCTGCGCATCCGTCTCGTGGTGGTCCCCGCGGCGCTCGGAGTGGCCGAGGATCACCCACCCGGCGCCGGCGTCCCGCAGCATCGGCGCCGAAATGTCCCCGGTATGCGCGCCCGACGGGTCCGCATGGCAGTCCTGCCCGCCGACCATCACCGCGGTGCCGGCCAGCGCCTCCGCCACCGCGGCCAGCACGGTCGCAGGCGGGCAGACCAGCAGGCCGCACGCCGCCGCACCCCCCCGCATTGCCGCCGCGAGTGCGAGCGCCTCGCCCCGCAAGCCGTTCATCTTCCAGTTCCCGGCGATCAGTTGCTGCAAAGCGTGTCCTTTCATCGGCATCCAGAATCTCGATAGTTTCCGGCAAAAAGCGCCATCTGGCAAAATCTTCCGGGCGTCCGTATGGTGCGGCCCCGTTCACTGGATGCCTGACGCATGCTTTCCCTGATCCGCAGTTTCCTCGGCACCTGGGTCGCCCGGGCGTTCTTCATCGTGCTGATCGCCTCGTTCGGACTCTGGGGCATCGCCGACGTCGTGCGCAACGTCGGCCATGATAACGCAGTCGCCACCGTCGGCGGACGCCCTATCGAAGCGCCCGAGTTCCAGGAGGCGCTGCGGACGCAGTTGGCGCAGGTCACCCACATGCTGGGCAGCAAGACGGAACCGACACCGGCCATCCGCCAGGCCGTAGCCGGGCAGGTGCTGGACCGGCTGGTGGTGCAGGCCGCCATCCAGAACGAGGTCGACCGCCTGGGCCTGACCGTGCCGGACGACGCGCTGCGGGCGGCGGTGTTCGGAATCCCAGCCTTCCGCGGCGCCAACGGCGCGTTCGACCGCCAACGCTTCGAGGCCGTGCTGCGCAGCAGCAACCTGACCGAGCCGCACTTCCTCGACCTGATGCGCTCGGACCTCGGCCAGCGGCAACTCATGGAGGCGATCCAGGTCGGCGCCACCCCGCCCGCCGTCGTGACGCAGCAGGTCTTCGCTTTCCAGCGTGAGACCCGGGTGGCGCAATATGTCGAGCTGCCCTTCGCCGCCGCTGCCGAACCGCCCGCGCCGGCCGAGGCCGACCTGCAACGCCTGTACGACAACAATGCCGACCGCTACAGCGCGCCCGAGTTCCGCCGCATCAAAGCCGTGATCCTGTCGCCCGAGACGGTCGCCCGCGACATCGAGGTGCCCGAGGCCGACATCACCGCCTATTACGAGCAGCACAAGGCGGAATACGTGACGCCCGGGAAGCGGTCCGTCGAGGTGGTCGTGGCGCAGGACGAGGCCCGGGCGAAGGAGATCGCGGCCACCTGGACCGCCGTATCCGACTGGGACGCGGTGCAGAAGGTCGCCGCCGCTGCCGGCGCTTCCTCGGCGTCGCTGGACGACGCAACCACGGCCGAGTTCCCGTCCCCCGAACTTGCAAACGCCGTGTTCGCAGCGCCTGCCGGCACGGTGACTGGCCCGGTCCAATCCGCGCTTGGCTGGCAGGTGTTTCGGGTCACCAAGGTGACGCCGGGCTCCGAGCGCACGCTGGCCCAGCCTACAGACGAAATTCGCACCAAGCTGGCCCGCGAGCGTGCCCTGGACCAAGTCTATGCCCGCGCCAATAAGCTCGAGGACGCGCTGTCCGCCAGCCCGAGCCTGGATGACCTGCCGGCAGACCTCGGCGTGGCCGCAGTGACCGGCACACTGAACGCCCAGGGCAACACGCCGTCCGGCGTGCCTGCGCCGATCCCAGGCTCCCCGGCATTGCGCCAAGCGCTGCTGACCGCAGCCTTCGCGGCGTCCAAGGGCGATGCGCCGGGCATGACGGAAGGGCCCGACCAGTCGTATTTCGCCTTGACGGTCGAAGACGCGACCCCCGCCGCCTTGAAGCCGTTTCCCGAGGTCGAAGCGCAGGTGCGCGAGGACTGGACGCGCGACGCCCGGCGGAAGGAGCAGGAACGGGCCGCTGCAAGCCTGATGACCGCCGCGAAAACCGCTGGCAGCCTTGATGACGCCGCGACGGTCGCCGGGCAGCGCCTGCAAAGCTCGCCGCCTGTCATGCGGGCGCAGCCTACGCCCGGCGTGCCGACGCCCATGGTCGAACCGCTGTTCAGCCTGAAGCCGGGCGAGACGACAATGATCGAGACGCCCGACGCGTTCTACGTTATGGCGCTCGGCGAGGTCAAAGAGCCCGACCCCGCCGCCGATCCGTCCGGGATGGCGCAGATTAGGACGGCGCTGACCCAGGCAATTGGCCAGGATATCGAGATGACCTTCGCCGCCGCCCTGCGCGAGCAAGCCAAGCCGCAGGTGAACCGCACCATGCTTGACAGCATTTTGCAACCTTGAGCGAACCAGCATGAACGCTTCCGCCTCGCCGACCCAGACCGCATTCAGCGCCGCCTATGCCGCCGGGCGCGGCACGCTGGTGTGGACCACCGGGGTCGCGGACCTCGAAACGCCGGTCGCGGCCTTCCTGAAACTCGCCGCCGGGCGCGCCAACGCCTTCCTGTTGGAGAGCATCGAGGGCGGGTCCGCCCGCAGCCGCTATTCGATCATCGGCATGGAGCCGGACCTGGTTTGGCGCTGCCGCGGCGGCCGTGCCGAGGTGAACCGGCACGCCCGGTCCGCCCCGCACGCATTCGTGCTGGACGAGCGCCCGCCGATCGAGAGCCTGCGCGCCCTGATCAACGAGGCGCAGCTCGATCTGCCGGAGCACCTGCCGCCGATGCTGGGCGGGCTCGTGGGCTACCTCGGCTATGACATGGTCCGGCTGATGGAGCGCTTGCCGGAAAAGAACACCGACGCGCTGGGCATGCCGGAGGCCATCCTGATCCGGCCGACGATCTTTGCCGTGTTCGACAACGTGCTCGACGAATTGACCCTGGCCGCGCCGATCTATCCGCAACCCGGCGTTTCCGCCGCGCAGGCGTGGAGCCTCGCGCAATCCGCCCTGGCGCAGGCCGACGCGGCGCTGCTGCGCCCCCTGCCCCACGCCGCGCCTCCTGTGGCGCTGCCGCCGCAGCCCGAACCGGCGTCGAACATGACCCGCGACGAGTTCATGGGCATCGTGGACCGCATGAAGGAGTACATCACCGCCGGCGACGCCTTTCAAGTCGTGCCGAGCCAGCGTTTTTCGGTGCCGTTCGCGCTGCCGCCGTTCTCGTTGTATCGCGCCCTGCGGCGCATCAGCCCGGCGCCGTTCCTGTTCTTCCTCGACTTCGGCGGTTTCGCCATCGTCGGCAGCAGTCCCGAGGTCCTGGTCCGCCTCCGCGACGGGATCGTGACCATACGTCCCCTCGCCGGCACCCGGCCCCGCGGCGTCACCCGCGCCGAGGACCTCCAACAGGAGGCCGACCTGCTGGCCGACCCCAAGGAACGTGCCGAGCACCTGATGCTGCTCGACCTCGGCCGCAACGACGTGGGCCGCGTGGCGGAGCTGGGCAGCGTCCGGGTGACGGAATCGTTCGCGGTGGAGCGGTTCAGCCACGTGATGCACATGTCCTCCACCGTCGAGGGCCGGCTGCAGCCGGGGCTCGACGCGCTGGATGCACTGGTTGCCGGCTTTCCCGCAGGCACGCTTACCGGAGCGCCGAAAATCCGTGCCATGCAGATCATCGAGGAGATGGAGCCGACCCGGCGCGGCATCTACGCCGGGTGCATCGGGTATTTCGCCGCCAACGGCACCATGGACACCTGCATCGGGCTGCGCACCGCGGTGGTGAAGGACGGCACAATGTATGTGCAGGCCGGCGGCGGCGTCGTCGCCGACAGCACGGCCGCCGGCGAATACGAGGAAACCCGGCAGAAATCCCGCGCCCTGTTCCGCGCCGCCGACGAGGCGGTCCGCTTCGCTGCATTGAAGGCCTGACGAGATGATTCTACTGATAGACAACTACGACAGCTTCACCTTCAACCTCGTACATTTCCTGGGTGACCTGGGCGTGCGCTGCACGGTGCGGCGCAACGACGCGATTACGGTCGGGGACGCGCTGGCACTGGCGCCCGAGGCCATCGTGCTCTCGCCGGGTCCCTGCACCCCGGACGAGGCCGGCATCTGCCTGGACCTGATCTCGGCTGCGGCGGGGCGCGTTTCGGTGTTGGGCGTCTGCCTGGGGCATCAGGCGATCGGGCAAGCCTTTGGCGGCCGGGTCATCCGCGGCGACAAGCCGATGCACGGCAAGCTGAGCGCCGTCAGGCACGACGGGACCGGCCTATTCGCCAGCCTGCCCAGCCCGTTCCAGGCGACGCGCTATCACAGCCTGGTCGTCGAGCCCGGCACCCTGCCCGATGCGCTGGTCCCGACCGCCTGGACGGAGGACGGCACGATCATGGGCCTCCGCCATCGCACGCTCCCGCTGTTCGGCGTGCAGTTCCACCCGGAAAGCATCGCCTCCGAGCATGGGCACGAGATTCTGGCGAATTTCCTGGCCCTGGCGCGCGGATCGAACATGCCGGCGCAAGCCGCCTAAATCCTATCCCGCATGTCGTCCCTGAAACCGGTCCTGGCCCAGCTCGCAGCCGGCGGCACGCTATCGGCCGACGAGGCGGAGGCGGCTTTCGGCGTCATCATGTCCGGAGAGGCGACGCCGGCGCAGATCGCCGGGCTGCTGATGGCGATGCGGGTGCGGCGGGAAACGGTAGCGGAGCTGACCGGGGCGGTCCGGGCGATGCGCTCCCGCATGACCGCCATCCAGGCGCCGCCGGGCGCAGTCGACGTTTGCGGCACCGGCGGCGATAATTCAGGCACCTTGAACGTCTCCACGGCGGTGACCTTCGTGGTGGCGGGTTGCGGAGTGCCGGTCGCGAAGCACGGCAACCGCGCGCTCTCGTCGCGAACCGGCGGGGCGGACGTGCTGGCGGCGCTGGGCGTGGATGTCGATGTGCCGCTCGACCGGTTGCAGGGCGCGCTGGCCGCCGCAGGCTGCGTGTTCCTGTTCGCCCCCCGGCACCACGCGGCGCTGCGCCACGCGGCGGGTCCGCGGGTCGAGCTTGGCACGCGCACGATCTTCAATCTGCTGGGTCCGCTCGCCAACCCGGCCCGGGTGCGCCGGCAACTGACGGGCGTTTATGACCCGAGCTGGCTGCGTCCGATGGCCGAAACCCTTCACGCACTCGGCACCGAACGCGCCTGGCTGGTGCATGGCCAGGGCCTTGATGAACTGACCGTCGCGGGCGAAAACCAGGTCGTCGCCCTGCATGACGGCGAGTGCCGGGAATTCGTCGTGACCCCCGAGGACGCCGGGTTGGAGCGTGCGCCGATCGAGGCGATTGGGGGCGGCGATGCCGCCGTGAACGCCGCAGCCCTCGTCGCTTTACTGCAGGGGCAAGCCGGGCCATATCGCGATACCGTGCTGCTGAATGCTGCCGCGACGCTTATAATTGCGGGTTTGGCGCACGATTTGCGGTCGGGCGTTGCGCTCGCAGCGTCGGCGATTGACAACGGGAATGCTGGCGCCGCGTTGGACAAATTGAGGCAGGCGACCGCTTGATGTCAGTTGGAGCAACGTGATGGATGTCGCCCTTCCCGACGCATTGGCTCAGATTTGCGCGGAAACGATGACCGAGGTGGAGCGCCGCCGCGCGGAAACGCCGATAGCCGCACTCACAAAACGATTGAGGATAGAGCGTAATCCAACCCGCAACTTCGGCCATACGCTGAAGGCAGCAGTCGCAAAGGGGGATTATGGCTTGATCGCCGAGATCAAGCGGGCGTCGCCGTCCGCCGGGCTGATCCGGCCGGATTTCGACCCCAAGGCGCTGGCCCAGGCCTACGCCGATGCGGGCGCGACCTGCTTGTCCGTGTTGACCGACGCTCCGTATTTCCAGGGCTCGCCCGGCCATCTGAAGCAGGCCCGGGCTGCGGTTTCGCTGCCGGTGCTGCGCAAGGACTTCATGCTGGACGCCTGGCAGGTCTATGAGAGCCGGCTGATGGGCGCCGATTGCATCCTGCTGATTATGGCCGCGCTCACCAACCAGCAGGCGCGCGAGCTTGAGGAGTTGGCGCGGGCGCTCGACATGGATGTCCTGGTCGAGGTGCATAACCGCGCCGAGCTGGACCGTGCATTGGGGTTGGAAACATCGCTGATCGGCATAAACAACCGCAATCTCAAGACTTTGCGGACCGATCTGGAGACAACAGCAGAACTCGCGCCGCATGTGCCCTCTGACCGGTTCCTGATCGCTGAGAGCGGCATCCGCACCCATGCGGACGTGCGGCGTCTCGCTGAGGCCGGGGCGTCGTGTTTCCTGGTCGGTGAAAGCCTGCTGCGGCAGCCGGATGTCGGCGCTGCAACGCGTGCCTTGCTGGGCACGGCGCCATGACCGGGTTGACGCATTTTGACGTCGAGGGCCGTGCCGTCATGGTGGATGTGTCCGACAAGGCCGAGACCGTCCGGACCGCGACCGCACGGGCCAGCGTCGTCATGCAGCCGGAAACGCTGCAGGTCATCATAGCCGGGGTTGCCAAGAAGGGCGATGTGCTGGGCACGGCGCGGCTGGCGGGCATCATGGCGGCGAAGCGGACGGCGGATTTGATCCCGCTTTGCCACCCGTTGCCGATCGCCGCGGTGACGCTCGACCTTGGGCCATCATCGTCCGGCGACGGCGTCGACATCGCCGCGACCGTCCGCACGACGGGCCGCACCGGAGTGGAGATGGAGGCCCTCATGGCCGCGAGCGTCGCCGCATTGACCGTGTATGACATGTGCAAGGCTATCGACCGCGGCATGCGGATCGACGGGCTGCGCGTGGTGCACAAGGCGGGCGGAAAGTCCGGCGATTTCCGGCAGGACTGAGGCGATGCTTTCGGTCGACGAGGCCCGCGCCCGCGTCATGGCGCCGCTCCGCCCCACTCCGACCGAAGTGGTCGCATTGCCAAGCGCTTGGGGCCGTGTGCTGGCGTCGCCAATCGTTGCCCGGCTGACCCAGCCGCCAGCGGATATGTCGGCCATGGACGGCTATGCCTTGCGTGGTTCGGACGGGATTGTCGGCGCGCGGCTCAAGGTGGTCGGCAATGCCCCGGCAGGCCGGCCATTTGCAGGCCGTGTCGGCGGCGGTGAAACGGTGCGGCTGTTCACCGGCAGTGTCGTGCCGGACGGCGCAGACGCCGTGCTGCCGCAGGAAGATGTCGACCGGTCGGATGAGTGGATCGCAATCCGGGAGGCCGCGCAGCCCGGGCGGCACATCCGCGGTGCCGGTCAGGATTTTCGCCGAGGCGACACCTTGATCCCAAGCGGCACGCGGTTGGGCGCGCGGTCGGTCGGGTTGATCGCAGCAAGCAACCACCCTTGGGTGGAGGTGCACCGGCAGCCTTGCATCGGCATCCTCGCGACTGGGGACGAGGTCTCGCTGCCCGGCGAGACCTTGGGCGCCGGCGGCATTGTCAGTTCCAACGCGCACGCCATTGCGGCACTGGTGCGGGCCGGCGGCGGCGTCCCCGTCGTGTTGCCGATCGCGCCGGACGACCCTGCCGCCATCGCCGCCGTCGCCGACCGGCTCTCGGGCATCGATCTCCTGGTCACGACGGGAGGGGCCAGCGTGGGCGAGCACGACGTGGTGCAGGCCAGCCTCGCCACCCGCGGGTTCGCGCTGGATTTCTGGCGCATCGCCATGCGGCCCGGCAAGCCGCTGCTGTTCGGACGGCTGGGCGGAGTGCCGGTTCTAGGGTTGCCGGGCAACCCGGTTTCGGCATTTGTCTGTGCGGTCCTGTTCCTGCTGCCCGCCCTCGCCCGGCTTGCCGGCCTGCTGGATGTGGGCCTGCCCACAACCGAGGCCCGGCTTGGGGCGCCGGTCCCGGCGAATGACCACCGGGCCGATCACCTGCGGGCTACGCTCGTGGCTGATGAAGCCGGCGGCCTGGTGGCAACGGCCTTCGAACATCAGGACTCGTCCCTGCTGCGTTTGCTCGCCCTCGCCGGATGCCTCATCCTGCGTCCTCCGCATGCACCGGGGCTACCGGCGGGCGCGACGGTCCCAGTTGTGCGTTTGGACATGCTTGGGCTTTAGCCGACAGGGCAATCGCTTGAACGGTTCGGGGACTCCGTCGGGGGCTGAAGCCTGGTTAATCAGCTTGAGAGCGCTTCAAGCAATTGCCCTGGCCTCATAGTGCCCGCGCTGCCCTGGAAAACCACCCGGCATCGTCCGATGTCCTGGCAAGTTGGCGGCGAGGGTGTGATGGCGGGCTTCTTCGAAGGCTTTGAACTCACGACCATGCAGGTGGGCGACGGCAAGCTTCGGCTGCGTCGTGGCGGCTCCGGCCTGCCATTGCTGCTGCTGCACGGCAACCCGCAGACCCACGCGATGTGGCACGCCGTCGCTCCGGCATTGGCCCACAGCTACACCGCGGTCTGCCCGGACCTGCGCGGCTATGGCGGTAGCTTCAAGCCCGCGCCGAGCGCCGACCACGCGCCGTATTCCAAGGTGTCGATGGCACGTGACATGGTGGAACTGATGGACGCGCTGGGCCACGACCGCTTCGACATCATCAGCCATGACCGCGGGGCGCGGGTGGCGCATCGGCTTGCGATCGACTACCCGGACCGCGTGCGGTCGCTCACGACCATGGACATTGTGCCGACGATCGAGCATTTCGAACGCACCGACATGGCCTTTGCGCTCGGCTACTATCACTGGTTCTGGTTCGCCCAGCCGCATCCGTTCCCGGAGGAGCTGATCAATGCGGCGCCGGACATCTGGTTTCGCGCCCATACCTCACGCGAACCGAAACCGCCGGGCTTCTTTCGGGAGGAGGCGTTGGCGGACTACATGGCCGCCGCCAGGAATCCCGAGGCAATCAGCGGCATGTGCGAGGACTACCGCGCCGCCGCCTCGATCGACCTGATGCATGACCGCGTCAGCCGCGCCGAGGGACGCCGGGTGCAATGCCCGATGCTGGTGTTATGGGGCGCCAAGGGGCGCATCGGCGGCTGGTATGACCCGGTGGCGATCTGGAGCGCCTATTGCGACGCCAAGGTGACCGGCGCCGCCGTCGACAGCGGCCACTATTTGGCCGAAGAGACGCCTGATGAGGTCCTCGCCCATGTGCGCGCCTTCCTCCGCGCCAACGAGGGTGTGTCCTAGGCCCCAGAAGGAGATAGCGGCATGTCCAACGAAGCCCTCGTATTGCGGCAGGACCAGGATGAAGTTGCCTGGCTGACGCTGAACCGCCCGGCCGCGCGCAACGCCTTGTCGGTGCCATTGATGACGGCGCTGGAAGCGGCGCTGGCGGACATCGCAGTCGATCCCGCAATCAAGGTCGTGGTCATCGCCGGGGCCGGGCGGGCATTCTGCGCCGGGCACGACCTCCGCGAGATACGCGGGCTGCAGCCGGACGCGCACGCGGCGCTGTTTGCCCAATGCTCCCGCCTGATGCAGCAGATCGTCGGGCTGCGGGTCCCAGTGATCGCCCAGGTGCACGGCATCGCCACCGCGGCCGGATGCCAGTTGGTAGCGAGCTGCGACCTCGCCATCGCCGCCGACACCGCTGCGTTCGCGACGCCCGGCGTCAACATCGGCCTATTTTGCTCGACGCCCATGGTCGCGCTGTCCCGCGCCGTGGGCCGCAAGGCCGCGATGGAGATGCTGCTGACCGGCGAGATGCTGGACGCACCCCGTGCTGCGGCGCTCGGCCTGATCAACCGTGCAGTGCCCGAGGCTGCCCTCGACGACGCCGTGCGCAAGTTGGCCCAGAAAATCGCATCCAAGAGCGCCGTCACCGTCGGCCTGGGCAAACCCGCGTTCTATGCCCAGGCGGAGATGCCGCTTGCCGACGCCTACGCCTATGCCTCCGCCGTCATGGTGCGCAACATGCAGGAGCGGGACGCGCATGAGGGCATTGACGCGTTCCTGGAAAAGCGCACGCCGGTTTGGGGCGGCTAGTTTCCAATCCGCTTATAGAACAACGTGGTTGGCTCGGGCCGCCCGGCGGCGTCGACGCTGTATCCAGGTATCACGCCAACCTCGATCCAGCCCAGCCGCCGATACAGCCGTTCCCCCGCCGCGCCGGTGAGCGTGTCGAGCGTCAGCAGGGTGCGCCCTGCCGCTGCCGCGGCGCTCTCTGCCGCCAGCATCAGCTTCTGCGCGAGACCCTGGCGGCGCGCGTCGGGGTGGACCAGCATTTTGCAGATTTCGGCCCGGTGCGGCTGGTTCTGCGGCGTGTTGAGCTGCAGCCGCACCGTCCCGGCCAGCACGCCCCGCGACCACGCTGCCAACAAGACGCACTTGCCGGCTGCCGCCTGCTGCGCCGCGTCGCGCATGAACGCCCGCGCCCGATCCAGCGCCAGCGGCGCCAGGAACGACACCGATGCGCCGCCATCGACGCAGGCGACCAGGATTTCCGCCAGGCGCCGCTCGGCCGAAGCGGCAGCGGCTGCGCCAAGGATCGCAACCCCATCCAGCGGCTTTGCATAGCCGAACTCCAGCGTATGGGACACGTCGTCCAAGGCGCGGATCGGCCCATCCCGCACCCAGCTTCGTTTCTCGTAGAACCGGTGCGCCCGGGTGAACCGCGTATCAGTCCACAATACCAAGCGCACTGCGCCCGCCGCCGCCGCGTGCGCCTCGGCAGCGTCAAGCAGGCGGTGCGCGAGGCCGGAACCGTGAAGGCCGGGATGGACATAGAGCTTCTTCAGCTCCCACGCGCCGTCGTCCGCCGGAAGGATCGCGGCCATACCGACGACGACGCCCGCGTCCTCCGCCGTCCAAAGCGCCCCGCCACGCCCGGCGCAGTAAGACTCAAGGGCGAATAGCTCCTGCTCCTCGTGCTCCATTTCCAGAATGCAGCCGGGGTAGTCCGCCCAGCAACGGCCGATCAGGGCGATGAACCCGTCGGCGTCGCTGTCCCGGCCCCGTCTCAGCAACACGGGCGCGGGATCACCGGAGGCTGGCGCAGAAGGCAACGATGCGGCGGCAGGCCTCGATGAGCGCGGCATCGTCGGTGGCGTAGCTGATGCGCAAACACGGCGACATGCCGAATGCCGCGCCATGCACGACCGCCACATGCTGCTCGTCCAGCAACGCCAGCGCAAAGTCCTCATCCGTATCGAGCCGCGCGCCCGTGGGCGTCGTCTTGCCCAGGCAGCCCGCCACGTTGGGATAGACGTAGAACGCGCCCTCGGGCCGGTGGCAGACCATGCCGGGCGCCTGGTTCAACGCATCGACCACGAGGTCGCGGCGCCGCCGGTAGGCAGCCACCATACGGGGAACCTCGTCCTGCGGGCCATCCAAGGCCGCCGCCGCCGCTGCCTGGCCGATGGTCGACACCCCGGCCGCGACCTGCCCCTGCATGTTCACCATCGCCTTGATCAGCCCGCGCGGCCCGGCGCCGAAGCCGATCCGCCACCCGGTCATGGCATAGGTCTTGGACACGCCGCTGACCGTCAGGGTCCGGTCGCGCAGCCGCGGCTCCACCGCCGCCATCGTGCTGTGCTCGAACCCGTCATAGACCAGGTGCTCATACATATCGTCCGACAAGATCCAGACATGCGGATACCGCAGCATGACCTCAGCCAGCGCCGCAACCTCCTCCCGCGTCGCGGCGGCGCCGGTCGGGTTGTTGGGAAAGTTCAATATCAGCCATTTGGTGCGCGGGGTGATCGCCGCGTCCAGGTCCTCCGGCCGCAGCTTGAAGCCGTTGTTCTGCGGGCAGTTGACGACGACGGGCTCGCCGCCGACCACGCGGGTCATCAGCGGGTAGGCACCCCAGTACGGCGCCGGGATGACCACCTCGTCGCCGTCGTCAACGGTCGCCAGCAGCGCGTTGAAGATGACCTGCTTGCCGCCATTGCTGACCATGATTTCGTCAAGGGTAAACTCCAGGCCGGCATCACGCTGGAACTTGCGCTGGATCGCCTGTTTCAGCGCGGGCTGGCCGTCTTGCGGCGGATATTTGGTGTCGCCGCGCAGCGCCGCTTGATAACCGGCCTCGATCGCATGGCGCGGGCTGTCGAAGTCGGGCTCGCCGATGGTGAGCGCGATAACCTCGATGCCCTGCGCCCGCATGGCCCGGGCCTTCATGGTCATAGCGACGGTCGACGCCATCGGCGCCCGTGCCACCCGCTGCGCGAGCGCCGGCATGGCTTAACGCAGCCCCTCACAGAAATGCTGGATGCGCTCGCAAGCCTTGACCAGGCTTTCGGTATCGGTCGCGTAGCTGACGCGGAAATGGCCGGGATACATGAATGCCGCCCCCTGCACTGCCGCGACGCCCTCTTCGTCCAGCAGCGCCGTCACGAAGCTCTCGTCATCCTTGATCGCCGTGCCGCCGCGGCTGGTCTTGCCGATGCAGCCATGCATGCTCGGGAACACGTAGAATGAACCCTCCGGCAAATGGCAATTCAGGCCGGGCGCCTCATTCAGCATCGATACGACCAGATCGCGCCGGGCCTTGTACACGGTGACCATTTCGTCGATGAAGCCCTGCGGACCCGTCAACGCTTCGACCGCGGCAGCCTGGCTGACGCTGCTGGTGTTGGACGTACTTTGCGACTGCAGCTTGTCCATGGCCTTGGCCAGCTTGACCGGTGCGCCTGCAAAGCCAATGCGCCATCCGGTCATCGCGTAGGCCTTGCTGCAGCCGTTCATCGTCACGGTGCGGTCGCGCAGCCGCGGCTCGACCTGCACGACCGTCGCCGGCTTGAACCCGTCATAGACCAGCTTCTCGTAGATATCATCGGTGAAAACCCACACGTCGGGGTGGCGCAGCAGCACGTCGCAGATCGGCCGCAGCTCCTCGGCGGAGTAGGCGGCGCCGGTCGGGTTGCACGGGCTGTTCAGCATGAACCATTTGGTCTTGGGCGTGATCGCCGCCTCCAGGTCCTCGGCCCGCATCTTGAAGCCGTTGTTCTGGCCGCACGGGACGAACACCGGCGTGCCGTCCGCCAGCGCCACGATATCGGGGTAGCTGACCCAGCATGGCGTCGGGATGATTGCCTCGTCGCCGGGGTTCATAGTCGCGACCATGGCGTTGAAGATCACCTGCTTGCCACCGGTCGAGATGATGATTTCCTCCGGGGTGTAGTCCAACCCGCTGTCGCGCTTGAACTTGTCGGCGACCGCCTGCCGCAACGCCTTGGTCCCGGCGACGTCGGTGTACTTGGTGTCGCCGGCCTGGATGGCGCGGATCGCCGCGTCCTTCACGTTCTGCGGGGTATCGAAGTCCGGCTCCCCGGCCGAAAGGCTGATGACGTCCCGGCCCTGGGCCTTGAGCGCGCGCGCCTTGGTGGAGATGGCGATAGTCTGGCTCGGGCTGATGCGGTCCAGGCGTTCGGCGATAAGCTGCATAGGAAGGTTTCCGGTACTGCGGTCAAAAGACATTATGCCCCCGGGTCGCTCCGGGCAATCGCGCCGCCGAACCGTTGCTGCAGATACCATAGCGAGATTAAAGAAACGGAAACGGCCGCCAGGATCACGGTCGCCAACGCGTTCAGCTCCGGCGTCACACCCAGGCGCAGCGTCGAGAACACCACCATCGGCAATGTGCTGGCGCCGGGACCCGACACGAAGGTCGCGACCACGAGGTCATCGAGCGACAGCGTGAAGGCCAGCAGCCAGCCCGACAGCAGCGCCGGAGCCAGCAGCGGCAGGGTGACCAGGCCGAACGCGGCCCAGGGCGACGCGCCGAGGTCCATCGCCGCCTCCTCAAGCTCCGACCCGGCGTCGGACAGCCGCGCCTCGATCACGATGGCGACATAGGACAGGCTGACCGAGACATGGGCAAGCGTGATGGTCAAGGCTCCGCGCCCCGCGGGCCAGCCAAAGCTCTGTTCCATCTGCACGAACAGCAGCAACAAGGAAAGGCCGACCAGCACATCCGGCAGCACCAGCCGCGCGGACAGCAACGCAGCGAAAGCGCCACGTCCGTGGAACCGCCCGAAGCGCGCCAGCGCGAACCCGGCCAGCGTGCCCAGCACCGTCGCGCCAGTCGCCGACAGCGCCGCGATGCGCAGCGACAGCAGCGCCGCGTCGATCAGCTTCTCGTCAGCCCATAAGGCCGCATACCAACGCAGCGAGAAGCCCGAGAGCACGGTCGTGAGCCGGTTCGGGTTGAAGCTCGTGGCGACCAGCAGCAGCACCGGCACATAAAGGAACGCATAGCCGAGCAGCAGGCACACAATGAGGAACCGGCCCCGCCTCATCGTCCTGCCCTCATTGCCGTGCCCGCAACGCCACCATGGGAACCAGCAGCGCCAGCAGCAGCGCATTCGCCACCGTGGCTGCCATGGGCCAATCGCGGTTGGAGAAGAACTCGTTCCACAGCGCGCGTCCGATGGTCTGCGCGCCGGGGCCACCGAGCAGTTCCGGAACCACGTATTCGCCCATCGCGGGAATGAACACGAGCGCCAGCCCGGCCGCGATGCCCGGCAGCGACAGCGGCAAGGTGATGGTGCGGAACACTGTCCAGGGGCTTGCGCCGAGGTCGGCCGCCGCCTCCTCCAGCGCCGAGTCACGGCGGGACAGGCGGGCATAGAGCGGCAAGATCATGAACGGCAAATAGGCGTAGGTGACGCCGATATACATCGCGAAGTCGGTGTAGAGCAGCCGCATTGCTGAAAGGCCAATGGCTTGCAGGGCAGCGTTGATCCAGCCTTCGTCGCGCAGCAGCCCGATCCAGGCGGTGATCCGAAGCAAGAACCCGGTCCAGAACGGCAGCATGACGGCGAGCAGCAGCAGCGACCGCCAGCGGTCCGCCGCACGTGCGATCGCCAGCGCCATGGGATAGCCGATCAGCAGGCAGGCCGCCGACGACACGCCGGCCACCGCAAGGCTTTTCAGCGCGGCATCCAAATAGAACGCATCGTCGGTCAGCACGACATAGTTCGCGGTGTCGGGCGACTGCAGCAGCGGCGTGTAGGGCGGCACGCCGGCGATGGAGGTCGAGAACGACAGCGCCGCCACGATCACGACCGGCGCCGCCACGAACAGCAGCAGCCAGAGCCACACCGGGGCCAGTACGGCGGAGCGGTTCATTCCGGCAGCAGCACGCAAGCCTCCGGCGGCCACGACACCGCGACGGCGCTCCCCGGCGTGAGCAGCGCAGCGCCCATGCCATCGGTCAGCGGCTGCGACACCAGCAGCATCGCGCCGCCGCGCAGCCGGACGTGGTGGTCCATGGCGCCGCCGCGATACGCGCTCTCGGTCACGGTGCCCGGCGCGATGTTGGTGCCCTCGTCCGTGCCCGGCGCAATCCGCAGCCGCTCCGGCCGCAAGGCGACATGCACGGCGCTGCCGGCCGCCATGGGCGCTGGGCCGGCCGCCTGCGCCGCGCCGATGCCGTCGAGATCCAGCACCGCATCCGGCCCGGCGGTCCGCACGGTCCCCGGCAGGATGTTCGCCGCCCCCATGAACGCCGCCACATAACGGCTCGCCGGGCGCTCATAGATATCGGCAGGCGCGCCGACCTGCGCGAGCCGGCCCCCGTGCAGCAGGCCGATCCGCGTGGCCATCGCCAGCGCCTCGTCCTGGTCGTGCGTCACCAGCACGAA
>CAXSGE010000007.1:0-94174 GCA_964236715.1 uncultured Acetobacteraceae bacterium | reverse complement strand
GCACGGTGAAGCTGCCGGACAGCGTCTTCTGCAGGAACACGTTGGCGGCGATCGGTTCGATGCCGGGGCTGGTGTTGCCGGCGATGATGCTGATGCTCGCCGTCGGCGCGATCGCCATCTTGTTGGAGAACCGCTCCATGATGCCGTACTCCTCGGCATCCGGGCACGGCCCCCGCTCCTCCGCCAGCATCCGGCTCGCTGCATCGGCCTGGCCGCGTATGTGCTTGAACATCCGCTTGTTCCACACCTTCGCCACCACGCCCTCGAACGGCACGTTCTGCGACTGCAGGAAGCTGTGGAAGCCCATTACGCCGAGGCCCACCGAACGCTCGCGCATCGCCGAATATTTCGCCCGCTCCATGCCCTCGGGCGCGCGGTCGATGAAGTCCTGCAGCACGTTGTCGAGGAACCGCATGATGTCCTCGATGAACAGCGGGTGGTCCTTCCACTCGAGCCAGCTCTCAAGGTTGAGCGACGCCAGGCAGCACACCGCGGTGCGCTGCTTGCCATGCTGGTCGATGCCGGTGGGAAGCGTGATCTCGCTGCAGAGATTGCTGGTCTTGATCTCCAGCCCGGCCAGCTTCTGCTGCTCCGGACGCGCGTTGTTCACATGGTCGGAGAACACCAGATAGGGCTCGCCGGTCTCGATCCGCGCCGTCAGGATGCGAATCCACAGGTTGCGCGCGCTCACCAGCCGCACCATCGCGCCATCCTTGGGGGACGTCAGCGCCCACTGCTCATCCGCCTCGACCGCGCGCATGAACGAGTCCGACACCAAGATGCCATGGTGCAGGTTGAGCGCCTTGCGGTTCGGGTCGCCGCCGGTCGGACGGCGCAGCTCGGTGAACTCCTCGACCTCCGGGTGCGAGATCGGCAGGTAAACCGCCGCCGACCCGCGGCGCAGCGACCCCTGCGAGATCGCCAAGGTCAAGCTGTCCATCACGCGGATGAACGGGATCACGCCGGAGGTCTTGCCGTTCTGGCCGACCTTCTCGCCGATGGACCGCAGGTTGCCCCAATACGAACCGATGCCGCCGCCCTTCGAGGCCAGCCAGACATTCTCGTTCCAGAGGCCGACGATGCCATCGAGGCTGTCCGACGCCTCGTTCAGGAAGCACGAGATCGGCAGGCCGCGCGTGGTGCCGCCGTTGGACAGCACCGGGGTCGCCGGCATGAACCACATCCGGCTCGCGTAGTCGTAGATGCGCTGGGCATGGGCAGCGTCGTCGCCGTAATAGCTGGCGACGCGGGCGAACAGGTCCTGGTAGCTCTCGCCGGGCATGAGATACCGGTCGTCGAGCGTCGCGCGGCCGAAATCGGTCAGCAAGCTGTCCCGTGACCGGTCCATCCGGACTTGATGGCGGCCTTGCATCTGCACTGCGTCAAGCACCCTGGAGTCTCCTGCGTTTGTCGCGTTCATCCACGCAGGATACTACATCTGGTCGCTCTGCTGCAATATAACCCACCATCCGTGGTATTCATCGCGGAATAGTAACACAGCCTTGTGACGCTGCAGCCACACTTATGGCGAGGTCCGTCACTCGTTTCGCGAGCTTTTACCGTTCGTTCTCACCCCGGGGTCAGGCGACTCGGACCGCAGAACAACCCTACAGGAGAATATCGGGCCGCGCCGCCGATGTCAGGCCGCGGCGAGCCAATCCATCGCCGCGTCCACCCCGCCCTGTCCATGCGGTACGCCGTTGATGCGCAGGCTCATCTCCACCGCGCCCAGCGTCCCCAGCAGCATCGGCTCGTTCAGGTCGCCCAAATGCCCGATTCGCAGCACCTTGCCACCGAGCCGGCCCAGCCCACCGCCGGTCGACACATTGAACCGGTCCAGCGCCGTGCGCCGGACGGAGTCGGCGTTAAAGCCCTCGGGCATCATCACCGCCGTCACGCTGTCGGATAGCCGGGCCGGATCGAGGCAAAAAAGCTGCGGTCCGTCGTTGCCGGACCAAGCCCGGACCGCGCGGCGCGTGGCCTCCGCCAGACGGTGATGGCGGGCGACGACCTGGTCCAGGCCCTCCAATTCGATCAGGCGCAGGCTTTCGCGCAGGCCGTAGAACAATCCGACGGGCACGGTGCCGACAAAGCTGCGCAGCGGACGCTTGAGCATCACGGACCAATCAAAGTAGTGCCGGGCGAGCCCAGCCGAAGCGTGCGCCCGCAGCGCCTTGGGCGACACCGCAGTGAAGCTGAACCCGGTCGGCAGCATCAGTCCCTTCTGGCTGCCGCCCACTACGGCGTCGATACCCCAATCATCCATGCGGAACTCGAGCGAGCCGAGCGAGGAAATCGTGTCAACCAGCAGCAACGCCGGATGCCCGGACGCATCGATCGCGCCGCGGATGTCGGGCATTGGCATCGACAGGCCGGTCGCGGTCTCGTTGTGCACGGCCAGCACCGCCTTGATCGCGTGGCCGGCATCGGCCCGCAACGCAGCCGCCACCGCTTGCGGATCGACGCCCCGCCGCCAGTCGGCCGCCACGGTCTGCACTTGCAGGCCGAACTTCTGCGCCATTTCGGCCCAGCCCTCGCTGAACCAGCCGGACTCCAGGATCAACAGGGTATCGCCGGGCGAGAACAGGTTGACGAGCGTCGCTTCCCACGCGCCATGGCCGGACGCGGCGTACAGGAACACGTCACCAGAGGTGCGCAGCAGCCGCTTCAGCCCGGCCACCCCGGCCTCGAACACCTCGACGAACTCCGGGTCCATGAAGTCGATGGTGGGCCGGTCCATGGCGCGCAGCACCGAGTCCGGGATGTTGGTCGGCCCCGGATTGGCAAAGAACTGGCGGCCGGTCTTTCGGGTCATCGGGTCTTCCTGCTCATCGCTGCTATTCCCACTCGACTGTTCTAATGTCCGCCAACGTGATAATTTTACGGGGTGATTGACATTTCCTATCGAGTTCCACCCGCATGACTACTGTCATGAAACTACACCTTTAGTTTCATTAAGCAATTTCGACCGATACACACGAACCATCTATCGCCCGCTATCGGCTCTTCCGCTGCCTCGACATGTGCTCCGTCGAGATTGAGTCCAATAAAAAACTACTGTCAACCGGATTTCAACCGACTGAGCCGACTTGCGAGGCTATGAACAACGGTCTTTGGCTTTGTCAGTCTGCCTCGACAGACTCTACTCAAATCTGGCTGAGGGTCAGGGGCTCCGGTTGGCCGGAATTAATTGAGTTAGTTATACCTTCTCTCGGACTTGCCCCGAATTGTCCAGGTCTTACGGCCGAGCGGATGCGAACGGCTGCGGCAAATCGAAACATCCCGGCGGCATGCACGCTAGATGATCGTGCAGGTCTCATGCCTCGACTGGCTGGGGGTCGAGGACTTCCTGCTCCAGCCACATTGCGCCAGGCATGGAGAGATACCGGGCAAGCGGCGCAAAGGCCGAGCCTAGGGGCATCTCCCGAATGACTTTGAGCGTCGCCGATGCTGTTCCAAACTTCGCAGCGAGCTCGCCCGTCATCAGGTGTGGCAGCACCGGCACGGGCAAGATACGTTCCAGATAAAGGCCGATCCTAATGCCGCCCGCATCGACATCTCCCCAGTGCCAGACTCGCTCGACCCCCGAAAGCGCTATCAGTCGCTTCAGGGTCGCAATGACGCTTGGTGCCGGAAAGCCGCCGATATAAAGGATGACATCCCCGGCCTGCCGACCCTCTCGGACGTGGCGATTGAAGCTCTCCAGATTCTCGACTGTCAGGATCGATCGCACATGGCCCTGGAGCGCCAGAGTTCCATGTGCGTTGGGCGGCAGTCCAACATAGGTCCAGTCGCTCACACTGAAATCGCCCACGCGCAGGGGGCCAGCAAGAAGAAGCGGCTGCGGAAACTTCTCCAGCCCCAACAGGCGAAGAGCGTCCTCGCGCTCCATGTCGGGGTCCAAGCGGCCGATTTCCCTAAGGAAGGACAGCAGCTTTGGCAGAGCCCGCTCCAGCGCCTTGCTGTCATTCAGCAGCCGCGCAGAACGGGTCCGGAGCGGGATCCGATCCCAAGGCATCTCCGTGAAGGCCGCGTCCGCTGCCCGCACAAGCCGGAGGGCCTCGTTCAAATCTCGGGGGGACAACCCCAGCGCGCTCCTCCCAGCGTTCCAGCGCTCGACCACATAAACAACCAATTGCTTCCCGACATCCGTGCTTGGATTTGTCGCCGCAAGTGAAGCTTCCGCAGCGGCACGCCCGATCCGCGCCGGTTCGCGATTGAGAAAGGCGTAGAGCCGCGTTGGATCAGCCAGGGCGACCTGGTCGATCAGATGCGGCGCTTCGCGATCAAATTTGACTTCGACCGCGCCAATCTCACACGCCGCCAGGAGAAAGTCGTTCAGTTGCCGATGTTCGTCCGCTGAGGCGAAGCTCAGAGCAGCTCGCGCAATGATCCGTCGACTGCCCTCGGGGTTTCGCTCGATGCGATCGAGCAGATCGTGGAGCAAACGGCCCCCGTCACCCTCACGCTTCATTCCGCAGCTGCGGACACAGATCGAAACGCCTCGACCCCAAGATTGATAGGATTGATATTCGACAGGGATTCGCGTGCGAGCTGAGAGGGATTGGTGACAGTGATGACCGGTTCCTGCGTATCGGGTCGGCGGTTGACTGACACAATCGTGTCCACGGTCTCGAGGAACATTGCGCGCACCTTGTCAGGCGCGGCGATAATCACCTGTAAGTGCAAGTCGCGGAAAAAGGACAGAAGCGCACGCGTGTTGGGCGCATCGAGATTGTTGAACGCCTCGTCAAAAACAACAAGTCCAACACCGTCCGGATCGCCGACCACCGATTTCGGGTAATACGCAGCAGCCATGGCAGCGCCCACCGCCACATAGTAAGGCGCCTGCTTCTGCCCACCCGAGCCGGTGGCGGATCGTTTGCTGAGGGTCGTTTCCTGCCCGCGCTCGTTGGTCATGTGCAGTTCAAAGTCGAAGAACTGCCGATAATCGCGTAGTTCTTTCACCAACTTATCATCCGAAAGCCGCCGCTCGAGTTCCTTGAACCCATTGCGGATGCGTGGATCAACATTGTCGTCTTGAAGCATGGCGAGCCCGCGCTGAGGCGCGTCGGCGATCGCTTCGGCAAGCGCGTGGATCGGTTTCATAACCGCATTGACGCTGTGTCGGAACGTGTAGGTTTGTCCCGTGAATTGCCGGCCAGCGAGACTGCGGTTGAGCCGGTCGATCTGCACGCGGGCCGATTTAAACTTGTCGGATAGCCGGTTGATCAGACCTTCGGTAAGGTCAATCTCCATCTTGCTCCGTGCAAGCGCGAACTCCTCGCGGTAGCGACGCAGCTCGTCATCTTCGAGCTGCCGTTCGCGAAGCCTGCACCAGCGGAGTATCGCCACATCATCGGGATCGGTCAGCGGCGGCGCGCCGATATGTGTCGTCCAGAACTGGATATAGAGGTTGCGGCCACGACGGACACTCTCCTCACCGAGCTTCGGCAGCGGTTCCGCTTCGGCAAACGCTTTGGAAACGAGATCGGCGAGCTGCGCCGCCCGGTCACGACGAACAGAGTCGAGCTCGGCAGCGACCGCGACGCGCTGCGTTGCCGCGTCGATCGTATCCTGGCCTTCGAAAATTTCTAGAAGGGCACTGATAGGCGGCTTGGCTTCGACTGCGCGCGCCTCCTCTTCACCAGCCTCAAGCTTTCGACGCGTATCGATGTTGCCATTCAGTTTGACCTGCAGCCTTATATCCGTCTCGCTCAGCGCCTTGAGCTTGGGCTCGATCTCGTCGCGAATCTCAGCCCGATAGAGCTTGATATCTTTTTCGATGCTGGCGATCTCATCCTGGATGCGCCTGGCCTCAGGCGACTCCAGCGCTGCGCGCGCCTGGGCCACCCCGCGCAGGTTCGCTGCGGCTTCGACCAAATCCTCGAGCGCTGCCGTCAAAGTGTCGAGAGGCTCATCCTTGATGGCACCGATTACCGCAAGCGCAGCTTGCAGACCATCGCGGGCTACGAGGGTGCTTTTCAGCTCTGCGGAGCCTTTTGCAAAGTCGCGTCTTGCCCGATCGGCCGCAGCTTGCTGCGCGACCTTGCCGAAGATCGGATCGAGATCGCGGTAGACGCGGAGCGCCATGCCTTGCGTCGTCTTGCCGCGCTTGGTGACGGCCTGATCGAGCTGCTCAAGGTCATAATCTGTTTCCGCTTTCAGGAAGCGGCCGACCTGGCGTTCAATGAACGCCCTTGCGTCCTCATTCTCGGTCACGAGGATCGATGCGATCGACCGAGGATCGAGCCGCGACTTCCAGCGCGCAGTCTTGCGGGTGTCGACGAGCCGGCATCCATGGAAATGTCTGCGCTCGCGATAGAGCAGGCCATAGGCATCCGCCGTCCGATCGTGCGGCACGAGCAAGGCTTCGCGATTAGCGCCTAGCAGCATTTCGAGCGCCATCGCCCAGCTTGGATCGGAGACGTCGACCACGTCGGGAAGCGGAACCGCATCAATGCCCTCGCGTACCAGGAGCGTGATGAAGTCGCGCACGTGCGAGGAGCGAATCACACCGCCGTCGCTTGCCTGCAGGCTCACCGCGAGCGCGTCGAGCCTTTCCCTCCACGTAAGAACATCGCCGTTCACGACTTCAAGCTGTCGGCTCAGGCTCTCCTCGGCTTCGATGAGGGGAACGATTCGCCTTTCCAATGCAACAAGCTCGCTCTCGTAGTTGACCAAGATCTCGAGCGGTTTGCCCTGGACAAGCCTGACGAGCTCATCGACGGCTATGAGGCTATCACCAAACCGCGTTGGGACGCGCGACGCTTGCCGCGCCAGCTCGGCAAAACGCGCAAGCTGATCGAGACGCTTGCGAACGAGCTTCACAGCGTTGCTTCGTTTATCGTCATGTCGTGCTCGGTCAGCTTCAAGGGCTCGCGCCTGCAGGGCTTCCGGCACGTCCATCAGGAGCGTGCGCTGCCGGAGCAGATCCTCCTGAAACTGCGCGATCGACTGCTCGTGCCGGCGCTTCATTGCGACTTCCTGTTCAATACCACGCGCGACCTCGAGGCGCTCGGCCTCGATACGCGCGATCACGATGTCGAGCCGGCGGCGCTCGGCATGGGCCATCGTGAAGCGGAGCATATTGTGCCGAACAATATGTTGCGCCCACACCTGCAATCGCCGCCGCGCCTCGGCTATCTCGGTGAGTTGCTGTTCGCGCTTGATCACTTCCTGCTCGAGAAAACGATAGCGCTCAATCGATCCCTTCAGCGCCTCGACATCGATATTGCTCTCTTCCAGGATATGCTTTCGGATGAACTCGGTCGGCTCGTTGATCGGCTGGAACGCGACTGATTGCCGGAAATTGCGCAGCACCTGATGCGAGTCCGGTGCCGCACCGCGCGGCCGCATTGCGTGAAGATAGTCGTCGACATAGGCAATGCCACTCTGGTGCTGCTTGAACTTCGGGCAGAGCTGTTTCAGCCGTTCGAGGATACGCGTGTTGTTCGGAACGACGCGGATGCCGCCCTCGCGTGGTTCTATGAAGTCGCCGAGCCCAATGGCGTAGCCCGAGGCGACAAACCGGCTGCGAGGGTGAGTTAATGGCTCGTCGATGGTTGCGGAAAACAGTAGCCCGATCGACAGGGCTTCGCCTGTGAGCCGGTCCCGAAAAGCAAGCGCGATCAGCGTGTCCGCGGCATCCCTCGCAGGCCGATCGGGCGAAATGTGGTCGTCGGCACCCAAGCAATAATCACGGATGGTGCGAGCATTCTGGCCGCCTGTCGAATTGTTCAGCTCATAGTAACGGCTGTTCGAACCTGTGATGATGACCTGCAGCGCATCGATGATCGTGCTCTTGCCGGCTCCGGTGGGACCGAGGATGGCCGTTGCACTACGAATGTCGATATCCTGCGGGTCGAGACGGCCCCAATTGTTGACGACGATACGCTCAAACTGGTACATTGCCGTCCCCTTCGACTTCGCCGTCATCCGCCAGTGACGCCGGTTCTTCGGCGGCTCCAAGCCCGGCAAGATGATCGGCGACGTGGGAAAGCATGTTCTTTGCGGTCGCCGAATCTGGATCGTTAATTTCGACAGGCGCCCGTTGCTCAAGCCACTGGATGACCGCTTCGACATAGACTTCGGGCACCAACACGGTGATCCCGGGCATGATTACCAGGACCGTCATCTGCTCGGTGGCGTTATGTTCTCCGATGCGGACCGCGCCCTTGCGTTGGAACAGCCGCAAAATCTCCATCAACCGCGGCATTGGCGGCGGCTCTTCACCGCTCGTCCGCAGCCGATCGTGGATGTCGTCGGTGGTGGTCTCGATCCGGCCCTGCTCGTCCAGCGAACTTATGCCCTCGGCATAGAGCAATCGCAATATAAGGAGGACGACGGTCTCGTCCTTCTTCAGCCGTGCCATCTGCACGCCATAGACGACCGAATGGGCTTCCAGCGCCAGCAGGTGCGCAACAGGATGATGCAACAGCCGATAGCCGAACGCGGCCAGGATCGGTTGAACATGCGCCAGGTTCCGAACCAGTAAGCGGTAGGCGGGAGCGTGCGGCCAGTCTTCATACAAGCATTGGTGGAACAAGATCGCCTGCAGCGCCAACTGCAGCTCTCCCTCCTCGACCCTACCCGTATCGAGGATCGCGGCAACTTCGCGCAACTCAGCCATGCACTACTTTCTGTCGGCGCCGAACGACGAACGCGCGTCGCTCAATCCAGTCATTGGCGGCGATCCCGCCGGTCTCGAAGAACTCATAATGCTGATCGAGCGGCGCCAGGCGGACTTGATGTAGCCGTTCGAACAGCAGGAAATCGTCGATGTCCGCTAGCGGGAAATCCTCTGGACCCGCCTCGATCTTGTCGCCGAGACCACGTTCGACATAAGCCGACAGCCGCGATGTCGTGATGCCGACGCGAAGTTCGAAAAGATCTATGGCATCGAGATAGCGCCGCAGGGCCGGATCGGGCGGGCGAACTTCCACGACTCGCTCCGCGGGCGGTCTTCGCTTACGCGGCGGAATGTACAGTTGAGATAGCGCCAAGGGCAGCGTTTCGAGCTGCAGCCGCGTGCGGACCCCGACCGATTCCGATGCCTTGAGGCTCGAGGTGCCTAGCAATTCGAGCACATGGAGGAGGCGATCGGTGCTCACCGTTGCCATACGATCACTGAACCGGACGACGTTGGTCATCCGCCGCTCGATCCGAAACGTCGTCGTCTCGATGTCATGGACGTGATCGTCGATCGCGGCGAAGACGCGGACCGTTTCGCGCAAATCGGCGATGATCGCCTCGCGCGCCGTGGCGGGGTCGCGCGCGATGCCGCCAAACTTCCATCCCTCGGCGATTGCGGCCAATGCGACTTCGTCCTCGAGCAGCTTCTCGCCCGTCTCGAGGATCAGTCCGCGAAACCGATACGGGCTCTCCCGTGCGTGGAGATTGCGGTAGTCTTGGACGACCTCGGCTTCGATGAAATCGGTCACGAACCGTCGCACCAACGCTGCCGCGGTCGGCTGCGCCATGATCAGCGCCTCGACGCGCCGCATTGTGCCGGCGACGGTGCGTAAGTGGTTCATGAAGCCTCGGGCTGCGAGCGCGGCTTCCCGCACGTTCAACGCCTTGGCGATAGGGTCAGCCTCGACCGATTGTAGCAGCGTCAGCACGTTAAGAACCGCGCCGCCATACGAGCGCACGCGGCCGTTTTGGATGTCGAGCAAAGTATGAAGCACGAGCCGTGCGGATGGGTCAAAATCGACGACGCGGCGATATCGGTCGCGATATTCGACCAGCCACCCGGTATCGACTAGGCGGCCGTAAGCCGCGAGATAGGTCTGGCCAGTCGCAGACTGCTCGCCGTCTTCACTCAGCCGTTCTGCGACCACCGCCCGACCGGACCGGTCGATGAACTCCGCAATCGAGGCGAAGATGCGCTTGCGCGTTGCGATCTCACCGGCTTGCCCGAATAGGTCCGCAGCGAGATGGGCGAGTAGGTCGGCGAAAAAATAGCGCGACGAACCGGCGAAGACTCGAAACAGTCCCGCTGGAACAGAACCGAACAGAAATGCTTCGCTCCCACTGCCCACTAAACCTCCCATTCCGCCATTCGACTAGCAACATGACTTGCACGTTTGTCACGTCCCTCTCACCGTCATCGACACACGGCTATCCGCCTGATATCGCTTTTAGGCGAAACTACGCGGTCAGTCATCACGGGATGTTCATTGAATGTTCCACGAGCTCAGCGAGGAGTCAACGCTTCAAAGATGTTAGCATCGTTTAGCCGACTAATATGTTGCAACATCGTCCCATTCGGTGAAACGACGCAAGCTCCCGCATTTTAGTTCGGACGGAATTTTGAGATGACAAACAGGCCGCTGATTTATACGCCGTTGCGCGACGCGGTGCCGATAGCGCTCTGTCTGCACCGTCGAACGCGTTTCAGCCTTACAAATTGTTTGGAAGGAGCCCTGGAAACGATCAAAGGCAATTCACGCCTGCACATTGCCGAGGGCGATTATCCCGCCGAAACTATGCTACCGTTGCCAATCTTCAGTCATTCCCACTCGATTGTGCCAGGCGGCTTGCTCGTGATGTCGTATGTCACGCGGTTGATGCCCCGGACCTCGTTCACGATGCGCGTCGCGGTGCGCGTCAGGAACGCCATGTCGAAAGGGTACACTTCCGCCGTCATGCCGTCCACGCTGGTCACGGCCCGCAGCGCGCAGGCGTTGTCGTAGGTGCGGCCGTCGCCCATCACCCCCACCGTGCGCACCGGCAGCAGCACCGCGAACGCCTGCCAGATCGCGTCATACAGCCCGGCCGAGCGAATCTCCTCCAAGAACACCGCGTCGGCCCGGCGCAGGATATCCAGCCGTTCGCGGGTGACCGCGCCGGGGATGCGTATGGCGAGGCCGGGTCCCGGAAATGGGTGGCGGCCCACGATATGGCCGGGCACGCCGAGTTCGCGGCCCAGCACGCGGACCTCGTCCTTGAACAGCTCCCGCAGCGGCTCCACCAGCTTCATGCGCATCCGCTCGGGCAGGCCGCCGACATTGTGGTGCGATTTGATGGTGGCGCTGGGGCCGCCATGGGCGCTGATGCTCTCGATCACGTCGGGATACAGCGTGCCCTGCGCCAGGAAGTCCGCGCCGCCGATGCGGGCGGCCTCCTGCTCGAACACCTCGATGAACACGCGGCCAATCGTCTTTCTCTTGGTTTCGGGATCCGTGATACCGTCGAGTTGCGCCAGGAACAGCTCCGAAGCATCCCGGTGCACAAGCTTGATATTGAACCGATTCCGAAAAGTTTTCACGACCTCCTCGGCCTCGCCCTGCCGCAATAGGCCGCTGTCGACGAAGATGCAGGTGAGCTGGTCGCCGACGGCCTCGTGGATCAAGGCGGCGGCGACCGAGCTGTCCACGCCGCCGGACAGGCCGCAGATTACCCGGCCCGCGCCGACCTGGGCGCGCACCCGGGCGATCTGGGCGTCGCGGAACCCGGCCATGCTCCAGTCGCCGGACAGTCCGGCCACGCGATGGGTGAAGTTGTGCAGCAACTGCCGGCCGTGCGGGGTGTGCACGACTTCCGGGTGGAACATGGTGCCGTAATAGCGACGGTCATCGTCGGCGATGACGGCGAAGGGTGCGCCTTCGCTGCGCGCGACCACGCGGAAGCCGGGCGGCAGCCGGGTCACGCGGTCGCCGTGGCTCATCCAGACCTGTTCGCGCGCGCCGGGCGACCAGACGCCGTGGAATAGCGCGCAGTCGTCCGTGACCTCCGTCACCGCCGCGCCGAACTCGTGGTGGTCGCTGATGCTGACCTCGCCGCCCAGATGCGCGCACATCGCCTGCTGGCCGTAGCAGATGCCGAGCACCGGCAGCCCAGTGTCGAACACGATCTGCGGCACACGGGGGCCGATGCCCTGCGTCACGCTGGCCGGGCCGCCGGACAGGATGAAGGCGCGGGCGTCAAACGCGGCGATGCGCTCGGGCGCCGCATCGGCGGGCAGGATTTCGCAATACACGCCGGATTCGCGGACGCGGCGGGCGATCAACTGGGTGAACTGGCTGCCGAAGTCCAAGATCAACACCCGGTCCCGCGCTGGCGCAGCAGAGGGGGCCGGAGTCGCGGAGGGGGGCTGGGTCATGGCGCAGTTTGCAGCATGGCGAGGGCCGGGCGGCAAGCGCCATGCGTCATGGCCGGTCCGCCTCAGCCAAAAGCCGGTCGATCGGGTCCCAAATAAACGCAACCTGCGGGATCGTCACGCCGGCCACGCGGGTCGCGGACGCCGCAGCCTGCCGCCCGCCAAGCCGTTCGTAGAACCAGCGGCTGGGATTGTCGCGCAGCACCCATAGGAACGCGCTGCGGCAGCCAGCCGCCGCGAGATGGGCAGCCCCGGCCGCCAGCAACCGCCGGCCTACGCCGCGGTCCCGCCAGTCATCGAGGACATACAGGGTCTGGACCTCGCCCTCCGCCAAGCCACGGGACCGGGGGCGGCCGACCGTCGCGAAGCCGACCACGCTATGCTTTCCGCTGGGACCAACCGCGGTTGCGACATACACCCCGCCATCGGTCCGTATGGCCGCGTCATATTGGGCGGCCTGGCGCGGCATCGACAGGCCGCTGAGGTAGTCGTTCGGCAGGATGCCGGCATAGGCGTTGCGCCAGGCCGAAACATGCACCGCCCCGATCGAAGGCGCATCTGCGGACCGGGCACGCCGCACTTGGATCAAGCCGAGCGCTCCAGCACCGCGGCGAAGAAGCCGTCCGTGTTATGCCGCAACGGGGTGAGCGACAAGTATGGCCCAGGGCCAGGCGCCGGGGCCGGCAGGGTCCAGGCGACCGGCAGGGGCACGACGGCGAAGCCGGGGGAGCGGGCTAGGAAGCTGTCCACTTGCGCCTCGTTCTCCTCCAATAAAAGCGAGCACGTCGCATAGATAAGCCGTCCGCCCGGCCGCACCAAGCGGGCGGCGTCGTCCAGGATGGCAGCCTGCTTCGGCACCAACTCGTCAAGGTCGAGCGGGCGCAGGCGCAGGCGCGCGTCCGGGTTGCGCCGCCAGGTGCCGGTGCCGGTGCAGGGCGCGTCGACCAGCACGCGGTCGAATACGCCGGCCCGCCGCTTGGCCCATTTGTCTCCCGGTGCGACCAGATGCCGCTCCGCATTGTGCACGCCGGCCCGTCGCAGGCGGCGCACCGCACCATCGAGCCGCGGCGCGGAGACATCGCAGGCCATCAGGTGGCCGCGGTTGCCCATCAGCATCGCCAGGGCCAGCGTCTTGCCGCCAGCGCCGGCGCACCAATCGACCACGCGCATCTCCGGCGCCGCGCCGACCAGTGCGGCGACGAGCTGGCTGCCCTCGTCCTGGATCTCGACCAGGCCGCCCTGGAACGCTGCGCCCGTCGTCACGGCCCGGCGTCCGTCGATGCGCAGGCCCCAGGGCGAAATCGGCGTCGGCGCGGTCTCCAACCCCTCCGCGAGCAGGATGGCGCGCGCCTCGTCCCGGGTGGCTTTCAGCAGGTTCACCCGCAGGTCGAGCGGCGCCGGGTCAAGCGTTGCCGCCATTTCGGCGTCGAGGCGGTCGCCGAACCGGGCCTGCAGATGGGGCAGCACCCAATCCGGCACCTCCAAGGCGACGGCAGGCGGCATCTCCGGATGCGTCAGCGTATGGCCTTCGAGGGCGCGGGCGGCGTCGGCCTCGAGCCGCAACATGGGCGCTGGGCCGTATTGGCCGCCGGAGTAGGACTGCGCGACGCCGGACGCGGTCCAACCCTCCAGCAGCAGCGACGCCGCGACCAGCATGCGCGGCGTCGGCGCGGTCCTGGCTTGCTCGATCCACCAGGTGAGCCGCCGCCGCGCCCGCAGCACGCGCCACGCACGGTCCGACACCGCCCGGCGGTCGCCGGAGCCGATGAAGCGCCGCGCCCGGAAGAAGTCGTTGGCGACGGCGTCGGCGGGGCGGCGGGGGAAAGCGTCGATCTCGGTCAGCAGCTCGATCGAGGCCGCCAGACGTGCGGCAGGGGTCACGCCAATAAGCTGGGTAGCGCGGCGAGGCCGGCAATGACGGTCGCGGCGCCTTGCAAACCGTATTCGTCCGGCTGGCCGCTGCGGTTGCACCAGAACACCCGGGCGCCGAAGGCAGCCGCGGCCTGCGCGTCCCAGGCATTCGACGACACGAATGCAACCTGCTGCGGCGGCAGCCCAAAACGTTGGGTCATCAGCGGATAGACCCGCGGATCCGGCTTGAACACGCCGACATCCTCGACGCTCAGCACCGCGTCCAGCAACGGCGTCAAACCCGCGCCATCGACTGCGGCGCTCAGCATGCCAGGGTCGCCGTTCGACAGGATGGCTGTTTGCAGGCCCTGCGCCCGCAGCGCTTCCAGCATGGGGGCCGCATCCTGGTAGGCCGGCAGGCGCCGGTAGGCGTCCAGCAGCAACGCCAGCACGGCCGGGTCGGTGATGCCGTGCCGGGCGGCGACGAAGGCCAGGGCGTCCTGCGTCAATGTCCAGAAATCCCGGTGGTGCGCCGGGACGGTCAGCGAGCGGACCCAGGTATATTCGAGCTGCTTCGCCCGCCACTCGGCGCTGATCCGCTCCCAATCCGGCGGCAGGCGGTCGGCATGCCGCGCCATCGCCGCATGCACGTCGAGCAGCGTGCCGTAGGCGTCGAACACCGCCGCGCGGGCACTGATCTTCAAGCTTGGGCTCATGGCTCTTGCCGGTAGTTCGGCGACTCGCGCGTGATTGCCACGTCGTGCACATGGCTCTCGCGCAGCCCGGCGCCGGTGATGCGGCGGAACCGCGTGTTGCGCTGCAGGTCGTCGATCGTGGCGCTGCCGGTGTAGCCCATCCCCGCCCGCAGCCCGCCGACGAGCTGATGCACCACGGCGGACACCGGACCCTTATAGCCGACCCGGCCCTCGATCCCCTCCGGCACCAACTTCAGGGTGTCCTTGATCTCCTGCTGGAAATACCGGTCGGCCGAGCCGCGCGCCATGGCGCCGATGCTGCCCATGCCGCGATAGCTCTTGAACGACCGGCCCTGATACAGGAACACCTCGCCCGGCGCCTCCTCGGTGCCCGCCAGCAGGCTGCCGACCATCACGCAGTCCGCCCCGGCCCCGATCGCTTTCACCATGTCGCCCGAGGTGCGTATGCCGCCGTCGGCGATGGCCGGCACGCCCATCTCGCGGCAGGCGGCGGCGGTTTCCAGCACGGCGGTGAACTGCGGCACACCAACGCCGGCCACGACGCGCGTGGTGCAGATGCTGCCGGGCCCGATGCCGATCTTCACGCTGTCCGCGCCGGCCTCGATCAATGCGCGGGCGCCCTCCGGCGTCGCGACGTTGCCGGCGATGATCTGCACCGCATTCGACAGCCGCTTGATCCGCTCGACCGCGCCCAGCACGCCGGCGGAGTGGCCGTGCGCCGTGTCGACCACGATCACGTCCACCTCGGCCGCGACCAGCGCCTCTGCCCGGGCATAGCCGTCGTCGCCCACCCCCGTCGCGGCGGCGGCACGCAATCGGCCGAGCTCGTCCTTGTTGGCGAGCGGGTGCGCCTGGGCCTTGTCCATGTCCTTCACGGTGATGAGCCCGATGCAGCGGTAGGCGTCGTCGACGACCAGCAGCTTCTCGATGCGGTGGCGGTGCAGGATTTGCCGCGCCTCCTCCCGGTCGACGTCGGCCGGGACGGTGATGAGGTTCTCGCGGGTCATCAGCTCATAGACGCGGAGCGCCGGGTCGGTGGCGAAGCGGACATCGCGGTTGGTCAGGATGCCGACCAGCCGCCCGGTGTCGCGCTCCACGACCGGGAAGCCGCTGATGTTGTGCTGCGCCATCAGGGCGCGGGCTTCGGCCAAGGTCTGGTCGGGATGGATGGTGAGCGGGTTCACCACCATGCCGGACTCGAACTTTTTCACGCGGCGGACCTGCGCCGCCTGCTCGGCGATTTCGAGGTTCTTGTGGATCACCCCGATGCCGCCGAGCTGCGCCATGACGATCGCCATCGCGCCCTCGGTCACGGTGTCCATCGCCGAGGAAATGAGCGGGATATGCAGGCTGATGGTGCGGGTCAGCCGGGTACGGGTGCTGACGCTGGCGGGCAGCACCTGCGAGTAGGCGGGCACGACGAGCACGTCGTCGAAGGCCAGCGCCTCCTCGATGCGGGAAGGCGTCGGGCTTGGGGTGATTTGGGCGGCCATGGCGGGGACCTTTCATCCGCGGGCGGCCCGGCGGCGGGTCCCCATCCTTGGCGGTTTGACATAGGCCCCGGCGGGAGGCGGTGCAAGCATGGCGTGAGGACGCAGCCACAACGTTCATCAGGCGGTCATTAGGGCTAAAGTCATATAGGAATGAAATCCAGACTGTGCGCGGATTGAGGCGGGAGGGCGCGGATGGAACTGGAACAAAGCAAATAATTCAAGATAGACTCGAAACTTTCCCTGGTATTATAATGGAATAACAATGAAACTTCCTGCGAAGTTCATCAACGAGCTTAGGGGTAGCAAAGGAGCGAGTAAGTAGCAGCTCAAAGCATTAGGCTCTTGTTAGTCGCTGCCCTTGCGATCCTGGGCGCTGGGCCGGCTCCGCAAGAGAGTGCAGCGGAGCAGGCGAACGCTGCACGGCTAGAGCGACAACGCCAAGCCGATGCGGCTCTCGATAGGATACCCGCGATTGGTAGCCGGGCTATTGCGTGTCGCGGAATTGACAACCAGACGATTGTGGACGCTCCGGACAACACAATGAACAATGGTGGTTACGTTATAACAAATTTATGGGATATACGGCCCGACCTACAGATTTGGGACGGAAAGCAGAAATGGGCTTGTATTGGCTATGCTGATATCACGCAACGGAACGGTCATTCATCCATTCTGAAGTTTGTTGCAACTGATGGTCGAATAACTTTCCCTACAGATCTCTCACGGTGAACTCAAATAGCAGCAAAATTTCTGTTCCTACAATCTGCAGCGCCAACGGCGGGGACAATTGTTACAAATTACTGACTTTGCTTGATGTTTCGATAGCATGGCGGAGCAAAATGGCTCCATTGCGGCGCAGGCCATGAATTTCAGCAGACAGTCCAGATGCCGTCATCGGCAACAGGCGCTGTGCGATGATCGTCTATAGAGTTGGCGGCGACCCGGACTACATGGCCGTCGTGTTCCCAGCCGTCGACGACGTCCGTCCCCTTTCAAGGGTGGACCGTCATAATGCAACGCTTGACCCGTCTCACGTCGTCAAAGTCGAGTATCGGTTTGGTGAGCCCGAAGAGGACGGGGTGGTGACGGATTGCCCCGACTCCGGGATGGGAAGCACGTTGGTCCTGAGTCAAAGGGCGGTCGAGGCGCTTGGACCGATGCTGAACGCGGCCGGCGCGGTCGTCCAAAACGAGCCGAGTCATGCGATGGGCTACAAGACCTTCGTCTGTTATCGGCAGATCGACGCGCTGGATACGGAGCGCACCCTGTATGAGGAGTGGTCGAAGTTATTTGTGCGCCGCTACGAGTTCAAGCCGGACGCGCTGGAAGGGGCCGACATCTTCCGTCTGCATGGGCGCGTGGGCCAACTGTTCGTCACGGACCGCTTCACCAACGAGGTGCTCAAGCACCGGCTGAGCGGCTTCCGGTTGAAGCGCCTTTGGTCGAGTGATCGAGGTGGGGTGCTGCTCGACGATCCTATCAGAGTGTTCGAGCGTTTTCCGCCGGGCTACGGAACCACGTTGCGCGAGAAGCGCCAGGCAATGCGCGACCTGATCGCCAATTGGCGTTGAAAAATGCTGCGAAAAGGGCGCAAGGCGTAGCTGTTCCGACTTAGCAAGCAATAATGCGACGCGGATCGCGAGTTTCAGCACTCAGGCCAACTTCCAAGTTGGATAAAGGGTGAAACACCATGAATATCTATCAAGTTGAGGGTGATCCCGACTACATCGGAATTGCCTATGACTCGGTGGACGAAGTCTCTCCTTTACTAGATACGGATCATAAACACCGTACACTTGATCCGGCACACGTAATCAATATCCATTATGCGTTCCATGAACCGGAGGAAGAGGGCGTTATCACAGATTGCCCCTATACAGGTCTTGGCAGCACGCTCTTGCTAAGCCAACGCGCCTGCGAGGCGTTGGGGCCTATACTGGACCAAGCTGGGGTCCTGCTGCGTGTAAACCCACCGCATGAGATGGGTTACCGGATGTTCGTCTGTTATCGCCATATCGACGCGCTCGACACGATCCGGACGAAACATGAAGAAGGGCTTGAAGGCCTTATAACGCAGTTCGAGTTCCATGCCGCCGCCCTCGAAGGCGTCGACATCTTCCGCCTGAGCAACCGGGTCGACCGACTGTTCGTCTCGCACCGCATCGTGAGCGAGGTCTTCAAGCATCGGCTGAGCGGCTTCCGGTTTAAGCTTCTCTGGTCGAGCGAGACCGGCGGCGTGGCGCTCGCCGATTCTGCCATGGTGTTTGAGCGGTTCCCGCTAGGTTATGGAACTACCTTGCGCGAGAAGCGCCAGGCAATGCGCAGCCTGATCGCCGATGGACGCTGAGCCCGCCCGCTAACAATCCCCGCGCGGCCGGAACCCGGTCGCCACCACATACAGCTCGCTCGACTCCTTGCGGCTGGCCGGCGGCTTCGCGTGGCGGACGCTGGCGAACGAGCGCTTCATCCGGTCCAGCATCGCCCGCTCCGAGCCGCCCTGGAACACCTTGGCGACGAAGCCGCCGCCATCGGCCAGCATCTCGACCGCGAAATGCAGCGCCAGGTCCGCCAACGCCATGATGCGCAGATGGTCAGTCGCGTTGTGCCCGGTCGTGTTCGGCGCCATGTCGGACAGCACGAGATCGGCCTTGCCGCCCAGCAGCTCCGCGAGCTGGCCCGGCATGGCATCGTCCATGAAATCGCCCTGCAGGATCGTGGCGCCGGATACGCTGTCCATCGGCAGCAGGTCGACGCCCACCACCTTCGCCGCGCCGCGCTTCACCGCAACCTGCGCCCAGCCGCCGGGCGCCGCGCCCAGGTCGACGACCTTGGCGCCCTTGCCGATGAGGTGGAAACGGTCGTCGATCTCGATCAGCTTGAACGCCGCGCGCGACCGCCAGCCCTGCTCCTTGGCCGCCCGCACATACGGGTCGTTCAACTGGCGCTGCAGCCACTTCTGCGATGCTGTCGTGCGGCCCCGCGCCGTCTTCAACGCGACCGAAAGGCCGCGCGACGGCAGCGCTTTCGGCGGCTTGGATAGATCGTTGCTCATGCCGGCAGCGCAGTACGGGAGAATGGCCGCGGCTGCCAGCCCTTCCTGGTCGTGGCCTGGCCCGCGCCGCCGTGCCGCTCGCGCATCATGCGCAGCAGCATGCCCTCCCGCAGGCCGCGGTCGGCGACGAGAACCTCGGTGGCTGGCCAAGTGCGGCGGATCGCCTCGAACACCGCGCAACCCGGCAGCACGAACTCCGCGCGGTCTGCGCCCACGCAGGGATGCAGCGCCAAGCCGTCCCGGCCGAGGCCGCGCAGCACGCCGAGCGCGTGGTCCGCGGCAGCGGCAGTGAGCACGGTGCCGTCCACCAGCGGGCGGCGATAGCGCGGCAGGCCCATCGCCACGCCGGCGAGGGTCGTGACGGTGCCGCTGGTTCCCAACAGGCGAACGCCGCCAATCCGGCTTTCATGGGCGATGCAATGCACGCGTTCGAACGCTCCGAGCCGGCCGGCGACATCGCCGACCATGGCCTCGAACCCGGCGGCGGTGAACGCGGCTGCTCCATAGCGTTCGGAAAGGGTGACAACGCCGACGGGCAAGCTGTCATAGCCAATCAGCGCCGGACGCGCGTCGCCAGTGTCAAGCCGCACCCAGGCCACCTCGGTCGAACCGCCGCCGATATCGAACAGCAGCGCCCGGCGGCCCGTGCCCATCAGCAGCGGGGCGCAGCTCTCCAACGCGAGTTCCGCCTCCTCGCGCGCCGAGATCACGTCGAATCGGATGCCGGTCTCCGTGCGCACGCGGGCCAGGAACTCGTTGACGTTGCCGGCTTGGCGGCACGCCTCGGTCGCGATCGCCCGCATGGCGCGGATTGGCCGCCGGGCCATGCGGTCCGAACAGGCCCTGAGGGCGTCGATGGCCCGGTCCATGGCGAGGGCGCTCAAACGCCCGGTGCCCTGCAATCCCTCGCCAAGCCGCACGATCCGGCTGAAGCTGTCCAGCACGCGGAAACCGCTGCCGCCCGGCGCGCCGATCAGCAGCCGGCAGTTATTGGTGCCGAGGTCGAGCGCCGCGAACGCCGGTCCCTGGCGTCCTCGATCGGCATTCCCTCGGTGTGCATCGGCCATGACTGGACCCTTTCAGTGGTCCTATATGGCCCCAGTGTCGGCGCGCTTCGATAGCGGGGGCAAGCTGAACTTTCACATTCGCCTGCGGACGGTTGCCGCGCAGGGGGCTGCATGTTATCTGCCAAGCCGCAGCGCGTCATGGCGACGCTCGCAGCGCGACGTGGTGTTGGGGGATAGTTTAGCGGTAGAACTTCCGACTCTGACTCGGAAAGCCTTGGTTCGAATCCAGGTCCCCCAGCCAAACCAAAATTGGCGCCGCTTCCATCGCAGTGTGCTTCATGACGGCCAAGGCGAGACGCCGATAATGTGGGCGTGTCCGCCCAGCATCAGCGCATAGGCTACGAGACCCGCCGCCGGTCGCCACCAGCCTATTTCTTGCATCATCAGGCTATTGCGCCCGGCAGCAATCGCGGCGAACGGGACAATCGAGGTGCGGGACGCAAAGACATCCCACGCCTTCGCTCCCAACACCCGGCGGCGCTTCGCGTCGATTGACGCCGTGCCGACCACCGCCACAATCGCCAGCGCGGCGAAGAACAGCAGCGACGCCACATCGCCGTTGCCAACCAAGTGCAGGCCAGCCCAGATCGCCACGCCGATCAGAAATGGGTGCCGGGTGATGCGGACGATGCCCTGCGGCGGGCGGTCCACCAGGGCCTCCTGCGCCACCGCCGTCGGGTTTGGCGTCGCGAGGCCGATCACCACCAGCAGGAACGCCGGCAGCATCAGCACGATCATGACCGGCTTCCACCACTGCAACGGTCCCCAGGTCGGCACGTATTCCGCCGCGTTATAGGCCGACACCAGCCAGATGATCGCCCCGACCGAAGCCACGGAAAAGGCTGCCATGTAGCCGCGCAGCCCGATCCGCCGCACGATCTGGTCCCGCAGCACGGTGCCGGACACGCCGAGGTGGATGCCGATGAAGGCCATGGCGGCGAGGGTGAGCGAGATCATGATTCGTGGATACAACGTCCCGATGGGTCCGCAAGCGTCACGTGCGCGAGCCCAGCAGCAGCACGACCAGGGCGGTCCAGCCGGTCTGGTGCGCGGCCCCGAGGCCCTGGCCGGTATCGCCGTCGAAATACTCGTGGAACAGGATGGCGTCGTCCCGCGGCTCGTTCGCCATCGCCGGCCGCCGCCCTTGCGCATCGCGCAGGAACAGCCGGGCCAGCCGCTCGGACAGTTCGTCCGCAACCTGGTTCAAATCCAGCCGGATGCCCGACCCGACCGGGCACTCCACCCGGAACTCCGGGCCGTAGTAGCGGTGAAACTTTCGCAGGCTGTCGATCAGCAGCATGTTCGTCGGCATCCACACCGGGCCGCGCCAGTTGGAGTTGCCGCCGAACGCACGGGTCGGACTTGCGCCCGGCACGTATTCGATCGAGAAACGCTGGCCGTCGCGCTCCAGGACGTAGGGGTGGGCCAGGTGCGCCTTCGACAGCGAGCGGACGCCGTGGGGCGAGAGGAACTCCGTCTCGTCCAGCATGCGTCGCAGCAGCGCCTTCATGCGGTGGCCGCGCAATAAGGACAGCAGTTGGCGTTCGCCCAGGCCCGGCTCGGTCCAGCGGGACACCAGGGCCGCGAGCTCTGGCCGGTGACTCAGGAACCATTGCAGCCGGTTGGCGAACCCCGGCGTGGCGGCGACCATGTCGGGCTCCAGCACCTCGACGGCGAACATCGGGATCAGGCCGACCAGCGACCGGATGCGCAGCTTATCCGTGGTCCCGTCCGGCAGGCGCAGCACGTCGAAATAGAAGCCCTCCGCCTCGTCCCACAACCCGCCCTCGCCCAGGTTCGACATGGTTTCGGCGATGACCAGGAAATGCTCGAAGAACTTGGTCGCCACGTCCTCGTAAACGTGGTTGTCGCGCGCGAGGGTCAGCGCCATGCGCATCAGGTTCAGCGCATACATCGCCATCCAGGCGGTGCCGTCGGCCTGGTCGAGCGTGCCGCCGGTCGGCAGCGGCTTCGACCGGTCGAACAGGCCGATGTTGTCGAGGCCGAGGAACCCGCCCTGGAACACGTTGCGCCCGTCCGGGTCCTTGCGGTTCACCCACCAGGTGAAGTTGATCATCAGCTTATGGAACACGCCCTCCAGGAAGGCGCGGTCCGGCTTCCCGGTCAGCACTGCGTCGCGTTCATAGACCCGCAGCGCCGCCCAAGCGTGCACGGGGGGGTTCACGTCGCCGAACGCCCACTCATAGGCCGGCAACTGCCCGTTCGGGTGCATAAACCACTCCCGGGTCAGCAAATAAAGCTGCGTCTTGGCGAACTCCGGGTCGATCTCCACGAACGCGACCGCATGGAATGCCAGGTCCCAGGCCGCATACCACGGATATTCCCAGCTATCGGGCATTGAGAGCACGTCGGCGTTGTCCAAGTGCCGCCACTCGTGGTCGCGCCCATTCTCCCGGCCGGGCGGCGGCGGCGGCTGCGCCGGGTCGCCAGCGAGCCAGCGCCGAACGTCGAAACGATAGCACTGCTTGGTCCACAGCAGGCCGGCAAACGCCTGGCGCTGCACCTGCTTGCGGTCCTCGCCCGCAATATCCTGGGACAGCACGGCGTGGAACTCGTCCGCCTCCGCCCGGCGCGCCTGCATTACGGCATCGAACTCGCCTTGGGCAGGTTTGCCATCCCGGTCGGGATTGCCGACCTCCGTCCGAAGCCGGGCCCGAAGCTGCACCCGTTCGCCGGGCTGCAGCAGGAAACGGGCATGCGCCGCGCATTTGGTGCCGCTGTCGTCCAGCGACACGGCCGATTTGTCGCCATGGACGACGAAATCGTTGATCCCGTCCTTGAATGGGCCGGCCTGGTCGGAGCCGAACAGGCGGCGCGTGTTGGTGTCGTTCTCGCAGAACAGCCAGGGATAGCCGCCCTCGACCTCGAACTGCCGCGGCCGCCAGCCTTTTCGAACCGCGCGCACCGATCCATCGGACGCGAGCCGCAGGTTGGGCCGCGCGCCGTTGTCCCATGACCAGGTGTTGCGCGCCCAAAACTGCGGCAGGATGTGCAGCGGCGCCGGAGCGGCGCCGCGGTTCAGCGCCGTCACCTGCAGCAGGACGTCGTCCGGACCGGCCTTTGCATACTCGACCGTGATGTCGAACCAGCCGGCATCGAACACGCCGGTGTCGCCGATCTCGAACTCCGGCTGATCGAGCCCGCGCTCGCGGTTGGCGTCGAGCAACTGCTGGTAGGGGAATGCCTGCTGCGGGTAGCAATACAGCATGCGCATGTAAGAGTGGGTCGGCGTCCCGTCGGTGAAGAAATAGCGCTCCTTCACGTCCTCGCCATGGTTGCCCTGCTCGTTGGTGAGGCCGAACAGCCGTTCTTTCAGGATCGGATCGCGTTCGTTCCACAGCGCCAGCGCCAGGCACCAGGTCTGCTGGTCGTCGCTGAACCCGGCCAGCCCGTCCTCGCCCCAGCGATAGGCGCGGCTGCGGGCATGGTCGTGCGGCAAGTAGTCCCAGGCAGTGCCGCCGGGGCTGTAGTCCTCGCGCACGGTGCCCCATTGACGGTCGGCGAGGTAGGGTCCCCAGCGGCGCCAGCGCGCTCCGGCGCCAGTGGCGAGCAGGCGGCGGCCCTCGGCCGTGTCGAACATCGTCAAGCCGCCACCAGCCTTTCCGCGCGCAGCAATTCGCCCAGCGACCATGCCTGGAACGGGCAGCCGCCTGGAGTATGCGGGAAATCGCCGTCCACCACCTCCGACACATGGCCCAGCCCGGCCGTGCCCAGATGCGCGCGCAGCGGCGCCAGGAAACGGGCATCGGCCTCGGCCCGTGCCGCGGCGCTGTTGCCGCGGACGCGAAGCCAGGCTTCGACAAAGGGGCCGATCAGCCAGGGCCACACAGTCCCCTGGTGATAGGCGCCGTCGCGCTGCACCCGATCGCCGGCATAGCGCCCGATATAGGCGGGGTCGTCAGGCGCCAGGGTGCGAAGGCCCATCGGCGTCAGCAGCCGGGCCTCCACCAAGTCCACCACGCGCCTTGCCGCAGCCCCGGTCAGCAATGGGATGGGCAGGCCGCCGATGGCGAAAATCTGGTTCGGGCGGATTCGGCGGTCGATCCGGCCCGGCACGCCATCCGCGTCGACGACATCGGCCAGGCCGCCCGTGTCCGGATCGGGAAAGCGTGCCAGGAACGACGCCTCCGCGCGGTCGGCCTGCGCGCGCCATTTTGGCTGCCATGCCGCGCCGATCCGCAGCGTGTTGATCCACAGCGCCTGGATTTCGACCGGCTTGCCGACGCGTGGCGTCACCACCCAGTCGTCGACCTTGGCGTCCATCCAAGTCAGTTGCTGGCCGGGCACGCCGGCGCGCAGCAGCCCGTCCGTGTCGGCCCCGATGCCGAACCGGGTGCCTCGGGAATAACCCTCCAAGATCAGGTTCACAGCCTCCTGCAACGTATCGCGGGACTGCGCATCGGGCGCGGCGAGCAGGAAATCGTGCATGGCGACCACTAACCAAAGCGAGGCGTCCACGGAATTGTACTCGGGCTGCCCGCCATCGTCGGGGAAGCGGTTGGGCGCCATGCCCTCGCTGACCAGGCCGGACCAGGCGAGCAGGATCTGCTCCGCCTCGGCGAGCCGGCCCGTCGCCAGCAGCAAGCCGCGCATCGCTATGAAGGTGTCCCGGCCCCAGTCGGTGAACCACGGATAGCCGGCGATGATGGTCTGTCCCTGGGCACGATGGACGATATAGGACCGCACCGAGCTTTCCGGCGGCGTCAGGGCGCCGCGCAGGCTGCGCTCGCTGGCGTCGATGCGCGCCGCCAGGTCCAGCGCCGACGCGCCCGGCCCATCGCCGGCCTCCAGCACCAGGATGGCCGGGCCGGACGCAAGGTCCCAGGTGAAAATGCCCGGCGTGGCAAGATCTTCCAGGTAGTCCATGCCGCGGTCCCGCTCGGCCGTGTAAAGGAAATTGCGATACCAGTCGGCCGCCGCCGCGTAGGCCGCGTTGGCCGTGGCGGTGATGGCTGGCAGGGCCGCATAGGGGTGCCAGGTCACGCTGACGCCCGCCGGCCCATCCCGTACGCTGCCGTGGAACGCAAATGCTGCGTTCTCGTGGTGCAGGGCATGGTAGTCGCGTCCGGACAGCAGTGGACGGACCTGCAGGCGGCAAGCGCCATGGCCGGACAGACGTCGCCACCGCAGCAGCGTCCGGCCCGAATCGCTGTCGGCCAGCAGTTCGTGGAGCAGCACGGCGCCGTCCGGAAGTTGGAGGGTCCAGCTCGGCCACGGCATAGTAGTGAACGCGGTAATCAGCCGCCGGGCGTCGTGGTGCACCAAGTCTGGGGCATAGCGTTGGCTGGTCAGCGGCGTCCGGCCGTCGTCGCGGTCGACCCAGGCCTCGATGCCGTTCACCAGCACGACACGGCCGGCGGGAGGATGCAAGGCGGACAGCAGCAACGCATGGTAGCGCCGGGTGCGCAGGCCGCCCACGGTGCCGGAGGCAAACCCGCCTCTCCCATCGGCCTCCAGCCATTCCGCATCGAGATCAAGCCCGGTCATATGCCCCGTCAAGTCGCAGGTCCCGCTAGGTTAGCGGCTGGCCCTGGGATTGCGATTGACTGCCCTGGGATTGCGACTGGCCGCCTTGAGTCTGCGACTGACCGCCTTGCGACTGCGACTGGCTGCCCTGCGTGCTGGATTGGCTTTGCCGCAGCGGACGCCAGTCACGGAAGAACATCGTGCCGATCAGCTCGCCCAATCCCCCGAGGTCGCGCTGCATGCCATCCAGGAACTCGTGCAGCCCGTCCGGCAACAGCCGCAGCACCGGCGCGCCAAGCGCGGCCCGAAGGTCCTCGATCCGCTCCAACACCGGCGCCGTGTCGCGCAGGCCATAGCGGGTGCGGAGCGTACTGAGGTGCCATTCCATCTGCCCGACGCACAATGCCACGCTGCGGGCGAATGACGTGTCGCCCAACAGGAACGCCACCACGTCTGCCGGCACGAAGCCCGCCTGCGCCACCCGTCGGAACGCATGGTAGCCCGCCGCCGCCCGCAGCAGCGCGTTCCATTGCGTAAGCTCGACGACCCGGCGCTCCTCGGCCGTGCCCGGGGCGAGCAGGTGGTATTTAATATCGAGCAGCCGGGTCGTCTGGTCGGCGCGCTCGATCAGGCGGCCGAGTTCGTAGAAGTGCCAGCCCTGATCGCGGAAAAAAGTGCCCTCGGTAATGCCGGTATGCGCCTGCACCCCTTCCTTGATGCGGCGGCACAGGCGGGACAGCGCGTCGCCGTCCAGCTCCCACGGCTCGATGGCGAGAAGGGCGCTGTGGAACACGTTGAGCTGCATCCACATCTCGGTGCTGATCAGCGGGCGCAGCTTGCGGGCGTTGGTGCGCGCGGCCTCGATGCTATACAGGATGCCGGTCGGGCTGGTCGGGTCCAGCAAATAGAACCGCTTCACGTTCGCGGCGTCGATCTGCAGGCCGCGCGCCTGCAGGCCGGCCTGGTCCGCGTTGATGGCGACCAATGCCGCCCACGACTCCGCCTCGCGACCGGGGCTCTCGAACGTTTGCGTCACGTCGATCAGACGCGCCAGGTTCTCGACCCGTTCGAGGTAGCGGGCCATCCAAAACAGGCCCTCGGCGTCGCGGGTCAGCAGCGGGGTATGGTGCGCGAGGCCGATCATTCTTGCAGCACCCAGGTGTCCTTCGACCCGCCGCCCTGGGACGAGTTGACGATCAGGCTGCCCTCCTTCAGCGCGACGCGGGTCAGGCCGCCAGGCAGCACCCAGGTGTCCTGCCCGGTGATGGCGAAGGGGCGCAGGTCCAGATGGCGCGGGCGCATGCCGGCGTCGGTGAGCGTCGGCGCGACGCTGAGCGAGATCATGGGTTGGCTGATCCAATTGGAGGGATCGGCGACAAGAAGGGCGCGGGCGGCGTCGAGTTCGGCCCGGCTCGCGCGGGGTCCGACAGTGATGCCGTAGCCGCCACTCTCGCCGACCGGCTTCATGACCAGTTTGTCGAAATTCGCGATGGTGTAGGCCAGGCCCTCCGGCTCGCCGCAGATGTGGGTTTCGACGTTGGGCAGGATCGCGTCTTCATCGAGGTAGTATTTGATGATGCGCGGCATGTAGGCGTAGATCGCCTTGTCGTCCGCGACCCCGGTGCCGACGGCGTTGGCGAGCGTCACGTAGCCGCGCCGCCATGCGCCGATCAGGCCGGGCACGCCCAACATGCTGTCGGCGCGGAACACGGTCGGGTCTAGGAAATCGTCGGCAATGCGGCGGTAAATGGTGTGGACGCGGGTGAGCCCTTCGGTCGTGCGCATCCAGACCCGGTCGTCCTCCACGGTGAGGTCGGCGCCCTCGACCAGCGGCACGCCCATCTCGCGGGCCAGGAAGACGTGCTCGAAATAGGCGGAGTTGTAGATGCCCGGCGACAGCAGCACGACCTGCGGGTCGTCGATCCCCTCGGGGGCGATCTCGTCCATGGCGTTGCGCAGGCGGCGGCCATAGTCGTCGACAGGGCGCAAGTTCATGCCGGCAACCAGGTCCGGGAAGGCGCGCAGCATCAAATGCCGGTTCTCGACGACATAGGATACGCCGGAGGGGGTGCGGGCGTTGTCCTCCAGCACGCAGAACGCGCCGTGCTCGTCGCGCACGATGTCGATGCCGCAAATATGGACATAGGTGCCGAACCGGACTGGGAAGCCGTCCATCTCCGGGCGGTAGTTGGCGTTGCCATAGACGAGTTGGTGCGGGACCACGCCGTCATTGACGATGTGCCGCGCGTTGTAGATGTCGGCCAGGAACAGGTTGAGCGCCCGCACCCGCTGGGCGACGCCGCGCTCCAGCACGGACCATTCGCGGGCGTTGATGATGCGGGGCACGCAGTCGAACGGCAGGATGCGGTCGATGGCGTTCGCCTCGGAATAAACGGTGAAGGTGATGCCGAGGTCGAACAGGTCGCGCTCCGCCGCCCGGGCCCGCTTGCGCAGCGCGTCGAGGCCGATCGCGGCGATGCGCTCCCGAATCAGCGCCGCCGAGCCGCCGTCGCCGGCGCGGGCTGTCAGTTCGCAGTAATAGGCGCCCGGATCGTATGAGGCGAATGGGTCGGCGCGGAGGGGCTGCATTCGAGAGAGGGGCTTTCGCAACGCATGGCTTGAACGTCATCCGAGAGTCCGGTTATGCACAGAGTGTGCCTGCCCGCAACCGTCCTGTGACGGCGGAGCCGCTGCGCCATTCATGCCACACGGCCGGGGCAGCTTGGTTAAGCGGCACTTTTCTGTTGCGTGCCTGCACGATAGGCGGTTTACCTCATGCGCCGCGTGATGCGCTCGATTGCTGTATCGCAACGTCGCGTTTTGATTATCCAGGAGAATCTTTGATGCGCATCCTTGTTTCCGGATTGCTTGCGGCTGGACTGATGACCGGGCATATGGCTGAGGCGCAATGCGTGCGCCCCAGCGACTATTCCGCGTTTGACATCACCGCGCTCAAGACCAAGCTTATGGTCACCGCTGTCACCTGCGGCGAAGACAGCAAGTACAACGCCTTCATCATGAAATTCCGGCCCGAGCTGACGTCGGAGGACAAGGCGCTGAATAGCTTTTTCACCCGGGCGAATGCACGGCGGGGCCGCCAGCAGCATGACGACTACATCACGCAGCTTGCGAACAGCCAATCGCAGACCGGCCTGCGCCAAGGCAGCCTGTTCTGCCGGTATAACCTCCGCACGTTCGATGAGGTGCTGGCGCTGCGCAACGGGGCCGAGCTGACGGATTACGCGGCTGGCAGGTCGATCGCGCAACCGATCTCGATGGCCGAGTGCGGCATGCCGGCAGCGCCGGCAGCACGGTCGCGGGCGCGCCGACGGTCCTGACCCGGCGGCGATCGCGCGCGTGTGAGGGGCGTTCCGCTACCGGAACACGATCTCCACGCGGCGGTTCTGCGGTTCCCGGACGCCATCGGCGGTTTGAACGGGCGGGTTTCGTTCGCCGAAACCCTGCGTCGTGATGGAGCTGCGTGGCACGCCAAGGCGCACCAGTTCGGCCGAGACTGCCTGGGCCCGCCGGAGCGACAGGCGCATGTTATAGCCGTCCGGACCGGTTCGGTCGGCGTGGCCGGCCACTTCGATGCGGGTCACCTGGACGCGGGTCGCCGCCTTTGCGGCCTCGGCCACAATCTGCCGGGCTCGGTCGGTCAGGTCGGCGCGGTCCCAATCGAAGAACACGAGATAGCTTCGGGCCTCCTGCTGGACGGGAGCGGCAACCGGCGGCGGCGCTGCGGGCTGCGGCGGCGGGACGACGTTGAACGCATAGCGGAGTCCGAGCAGCAGGCTGTGGTTATAATCCTCCGCCGTCCGAATCTTGCCGCCGGAGGAGACGCCTGCACCGGAGAGTGTCCGGCCGAACTCGCGCTGGCCTGTCAGCGCGTAGTAGCGGTATTCGGCCGTAAGCGAGAGTCCGACCACGGGTGGAATTGGGAACGACAGTCCGGCGATCGCTTGATAGGCAAAGCTGCCATCGGTGCCGCCTTGGTCGTTGAGCATGCCGCCTATGTTATCGACGCGCACCCGGCGCGCGACCCATGAATAGCCTGCGCCGGTGCCAATATAGGGGAAAACATAGGGGCTGCGGATGTCGAGATCGAACAGGACGTTGACCATCGGCCCATACTTCTGCTCGCGTCCTCCCACCGATCGTGGCCCTGGTGGCACCCTATAGAACTGATCGGGCCGGTTGTATCGGTAGTTCCCTTCCAGCTCCAGGCGGACGCCGTTGCCAAGCCCGTATCCTATGCTGCCAATCGCGGTCACGCCCGTTTTAAACCCAACGCGCACATTGGACGGCGTCGTCACGCCGCCAACGAGGGCGCTCTTGATCCGTTCGTGTTGCAGGAAATTAGCCCCGCCGGCGCCACCGATGTAAAGGCCAGTGACCGGCTGCGCCATTGCCGCGCCGTGGAACGCGCATGGCATGGCGAGCAGGGTTGCAGCCAGTAGGGTCGAGCGCGTCATGCCCAGTCTCCTGCTCGGCCGATGAACGGTCGAGTCATGGTTGGCGAGATTGGTTGAAATAGGAAAGGCCGGCCCAAGCGTGGACCGGCCTCAACCTCAGCTAGAGTTCGTGCGGATTAGCGCAGCACGATCTCAACGCGGCGGTTCTGCGGCTCACGCACGCCGTTCGCGGTGGGGACGAGCTGGTGGGTCTCACCGAAGCCCTGGACCGTGATCGACTGACGCGGCACGCCGAGACGCACGAGCTCAGACGCGACATTCTGCGCACGGCGGACCGACAGGCCTTGGTTGTAACGCGCCGTGCCCGACGAGTCCGTGTAACCGGACACTTCGATGCGCGTCACCTGCACGCGGGTGGTGGCCTGCGCCGCCTCCGCGATGATCTGGCGCGCACGGTCGGTCAGGTCGGCACGGTCCCAGTCGAAGAACACGAGATAGGTGCGAGCAGCCGTTTGCTGCGGCGCGGGGGCCGGAGCGGGCGGCGGCGGCGGCGGCGCTGCGTTGAAGGCGTAGCGGACGCCAAGCATTACGCTGTGGTTGTATTCCTCGTTGAAGCGAACGCGAGCACGGGTCGCGACGCCGGGAGCGAAGTACTGGTAGTTATAGGTCCGGTCGCCTTCGAGGCCAAGGAAGCGATACTCGGCCGTGATCGCGAGGCCAGGCACGGAGGCGATCGGGAAGGCTGCGCCAACGATGCCCTGATAGGCGAACGCGCCCTGTCCTGCGTTGGTGCGGGCGAGTTCATTATAGCCGCGCGGGAAGCCGGCAACCGGCCCCGGGTTGCCGGAGAAGCGCGTGTTCTGGTCCTGCGCCCACACGTAACCGGCACCGACGCCGACATACGGAGAGATCGCGGCCGGGAAGAAGCCGAAAATGGCTCCGAGGCCGAGCACGTTCGGATCGAAGTCGTACAGGACGTTGACCATCCCGCCATACTTCCGCTCGTCGCCGCCAGCGCGGCTGAACCCAATGACGCTGCCGTTGACGGCGCTGCCCGCGCCGATCTTGCTGAACTTGTTCGAGCGGTAGTTGCCCTCGAGTTCAAGCCGCAGGCCGTTGCCTAAGCCATAGCCGACGCTGACCACGGCAGCGACCCCGGTGTCGAATTGAGTCTTAGCGCTGCCGAGGCCAGCGACATTCAGCGGCGCTTGAGCAATGCCGGCTTGCGGAAAGCCAACAGACTTGATCTTTTCGTTCTGCAGGAAATTGGCGCCGGCGCCGGCGCCAATGTATAGGCCACTAATCGCCTCGGCCTTTGCAGCTATGGGGGCGGCCAGGACGGTCGCGGCCAGTAGCACGCTGCGGAGCTTCATACTTTCTCTCCTCAATTACAAACTGCGCGTTCAACGCATCCGGGGGCCTACGGGACTCGTTCCCCCGCCTCTCGGTAAACAGACTTTAGCATCAATGGCTGCCAGTGCGAGATGGATAAGGCACTTTGCCCAAGACTGTTGCGAGCAAGCAACACATGGTCCAGCAGATATACCACACATCGGCGTGAGCATATGGGCGCAATGCGCAGCCTACGATCAACCTGCCGGTTCAATTTAGACGATCCGAGCTTCAAACGGCGGCAGCAGGTCCGGCGCCTCAAACTCCAGCACCCAGATGTCGGGGTCCCGCCCCACCTGCCGCGCCACATAGGCGTCCGCGATGTCCTGGGCGACCGCCGCCGGCCCGGTGGCACGCATCCAGGATACGTCGCCCTCACCCACCCGCACCTGCGACAAGACGGACAATCCTTCCCGGCCGCGCAGCACCACCAGGATGCCGCCGGCATCGGCGTCCCCGCTGCGCAGCACCGCGCCGGGCCGTCCGTCTACATCACCCATGCGGAGCGCCATCTGCACCCACAACTTCGCCTTAACCCGTGGCGCCGCCATATCATACTCCAACCCGACCTACCGTAGGCCCCTATGCGGCGCGCGCCCTGCCTGCTCATGCTAACGCTCATACCCTGGCCGGTTGCACAAGCTATGGCGCAAGCGCGTCCAGACCCCGTCGCCTTCGGCATGGATTGGAAAGCAGAAGCCGAGTACGGCTAGCTGGCGCTGGTGGGCGCCGTGGTGGCGGAGTTCGTGGCCGGGTCGGGCGGGTTCGCATCCTTGAAGCGGGATACTGTCTGCAGATCCCGCGCATGTTCGCAGCGCTCGTGCTGCTTTCCGGCGCCGGAGCCGCGATCAACCTAGGGCTCGGCGCGCTCTCGGCTCGGCTGCTGCGGCGGCTGGGATGAAGTCGGAGCAAACCTTGAAGGCCGGGCGCGCCGCTGCCACAACAAGGGCCGAGGAGATTGCGATGGCCGATCCCAAGACCTTGACCCCCGCGCAACGCGCGTATGAGCAAAAGCGTGCCGCAAAAGCCGGCAAGTCGCTGGAAAGCTGGCTGGACGCCAAGCAGAAGCGCGCCGTGGCCGAAGCCAAGCCGGCCGCCCCGCCGCCAAAGAAGAAGCCAGGCCTGATCTCGCGCCTGCTGGACCGCGCGCACAAGCCGCTCTGAGAGCCATCGCCGCCCACGCTGATTGGAGCGTCAATCCCGGCAAGCGCTGGATGGCGCTGGCGCTGCCGCAGGCGGGCTGGAGATTGAGCGTCGAGCCGGTTGGGGAGGTTTCGACTTTGCTGGACCGGCTGGGCGCCCTTGCCGATGGCGGGCCGGTGGCGCTCGGGGTCGATTTCCCGATTGGCCTGCCACGCGCCTATGCCGCCCGGCATCTTGATTGCAACAGCGATTTTCCGGCTTTCCTGCGCGGGCTTGCCGACCGGCCCGGCTTTCTGTCGGTCTGCGGCGCATTGGACGAGGTTGGGCCAGGGCGCCCATTCTACCCCATGCGCGGCATACGCGGCATGACGCGGCTATCGCACGCCTTGGCGCTCGGCCTGGACAGCGCGGCCGGGCTATCGCGCCTGTGCGACGCGGCGACCGCGGACCGGCCGGCGGGAGCGCCGCTGTTCTGGACCTTGGGCGCCAATCAAACCGGCAAGGCGGCGATGGCGGCGTGGCGGGACATGCTGCTGCCGGCGCTGGCCGGGCCGCATCCGCCGGCGCTATGGCCATTCGACGGCGCGTTGCTGCCGCTGTTGCAGGCAAACCGGGTCGTTGTGGCGGAAACCTATCCTGCCGAGGCGATGCGGCAACTCGGGCTGCGCATGGGCGGCAGCAAGCGGCGTCGTGCGGACCGCTTGGCGCTTGCGCCGGCGATCAGGGCAGTGATGGCTGGGATGTCCGCGTCCCCGGACCCGGCTCTTGAACGTTCGATGGCCGACGGCTTCGGCCAGGACGCGGCCGGGGAGGACCGCATGGACTGTGTTCTTGGCCTGTTGTGCCTGCTGCAGGTGCTCGCAGGGCGGCAGCCCGATACGATCCCGAACGATCCCTGGGTGCGACGCTGGGAAGGCTGGGTGTTGGGTCAGGCCTTGCCTTGGACCAGCGGCCACGTCGCATGACCGGTTTGGTTTTGAACAAACCCTTGGCTCAGCTTGAGGGGCGACGAAAGCGCTCACGCGGTATCTCGGCAACAGCGGCTATCTCGATCAACAAGTCGGGGTGGTAAAGCCGGCCAACTTGAACCGTCGTCGTCACCGGGAAGGGGACGGCAAAGAACTCCTTGCGGATGTCGCCCGTGCCCATGAACTGCTCTATATCGGTCGCATAGTGGACAAGCGAAACAACATCACCCATTCGGCCGCCCATGCTCGCGAGCACGTTTCGGATATTTTCAAGAACCTTGCGAACCTGAACACCCATGTCGTGAGCGCCAACGACCTTTCCGTGTTGGTCGAGAGCAACTTGGCCCTTCAAATGAACAATCTGGCCGTCACCCTGGATCACGGCCATCGAGAACGCACCGAATGGAGGCCAGATATCAGCCGGATTGACCGCATCCACCATCGGTAGCCTCCGACACACACTCAATGTGAAACGTCTCGAACCTTGCCCTTTATCTGCGGCGAGCGCCAGGAGGGCTACGGAGGTTTGCTTTGGATCGTAGCGTTGGAAGACTCGGATACGGAACTGGCTTGGGGGGGGGCAAATGCGATTGCCCCAAGGGATCAACGTGAGGTGCACCGATGCAGACCAACGTTACAGCATATACGAGCTGAGCCCTTGCGCGGCGGTTACGCCTGTGCTGAACGCTGCCTGCAGCAAATAGCCGCCGGTCGGCGCTTCCCAGTCCAGCATCTCGCCCACCGCAAATACCCCCGGCAGCCGGCGCAGCATGAAGCCGGCATCCAACTCGGCCAACGCGATCCCGCCCGCGGAGGAAATCGCGCGTTCGATTGGCCGGGCGCCAACAAGGCGGAGCGGCAGTGCCTTCACCCGTTCCGCGAGCAGGCCGGCCGCATCAACCTCCCGCACCAGCCCGGCCGCGGCCGGAGCCAACCCACCCTTGCGCAGCGCGTTGGCGAGCGACTGGCCGTGCCCGCCCAAACGCTGCGCCAATGCCGCCGCATCCAAATCGGGACGCAAATCCAGCAACAACGTAGCGCTGCCCTCGGCGTCGACGGCGTCGCGCAGTGCGCGGGACAACGCATAGATCACGCCGCCCTCGATCCCGTCCGCGGTCAGGGTGGCCTCGCCACGCACCGTCACGCCTCCGAACGTCGCCGCAATGCGCTTCAGCGGCTCGCCGGCGAAGCGTGCCCGGAACACCGGGGACCATGCGTGCAGAAAGCCGCAATTGGCCGGGCGCAGCGCATCCACCACCACGCCGCGGGCACGCAGCAGGTCGACCCAGCCGCCATCCGAGCCCATTCGCGGCCAGCTCGCGCCGCCCAGCGCCAGCACCGTCGCCGCCGGGCGGACCAGGACCTCGCCGGACGCCGCCACGAACCGCAGCGCGCCCGCATCGTCCCAACCGACCCAGCGATGGCCCATGTGGAACCGCACGCCCAGCGCGGCCAGCCTTCCCAGCCAGGCGCGCAGCAACGGCGTCGCCTTGAACGAGCGCGGGAACACCCGGCCGCTGCTGCCCACGAACGTCTCGTGGCCCAGCCCGGCGCACCAGGCCCGCAAGGCATCGGGCGGAAACGCTGCGATCGCCGGGGCCAGCACGGACCGGGCCGAGCCGTAGCGGTCCAGGAAGCAAGTCAGCGGTTCGGAATGCGTCAAGTTCAAACCGCCGCGCCCGGCCAACTGGAACTTGCGGCCCACCGACGGCATGCGGTCATAGACCGCGACCGCCCTGCCCGCCTGCGCCAAATGCTCCGCCGCCATCAGCCCGGACGGGCCGGCGCCAATGACGGCAACCGACTCCATGTCGCCGCCGTTCAATCCTGAAATAACTCCGCCGGCGACGGCGCCTCCCGCGAGTAGCCAGCCGCGCAATAGCCGCCGCCCTGGTAGCGTTCGGACACCGCGTTGCCGCTCGTCTTGCCGGCGAGCTGGCCCGCGAACCCGTCCGCGCTGTCGCTCGGCGCCCACCCCACGCGCGCCCGCTGGTCATGCCGCCACCAGGTCATGCGCGCATTGGCCGATGCGCCCCAGACCACGCAATGCCCGACCGGCCCGGCCATGACGCATCGCTCCATCAGCCGGGCCAGGTCCGCATAGGACAGCCAGGTCGCCAGCATGCGGTCGTCGCGCGGCTCCGGGAAGCTCGATCCGATGCGGACATTGACGTTCTCCACGCCGTGCTTGTCCCAATACAGCCGGCCCATCAGCTCGCCGTAAGCCTTGGAAACGCCATAGAAGCTGTCGGGCCGGAAGTCGCAATCGGCGTCCAGCACGGTCGTGCGCTCGTGGAAGCCGATGCTGTGATTGCTGCTGGCGAACACGACGCGGGCGCGTTCCCGCCTTGCCGCTTCGTAGATATGATACAGCCCGCGGATATTCGGGCCGAGCACCTCCTCGAACGGACGGTCGACCGAGATACCGCCAAAATGCAGGATGGCGCCGCAGCCCTCGGCCAGGCGCAGCATCGCAACCCCGTCCTCCAGGTCGGCGGCGGTGAAGCGTGCGCCCGGCGGCACGGTGTCCGGAAACGGCGCGATGTCGGTCAGCCGAAGCTTCCATCCCAAGCCCGCAAGGTGCTTCGCCAAAACGCGGCCGAGCGCACCGCTGGCGCCGGTCAGCAGAACAGGCCGCACAGGTTTATCACTCATGGCAACCTCGACGGAGTGGATGGCCGAAACACTGTTTCGCGGGCTTGCCCCCGGGTCAAGCGAGGGTCAGGGTTGCGCCCATGCAGACCCTGACCCAAGCCGCCGCCGCCCTCGCCGCCGGGCGCACCACCGCGCGTGCGCTGACGGAGGCGTGCCTCGAACGCATCGCCGACCCTTCGGGCGAAGGTGCGCGCACCTTCATTGCCGTTTATGGCGAACAGGCGCGGGCCAGCGCCGACGCGATGGACAACCTGCGCCGAGCCGGCCGCGCCCCGGGTCCGTATGCCGGCCTGCCCATCAGCCTGAAGGACCTGTTCGACGTGGCCGGGGAGACGACCGCCGCCGGCAGCACCGTGCTCGCCGCCGCCAAGCCCGCCAGCGCCCATGCGGCCGTCGTGTCGCGCGTGCTGGCCCATGGCTTCGTGCCGGTGGGCCGCACCAACATGACGGAATTCGCGTTCTCCGGCCTCGGCATCAACCCGCATCACGGCACGCCGCGCAGCCCTTGGAAACGGCACCGCGACGGGCTGGGCGGCCATATCCCCGGCGGCAGCAGCTCCGGCGCCGCCGTGTCCGTCGCGGACGGCATGGCGCTGGCGGCGCTGGGCACCGACACCGGCGGGTCCTGCCGAATACCGGCGGCGTTCTGCGGCGTGGTGGGCTACAAACCGACGGCGCGCCGCGTGCCGCTTGACGGCGTGCTGCCGCTGGCGCCCTCGCTCGACAGCGTCGGCCCGCTGGCGCCCAGCGTTCAATGCTGCGCCATCGTCGATGCCGTACTGGCCGGGGCCGTGCTGGCCGGGCAGCTGCCGCGCGCGACCGCGCCGATGCCGTTGCGCGGGCTGCGCCTGGCGGTGCCGGGCAACATGGTCATGGACGACGTCGATGCCGTCGTGGCCGAGACGTTCGGCCGCGTGCTCAACCGCCTGGCCACGCTCGGCGTGCGCATCACCCATTTGCCGCTGCCGCAGTTCGAGCGGATCGCGATGGCGAATGCTGGGGGCGGGCTGGCGCCGGTAGAGGCGTATGCCTGGCACCGCAAGCTGCTGGCCGAACAGGCGGACGGCTACGACCCGCGGGTGCGCAGCCGCATCGAACGCGGCGCGGCCATGACTGGGGCCGAGCTGATCGTGCTGCAGGCGGCCCGCACCGAGATACGCGCCAGCATGGACGCCGCCACCGCCCCCTACGACGCGGTCGCGTTGCCGACCTGTCCCATCGTGCCGCCCCGTCTGGACGCCTTCGCCGGTGACGCCGATTACACACGGATCAACAGCCTGGTCCTGCGCAACCCGTCCCTCGCCAACTTTCTGGACCGCTGCAGCATCAGCTTGCCCGCCCAGCGCCCCGGCGACGCGCCAGTCGGGTTCATGCTGATGGGGGAGACCGGCGGCGACGCCCGGTTGTTCGCCATCGCCGCCGCAGTCGAAGCGACCATCAAGGAATAACCCCGTGCATCGCATCCTGCTGCGAATCGTCGTGCTGAGTCATGCCCGGCGGCCGGCCGGGCATGAGGCGCGGCGCTAGGTGAAGCTGACCTTCTCGTTGCCGCCCGGGTTCGGCGGAGCGCCGGTCAAGACTGCCTTCACGTAGCCATAGGCATGCACCATCGTGCTGTTGGGCGCGTCCCAGTATTCGGCCATGGCGACGTCGACCTTCAGCAAGGCAATCTCAGGATCGTCCTTCCCCTTCGGGAACCAGGTGCGCATCGACTCGCCCCAGTGCGCGTCGATCGCGGCCTTGTCCCGCACCAGCCGCGCCTTGCCCGAAAGGCTGACGTAGTCCTGTTTGCCGGGGTCGGCATAGGTCACGCCGACGCGCTGGTCCTGCTGCACTTCCTCCACCTTGTGGCTGCTGGCGCGGGTGAAGAACCAAAGCGTGCCGTCGAAGTCGCTCTGCGCCGCCACCATGGGACGGGCGCGCAGGTTGTCGTCGTCCTCGGTGGTCAACATGGCGAATGTGATGCTTTTCATCATCGACCACATCTTCTGCGTGGCTTCCGTCTGGCTCGTCTCGGTCATTGGTGTCCCCCTCTTGCTAGGTCAGCGCTATCAACCGATGAGAGCGGGCTCGGGTTGCACGGGGGCTGCAATCCTGCCGAAGCGCTGCAGGAGACATGACGCGGCCCGACAATCAGGGCGTGGGCGGCCGACTGCCCAGACAAGCTGTCGGTGACCCGGATCGACCACTCGCCGGGCATTGCGGAGGGCGGCAGCACGACTGTCCAGTCGGCGCCGGCCAATGCGACCCGCAATACGCCCGATAGCGGACGGACCTGGACGCCGGCCGGGTCCAGCAGCTCGACCCGCATGGCGTGGGCATCGGCCGGCGTCGGCCCATCCAGGCCCACGCGCCAGGTGAGCAGCGCGCCGGGCTCGGCATGGTCGGGACCCGCCAGCGTGGGCGCCGGCAGCGGCGTGGCCGACACCGCCAGGATCGTGGGCTCGATCGGATCAAGCCCGATGTCACGCCGATCCGACCATCGTGGCGGACCCGGGTGGCGCATGTCGTAGATAAAGCCGGGCGACCCAAGCTGCATGCCCACTACGCCCGGCGCACCCCATGGTACCATGGCCTGCAACGCATTGATCCCGACTGCGCCATCCTGGAACACATGCGCATCCACGTTGGTGGCGCGTTGGCCGTCGGGACCCGTCAGCACAATGCGCGGCACGACTCCAGCCTTGGTCAGCAGGCCAGCCAATGCGGCCAGCCCGGCGGCGCTCGACGGTTCGGCGTCCGGGCGCACGACCTGCGGCATCATCGCGATCCCGGCCAAGGGGGAAGCGGTGCGGCGGCGGCTATGCTGGTCGAAGACGCCGGGTTCGGTATCGGCCAGCACCGTGCCGCCGCGCGCGGCAAAGCGCCTGATCTCGTCGACCTCGATATCCGATAGCGCGATCGAGTGCGGCAGCATCAGGACGCGCAGCGCCGTATCCTGCAATGCGCCGCCCTCAAGCAACTCCGACGATAGCCACCGCGGCGATATCCCGAGTTCGCCCAAGCGCCCGGCCGCCTGCCGCCGGGCGGCGCGCCAGGCGTTGTCGTCCAGCTCGCGCTCCGCATCGCGGTCGGACCACCCGGCGCCGCGCGGGCGCTGATCGAGCATCCAGCGCGTTCGGAAGCTCGCTTGCGAATACAGCATTGCGACGCCGCCCGGCGCGGGCTGGCTGGCGATGATGGCCGGGGCGACGACGCGGAGGCTCTCAGTGAGCGACGCGAGCGCCCGCCCGCGCGGACCGGGCTCGCCGGCCGGCGTCACGGTGTCGTCCTGCTCGTCCCACACGATCATGCCGCGCCCGCCGCGCAGCAGGTCGCGCCAGGCGGCGTGGGTCGCGCGCGGCCCGTTTTCGAATATCGTGCGAAGCGGGATCAACGCGGGGTTTAAGCCATGCGCGATCTCCAGCGAGTTGCCGCTGTCGTAGATCTCCATCACGTCCACCGCATCGGCCAGACGGCCATAGTCGTAGCCGCCCCAGCCCGGCACCTGCGCGCCCTCGATCGCGGCCAGCGCGTCCGGGTCGGCGCGATGCACGGCATCGGTCCCGGCACGGACGGCATTAGCAAAGGCGACGTCCATCCACGCCTTGAAGTCCGCCCAGGCCGAGAAATTGTCGTCCGTGCGCCGCATGGCGTCGTCCGTGAGTTCCGGCACGACCTCGTCCCACGCGCCAAAATGGCTGCCCCATTGCCGGTTCAGCGCGTCGAGGTCGGCATACTGGGTGCGCAGCCAGGCCCGCATCGCCGCGATCGAGGCCGGCGCCGTGTCGAAGTCCCAGTTGACGGAAAGATCCCCGATCCCGGTCTCGTCGCCAAGGTTATAAAACAGCGGACGGTCGGGCGCCTGGCTGCGGACCACGGCGTCCAGCCGCGCGGCGACGGCGGCAAGCCAGGCCGGGTCCGATAGGCCAGGCTCACGCACGAAAACGCTCAGGTCATCCGGCACCTGCTGGCGACGTGCCCGGGCCGCGTCGAACAGCCACGAGACGGACTTGCCCGGCGTGGCGCGGTGGTATGGCGCAAAAAGATCGGTCGCGATGTTCTCGACATACCAAGGCAGCCCTGCCCTGCGCCGTGCCGCGACGGCAGCCGGGTCAATCTGTCCGCCGGTGCCGCGCAGCTTGACGCCAGTGAACCCCATGCGGGCCAGCCCGGCCATGCCGGCCGCATCATGGTCCTGCCACATGATGAGCTGGTAGTCGTCCCAACGGCTTGGCGCCGCCACCGCCGACGCCATGCCAATCCCCAGACAGAGCGCCAGCGCCGCTCCGCGGGCGATCATCTTCCCGAAAGCTGCCGCTTCACCACACCGAGCGCGCCTCGGACGGCATTCTTCAGTTCCTGAAACGCTGCGCCGCTCCGGTGACGCCAAATGCCATCGGACGCGATTTCCCGGTCGGAGGCAGCCACCACATTATCCTCCAACGCCGGTGCGCCTGTCGTCCAGTCCAGCAGCAAGGTAGCCGGTCGGCCGGTTTCATTCAGCAGCCGGTTCCGCCGCATGACGACGCTGGTGGCTCCGTTCGCCAACACCGCCGCCTGATGCGCCTCATTGTCTGGCGAGAGCTCCAGCACGTTGTCCTCCAGCAGCAGGCTGCCGCCCGCGGCAGAGACGGCGAGCCTGGACGTGGCGATCTTGTTGCCGGTCAGCTCGGTCTCGGTCGCCGCCGAGCCGACCTGGCTGCCTTTCACTCCCGTGAACACCGACCGCTCGACCTGGAGCAGCGCCACCTCGCCGACCGACAACGCCACCGATGGCCGATCGCCCGCCACTCCCCCGCCCTCGAACCGGCACTCCACCACCCGGATCGCGCCCGGCCCGCCGATGCCGGAGAGCACGCCGACCTGGTTGTTCACGAACTGCACGCGCTCCAGCAGCAGCGACTGCCCCTCGAGCCGAATGCCAGCGCCGTTGCCGTCCGGCACCCGCGCACGCGCCAGGGTCAGGTCGCGGACGATGTCGTCGTTGCCGCGGATCACCAAGATCGCCTTTGCCCCGCAGGTGGTGTCGGACAAGACGACGCCGGGCGCGCGGCCCGCCACGGTGACGGCATCCGCGACCCAGGTGGCGCAATCAAAATAGGTGCCGGGCTCGATGAGCACGACGTCGCCGGGCTGAGCCTCGGCGATGGCGTGGGACGGCAGGTCGAACTCCTGGCCCGGCCCCACTCCCAGGGTCCGCGCACCCGCCGGCGTCGCGGCCATGATCGCGGCGGCGCAAAGAGCTGCACGCATCGCTGTTCAGCGCGCCGCGGTCACGACGCCGTCGCCTCGCAGCGGTTTGGCCCGGCCGGAGACGTGGTTTCCGCGCAGCACGGCCTCGGTCGCCGTGAAGTTGGACACGAACATCGTGTCGTAGCTGCCGGCGTTGCGGAAAGTGTTGTTCTCGATCAGGATCTCCCGGGTGGGCTGCGTCACGCCCTCCGCGCCGATCTCGATGGCCGTGCTGCGGTTCTCCGCCATCGGCCCCTTTTCCATGGTGTTGTCGCGGATCACCACCGAGCCGCCATTGGGAATGTCGATCAAATAGCTCGCCGTGCCCTCGGCCCCGTCGGTGATGGTGTTGCCGATGATCTCGGTCCGCTCCGCGCGCGACTTGATGTGATGGCCCTGCCGGGTGTCGCTGAAATGCGACCGCTCGACCTGAAGCAGCTTTGAATTGCCGACGTAGATGCCGTGCGAGCAGGACTTTTCGCAGGTTCCGTTCCGCTCGAACACGCTATCGCGCACGATGATGGTCGAGCCCTCGACGCCCGTAAGGATACCGTTCTGGTCGTTGATGAAGCGAACGCCCTCGACCAGCAGCTTCTCGCCCTCGCCGCGTATGCCGGCGCCGTTCGAGTCCGGCACGCGGGCGCGTGTCAAGGTCAGATTGCGGATCGTGACGTCGGCACCGGTGGTGATGAACAGCGCCTTGCCGTTGCAGGTCTTATCGGTGATGACAACCTTGTCGGCGTCGCCGACTCCTTCAACCACCAGCTTGTCCGCCTGCCATACGGCGCAGTCAAAGTACTCGCCGGGAAAGATCTTGACCACGTCGCCATCCCGGGCGGCGGCGGCGGCGAGCGACGGCATCTTGTAAGCCTTGCCCTCACCGACTTCGAGCGTGCGGGCATGAGCGTGCGGCACCAAAGCCGACAGGGCGGCAAAGGCTGCGATTCCCGCTAATGTGGCCAGGCGCGTGCGTGCTGCAGGCATCTTCGTGCTCCTCGTGTCTGCAAGTACAATATCGTAATACTTGCAATTCCACAACGATTCACGAACCGGTGCGTGTGCTCCGGACCAGGATGCAACCGTCGATCCGCCACTGCCCAGACGGTTCCCGCTGCATCGAGTACAATGCCAACTGCGCCTCACCCTCGGGGCCGATAAGCTCGACCTGCTGCACGATCGTGCCGTCGCCGACCAGCAGTTCGGTGAAATCCAACGAACGCGGCCGGTGCACGGCGGGGTAGGCGCGCCGCACCATTTCTAAGAACCGGCCAGGGTCGCCGAATTTTTCCTGGATATGCGGCGAGGCAAAGGCGTAGGCAGCGTCGCCGTCGTCGCGCTTGAAAGCTTCGATCTGCTGGGTGATGACGCCGCGTATCGCTTCCTCATCTTCGGCAGACACCGTGGACTGCGCCCATGCCGGCCCGGTTAGCATGAGCAGGACAAACAGGATGCGGCGCATAGCGTCAGTCCCCATCGGCGCTGCTGGGCGCCAGTTGCAGCCCAACCAGCGCAGGGTGCGGACGCTCGGCAACCAGCGACCCAGCCATTGCCCGGCTGTATGCGCGCAGGATCGGGGCTGGCGCCAACTCCTCGGGCGTCATGAACAGGCCCATCTGCCGCGCCAGGTCGCCGAGGGCCGTCCGGCTGGACAAGATCGCCAAGGGAAGCGCGAGCACCAACCCGAACAGCAGCGGCGCGCACCACGCCAACAGCGCCGCATCGGCCTGCAGCAGGACCAGGAACCAGGCGATTCCCGCAAGCAGCGTGCCGCGCAGCCGCAGCCAGCCCTCCGCCCAGGATACGCCGCGGTCGTCGCGCGGCTGCGCATCCCATCGCACCGTTTGCCCAAGCAACAGCGCCGCGACGTATTGAGTGTAGAATGCGATAAGCAGGGCCGAAATCACCAGCGCGGCCAATTGTTCAAGCACGGCGCTGGCCAGCAGGCGGCTGCGCCCGCCGAAGGACCGCGCCACCCGCGGGTCGAGCAACGCCGCCCCCAGGCTCAGCAGCTTGCCGGCATAGAGCAGCGCCAACACCAATACGGCGAGCGCCGCATGGGCCGCGCCACCGCCCAGCAACACCGCGGGCACGAAGCCGCCGCCGAGCGCCGCATCGAGCGTCGCAAGCCCAAGGAACAGCACCGCCAGCGGGCCGGACACGTAGTGCAGCACGCCGTATCCCAAGTGGAATCGGCCTACCGGCCGAAGCCCGGGATACCGCAGCAGGCCGGAATGCTGCAGGTTGCCCTGGCACCAGCGGCGCTCGCGGCTGGCGAAGTCGACCAGGTTGGCCGGGAGCGCCTCGAAGCTCTCCAAGATTTGGGGCAAGACCCATACATCCCAGCCGGCCGCGCGCATCAGGCTGGCCTCGACCACGTCATGGCACAGAATTTCGCCGCCAAACGGCTCCGGCCCTGGCAGCACCGGGAGGCGGCAATGCGCGACGAAAGGCGCAATGCGGACGATGGCGTTATGGCCCCAGTAGTTGCCGTCACCCCCTTGCCAGAACGTCAGGCCCTCAACCAGCATTGACGTGTATAGCCGGGCAGAGAACTGCTGCACCCGGGCAAACAGCGTTTCCCGTCCTACGGGATACGGCACCGTCTGCACTATTCCGGTATTCGGGTTTGCATCCATGAGGCCGATCAGCGTGGCGATCGCGCTGGGTCCCATCAGGCTGTCGGCGTCGAGCACGATCATGTAGTCGTAGCCGCTGCCCCATGTGGCGCAGAATTCGGCCAGGTTGCCAACCTTGCGTCCGGCGTTGCTGGTCCGGCGGCGATAATGCAGCTTGCAGCCCGCAGCCGTCCGCGCGCGCAACGCGGCAAAAGCCCGCGCTTCCGCTGCGGCGACGACCGTGTCCTGCGTATCGGACAGCACGAACAGGTCGATGTTGCGCAGCTTCGCATCGTTGACTGCCCGCACCATCACCTCGACCGCGGCGAACACTGCGCGCGGGTCCTCGTGATGGATCGGCATCACCAGCGCCGTTCGGCTTTGTCCGGATGGCGCCGCCGAAACCTGCAACGTGCGGCCGGACAGGCGAGCCAGGAAACCCAGCACGGTCGGCCACCCGGTGAGCGCCAGATAAAGGACATTGACCGCCAGCAGCGCGAGCAACGGCCATCGCAACGGGTCGGCGATCCCGGCCGTCAGATACGTCGCGAGCCCGGCCGCCAGTGCCGTGGCGCCGCCAACTGGGACGACGAACGCCGCCCGACGCACCCAGCACGGCATCGCAGAGCGCAGCAAACTCACCTGGCATAGGCTTGCGGCAGCCTGGTCGAGCCGAATGGAGTCGTGGAGCGGTTGCATCTTCATTGCCGTTGCGGCCTGTACCTTGGAGAGAGGTGCGACAGCAATGATCTAACCCCTACATTATGGCCGCCTAGTGGCTGCCGGAAAGCAGTTCCATGGCAGCACCCGGAACCGCCAAGAAACGCTCCGCCGGGCGGCCCCGGCCCTCACGCACCGCGAAGTCCCGCAATGCCGCCGCGAGCGGAGCCGGGCCGCCGAACTGGAAGCCGATTTGGCTGGCATAGCCGCACGATGCCGCGATCCTGCGGTCGAGCCCGTCCGCAATCCCATACACGCAGTCCCGCATTTCGGGTCCGCTTACATGCGGAACCGCGTCAGCGTTGCGGATTGCGTACGGCGTGTCCCGGTAGAAAGCAAGGTGTTGCGGGGCGGCGTGCTCCACCGCATGGATCATCTGCCGATGGTCCACGTGGTTCCCCAGGCCCTGCGGCGCCAACACGAGGTCCGGCCGCAGCTCATCGGCCAGGGCCGAAATCTGGTCGGCCAGGGGACGCCATACCTCGTCCCCGGCCAAGATTGCCCCGAACAGCTCGTGTGCAGCGGCATAACCGCGGTGCGGCGCCTCCGGAAAGCCAAGCCAGCGCAGGTCGGACACCCCGAGGATATTGGCCGCCGCCCGGTCCTCCTCCCGCCGCAGCGCCATGTAGTCGACGTCCGGACCCAGCCCCTTGTCGGTTTGGCAGGCCAAGGCGAAGCCCGTGGCCGGCAGCACGGTGGCGGTGAACGCCGTTGCCATCACGGTGCGCCAGCCGGCGTCACCCAACTGCGCCAGCAGCCCGCCGCATGAGAACGCGGCATCGTCCAGATGCGGGGACAGGAACAGCGCGGTCGGCATCTACAATAGATGTGGCTCGGCGCGAAACCGGCAGGGGGTGACTGGCAATTCTGGCGGCCAGGCGAGGTCGGGAGGCTGCCCGGCCACCGCGGCATAGACGTCCATGATCTGATGGCCGACCTTGGACCACGAATAGACCGCCCGGCATTCCTCAAGCGCCGCATCTGCCAGCCGGCCGAGCAGCGCGCCATCCCGCAGGACCCGTCGCAGCGCCTCGGCCAAGCCGTTCCGGTCACCGGGCTCGGTCAGCAAGCCGTTCTCGCCGTCACGGATGCAGTCCACCACGCCGACCGACCGGCAGGACACGACGGCGAGCCGGCTGGCCATGGCCTCAAGGATGGTGTTGCTGAAGCCCTCGGCATAGGTCGGCGACACGAAGATGTCGGCTCGGCGATAGACCGCGGGCACATCGGCATAGTCCACGTAGCCGGTCATCTCGACGCATGATTGCAGGCCCAGGAGCGGAATGGACGCCGCAGTCTCGTCATAGGTCGGCCCGATGCCGGAGATCAGCAGGCGGAACCGGTCGCCGGTCGCCCGCAACTGGCGCGCCGCGTCCAGCAGGTCCAACACGCCTTTCCGAGAGTCGACGCGTCCGTGATACAGCATCACCGGCGGATTATGTTCATTTTGAGCCGGAGCCGGATGGAATCGGTCGACGTCGACGGCGCCGGGCACGATGGTGAACCGGGCGCGGTCGGTGCCCAAGCGCTGCACGACCTCCTGGGCGAACGACTCGCAACCGATCAGCACGGCGTTCGCGTGGTCCAGCACCCGGGTCATCGCCAGCCGGTGCGTCTCGCAGCAACTGCCGACCCAATGGCCGTCGCCGCCCTGGATCGAGACGACGTTTGGCACGCCGAGGATGCGCGACGCCTCCAGCACGGCCCAGCCACAGGGATAGCCATACTGCGCGTGCAGCACGTCGAAAGGCTGGCGTGCGTGTTCAGCCACGATGACGGCGACCATATTGGCCACGTCGCGCTCGAAGTCGCCGCCGTCCTGTTCACCGACCTGCTCCAGCCCGATCACGCGCACGCCGGGCACGGCGGGGGGCGGGCCGCCGCCATAGACCCGGCGGCCGAAATCATCGCCGCGATATTGGCTGATCATGGTCACGTCATGCCCGGCCGCGGCCAGCTCGCGCAGCAGGTTGAGCGCATAGACACTCATGCCCGAGATCGCCGGGAAAAAGCGCCGGCTGATGAAGCAAATTCTCAACTGGCTGCCTTCAGGTATGCGAGGGAGGCGGGGATCATGGTGTCGGCGCGGTGGCTCTCACGCGACATCTCGACGCAGACCAGTTTGTCGAAACCGACCGCCTGCAGGGCACGCAGAACACTGGGCACGTCCATGTCGCCCTCGCCGAAGGGCAGGTGAACATGGACGCCGCGCTTCATGTCCTCGACCGTGACGGTGCCGAGATGCGGCGCGAACTCCGCGACCGCGGCGACCGGGTCACGCTCGCCGGTGACGATGCAGTGCCCGGTGTCGAGCGCCAGCTTCAACCCGGGGATCGCCAGCGCCGCCCAGTCGTCGACGGTCTCGACCAACATGCCGGGCTCGGGTTCCAGCGCTGCCGTGGCGCCTAGGGCCTCGGCGCGGCGCGCGACCTGCTCGGCGCCCTCACGCAGCCAGGCCCGCGCGTCGATGGTCGAAATGCCTGGCTTGGGCACGCCGGCCCAGAACGACATGGCGTCGGCACCCGTTTCGGCCGCGGCCTCAAGCGCGCGGGACAAGAACTCCACCCGCCGGGCACGGCCGGCAGGGTCGGCGGTCAGCAGCGTCGGCTCGTGTTTGGCGCGCGGGTCCAACAAGAAACGCGCGCCGGTCTCGATGACGCAGCCCAGGCCCAATTGCCGCAGCCGCGACGCGACGCGCCGCCGCTCATTGGCGAAATCGTCCGCGAACGGGTCCAGATGGTGGATGTCGAGCGTCAGCGCCACGCCGTCATAGCCAGCGTCGGCAATCAGCGCCAAGGCGTCGTCAAGCCGATGGTTCGCAGCGCCGTTGGTGTTGTAGGCGAATCGCAGCGTCAAGGCCGTTCCATAGCAATGGGTGCGCTGTGCACCTCGGGTTCCCGATAGAGGGGATACAGCCCGCCGACGATGCGGTCCACCGCCGCGATGTCCAGCCACGCCGGGCCGCCCAGGCGCTCCATGGCGCCAGCCGGCAACCGGACCGGGGCAGCGCCCGGCGGCGGCGGCCCCAGGCCGGCAAGCGGGCTGCCACGTTCCAGCAGCTTGCGCACGCCGCGCTCGCCGATGCGGTGATAGCTCATGGTCTCGACCTCTAGCCCGGGCACGACCGCCTTCACCACGTGGACGCCGGGCGCATGCGGCGGCGAGTAATCGAGATACAGGATTTCCATGCCGGACTGTGCGAAGCGGCGGGCCAGTTCCTCGACCAGGCCAGTGCTGGAAAGCGGGCCGTCCCAGGTCGGCAGCGTGTCGAAGCGCTGCACGCTGTTGCGGGACAGCACGGTATCGGCGAGCCTGCCCTTCAATGCGGCCTGGTCCAACCGCAGCCATTCCATCATGGCGCGCAGGCTGCGGCTTTCTTCGCCGCCGAGCGTGTGATAGGCGCGAAAGCGGTCCAAATAGCCCGGCGGCGCGACGCCCGCGATGTCGGCGAGCGACGCGTGGCTGAACACCTTGCGCATCCGGGCGGCGGCGAACTCGAACACCGCTTTCCGCAGCGCGTGCTCCCGGTCGAGCGACGCCGCCTCGCCGCAGGCCGTCACCATGATCGGATAAGGCGCCGCCACGCCGTCCCGCTCGGCGCCGACGCAATACACGTTGGCAGTGCCGAACTCGGTCGAGGCGAACTTCGGCAGCACGTCGATGCCGAGACCGCGTAGCCGGTCCAGCAGGGCGCGGGTGCGGGGGTCAGCGGGTCCGTCGCCCAGGTCGAGCGCGATGCCGCGGTCCATGGCGCGGAAGCCGAGGCCGTTGCCGTCCCGCTGCAGCAGCTCGCACAGGCCATGCCCGATTGCGAAATCAAGTGTCGGGCCGGCGCCGAGGCCGTTGGTGATCGGCGTGGTGAACGGCACGTAGCCCGGGGACAGGTCGCCCACCGAACACGCGGCGATGTCGATCGGCAGCCATACCGTCTCGCCACCGGGCCAGCGCCGGGCCGGCACCCATTCCAGCGTCGTGCCGCCGTCGACCGGGCTGCCGGCGGGCAGGCATAATGTCAGTGGGTCGGCGACGCTGCGGGCGCCAACCTCCGCCCGAAGCGCGTCGTAGCTGGCAGTGCGCCGCTCCATCCGGTGGATCTCGGTCGCGGAGTGCACCGCCTCCGCCAGTTCGCCGGTCGTGCCGATGATGGCGCTGTCATCGTCCACGCCGTAACCGACGCCGTGCGGCGCGACCCCATGCCAGCGCGTGCCGTCCCCGTTCAAGAATATGACGTTCCAGCACGACACGCCGGTGCGGTCGAGCGGGGTCAGCGAGAACAGCTCGACCCGGCCCTCCGGCATGGAGTCGACATAGGCGACCGCCGCGTCGGGCAGCGTAGGCGGCAAGAAGTGCTTGGTCATCGCTCGATCTGGATGGGACGGGTGAAGGGCGGGCCCTTGATGACCTCGTCCAGCAGCTTCAGGGCGGCATGGGTGTTGAGGCCGGTGGCATACTCGAATGGGGTGAACGCCGCCGTGAAATCGAGCTTTTCGAACACGTCGCGGTAGCGCTGCGCCTCGCCGCGGCTGAGCGGGATCTGCTTATGGTAGGCCTTGTGGCATGAGATGCGCTGCGCCGTGCCGTCGGGATCGAAGTCTATCTTCAGCGCGTCACCGCAAAAGATCGCCCGGCGCTCGACGTCGTGCAGCACGGAGTGGCCTTCGTAATGGCCGCCGGTATGATGCAGCGTGAGGCCCGGGCGTATCTCATACACCTCGTCATACGGGATGGTGACGCGGAACGCCTTGGTCCATTGCAGGTCGTCTTTTTGGATCAGCAGGTCCGGCTTGAAGTGGTCCTGGAGCTGATATAGCGCGCCATAGCCGTGCGGATGGCTGCTGCCGAGCCAGCGTATGCCGCCCAACTCCTCAATTTTCTGCAACTGCGCGTCGTCATACAGCGGCGCTGCCTCGAAGGCGACGTTGCCGTCCGGATAGGTCAACAGCCAGCCATGGCCGTCCAGCCCATAACGCGGCGTGGACCAGAACTCCCAGACGCCCGGGATCGCCTCGCGCCAGTGATGCGTGAGACGGGGCGCCACCTGCTCCGGCGTCAGGAACTCCCAGCCGTCCTCCGGCAGGTCGTTGCGCACGTCCGAGCAAATCGGGCAGTCCGGCGGCACAGCGAAATAGCGCTGCCAATGGCCGCAATTGGTGCAGGAATAGGGCCTAAGCGGCATCGCGCACCCCCGGCGGCTTGGCCATCGCCTGCGCCCGCAACACCAGCGACATGATGCCGAGGTCGTGCACGGCAGGAAATGGGAAGGGGCTTACGCCCAGGACCGCATCGGCGAATGCCTCGACCTGATTAAGGAACGGGGAGCGGCCGGCGTTGGGCACCGGAACGGCCTGGGCCACGCCGGTCGCGGCGTCAATCCACTCGAGCGTGCCGCCCGCCGTCTGCCCCATGGTGTCCGTCGCGATCACCTGCCCGGCGGTGCCGACGACCTCCAATCGGCGTCGCGGCAGGGTTTCCGGACAGTTATAGGCAACATGCATCTGCACCATGACCCCGGACCGCGACCGCGCCATCAGCAGGGCGCCGTCCTCGACGGTGTAGTGATGCACGCGCGCCTGACCCATGGCGGCGACGTCGACCAGCGGCTCGTTCAATAGATAGCACGACAGGTCGAGCCCGTGCGGCGCAAGGTCCATCAAAGCGCCGCCGCCGGCGCGGGCCGGGTCGATGCGCCAGTTGTCGCCCGCCCCGCCTGCCGCCCCACTTCCAGCCGCCCCACTTCCAGCCGCCCAGTCGGCCGGCAGCCAGCAGGCATAGACGATGCGAATCGCCGTCACGGTGCCGAGCCGGCCTTCGGCGACCAATGCTGCCAGGGTGCGATGCGCGGCGTGGAACCGCTGGTCGAACGCCGTGGCATACAGCACGCCGGCGCGGTTGCAGGCCGCGACCATGGCTTCGGCGTCGGGCATGGTGGTTGCCATCGGTTTTTCACACAGCACCGGCAGGCCGGCCTTGGCCGCGGCCTCCACCAGCGCGCGATGGGCGTGATTGGGAGCCGCGACATACACCGCGCCCAGGCCGGGGGTCGCCAGGAAATCGTCCAGGCTCGCGTGGGCTGGGACGCCGAACAGCTTCGCGGCCTGTTGCAGCGATGCCGGCGCCGGGTCGAACAGGGCTGCCAGGCGTCCGTTGCGGGAAGCCTGCATTGCCGGGCCGGCGTAGTCACGCGCCACCCAGCCGCAACCGGCGATGCCCCAGTTCACCCCCGACTTCACCATCGCGGCGGCAAGTCCAGCAGCACACGGCGGCGGGCGAGCCGGTCGGTCGCAGGGTCGGCCCCGGCGACAGCCTGTTCGGGGACGTCCGTCTGCATCGGATAGGTCGCGAGCGGGCCGTATTCGCGCTCATACCGCTCGGATGGCCACTGGATCGTTGGTCCGGCATAAAGCGGGTTGCGCCGCAGCGCGGCTCCGACGGGAGGCATCGCCAGTCCGCCCGCTACCGGACGCGGTTCAGCGGCGCCGGTCGCCAGTGCCACCGCCGGCGCATCGGCGATCATGGCGGCGCTGCCGGGCACGGGCGCCCGCATTTCGATGAGAGCCTGGGTCAGCTCACGATCATCATAGAGCAACGGCGTCCCGAACAGCGCGGCGTAGCCTGCCGGCGGCAGCGGCTCGCCGGCCGATAAGTTGTCCACCAGGGAGTTATGCGCGTGCCCGACCAAGACACGGCCGCCTGGCCCGGCGACGCGCAGCATCTCCGCCGCCACGTGCGGCTTATGCGGCAGGAAATAGAAGGCGTCGTGGCAGAACACGAGATCGGCAAACCCCGAGGCAAGCGGCCATGGCCCGGCGGCATCGAAACAGACCAGCCGCGCATCAGGCGCCAAGTAGCGCCGGGCCAGCCACAATTTGGCGAACACGATGTCGGCCCCGGCGACCGCGAGCGCCAACCGGGCGAACTCGCGCAGGTAGTGCCCGGCGCCGCAAGCCAGCTCGAACACGCAGGCCGGGGCGTTCCAATGCGCCTCCGCCAGCGCCAGGCCGGACAGGAAGGTGGGATCGGACCAGCGATGGGCGAAATAGGTGCCGACGGCCCCGAACGCCAAGCGGTCCATGGCAGCGCGAAACGTCAGCGTGCCGGCCTCGCGGACCAGGGCGGCACAGTCCGCCGCCGAGGGTGGCGGGGTGCGCGCCCAATTGTCCTGGTCGCCCAACAGGAGCACCAGCGCATGTTCCGCATCGCCTGCATCGAGCGCCGCAAGCGCCGCGTCGGCCAGCGTCCGGCGGTCCGCCCGCAAGAACGGGATATCGGCGATGACCGGCCACCGCTCCGGCCCGTGGGCGACAGAGTGCAGCGTGTCAGCGTGCAGTGCCTGGCCGGACACCGGGCTGGACAGCGCGCCATCGGGCCAGCGGGTCACGGCAGGTTGGCGTCCTGCAGCACCGCGCGATGGAAGCTCTGCGTCGGGCCGGCATGGACGAGGTCCATATCGTCCAATGCCTGGTCGATGGTGAAGCGGGCCACCTGGTCGTAATGCCGCATCTGCAGCACGCGGTCGATCACGTCCGCCGCGTGGAACGCCTGGCCGACTGGGGCCGTGGCGTCCGGGATGGTCGCCAGCGCCGCGGCGGTGGCAGCAGACAACGGCCCCGGCAAGGTCGCGAGCTCACGGGCGAACAGGGTCTGCATGATCGGGCCAAGATGCGGACCAAGCAGCATCTCGCCGGCGAACCCGCTATCGGGTAGATGGGCGTTGTGCAGATGATGCGCCATGCCAGCCAGGAACGCGGTGGCCGGGTCGGCGCCATAGCGGGGCGCCAGCACGGCCGCGAGCACCGCCACGACCAAGCAGTGGTCGCCATGGTTTTCCGGCGGCTCCAGGATGATGCGCGGCTTGCCCGGGCAGGTCGCGCCGGCACGCGGCTGGCGTATCAGCGCTTCGGCGAACTCCGGGGCTGGCCCTGGCAGGAACGCATGATCGAGATGATCGCGAAGCTGCTCGGCGAGCGCGGGATCAACCGGGCCGGCGACCTCGTCGAATGAGCGTGCCAGGATCGCGGTCGCCTCGGCGTTCGTCAGCCCCGCCACCAGCAGCACGCCCCGGTCGATGCCGCCAAGCCGAGCGGCGGCGATGGCGCTGGCCGTCGTGAGCAAAGCGACGGCGGCAACGTCCTGCCCCGCCGCCATTGCCCCCCAAGCCCGCCGGAACAGCCGTGAGGCCATGCTGTCTGGACTGGACGCATCCCGGACGCGTTTGAGGTCGCCAAGCTCGGTCGCGAGCGGCACCAGCCTAGCTAGGCTTGCCGCCTCGCCAGGCACGCTATCCAGCACCTGACTGCGCCGCCCGAAGGCTGATTTAAGCCGCGAGCCAATCAAGAAGGACTCGCTCCTGCACGGGGAAGCTGTGCTCTTCGCGCTTGCCGGCGGGGGTCATCGGCGCCTTGAAGAACAGGCCAAGCTGCTCCTGGATGCCGCCTCGGCCGCGCTGGCGCGCCAGGTCCAGCACGCGGGCGATCTCGATCACCAGCGGCGCGGCCAGAATGCTATCGCGGCAGAGGAAGTTGACCTTGATCTGCATTTTCTGGCCCAGGAAGCCCACCAGGTCGATGTTGTCCCATGCCTCCTTGTTATCGCCACGCGGCTTGTAATAACGGATGTCGACGAGGTGATCCTCGACGGGATAGCCGAGGATGTTCTCCAGCACCGATCCTTTGGTGTTCAGCTTGCTCGCCAGGCTATCCGGGTTGTCCAGCGCCAGGCCGTCGCGGTTGCCCAGGATATTGGTGCTATACCAACCCTCGACATACAGGCTGCGGCTGCGGAACGCCGGTGCGAGCACGGTCTTGATGAAGGTCTGGCCGGTTTTGCCGTCCTTGCCCGCCACAGGGACATTACGGCGCTGCGCCAGCGTCGTCAGCGCCGGGATATCGGCGGCGAGGCTCGGCGTGAAGTTGCCATAGGGCACGCCCTCGACGATGGCGGCATAGGCGTAGAGCATGGCCGGGCTGATCGCCGGGTCACTGGCGTCCAGGCCCTTCTCAAAGCCCTCTGGCGTATGCAGCGCCGCCGCGGCCTTATCGGGCCAACGCTCGACGGACGCCAGGTTCATGACCACGAGGTTCTCGATCCCCGAAGCTTCGCGATAACGGCGGATGTCGTCGCGGATGCGGTCAACAGCCTCGCGGTGCGTTTTTGCGACGACCTTGTTAACGCCGTCCACGTTCTTGCAGAAATCGACGCTGCCGACCGCGGGCCACGGCGTCATGCCGCGCATCGCCGGGCCGACAAGCTCGGATTGATCCCGGTCCAGCACCCGATGCTCGCGCACCGCATTCTCCAGGTCCTCGCCGTGCAGGTCCCAACCGGCGAAGTGCAGGTTGCGGTAGGCCGCAATGCCAGGAGCGCCAACGCCCGCGAGCGGCAGGCCCGCCATGTCGTTCGATCCGGCGCGCAGCATCTCGATGCCCGCTGCGGCTGTGGTGGCGACAGCGCCGCCGAGGCCAACGACAAGCACGCCAACACGTCGTCCCGTAGTGGACGCGTCCAGCCCGGTATCAGGCATCAGGAGTTCTCTTCTGGTTGGCGGCCGCGCCCGGAATGGGGGCCTTGTGGTAGGATGGCAAACATAGGCAAAGCCGCCGATATGGAAAGGTAGTCATCGCGACTTATGACAAGAGCGAGAAGGCTTAAGCGCTTCACAGCCACGTGATTAACCACCATATACTTGAGGATTCAGGGAAATAATGCTCTCGTGTGGCGAGAATTAGGCGCATTCTGGCCGAATTCAGGGCCGCCGGTCGCGCATATCCGAACCTTTTTCATCCTCCTCGGGGTCGCTGTCATCCAGCTTCTTGCCGGGAAAGCTATGGTCCCCCGCATGATCTATCACATCGTGCTCCAGTTGGCCGGCGGTGCGGTCCAGCACGAACACTTCATGCACGCCTTCTGTTTCCGCCACGTTCTGCGCCGCTGCAACCGCTTCGTCGAGTGACATAGCCTTCCCATCGGCACGCACCGGCCTGGCAACCTCGGAATGCCCGGGCGCACCCGTCAACGTAATTTCGGTGATGACCCGGCGGGGATCGTCCTCATCGAACCGCCGCAGCACGATAACCCGATGCGTGCGTCCCTCGGGCAGCGGATCGTGCGGGTCCAACGTTCGGATTTCGACCATATGCATCGCCTCCGACGCTTATAACGGGCGGGATTGGCATAGGTTCATTCCGTGCGGTTTTCCGCCGTTGGACCCTCCCCCCTCGACACCCCGCGTTTGATGCCCTAACCCGTTCAAAACAGCGGATTTGGAGGAACGGCGATGGCGCAAACGTATTCGCCCCAATTGGGGTCTGTTGCCGCACAAGGCATCGAGCAGCAGACGATCGGGCTCTTTCTGCGCCGGGTCATGCCATTGCTCGGCGTGATGTATCTGATTGCCTATGTCGACCGCCAGAACATCAGCTTCGCCAAGCTGCAGATGCTGGGGCAGCTCGGCATCTCCGAATCCGCCTATGGCCTCGGCGCCTCTCTGTTTTTCATTGGTTACTTCCTATTCGAAGTGCCGAGCAATTTGATCCTCGGCCGGGTCGGCGCACGGCGCTGGTTCGCCCGCATCATGTTTAGCTGGGGCCTCGTGACCGTGGCGCTCGCTTTCACGACCGGCACGACGATGTTCTACGTCCTTCGCTTCCTGCTTGGCGCGTGCGAAGCCGGCTTCTTCCCCGGTGTGCTGTATTTGCTGACAATCTGGATGCCATTCGGGCACCGGGCACGCATGGTCGGCTGGTTCATGATCTTCAGCGTCATCGCCAATGCCATCGGCGCGCCGATCTGCGGCAGCTTGCTGGATCTGGACGGGACGTTCGGTTTGCATGGCTGGCAGTGGGTGTTCCTCGCGACGGGCATCCCCGCGGTGCTCATGGGCTTCGTCACCTTTTTCGTGTTGCCGGACGGCCCCGAGCAGGCGAAGTTCTTGGATGCCGGGCAGAAAACCTGGCTGCGGGACACCATCGCAGCGGAGAACCGCCGGGCCGGGAAGGTGGAGCACGCCAACCCGCTGCGTGCCCTGGCCGACGGACGCGTGCTGCTGCTAGCGTTGACCTTTGTCGGGTTCCCGCTTGCGGCCTACGGGCTCAGCTACTGGCTGCCCACCGTGGTCAAGGGCTTCGGCGTCTCCAACACAATGAACGGGTTCATCAACATCCTGCCCTGGACCGTCACGGCCGTTGCGCTGTGGTGGGTGCCGCGCCATTCCGAGCGCGTGGGGGAGAAGACCTGGCATATCGTCATCCCCGTCGCGATCGGCGCGGCGTGCCTGGTCGGCAGCGTCGTCGTGCCCGGCGACGTGCCGAAATTCGCGCTGCTCTGCGTCGCTGCCGCCTGCATCTTTTCCGCCCAGCCGATCTTCTGGACCCTGCCCAGCAGCTTCCTGAGCGGAGCAAGCGCCGCCGCCGGGCTTGCCGTCATCAATGCGGTTGGCAACCTTGGCGGGTTCGTGGCGCAGAACGTCGTGCCCTGGATCAAGGACAGCACCGGCAGCAACTTGACGCCGATGCTGTTCCTCGCGGCCTCGCTTGGGTTCGCCGGGGTGATGATCTTCGTCGTGCAGGGCCTGCTAGGGCGGCGTGCCCCGGCGCCCGTAGCGGCCGAGTGAAGCGATATATTCGCAAAGGATTGTCATGAGCGACGAGCTGGACCAGAGCGACGGCGTTGGCGGCAAGCATGCGTCGGCGCGGCAGATGGCGGAACGGGCGCTGCGTGCTCAAACGGACGGCGACGCGGATGAAGCCGACCGGCTGTTTGCCGAGGCCGAGCGAATCGACGCCGACGCGGTGGTCGCGGTCCTGCAGGAGCATCGCGGTGATCCCGCGCCTGCCGCCGATGCTGCACCCCAAAACGACGCCGAGATCGCTGCGATGTCCCGCACCGTCGAACCCGGCGCCGACGCGCCATCCCGCGCCGGCGTTTCCGGCGGCGGAAGCGGAGCGGACACCCAGGGCACCTGACAAGCGGGCGCCTGGTTGAAAAGCCTGGGGCGGCACGGCATAAGGCGACGCCGCGACAGCCCTGGGAGACCGCGATGAGCGACGTCCACGTTGAGACCCATGAATTCAGCGCCGAGGTCGGCCGCCTGCTCGACCTTGTGGTCCACGCGCTCTATTCGGACCGCGAGATCTTTCTGCGTGAGCTGGTCGCCAACGCTGCCGACGCCACCGACCGGCGTCGCTACGAGGCGTTGACCAACCCCGCTTTGGCGCTGCCACCCGACGCGAGCGTCCGCATCGTGCCGGACAAGGCGGCCCGCACCATCCTGATCGCCGACAGCGGCATCGGCATGGACAAGGAGGAGCTGTCGGCGAACCTTGGCACCATCGCGCGGTCCGGCACGCGCCGGTTTGGCGCCGAAGCGGCGGCGGCCAAGCCCGACGAAAAGGTCAGCCTGATCGGCCAATTCGGCGTCGGCTTCTACTCGGCGTTCATGGTTGCCGAACGGGTCGAGGTCACGAGCCGCCGCGCCGGGTCGGAGGAGGCATGGACCTGGGCGTCCGATGGGGCCGGCGCCTTCACCCTCACCCCGGCGACGCGGGACGAGCCCGGCACCAGTGTCCTATTGCACATGAAGCCGGATGCGGACGAGTTCCTGGAACCGATCCGGCTTGAGACCATCGTGCGCAAGTGGGCGGACCATATCACGGTGCCGATCACCGTCGCGACCGAGGGCGAGGACCGGCCCGCCAACGCCGGCACCGCGCTGTGGCGCAAGTCGAAAAGCGAGATCACGCCCGAGCAGTACAAGGATTTCTACCGGCATCTGGGCCAATACGACGAGCCTTGGGCCACCCTGCATTGGCGGGCGGAGGGCGCGCTGGAGTATTCGGCGCTGTTGTTCATACCGGGCTCGCGTCCGTTCGAGCCGGTCGATGGCCCCCGTGAAAGCCGGGTGCGGCTGCATGTCCGCCGCATGTTCATCACCGACGAGGCCGGGCTGCTGCCGTCCTGGCTGCGTTTCGTGAAGGGCGTCGTCGACACCGAGGACCTGCCGCTGAATGTCAGCCGGGAGATGCTGCAGGCGACGCCGGTGCTGGCGCGGATACGCAAGGCGGTGACCAACCGCGTGCTGGGCGAGTTGAAGACGCGCGCCAAGGACGAGGAGGATTTCGCCAAGTTGTGGGAGAACTTCGGCCCGGTGCTGAAAGAAGGCGTGTGGGAGGACAACGAGCATCGCAAGGAGCTGGCGGCGCTCATGCGGTTCCGGGCGTCCGGACATGAGGGCTGGACCGGGCTCGACGGCTATGTCGGGCGCATGAAGCCTGAGCAGGAGGCGATCTACATCCTGACCGGCGACGACGCCGACGCGCTGGCGCGGTCGCCGCAGGTGGAGGGGTTCAAGGCTCGCGGGGTCGAGGTCCTGCTGCTGACCGACCCGGTCGACACGTTCTGGCCGGAGCGGCTGTCGGAATGGGAGGGCAAGCCGATCCGCAGCGTGACGCAGGGCGCGCCCGACCTGTCCAAGCTGCCGGTGGTGGCGGAGCCTGAGGGCGAGGCGGCCGACGTCGAGAAGCTATCGGCGGCGCTGAAAACGGCGTTGGGCGACGCGGTGGGCGACGTGCGTGCGACCGACCGGCTGGTGGACAGCGCGGTGGTGCTGGCCGCGCCCGGGTTCGGGCCGGACCTGCAGATGCAGCGACTGATGCGGCGTCATGGCCAAACCGGCATGGGTATGCCGCCGGTGCTGGAGGTGAACCCGCGGCATCCGCTGATCCGCAGCCTGGCGGACCGGGCAGAGAGCGGCGCGGACCTTGCGGATGCAGCCCATACGCTGCTCGACCTGGCGCGGGTGCAGGACGGCGACATGCCAACCGACCCGGCCGCCTTTGCCCGCCGGGTCACTGCGGCGCTGGCCGGTTAGGGTCTGCATGCGTCTTGCGGCTGCCCCATCATGCGGCCGTGGGCAGCAAGGTGAGGTGCGCCAGGGGGTTGATCACGGGGATCGTGCCCAAGGCTGGCGCGGGGACGGCCGGAATGGCGAACGACGTTGTTCCGTTCACCCGAACTGGCGCCGCCATGGCAAGGTGCTGCGCGCCCAGGTCAACCGCATTCACATAGAGGTGGCGCGAAGCCGCCAATGTCGCGCCGTCCATATGATTGGCAAACACCACCGAAGCCGTATGCGGACCTGCTGACAGCGGGACGAGGAACGACAGTTTCTGCACCTGGCCCAGCGCGTGCGACGCGGTAATGGCCTGCATCCCGCCGAGTTGCTTCCCATCCAACTGGAAATAAGCCTGCGCGTCGCCCTTCCAAGCGTCTTCGGACAGGCTGAATACGAGGGTGGCCTGCCCAGTGCCAACCGGCGATGCGAGACTTAGCGCCGGGCGGGCGGACAATACCGTGGTGCCAGTCTGCCCGACCGTCCCGCGGTTGCCTGGTGCGCCGCCCATGCCAAAAACCCGGTTGCCGTCCATCGTCGCTTTGGCCCCGGTGGCGTTCCAAACCGCGATCCCCTTGGGATCGTCGTTCACGATGGTGTTGCCGCGCACCACCAAGGACGAGTTCGGATTGAGGCCGCCCTCCTCGCCGAACGCGATGATGACCGGGTTGGGGGCGTTGACGCCCTTTTGAATGACGTTGCCCTGGATCAATGCGTTGCCGCCCTGCGGAAGGTCGATCGCGTAACTGGCATTCCCGGAGTTGTCCTGGATGCGCGACCCGGTGATCACCGTATTCAGCGCGCGGCTCTTGATCTCATGCCCGATGACCGCGTCATGGAAATAGCTGTCCTGGATCGTGAGCTGCTTGATGACGCCGATGTAGATGTTATGGGTCAGGCCGTTGCCATTGCCGTTATGGCCGAACTCGGAATTTTTCACGGTGATGGTCCCGTTCGCGTCGGCAGCGCCCAGAAGGCCGTTTTCGTTGTCGTGAAAATATGAGTTGGTGATGACGAGGTTGCCCGCCTCGTAGCGGATGCCCGCGCCATTCTGGTCGGCCACTTTCGCGCCTGAAAACTCGAAATGATCGATCGTGACGTCGTTGTCGGTCGTGAGGATCGCCTTCCCGTTCGTCGGCGCTGATGTCGCGATCATCTTCACCATGCCGCCAATGCCTTGCAGCGTGATTTTATGGGTTATGGTTGCAAAGTCGTTGATGTAGGTCCCTGCCTGAACCGCGATCACGTCACCATCGCGAGACGCTGCGACCGCGTCTGCGATGCGCTGGAATGTTTGGTGGATGCCCACCGTCAGTGTTGCCAATGCTTCTATCCCCGTTCATGGCCAGCCGCGCTGTGCCGAGAACGAGGATTAGACGCGAAATCCTTAAATTGAGATGAAGAAGGATTTCACGACGGTTTTTGCGGCAGGGCGATCCCGGCCAGCGCCTCCCAGACCCGGATGACGAAGGCGTCGTCGCGCCCGCCATGCCCTCCGGCGGCGGCGGCCAGGAAAAGCTGGTGCGCAGCGGACGCCATCGGCAACGGGAAGGTCAGCGCCCGCGCCTGGTCCAGCACGATCCCGAGGTCCTTGACGAAGATGTTCACCGACGACAGGGGCGTGTCGTCGCCCTCTAGGATGTGCGGCACCCGGTTCTGCCACATCCAGGAACTGCCGGCAGACGAGCTGATGACCTCGAACAGCGTGCGCGGATCGGCGCCGGCGCGGATGCCCAACGCCATTGCCTCAGCAGCCACGGCGATATGCACGCCGGCGAGCAATTGGTTCACCATCTTCACGGTACTGCCGACGCCGGGTTCCTCGCCCAGGCGCCAGACCTTGGACGCCATCGCCTCCAATGCCGGAGCCGCGCGCTCGAACGCGGCCGGGCTGCCGCTGGCCATGACCGTCATGCTGCCGCCTCTGGCGCCGACCGCGCCGCCAGAGACAGGCGCATCCAGGAACAGCCGTCCGGACTCGGCCACGCGCGCCGCCAGCATGCGGGCGGCCTCGGGCGCCACCGTGGTGCAGCACAGCACGACGCCGCCCTCGACGACGTGGGACAGCCCGCCCGCTTCGCCAAACAGCGCCTGTTCCGCCTGCAGGGCGTTCACCACGAAGACGACCAGCGCGTCCAGTTCTCCGGGAAGCTCGGCAGGCGCCGCGACGCAAGCGCCGCCAGCCGCCTGCAGTTCAGGCCACACTTCCGGCCGGATCTCGCACCCGGCGACCTCGTGACTGGCCTTTGCCAGGTTGAGCGCCGCTCCCATGCCCATCGACCCCAACCCGATGACCGCGACTTTCATGCGTCCCTCCCCGTTGATCCCCGGAGCATGCATGATCAGCGGACGCTGCGGAACCGCTCCACTGCCGAGACCAAGGCGCGGCGCACCCCCGGCTCCAGCGCCGAGTGCCCGGCGTCGGGGATGACGGTCAGCCGGGCGGAGGGCCAGGCTGCGGCGAGTTCGAAGGCGGTACGCGCCGGGCAGACCATGTCGTAGCGGCCCTGGACGATCTCGGCCGGCAGATGGCCGATCCGGTGCATGCCGCCCAGCAGCCCGCCCTCGGGCAGGAACAGGTCATGCGCGAAGTAATGCGCCTCGATCCGCGCGAGGCCCAGCGCCGTGCGGTCCTGCGCGAACGACGCGACCGTGTCGGGACTGGGCAGCAAGGTGCTGCAGGAGCCTTCATAGACCGACCAGGCGCGCGCGGCGGCCATGTGCACCGCCGGGTCCGGGTCAACCAGCCGCCGCAGGTAGGCCCCGAGCACGTCCTGGCGTTCATGCGGCGGCAAGTGGCCCACGAAGGCCGCGTGCGCATCGGGGAACACCGCGCCGAGCCCATGCAGGAACCATTCGACCTCGGTCCGCCGCCCCAGGAACACCCCGCGCAGCACCAGCCCGCGCACCCGGTTCGGATACGCCTGCGCATAGGCCAGCGCGAGGGTGGAACCCCACGATCCCCCGAACAGCAGCCAGCGCTCGATGCCGAGGTGGCGGCGCAGCGTCTCGATGTCGGCGACCAGGTCGGGCGTGGTGTTGTGCGCCAGGCTGCCGAGCGGACGCGAACGCCCGGCGCCGCGCTGGTCGAAGATGACCACGCGCCAGAAATGCGGGTCGAAGAAGCGTCGATGCACCGCGCCTGCGCCTGCGCCGGGGCCGCCGTGCAGGAACAGCACCGGTTGGCCGTGGGTCGCGCCAACCTGCTCCCAATACATCACGTGGCCGCCCGATAGCGGCATGTAGCCGGTTTCGAACGGTCCGATCTCGGGAAACAAGTCTCCGCGGGGCATGCCTTAATCTACACTGAAGCGCGCGGTGGCGGAACATGCCCGCAGCAGGTAAACGGGCGCTATGATCACGGATGCGTATCGCGGATGGGTGGCACTGGGAGCGCTGGCCGGGTTGCTGGCGGTGGCTGCGGCGGCAGGGGCGGCGCATCTGCCGGTCGACGCGGGCGAGGCGCGGGCCATAGGCGCCGCTGTGCAGATGCAGGGCTGGCACGCGCTGGCGCTGGTGGGATGCGGGATCTGGGGCGCGCGCGGCGGACGCCTGGTCCACGCGGCGGGCGGGGCGTTCGCGCTCGGCGTGCTGCTGTTCTGCGGCACCGTGTATGCCGGCGCGTTGGGCGGGCCGCATCTGGGCGTCTTGGCCCCGGTCGGCGGCACCCTGCTGATGCTGGGCTGGCTGCTGTTGGGCCTGTCCGCGATCCGGCCCGCGCCTCAGCATTGACCGCGGCAGCGCCGGTCGCCAGCGCCTATTTAGCCGCCGAGGGCCTGGAGCGTCCGCTGGCGGAGGAACTGGCCCAGGCTGGTGTCGCCGTGGCCGGCTGGCATGGCCGGCTGGCGCTGTCGCCGGACCCGCCCTACGCCAGCGTCTGGGCGCTGGATGTCTGGACCGCGCCGCAGCAGCACGCCATTCCGTCGGTGAAGGCCGCTGCCAGCCTGCTGCGCGCGCAGCAACGCAACTGGTCCGCCTACGCCGTCCAGGACCATCGCCGGATGGCGCTGATCGAGGGCCACCTGCCTCCGGTCCGCGCCCGGCCGTTGCGGTTTCCCGAACCCGCGCCATCGTCGCATCTGGGCGCATGGACCCTGCTGGACCGCGGCGTGATGTTGGCCAGCCCGGCCAAATCCAGCCCATTTCCGCTCGGCGAGTGCCGGTTCGAGGAGGACCACATCGGGCCACCCAGCCGGGCCTACCTCAAGTTATGGGAGGCGTTGACCCAGTTTGGCGCCCATCCCGGCCCAGGCGACCGGTGCATCGACCTTGGAGCGTCGCCGGGCGGCTGGACCTGGGTGCTGGCCAGCCTGGGCGCGTCGGTGCGCGCGGTGGACAAGGCACCACTCGACCCGCGCATCGCGGCGATGCCCGGCGTCGAACAGGTGATCGAGAGTGCCTTCGCACTGCCGCCGGAGCCGGTGGATTGGCTTGTGTGCGACGTGATCGCCTATCCGGCCCGGCTGCTGTCATTGGTGAAACGCTGGATGGCGGACGGAGCGGCGCGGCGCATCGTCTGCACGGTAAAATTCCAGGGCGGAGCCGATCATGATGCCGCAGACGCTTTTACAGCGCTGCCCGGCGGGCGGCTGGTCCACCTGTTCCACAATAAGCATGAGCTGACTTTCTTATGGATGAACAAAATGCCCGGCTAATCCCTCGGCCCATATGCGCGTCGCTAGACATAGGGGGCTTCCGCCGGCGGTAGCACTACCTGGCACAAGCATTGCTTCCGTGTCTGGAAACCAACTGCCCGGAGCGTGCAATGCCAACTACGATCACCGTGCTGTATGAGAACGTCGACGACGCGACCTTCGATCTCGACTACTACATGGCGAAGCACATGCCGTTGGTCGACGAGAAGTTCAAACCGTTCGGCATCAAGGGATGGCGCGTGCTTAAAGCCGTCGGCACTCTCACAGGCGAGAAGCCTCTCTACAGCATCATCGCCAACCTGGAATTCGACACGGCCGAGCAATTCAAGGCCGCGGTGGCAGCCGAGGGCGGCCCGGTTTTCGGCGACGTGCCCAACTTCAGCAACAAGGCGCCGGTGGTCGTGATCGGTGATCTGGTAAGCCCGGCCTAGCTATCGCGGCCCTCCCACAAACCAGATGCGACAATCTTGGGCACGACTTGCCGATGGGTGCGGTTCGCTACATCCAGGAACACACGCACCCTGAACAGTTAGCTTTTCTCGCTCTCCCGCGGCGCAGTCTCGCTGGCTTGGCGATCACTGGTGGGCGACGCTTTGGCATCGTTGTCCTCAAGCCCTTTCGGAATGCCATGCGGCGTGTTTCCCGTTGGGTTATGGTCGGGGCTGGCACCCCCAGCGGGAGGATCGTCGGTCTGTATCTTCGGCTGGTTCATGCGCAGGAAACGCCAGCATGCGGAGGTGGTTGCGTCAATCCAGCGCCTGCGTCACCGCGTCGCACACCCGCTCGGCATCGGCGGCGGACAGGTCCGGGTGGATCGGCAGGGCCAGGATGCGTCGCGAAAGATCGTCCGAGACGGGCAAGTCCGCGCCGTCATGGTGGGCGGCATAGGCCGGCTGCCGGTGCAGCGGACGTGGGTAATAGATTGCGGTCGGCACGCCGGCGTCGCGCAGCGTGGCCTGCAGCCGGGTGCGCGCCGCCTCGTCCGGCAGCAGCACGGCGTAGATCGCCCAGGCGCTGGCGCTGTCCGGCACACGGGCCGGGGTGACGACCGCGTTGCCCAGGCGGCGGTCGTAAATCTGCGCGATGCGTTCCCGCACCGCCAACTCCTCGTCGAACACGTCGAGCTTCGTCAGCAGCACCGCGGCCTGCATCGTGTCCAGCCGACCGTTCATCCCGGTGCGCAGGACCTCGTAGCGGGTCGTGCCCTCGCCATGGCTGCGCAGGCTGCGATACAGCGCAGCGCGGCCGTCGTCGTCGGTGAACAATGCGCCGCCATCACCATAGGCGCCCAGCGGCTTACTCGGGAAAAAGCTGGTCGCGGTCGCCTGCGCCTGGGTGCCGAGCCGCGCGCCATGCAGCACGGCGCCGAAGCTCTGGGCGCAGTCGTCCAGGGTGAACAGGCCCTCCGCCGCGGCGATCCGGTTCAGCGCCGGCCAGTCGGCGGGCTGGCCGAACAGGTCCACGCCCACCAGAGCGCGCGGGCGCAGCCGGCCGGCGGCGCGGACCCCGGCAATGCGCGCGGCGAGATGCGCCGGGTCGATCTGGAACGCCCGCGGGTCGACGTCCACGAACACCGGGGTCGCGCCCAGCACCAGCGGCACCTCGGCGGTAGCGGTGTAGGTGAACGCCGGCAGGAACACGGCGTCGCCGGGTCCGATGCCCTCGGCCATCATGGCGATCTGCAGCGCGTCGGTGCCGGAGCTGACGCCCACGCAGTGCCGTGCGCCGCAATAGGCCGCGAGGCGTGCCTCCAGTTCCGCGACCTCTGGCCCCATCACGAATTGGCAGTGCGCCAGCACGGCGTCCAGCCGCGGGCGGAGCGCCCCGGCGATGCGGGCCTGCTGCGCCTTCAGGTCCAAGAACGGGATAGGCTTGGCCATGTGCTACTCTCCAGGCAGGCGCACCCGTCCAGGCGCGCCCTCAGCGTTGTGCTCGAATTCAGGGATCATGCGTCCCAGCAGCATCAGCGCCAAGCCGGCCTGCCCGGCCCGGCAGGCGGCAGCGATCTCGTCGATGGCGCGGCCGACGATGGCCGGGTCGGCGGTGCGCGGCGCGGCCATCAGCAGGCCCGGGTGCCCGGTCGGCACCGGCGGCTCGCTGCCGTGGAACAATTCTTCAAACAGCTTCTCGCCGGGGCGCAGCCCGGTGAAGCGGATTTCGATCGCTCCCGGTTCGGGCGTCCCCTCCGCCGGATGCAGGCCTGCAAGCCGGATCATCTGCCGCGCCAAATCCACGATGCGCACTGGCTCGCCCATGTCGAACACGAAGATGCCGCCCTGGGCGCCGGTCGGCAGCGCCGCGTCGGCCATGCCCACCACGCTCGCCTGCAGCACCAGCCCCACCGCTTCCCGCACCGTCATGAAATAGCGCTGCATGTCCGGATGCGTCACGGTCAACGGCCCGCCGCGTTCAAGCTGCCGGCGGAACAGCGGCACGACCGATCCGGTGCTGCCCAGCACATTGCCGAACCGCACCGTCACGCAGCGCATGCCTGCGCGCCGCCGCGCCGCCACGTCGAGCGCCTGGCAATACATCTCGGCGAGCCGTTTGCTGGCGCCCATGACGCTGCTGGGGTTCACCGCCTTGTCGGTCGAGATGAACACCATGGCGTTGGTTCCAACGGCGCGCGCCGCCTCCGCCACGTGCCGGGTGCCGACGGCGTTGGTCAGCAGGCCCTCAAGCGGATTGGCCTCGACCATCGGCACGTGCTTGAGCGCGGCGGCGTGGAACACCAGCTCCGGCCGCACGCGCTCGAACACCGCGCGGATGCGGTGATCGTCGCGTATGTCGGCGATCACGGTTTCGCGCGGCACGTCCGGATGCGCCTCGTTGAGCTCCTGGTCGATCTGCCACAGCGCGTATTCGCCGTTGTCGAGCAAGGTCAGGCTGCCGGGGCCGAGCGCTGCCACCTGGCGCGCCAGTTCCGAGCCGATGGTCCCCCCGGCCCCCGTCACCAGCACCCGGCGTCCATGCACCAAGCGCGCCATGCCGTCCCGGTCGAGCGGCACCTGCGGGCGATTGAGCAAATCCTCGATCACGACGGGGGCAAGCTCCAGCGCGGCACCGCCGTCCGCCGCGGTCTGCAGCGCCGTCGGACGCGGCACCCGGCGCACCGGCACGCCCTCTATATCCGCCTGGGCCAGCAAAGCGGCGAGCGGGGCGCCGGCCAGGTCGGGCTGGGTGACGACCAACGCGGACGGCAGTCGGCCCTCGCTGCGCAGCCGGGTCAAGACCGCGGTGGCCTGGGTGATCGACCCCAGGATCGTGTGGCCATGGATGCGGCGCCCAGTCTGCCCTTCCCGAACCGACAGCATCCCGATAACCCGGAACGCGGTCCGGCCCTCGCCGTACTCGAGCGCCCGCAGGAACAGGTCGGCCCCCTCCCCGGCCCCGACCAGCAGCACGGATTGGGCATCCGCCGCGCGCCCGCCGCGCCGGGCCACCCGGAGGCGATAGATGACCCGCGGCGTGCCGAGCGCCACGATCAGGGTCAATGCGTGCACGACGGGGAAAGTCGGCGTGGGCAGCGGGAAGCCGGACAAGACCAGCAGCAACGCGAACAGCACGGCGCTGACAACGCTGCTGCCCACCAGGCCCACCAGGTCCTCGATGCCCGAGAAACGCCAGTATTGCTGCGGCATCCGGAATGGCAGCCCGGCCACCAGCAGCGTGACCGCCCCCCCGGCCACAAACCACAGCGGGTGCAGCAGCCCGCCGCCGGGGTCGGCAATATAGCGCGCCAGCGGCGTCGCCAGGGCGGCGAGCACGCCGTCCAACGCGACGTTCAGCAGGATGCGGTTGACCGAGCGTTGCGATGGCATCGTCCGGACCCTATAGCCCACCCCGCGCCGCTTAGCAGTCCCCCATCGCCGGAAGCCCCGATTGACCACAGACGCCTTTGCGACGCACCTGCTGTTCTGCGCCGGCCTCGCTTTGCTCTCGGCGGCATTGGTGTCGATGATGACCCGCGTCGGCGTGCTCGACCGTCCGAACGCCCGCAAGGCGCATACGCGGGCGGTGCCCAAGGGCGGCGGAGTCGGGGTGGTGGGCGCGTTCCTGGTGGGGATCGCGCTGCTGTATCGCTACGCCGAGTTCTCCCGGATCGCCGACCCGTATTTCCGCGGCGTGATCCTGGCCGCCACCGCCATCGCCGTCGTCGCCTTCCTGGACGACATGCTGGACTGGCCGTTCACCATCAAGCTCGGCGCGCAGTTGGCGGCGGCGGCGCTGGCGGTCGGCAGCGGGCTATTGGTGGCCCGGCTGAACCTGCCGTGGTGGGGGCCGGTCGATCTCGGCTGGGCAGCGGCGCCGCTGACGCTGATCTGGATCCTGTTCGCGACCAACGCCATGAACTTCATCGACGGACTGAACGGGCTGGCGTCCGGCGTGTCGGCCATCGCCTGCCTTATCCTGGCGGCGATCGCGGCGGCGTATGCCGGGTGGTTCGTGTATTTCGCCTCGTTGCTGCTGGCGTCCGGCCTGCTCGGTTTCCTGCCGTTCAACTTCCCCCGCGCCCGCATCTTCATGGGCGACGTCGGCAGCCAGTTCTGCGGCTTCGTGCTGGCGGTGCTGGCGGTCGCGGCAGGGCGGTTCCAGGGCGTCGACCTATCGTTCCTGCTGGTGCCGATGCTGCTGTTCGGCGTGCTGTTCGACGTCGCCTTCACGCTGGTGCGCCGGGTCCTCGCCGGCGACCGGGTGACCGAGGCGCATCGGAGCCATCTGTATCAAATCGCGCACCGGTCCGGCATGGACGCTGCCGCGATTACGCTGGTGCATTGGGGGTTCGTCCTGTGGGGCGGGCTGTGCTGCCTGCTGTTCGTGTCGGTGCAGGGGTGGGCGAAGCCGCTGCCCGTTTTGCTCGTGGCGCCGCCGCAGCTCGCCTGGGTGGCGTTCGTGACGTTTCGCGCCCGCCGGGCGTCGTTGGGCCGGTGGTAAGGCGGAGCTACACGCCATATTTGTGATCCATCATCGGCTTGGCGGCGATCAGGGACATACGACCATGCTGCAACGTTTTCGAATTGTAACCCTTGTCGCTTTGTTGGTTGCTGGGCCAACCGCCGCCCAAGCTCCTAACCCGTCCTTCAACGTGGTCAATCGAGGGTCGAGTGCGATCAACCAGGTCTATGCCACCCCGGCCGGCATGACCACTTGGGGCCGCGACCGCATTGCCGACCGCCCGATCCCACCGGGGCAGACGGGTCCGGTCCGTCTTCCGGCCGACGGCAACTGCGTTTACGACATCCGCGTCGTCTATGCGAACGGGCAATCGGATGAACGGCGCGAACTCAACACCTGCAATGTCGACAACGTCATCTTCCCATCCTCCGGCGGTTGCAACGCGACGCCGCCGGGCCGCCAACAGACGGGCGACGATCCCTCTTTCCGCCTGGTCAATCGCGGGCGCAGCGCGGTCAGCGAGGTTTATGCCAGCGCTGAAGGCGAAGACGATTGGGGGGAGGACCGGTTGGGCGACGACACGGTCGCCCCCGGCACCGCCCATGTCGTGCGCCTGCCGAACGGCCCATGCGTCTATGACGTGCGGATTGTCTATGCGAACGGCGAAGCGACCGAGAAGCGGCATCTCAACCTGTGCGGCATGAACGACATGCGCGTGCCTTGAGGCTCACCGTCCGTTAAGGCCATGGCTGCCTTCAACCGGAAGCCTTTTGTCGGCGCTGGCGAACCCGTGTAGCCTGATCGGAACGCCGCGGGCCTGACCCGGGGCAAAAAGGGGGAAGCATGGGCACGACGCTAGGCGCCAGGGCGCAGGCGCCCGCGGGTATCAAGCCGGCCCGGCGGCGCAACTACGCCCGGCAATACTGGCCGTTCATCGTGCCGGCCGGCGTCGTCGTGTTCGCCGTGATCCTGTTCCCCTGGATCTTCACGCTGTTCATGTCGGTGCATGATTGGCACATCGGCGGCGACCGGACCTTTATTGGCCTGCGCAACTATTCCCGGATGCTGGCCGACGAACGGTTTGGCTGGGCCATGCTGCGGACGTTCTATTTCACCGCCGCCTCCGTGATCCTGCCGATGGTGCTGGGCGTCGCCGCGGCCGTGGTGTTCCATCGCAACTTCCCTGGCCGCGGCCTCGCGCGCACGCTGTTCATCATGCCGATGATGGCCACCCCGGTCGCCATTGCCCTGGTTTGGACCATGATGTTCCATCCGCAGCTCGGCGTGCTGAACTATTTGCTGACCAGCATGGGCCTGCCGCCCAGCGCATGGGTCTATGCGAGCAGCACCGTGATCCCGACGCTCGTGATGGTCGAAACTTGGCAGTGGACCCCGTTGGTGATGCTGATCGTGCTCGGCGGCCTGGCCAGCCTGCCGGCCGATCCGTATGAGGCGGCTGTGCTCGACGGCGCCAATCCTTGGCAGGTGTTCCGTCATGTCACGCTGCCGCTGGTCTGGCCTTTCATCATGATCGCCGCCGTCATTCGCGGCATCGATGCGCTAAAAGCCTTCGACACCATCTTCGTCATCAGCAACGGCGGACCCGGCACCGCCAGCGAGACGCTGAACATTCTGCTCTACCTTGAGGCCTTCAGCTTCTACGACATGGGCTACGCCTCGGCCATCGTCGTGGTGTTCTTCGCCCTAATCCTGCTGGTCACGCTGCTCATGCTGCATTTCCGGCAGCGGGATGCGCTGTCTTGAGCGGCGCCATGGGCAGCCAGGCCATCATCGCGCGGCCTACGCCCACGAACCGCCGGGTTCGCCGCATCATGGGGCGCGTCGGGCTTTATGCCTGCGTTCTCCTGCTTATCTCGCCGGCACTATTCGTGTTCCTGTGGATGCTGTCGCTGTCGCTGAAGAACGAGGTCGACAACACGGCTTTCCCGCCGGTGTTCATCCCCCGCCCGCCAACGCTCGCCAACTTCGCCGACGTGTTTCGCAAGAACGATTTCCTGCAATACACCCTTAACTCCGTTATTGTGTCGTTCACTGCGACCGGGGCAGCGCTGCTGATTGGAGTTCCCGCGGGGTACGGGATCGCGAAGGCGAAAGCCACCCGCGCGGCGCTGCTGATATTGGTCGCCCGCATCACGCCCGGCCTGTCTTACCTTATCCCGCTGTTCCTGCTGTTCCAGTGGCTTGAGCTTACCGGAACGCTGACGCCGATCATCATTACGCATCTGGTCATCACGATCCCAATTGTGGTTTGGATCATGATCGGATTCTTCGAGGGCCTCCCCCCGGAATTGGAGGAGGCGGCCCTGGTCGATGGCGCAACGATCTGGCAGGCGTTCCGCTACGTTGCGCTCCCGCTCGCCCGGCCCGGCATCACCGTAGCAACGATCCTGGCATTCATCTTTAGTTGGAATAACTTCATATTTGGGATCGTGCTTGCCGGCCGAGAAACGAGGACGCTGCCCGTAGCGGTCTATAATGTGCTGACCTTCGAGCAGGTAAGCTGGGGGCCGCTGGCCGCAGCAGCGTTACTCGTCACCGCGCCAGTCTTGTTGCTGACATTGTTGATGCAGAAGGAAATCGTCGCGGGCTTGACTGCTGGCGGCGTGAAAGGCGGCTAGACGAAGCCGCCCTATCACGTTATTTTAACGTAACTAGGCGCTATGGCTTTTACGCGAACCCTCGCCATGCGTGCCGCTGCCCGATGCTGCTGGCTTCTTTGCGATGGCTGTCGCTTCGACCATGATCCCACGCAGGTCACGCAGGAACGCCTGGCCCTTCAGGGTGCGCTGCACCAGCACGCTGCGGCGATCCATCGGGTCCACCTTGCGGCGGGCGAGGTCGAGTTCGCCGAGACGGTCCAGCGCGCGGGTAATCGCAGGCTTGGACACATTCAGGTCGGCAGCGAGGCCGCGCACCGTATGGGCGCCGTCCTGCAAATAACAGGTCAAGAAAACACCAAGCTGCCGCGCCGATAGGTCCGGCCCGTCACGCCGGACAAGGGCGACGATGGTGTCACGCAGGATGCCGACGGACTGGTCGGCTGATTGATTGGCTGCCACGGCGTGGTCCTTTCTTTAGACAGGGCTATTATTCACCCAAGCAACGGTTAGCAGGGGAAGCAAGTCTTGGAGGCGGTGGCCACCAGGTCGTTTTCAATTGGTGACACCCCGGATCGTTAACAGTGTCTAGCAAGCAATCCAGCCCCATGAATGATCACAGGCTAGTCATCCCGCACTCTTAACGTGTTTGTGAATGTGATTTAATGTTTGCAGCCATAAAAATAACACACGAAGGCCCATTGCCTCGCCGCCTTCCGGTCGGCCAGGACGGGATTGATCATTCCAGGCGTAGGTATCGAGATGCGCCCAGACCGTTCCGGGCGCGACGAATCGCTGCAGGAACAACGCCGCCGTGATCGCGCCGGCCATGGGCTTGCTCGAAACGTTATTCAGGTCGGCCATCGGGCTTGCCAGCCAGGGATCATAGCCGGGCCACAGCGGCAAGCGCCACAACGGGTCGGCGCAGCGGTGGCCGCCAGCCACTAGGGCCTCCGCCAGCCGGTCGCCAGCCGGCGTATGCGGCGCGAACAGCGCCGGAAGGTCGGGACCCAGCGCCACCCGGGCCGCGCCGGTCAACGTCGCCGCGTCGAGCAGCAGGTCCGGGCGCTCATCCGAGGCCTCCGCGAGCAGGTCGCACAACACCAGGCGGCCCTCGGCGTCGGTGTTGCCCACCTCGACGCTCAGCCCGCGCCGGGTGCGCAGGACGTCCAACGGGCGCATGGCGGCGCCGGAGACCATGTTCTCGACGCAGCCGATCCGCACAACGAGACGCAGCGGCAGGTCCGCCTCCATCGCCATTTGCGCCAAAGCGAGCATCAACGCCGCCCCGCCCATGTCTTTTTTCATGCGCAACATGCCGGCAGAGGGCTTCAGGTCGTAGCCGCCGGTATCGAAGCACACGCCTTTGCCGCATAACGACACCAGCGGCGCGTCATCCTTGGCAGCGCTGCCCCGCCAGGTGAAGCTCGCGACCTGGGGCGGCCGCACGGAACCGGCGCCCACCGCCGCGATCGCCGGATACTCGGCCGCAAGCCGCTCGCCTGCCACGATCTGCCCGGCCGCGCCAAACCGCGTGCCCAGCGCCAAGGCCGCGTCGGCAAGTTCCTTGGGGCCGAGATGGTTGGCGGGCGTATTGATCAGGTCCCGCGCCATCCATGTCGCGCGCGCGGCCGACCGTGCCGCTTCGGCCCCAGCCGGCGCCAGCAGTTTTGCCATGGTCCTACGGGGCTTGGAATGCGCAGTATATTGATACGCGCCCAGGCAGAAGCCGAGCACCGCGTCATCCATGCTGAAATCGCCCGGCTCCAGCCGCACCAAGGCGCCCTCAGGCAAAGCTGCCGGCAGTCCGCCATGCGCGAACGGGGTCCGGTCTTCGCCCAGGCCCAGCAACGCGCCCGCCAGGCCGTCCTTGCCAGGCAGCAACGCAAGCTGTCCCGGTGCCGCCGTAAAGCCGCCAGCCCGCACGAATGCACCCTGATCCGGCTGTGCCGCCAGCGCCGCGCCAAGGCCGTCCGGACGCACCGACCAGACCGGGAGCGCCGCGGCCCCGTCCGGCGCGGCGTCGACGAGGCAGTCCAGTTCACGGTCGAACATCGAACACCTCCATGCAATTCGCCGATTCGAATCAGCCCAGCCCGATGTGTTGCATATCCATGTTGGTTGGCAAGGCAACGCAAGCGCGGCCTGCAGGCCTTGGAACCCCCGGCTTGCATTCTGCCGGCAGAGGCCCAACCATCCCTGAATGTCGGGCTTCCCCTCCCGGGTCAAGGCGGTCCTCGGGCCAACCAACACCGGTAAGACCCACCTTGCCATCGAGCGCCTGCTCGCGCATTCGTCGGGGATCATCGGCTTTCCGCTGCGCCTCCTGGCGCGCGAGAACTACGACCGCATGGTCGCGCGCAAGGGCGTGAAGTCTGTCGCGCTCATCACCGGCGAAGAAAAGATCGTGCCGCCCGGCGCGCGTTGGTATTCCTGCACGGTCGAGGCCATGCCGCTCGACCGCGCCGCCGAGTTCGTCGCCGTGGACGAGATCCAGCTCTGCGCCGACGCCGATCGCGGCCACGTCTTCACCGAACGCCTACTGCACGCGCGCGGCCTGGTCGAGACCATGTTCCTGGGCGCCGAGACCATCCGTCCCCTGCTGCAGCGCCTGGTGCCGCAGGCCGAGATCGAGACCCGGCCCCGTTTGTCGCAGCTTACCTATGCCGGACCGGCCAAGCTCGTTCGCCTGCCGCCGCGCAGCGCCGTCGTCGCCTTCAGCGCCGGCGAGGTCTATGCGATCGCCGAGCTGATCCGCCGGCGTCGCGGCGGCTGCGCCGTGGTGATGGGCCGGCTGTCGCCCCGCACCCGCAACGCCCAGGTGCAGCTCTACCAGAACAAGGAGGTCGACTTCCTCGTCGCCACCGACGCGATCGGCATGGGTTTGAACATGGACGTGGACCATGTGGCTTTCGCCCGCCTGAGCAAGTTCGACGGCCACCGCCCGCGCCGGCTGACGGCGGCCGAGGTGGCGCAGATCGCCGGACGTGCCGGACGCGGCATGCGCGACGGGACGTTCGGCACCACCGCCACCTGCCCGCCGCTCGATGACGGCCTGGTCCGCGCGGTCGAGGGGCACGAGTTCGAGCCGCTGGAGCAGCTCTATTACCGCAACGCCGAACTGGATTTCACCACGCTGGACACGCTGCTGGCCACCCTGACCGCAGCGCCGCCACGCGCCGGATTGGTGCGCGGCCCCGACGCGACGGACCTTGAGACATTGGAAACATTGTCGCGCGAGGACGACATACGCAGGATGGCGCGCGGACGGCGCATGGTGCGGCTGCTGTGGGAGACCTGCCAAATTCCCGATTTCCGCAAGCTGGCGGATGACACCCACACAAGGCTTTGCGCCCGTATCTTCGGCCATCTGGCGAACGAGGGCACGATCCCGACGGATTGGCTGGAGGGCGGCATCGCTGCGCTGGCGCGGACCGAGGGGGATTTCGACACGTTGATGCAGCGGCTCTCGGGCGTGCGCATCTGGGCTTATATCGCCGCGCGGTCCGATTGGGTGCGCGATGCGCCGGCCTGGCAGGCCCGCACCCGCGAGGTCGAGGACCTGCTGTCTGACGCGCTGCACGAACGGCTGACGACGCGGTTCGTCGACCGGCGCGCCGCCCATCTGATGCGCCGGCTGGAGGAGATCGACGGGGAGGAGCTGCTCTCCGCCGTCACCGCCCGGGGCGAGGTCGTGGTCGAGGGGCACTCGGTCGGCCATGTCGGCGGCTTCGCCTTCCTGCCGGACCCGTTGGCGGAGGGGCAGGAGAAGCGCCTGGTGCTGCGCGCCGCCCGCCGAGCGCTGCGGGATTGGATGCCGCGGCAGGTTGCGGAGCTGGAGGCGGCGGACGACGCCGCGCTGTCCCTGGCGGCCGACCACAAGTTGGCCTGGAACGGCGTGCCGGTGGCCCGGCTCCGGCCTGGCGCCAGCCTGCTCCGCCCGCAGGTCGAGGTGCTGGACAGCGAGTTCCTGGACGGTCCGCAACGCGAACGGGTGCGGGTACGGCTGGCCCGCTGGATGTCCGGCATGATTGCTCGCGACCTGGCTCCATTATTCGCGGCCGAGGCGGCGGCTGGACCCGACCCGGCGCTCCGTGGGCCGCTGCACCGCATCGTTGAGGCGGGCGGCGTCGTGCCCGGCTATACCGAGCACGACATCCCGCCGTCGCTGCGCGGTCGGCTGAAAGCGCTGGGCGTGCGCGCCGGCCGATTTGCGCTGTTCCTGCCGGCGGCATTGAAGCCGCGCGCGCAGGCGACCCGCGCCGCGTTATGGGCTGTGAGGGCGCGAGTCACGACCCCTGCCCTGCCTGCGCCGGGGCTGGTGTCGGTGCCGCCGCCGCCAAATTGGCCGCCGGGCTTCGCCGCCGCCATGGGTTGGCTGCCGGCCGGCCCGGTGCTGCTGCGGCTGGACGTCGCGGAGCGGATCGCGGCCGAACTTGCCTACGCCACGCGGTTCCGTGCCGCTGCGGTGCCGGACGGGCTGGCCTCGCGGCTGTCGATCCGGTCCGAGGCCGTGCCGGCCGCCCTACGCGCGCTGGGGGTGCGGCTGGCGCCGGGCGCAGTGTTGCCAGGCGACCAATATGGGCCACCCTCGCCGCCCATGATGCTGCCCGGGCGACGCCGCGATCAATCAGCCGCTGCCGCGCCGGCGCCTGCCCCACGCGTGGCCGATGGGCCGTTCGCGGCATTGGTGGCGTTGCGGCGGTGACGGAGGGCACGGCCGGAGAGGACCGGGCCTGGCAGCGGCTCGACAAGTGGCTCTGGTGCGCGCGTTTCATGAAGGCCCGGTCCGACTGCGCGCGCCTGGTCGGCGGCGGGCTGGTGCGCATCAACCGGCAGGTGACAGACAAGCCGCATGCTAGGCTGCGGCCCGGCGATATCCTGACGCTGCCGCTGCGGCAGGACGTCCGCGTGGTCCGGGTGCTGGCGCTGGCGGCCCGGCGCGGCCCGGCTCCGGAGGCGCAATCGTTGTATCAGGAAATTGCAGAGGGCGAGACCGTCAGGGAACCCTGATATGCCCGCAGCCGCTTGCGCCTGGGGTGAAAGGACCGCATATCGCCCCACTTCAACGGCGAGACCCGGAACAGCGGCGTCTGGGATAGGAAAGGGCTAGCGATGACCTACGTGGTCACCGAGAATTGCATCAAGTGCAAATACATGGACTGTGTCGAAGTGTGTCCGGTGGACTGCTTCTACGTCGGCGAAAACATGCTGATGATCCATCCCGACGAGTGCATCGACTGCGGCGTGTGCGAGCCAGAGTGCCCGGCCGAGGCGATCGTGCCGGACAGCGACGACCGCGCGGCGGCCTGGGCCGAGCGCAACCGCATCTTCTCGCTGGAGTGGCCGAACATTGTCCGCAAGGGCGAGGCGCCGACGGATGCGGATGACTGGAAGGACAAGCCGGGCAAAGAGGCGCTGTTCTCGTCGGCGCCGGGCAAGCCGTAGGGCCGTCGGCGCGACTCCGGAGCGCATTGAGCCGCCGTGACGCGGCGCGAAAATCGTGCTATGAAATGTTTGACGCCCAGCAGGCCCGCTTGGTCAAAACTCGTCCAAGATGCGGGTCCGCACCCGGTCGTGACAAATCTGTTTTTAGCATGCGCCTGCCGTCATGCAGGCTAGGAGTGACCTACGGTGCCCACCAAGGCCGCAACAGACAAGACTGACGCTCTCGCTGAGGAGCCCCCTGTCGCCAAATCCGATGCCGAGGTCCCGGCTGAGGCGAAGCCAACGCCCGACGTTCCCGAACAGCAGTATCGCTCGCCGCCCAAGATGCCTGGCCATATGCCCGGCATGCATGGCCGCCCGCAGATCGTCCCGCGTGCAATGGCCGCGAAGGAAGATTTCGCCGAGGGCGATTACGTCGTCTATCCCACGCACGGCGTCGGCAAGGTGGAGCGCATCGCCACGGAGGAGATCGCCGGCCACAAGCTGGAACTGATCCACATCACGTTCGAAGAGAACCGCATGAAGCTGCGGGTCCCGGTCGCGAAAGCGCGGACGGCTGGCCTGCGTAAGCTCGCGACGCGGGAGATGTTCGACAAGGCATTGGACCTGCTTAAGGGCCGGGCGCGGATCAAGCGGACGATGTGGTCCCGTCGCGCCCAGGAATACGAGCAGAAGATCAACTCCGGCGACCCGCTGCAAATCGCCGAGGTGGTGCGCGACCTGCACCGGAACGCTGGCCAGCCGGACCAGAGCTTCAGCGAGCGGCAAATCTATGAGGCGGCGATGGATCGGTTGGCGGCCGAAATGGGCGCGCTGGACGGCACCGACAAGGCGACCGCCGCATCGAAGCTGGCCGAAAAGCTGAAGGCGATCGTCAAGGGCGCTGCTGTCGAGGTCGACGCCGACGGCACCGAGGTTGAAGCGGAGATCGAGACCGAGGCAGCGATCGAGGCCGGGTAGCTAAGCCGACGCGGCGACAGACGCATAGGTCAGCAATAAGAAAGGCCCGGTGGATCGCTCCCCCCCGGGCCTTTCCTTTATGCGCGCCGCTTAGTTGTTGCTGTTGCGGCCGCCAAAGAGCTGCAGCAGCAGCATGAACAGGTTGATGAAGTTCAGGTAAAGGCTGAGAGCGTCGAACACGCTGCGCTTGGCAGCGCCGTCCGTGCCCTCGGCATAGGCATACTGCATGTAGTCGCCCTTGATGCGCTGGGTGTCGTATGCGGTCAGGCCGACGAACACCAGCACGCCGATCACGCTGATGGCAAACTGCATCATGGTGCTGCCAATGAACATGTTGACCATCGAGGCGACGATGACGCCGATCAGGCCCATGATCAGGAAGCTGCCCATCTTGCTCAGGTCGGACTTCGTCGTGTAACCATAGAGGCTCATGGACGCGAAGGTGGCGGACGTGACGAAGAACACCCGGGCAATGCTGGCGCCGGTGTAGATCAGGAAGATGTTCGCAATCGATGCGCCCATCGCCGCGGCGAACGCCCAGAACAGCGCCTGCGTCGCCGACCGGGATAGCCGATTGACGCCGAAGCTCAGCACCATGACGAACACCAACGGCGCAAACATCGCCGCATAGCCCAGGATGGTCGGCTGGATCGCAATGCCACGCTGCGTGGCGACCTGGCGATAGAACAGCTCGATCAGGCTCGTATTCGCGATGGTGTAGGCAACGATGCCGGTCAGCAGCAGGCCAGACGACATCCAGTTGTAAACGCGCAGCATGTATGCGCGCAGCCCGGCGTCGAGCACCGCGGTATCTGCGGCCGCGCTGGGCGCGTAGGTTCGAGAGTCGGGAATGAAGGCCATAATCCTCTATCCTCAAATATGGGCGTGACTGCCCGTGCAGCGTATGTTGGTTATAACCAATTCTGGATCAAGCGAAATCGCGAGATCCTCAGATTGCTTATTGTTCTACTCGTTTCGCAAAAATGGCGCAGCCCTGGCCCGCAACGCTGCCTCGGTCCCAGCGTAGCCGAACCCGAGCATCAGCACGATGCACCCCAGGATCGTCGCCGCGAGAATGCCGGGCAGGAATATCCAGTCCGCGCGCATCAGGAACCGCACGACGCCCCAGCTCGCCAACGTGCCCACCAGCGCCGCGATCAGCCCGGCCGCCGCCCCAATCAGCCCGAACTCCACCAACCAGGCCGCCCTGATCTGCCGCCGCGTGGCGCCGAGCGTCTTCAGCACCACCGCCTCCGCCATCCGACGCCGCTGCCCCGCCGCGACCGCCCCCACCAGCACCAGCGCGCCGGAGGCCAGCGTGACGGACCCCGTGGCCGCGAGTGCCGCCGCGATCTTGCCGACCAGCGATGCCACTGCCCCCAGCACGTCCGCGACCCGGATGCCGGACACGTTCGGCAATGCGTCGGTCACGGCGCGCAGGATGGCGCTTTCGTCCGCTGCCGCCGCTCGGACCGTCGCAATATGCGTGTGCGGCGCCCGCTCCAGCAGCCCCGGCGAGGCCACCATGGTGAAGTTGATCGACAGCGACCGCCAGGCGATATCGCGCAGGTTGGCAATGCGCAGGTCGATATCGCGGCCCAGCACGTTGACCCGCAAAATATCGCCCACCCCCACGTGCCAGCCATGCGCCAGGCCAGCGTCGAACGACACCAAGGGCGGTCCGGCGTAGTCCGCCGGCCACCATTCGCCGGCAACCAGGCGCGATCCCTCGGGGACGGTGCGGCTGTAGGTCAGGCCGCGGTCGCCACGCAACGCCCATTGCGTCTCGGGGGTGGCCTGCACCTGATCGGCTGGCACGCTGTTAACCGAGACCAGCCGGGCGCGCAGGCTCGGCACCTCGGCAATCTCGCCGACGCCGGGCTGCGCGTGGAGCACCTGCTGGAATCGGCCGAGCTGGTCGTTCTGGATGTCGATGAAGTAGAAAGTCGGCGCGTTGGCCGGCAGTTGCTCAAGCACCTGGTTGCGGATGTTGCCCTGGATCAGCGCGACGGCGGCCAGGGTGGACAGCCCAAGGCCCAATGACACCAGCATCAGTGGCGTGGCAGCGCCGGGGCGATAAAGGTTGGCCACTCCCAGGCGTGCCCAAGGCGCGGCGAGCCTCGGCGCCCGGCGCGCAATGGCCATCAAGGCGCTGCCGCCGACGCGAAACAGCAGCAAGGTCGCCATGGCGCCGCCGCAGAACCACAGCGCGAAGCCGCGTTCCGGGGAGGCCGCGACGGTAAGGCCGACCAGCGCCGCAATTAACGCCGCCTGGGTCAGCAGCAGCCAGGGCCGGGCTCGCAGGCGGATTGGCAGCAGCGCGTCGCGGAACAGCGCCGCCCCGGGGATTTGCGAGGCCCGGGCCAGCGGCCACAACGCGAAGGCGCCCGCCGTCAGCAGGCCATACGCCGCCGCCAACGCCAGGGACCGCGGATACAGGCCTAGTTGCGGCGGGATCGGCAGCGCATCGCCGAACAGCATGACGCCAACGATCGGCAATGCGGCGCCGATTACGACGCCGATCAGCACGCCCAGCGCCGACAATGCCAGGACCTGGATCAGGAACACCGAAAAGATGGTCCGGGTGGCGGCCCCCAAGCAGCGCAGCGTGGCGATGGTCCGCGCCCGCGCCTCCAGCCACGCCCGCACGCCGGTCGCGACGCCGATGCCGCCCACCAGCAGCGCGGTTAGGCCAACCAGGGTCATGAATAGGCTGGTCTGGTCGATGAAGCGGGCGACGCCGGGCGCTGCCTCGGAAGCGTTGCGGATGCGCCAGCCCCCATCGGGAAAGGCGGCGCGCAACGCGGCGGTCGTGGCAGCGATGTTCGTCCCGGCCGGCAACACGACGCGCAGGTCGTAGTTCAGCAGCGAACCCGGCTGCACCAGTTCGGTCGCCGGCAGCGCCGCCGCGGCGATCATCGCGCGCGGGCCAAGGATGGTGGGCGCGGCTACCCGGTCAGGCTCGGTCAGCAGCACGCCGCGCAACTGGACCGTGCTGTGGCCGAGGCGCAGCAGCGCGCCGGGCTGCACGCCGAGCCGGTCCAGCACGACCTGCTCGGCAACGAGGCCGGAAACCCCATCCTTCGCGGCCAATGCGTCCTGCAGGGTGCCAACCGAGACGGCGGCAGCGCCGACCAGCGGGTAGGCGCCGTCAACGGCCTTCAGCTCGACAAGCTGACGTTCCCCGGAAGCGCCATCCGCACCCGGCGCGATCAGCCCAGCCGCGCTCCGCGCGATCAACATGGAACGCATCTGCACGACGTCCGAGACCTGGCCGCCCCGTGCGCGCAGCCATTCGCGCAAGGTGTCCGGCAAAGGCTGCGCGCCGGATTGGATTTCAAGGTCGCCGCCCAGGATACGGCGGCCCTCCGTCGACAGCCCGCGATCGATGCCCTCGCGCAGGCTGCCCACCGCCGCGATGGCGCCGACGCCGAGGGCCAGGCACGCCAGCACGATGCGCAGGCCGCGCACCCCGCCGCGCAACTCCCGCATCGCGAACCGCAGCGCAATCACGCGGGCACGCCCACGCGGCCGTCGGCGATGCGGATGCGGCGGTCGCAGCGGTCGGCAAGCGCCGGGTCATGGGTGATCAGCAGCAGGGTGGTGCCGGCGTTGGCCTGCATGCCGAACAGCAGGTCCATCACCGTCCGGCCGGTGGCGACGTCGAGGTTGCCGGTCGGCTCGTCCGCCAGCAGCAGGCGCGGGCGCGGCGCGAAGGCACGGGCCAGCGCAACCCGCTGCTGCTCGCCGCCGGAAAGCTGGCCCGGCAGATGCGTCAGGCGATGCGCCAGCCCCACGGCGGCCAGGCTGTCGGCGGCGCGCTTCTCGGCGTCGCGTGCGCCGGCGAGTTCGAGCGGCACCGACACGTTCTCCAGCGCCGTCATGGTCGGGATAAGGTGGAAGGCCTGGAACACGATGCCGATGTTATCGCGGCGGAACCGTGCCAGCGCGTCCTCGCCGAGTCGCGTGAGCTCCTGCCCGGCGACCACCACGCTGCCGCCCGTTGCCTGCTCCAGCCCGGCCAGCACCATTAACAGGCTGGTTTTGCCCGATCCAGAGGGTCCGACGATGCCGACGGCCTCCCCGGCGCCGATATCGAGGCTGATTGCAAAATCGGGTCCGCCGAGAATATTGACCGGTCCGGCCGCGGAGGGCACGGTCAGCCGCAGGTCCCGCACCCGCACCAGGGGCGCAGAGGCAGGATGAGCCACAGATATGTCCATGATGTCTCCATATGGCGTGCGCGGTTGGCTGGCCAACGCCGCGCTGATCGGCATGCTGGCTTTTTTGGCCGTGGCGCCGGCGCAGGCCCGCACGACCCGTATCCTCGTGCTCGGCGACAGCTTGACGGCGGGATACGGCCTGGCGCTGGCGGACGGGTTCCAGGCGGTGATGCAGGCAGCGCTGCGTTCCCGTGGGCTGGACGTGACGCTCGTTGACGCGGCCGTGTCGGGCGACACCACGGCAGGTGGCCGGGCGCGACTCGACTGGGCGCTGGCGGACGGGGCAGACGCGGCATTGGTCGAGCTGGGCGCCAACGACGCCCTGCGCGGGACCAGCCCGGCCAACATGGAAGCCAACTTGGCCGCGATCCTGGACGCGCTGGCGGGGCGCAAGATTCCGGTGCTGCTGTCCGGCATGTTGGCCCCGCCGAACCTAGGCCCGGAGTACGGCGACGCCTACAAGGCGGTGTTCGCGCGGCTGGGGCGGCGGCCCGGCGTGCTGTTCGACCCGTTCTTCCTCCAGGGCATCGCGGGTGAAGCGGACTTGAACCAGGGCGACCGCATCCATCCCAACCCCCGGGGCGTCCGCCAGGAGGTTGCGCGGCTGCTGCCGATGATGGAACGGCTCGTCGCCATGGCCGGCCGGGTGCAGTAATGCGGCTGTTCGTGGCGCTGGACCTGCCGAACTCGCTGCGGGAGCGGCTGTCGTGGATGGCCGGTGGCCTGCCCGGCGCGCGCTGGGTTGCGCCGGAGAACTACCACGTCACGCTGCGGTTCATCGGCGAACTGCCGGGCTACCGGGCCGAGGAGGTGGACGTGGCGTTGGCCGGGCTGCGCGCGCCGGGGTTCACGCTGCAGTTGAAGGGAGTGGGCACCTTCGAGAAGGGCGGCCGGGTCAACAGCCTGTGGGCCGGGGCGGAGCGCAACCCGCAGCTCGACCATCTGCAGACCAAGATCGAGACCGCCCTGCAGCGTGCCGGGCTGGAGCGGGAACGCCGGCGCTTCACCCCGCATGTGACGCTGGCGCGCATGGACGGCATCCCCGAGGCCAAGATTGCCGCCTGGGTGGCCGGGCACAACCTGTTCCGCAGTGAGCCGGTGGTGGTGGAGCACTTTACTTTGTTCAGCTCGCGGCTGGGCAAGGAGCAGGCGGTGTATACCCCTGAGGTCGAGTACGAATTGGCATGACCGGGATTGTGATCCTTACCGGTGCCGGCATCAGCCGGGAGAGCGGGCTGTCGACCTTCCGCGATGCGGACGGCATCTGGGCGCAAGTCCGGATCGAGGACGTGGCGACGCCCGAAGCCTTCGCCCGCGACCCGGCGCGCGTGCACGCCTTCTACAATGCGCGCCGGGCGCAGTTGGCCCAGGTGGAGCCGAACGCCGCGCACTTCGCCCTGGCCCGGCTCGAGCGCGAGTGGCCCGGCCCCGTGCTGTTGGTGACGCAGAACGTGGATGACCTGCATGACCGCGCCGGCAGCCGGCCGCTGCATATGCATGGGGAATTGCGCCGGGCACGCTGCCTGGCCTGCGCCGCCACGATGCCCTGGGAGGCCGACCTGTCCACGACAACGCCGTGCCCGTCCTGCGCCGCCACGGCGCTGCGTCCGGATATCGTGTGGTTCGGCGAAATGCCGATGGGCATGGACCGGATCGCGGGGGCGCTCGACGAGTGCGGCCTGTTCGTCTCGATCGGGACGTCCGGAACGGTGTATCCCGCCGCAGGCTTCGTCGCCGACGCCGTGCAGGCCCGGACAGTGGAGTTGAACCTCGAACCCTCGGCGGGATCGGCGCTGTTCGACGAGGCGCGGCATGGCCCGGCCACCCAGGTCGTCCCGGCCTTCGTGGAGCGGCTGCTGCTCTCTATATAGAGTGGCATGACGATCGACGAACTGGCCGCGGAGGTCCGGGCCTGCACCCACTGCGCAAGCGTGCTGCCGTTGGGGCCGCGGCCCATCCTGCGCATCTCCGAGACGGCAACCATCCTGATCGCGAGCCAGGCGCCGGGCACGAAGGTGCATGTCAGCGGCACGCCCTGGACCGACGCCTCCGGCGTGCGGCTGCGCAACTGGCTCGGCATGACGCCCGAGCAGTTCTACGATCCGGCCCGCATCGCCATCCTGCCGATGGGGCTGTGCTATCCCGGACGCCTGCCGCGCGGTGGGGACGCGCCGCCGCGGCCGGAGTGCGCGCCGTTGTGGCGTCGGCGCCTGCTGGACGCGATGCCGGGCCTGCGGCTCACGCTCCTGGTCGGCAGCTACGCCCAGGCCGACGCGCTAGGACCAGGTGCGATGACCGACCGGGTGCGGGACTTCCGCCAGTACCTGCCCCGCTACTTTCCGCTGCCGCACCCGAGTTGGCGCACCGAGGTTTGGGAAAAGCGCAACCCCTGGTTCGTCACCGACGTGCTGCCGGCGCTGCGGGCCGAGGTGCGGCAGGTATTGGGCTGATCACCGCAAGCCTTCCAGGATCGCCACCAGTTTGCGGTCCCGGTCCGCAGCCATCTCGGCAATCGGCTTGCCACCGGCCTCGGCCACCACACCGTCAATGAGCGCCTGCTCGAACTCGGGCGTCATCTCCGGAGTGCCCAGGTCCGGCCACAGCTTGGCGACGCCGATGTGGTCCATCAAATAGCGCAGCCCGCCAGCGCCACCGCCCAGGTGGTAGGTCATGATCGGCCCCATGATCGCCCAGCGCAGGCCCGGCCCCTGGCTGACCGCGGCGTCCACGTCCGCCACGCTGACTACGCCCTGCTCGACCAAGTAAGCCGCTTCCCGCCAGACCGCCGCCTGCAGGCGGTTGCTGACGTGGCCGGGCATCTCCTTCATCAGGCGGATTGGGTGCTTGCCGATGCCGGAGTAGAACCGCATGGCCCGGTCCACCGCTTCGGGCGAGGTCCGCTCGCCGCCGACGACTTCGACCAGCGGGATCAGGTGCGGCGGGTTGAACGGGTGGCCGAGCACCAGGCGCTCCGGATGGCGGGTGCGCGCCTGCATCGCCGTGGGCAGCAAAGTGGAGCTGCTGCTGGCGATGATGACGTCCGGCGGCAGCGCTGCGCTTACCTGCTCGAACAGCGTGACCTTGAGGTCAATGCGTTCCGGCCCGTTTTCCTGCACCCAGCCCGCGCCCTCGACGGCGGCCACCGGATCAGCCGTGAACCGCAGGCGCGTGGGGTCGGCGTCGGGATGCAGGCCCAGGCGTTCGAGGGTCGGCCAGGCCTGCTCGACGAAGTGGCGCAGGAAGCCCTCGGCGTGCGGCGCCGGGTCGCTGGCGGCGACGGACAAGCCGCGCGACAGGAAATACGCCGCCCAGCTTGCGCCGATCGTGCCGGCGCCCAGGACGGCGACGTGGTTGATGCCTTCATGCATCATTGCTCTCCGTTAATGTGGTCTGGCGCCCTGCGTCAAGAAAGCGCTGCATGAACACCAAATCGAGCCAGCGGCCAAATTTGCTGCCCACCTCACGCAGCAGCCCCACCCGTTCGAAGCCAAGCCGTTCATGCAGGCGGATGGAGGCCGGGTTGGCCGCGTCGATGCCCGCCACCATGACGTGCTTGCCCAAGGCCGCAGCCCGATCGAACAGCGGCTCAACTAGTGCGGCGCCGAGACCACGGCCGCGCGCATCGGCGCGTACGTAGACCGAGTGCTCCACCGTGTGCCGATAGCCCGGCCAAGGACGGAAGTCGCCGAACGTGGCATAGCCCAGCACTGACCCGTCGGCTGCGTCGGCGGCAACCAGCACCGGATAGCCCTGGGCCGTGCGAGCCGAGAGCCAAGCGCGGCGGTCGTCAAGCGTCGCTTCCTGCTCGGTGTAGACGGCCGAGGACGTGCGTATTACCTGGTTGTAGATAGCGAGGATGCCGGGCAGGTCAGCCTCGGTTGCGTTGCGGACCAGCATGGGCGTCCTCCGAGTCAAATGATGGCCGAGCTATGTTGCGGGCCGTTCGCGTGCCGCCTTGAAGCCCGCGACGAAGCGGGCCAGCGTGTCCGAGGTCTGGCCGCGCGGCAGCATGACCTCGATCAGTTGGAAACGGCCCCGCGTGGCATAGGCGCGGGCCAAGGCGTCGGCCAATGCGCGCCGGGTCGCGACGCGCACGCCGTCGCCGCCGAGCGGACCCGCCAGCTCGGCGAAGCGCCAGTCGTCCAGGTTGTTGAAGGCGCTCTCGGGCTGGAACACGCGCAGCATCTCCCACGACGCGTTGTTGAACACGATCACGATGGGGTCCCAGCCGTAGCGGCGGCAGTTGCCGAGCTCGAACCCCGTCATCTGGAACGCGCCGTCGCCGACCAGGATCAATGGGCGGCTGCCCGCCGCGACGCAGGCGCCAAGGCCCGCTGGCACGCCGTAGCCCATGCCGGCGTAGTAGCCCGGCGCGACCAGGTCCGTGTTGCGTATCTCCATCGCGGTGAACAGGCAGTCGCCGATGTCGGCGGCAATCGGCATCGGGCCATGCAGGGTGAACAGGTCGTTGACCGCAGCCGCGATGTCGCTCGGCGAGATCGGCGCATCGTCCGCCGGCAGCGCCTCGGGAAAGCGTTCGGGCGGCACGGCGCAGGGTGGGCGTCCGTGTTCCGCGCCGACCTGGGTCGACCCCACTTGCGCCAACAGCGTATCGATGAGCGCGTCCAACGGGATGTCGAGATAGCTATGGTAGCCGACCTGCACCTTCCTGTTGATCGCCAGCATCGCCCGGCGCATGTCGATCTTGCGCTCGCTGACGGCAAAGTTGGTGTCGGACAGGATCACGCCCAACAACAGCAGCGCGTCGGACCCCTCGACCAGTTCGGTGACGGCGGGCTGTCCGGCGGCGCCCAGATAGGTGCCGCGCACCACGTCCCGGTGCCCAGACAACAGGCCGCGGCCCATGAAGGTGCTGACGACGGGGATGCCCAACCGGCTGGCGAGCTCCGCCACCCTGGCCTCCACGCCGTAACGGCGCACCTCGACGTCCACCATGATGCACGGGCTGGCGGCGTCGCGCAGGCGGTGCAGAATCTCTGCCGACGCTTCGGCCAGCGCCGCCGGCAGCACGGGGCTTGGCGGAAGCAACGGCACGGGTTCGACGGCGACGCCCACCATGTCGCGCGGCAGCTCGATATAGACCGGCAGCGAGTATTCCCGGGCGCTGCGCAGCACGCGGGCGATGGCGCCGGGTGCGCGGGCCGGGTCGTCGAGCACGGCCTGGTCGCAGGTGATCTCGCGGAAGATGCGGGTCTGGGTGTCGATCTCGCGGCTCATGTGATGCAGCCGCCAGCCGCTGGCGCGTTCGTGCACGCCCGGCGCGCCGGAGATGACGACGACGGGCACGCGCTCGGCATAGGCGCCGGCGATGGGATTGACCAAGTTGAACGCGCCGGCGCCCCAGGTGGCCACGGCGACCGAGATCGCGCCACGGAACCGGGCGGCCGCGTCCGCGGCGAAGCCTATGGCCGGCTCGTGGCTCAAGGTGTAAAAGGGCAGCACGCCGCTTTCTTCGATCACCTTGAAGAACGGCAGCACGAAGTCGCCGGGGATGCCGAACAGCTCGCGCGCGCCGTGCTGGCGGAGGGCGTCGAGCAGGGCGCGGCCTAGGACGGGCATGGTGGCCTCCGGATGCTGGCGCCGCAGTGTGGCATCACCGTCGCCGCGGATCGAGGGCCGCCTGCAGCCCGTCCACGGCGGCGTTGGCCAGCACGACGAAGAACGACGCATACAGCACGGCGGCCATCACGACCGGAAGGTCAAGGTTCTGCAAGGCGTCGTAGGTCAGCTTGCCGATGCCGCGCAGGCCGAACACGACCTCGGTCAGCAGGGTGCCGCCGCCGATCAATGCGCCGATGTCGAGGCCGAACAGCGCCAGCACCGCCACCAACGCATTGCGCAGCGCGTGCCGCAGCAGCACGCGGGCCTCGCTGATGCCCTTGGCGCGGGCGGTGCGGATGTAGTCCTGGCGGTAGGCCTCGATCAGGCTTGACCGCAGCACCCGGCCATAGACCCCGGCATACAGCAGGGCGAGCGTGATCCAGGGCAACACCAGGCTGCGCGCCCAGGCGGCGGGACCGGCCAGCAGCGGATGGTAGCCAAGCGGCGGCACCCAGGAGAACAACCAAGTGTCGTGCAGGCGGCTTTGGGTGAGCAGGTTGACGACCTCGCCGAGCCAGAACACCGGGATGGAGATGCCGATCAGGCCAAGCGCGGTGACCGCCCGGTCCCAGCCGCTGCCCTCGCGCGCAGCGGCGATCAGGCCGATCGCCAGGCCGGCCGCGAGCCAGAGCACCGCGGCGCCGGCGGCGAGGGACAGGGTGACGGGCGCCGCCTGCAGCACGGCGGGAACCACGCGCTGGCCGCGGTTCACCTGCGACGTGAGGTCGCCGGCGATGAACAGGCGCTGCATCAGTAGGCCGTATTGCACCGGCAGCGGGCGGTCCAGGCCGTAGTCGTGGCGCACCGCGGCCAGCGCCTCGTTCGACGCGCCGCGTCCGGCCAGGCGTGCGGCCGGGTCGGCGCCGGGCGTGGCGAAGAAGATCAGGAACACCAGGACGCTGATGCCGAACATGACCAGCAGCGAGCGGATCAGCCGGGTGATCATCGGCGGGTTTCGAGCGCGGCGCGCCACGCTTCCCCGACCACGTTCAGCGCCAACACCGTGACGACCACCGCGATGCCCGGCGCGATAGCGACCATAGGGCGGGTGTAGATCAGCGCCTGGCCGTCGGCGATCAAGGTGCCCCAGCTCGCCGCTGGGGCCTGCACGCCGATCGACAGGACGGACAGCGCGGCCTCGGTCAGCAGCGCCATGGCCATGACCACGGGGGCAAAGCCGATCAGGCCGGGCCAGACCTGCGGCAAGATGTGGCGACGCAGGATGTGGAGCGGCGCGCCGCCGGTGGCGTGGGCGGCCTCGATGAACTCGGCCCGGCGCAGCGCCAGGACCTGTGCCCGGATCGGCCGGGCGACGTAGGGCACATAGACGATGCCCAGGATCAGGATGGGCAGCGCCAGGCTGTCGGAGCCGACCAGCAGCGGGCCGATGCGCAAGTCCTGGCTGATGAGCACGATAGAGAGCGAGATGGCGAGCAGGTAAACCGGGAAGGCCCAGAGCAGGTCCAGCAGCCCGGCCAGCACGGTGTCGACCGCGCCCCCCACGAAGCCGGACAGCACGCCCAGCACCGCCGCGAGCACGAGGCACAACGCCGTCGCACAGGTGGCAATCAGCAGCGAGGTGCGCCCGCCATAGAGCAGCCGCGCCGCCACGTCCCGGCCCTGCGTATCGGCCCCAAGCAAATAGGGGCCATGCCAGGTCGGCCCGATGGGCGTGACGCCGAGGCCCAACCCCGCCGTGTTCTCCGCCAGCACGTCCATCCCGCCGACCGCGCCGTTCACGTTGCTGCGGAACGGATCGGTATGGGAGACCTGCGACGCATAGAGCGGCGCAAGCAGGCACGCGAACACGATGGCGGCGAGCACGGCCATCCCTGCCCTCATCGCACGCAAGCCGCTATTTTACCCAAGACTGGTCGATCAACCAGCGGAACTGCTCGTGGTAGCCGACATTGCCGACGCGGGCGGACACCATGTCGATATAGAGCGGATTGAACAGCACCACCGCCGGCGCCTGGTCGGTCATGGCCCGGTCGATGGCGGCGAGTTCGGCCTGGTCGCCATGGGCCAGCGCCGCCCGCAGCCGCGCATCCAACGCCGGGTCGCAGAAGCCGGATATGTTGGGGGAAGCATCGGAGGCCGGGCGGAAGGCGGAGCATCCGAAGATGCCGCCGAGGAAATTGGCCGCCGAGGGATAGTCCGCATACCAGGTCGTCAGGCTGGCCTGCACGCGGTTGCCGGTGTTCTGGATATAGGTGAACTGCACGTTGCTGGACAGGCTGCGCAGGCGCCCGACGAAGCCGAGGTCATGCAGCACGTCGAGCAAATAGGTGCCGATGGCGCGGGCAACCGGGCTGTCGTCGATCACCACCGTGACCGTCTGCCCGGACGTGCCGCTCTCTGCCACTAGCCGCCGTGCGCGCGGCAGGTCCAGCGGATAGGGGCAATAGCGCTGGTAGCCCGGCAGGCCCGGCGGCAAAACCTGGCACGCTTCCGCCGCCAGGCGCCCGCCGCCGAACAGCTTCACGACGGCGCTGCGGTCGACCGCGAGGTTGAATGCCTGGCGCACATGCACGTCGTCGAAGGGCGGCAGCCGGGTGTTCAGCGGCAGGAACCACATCGCGAACGCCGGGTTGAGGTGGACCTGGCCGGCGTAGCGCCCGCCGAGTTCGCCCAGCCGGTCGGCGGGAGGCGCGTCGAAGGTCCAGTCGGCCTGGCCGTTCTGGATCGCGGTGATCTCGGCCTCGTCCTCCAGTCCGAAGTCGTAGTCGATCGCGTCGGGATAGCCGTCGGGCTGGGCGTCCACGCTCCATTCGCGGAAGTATGGGTTGCGGACCAGGCGCAGGCTGTCGCCGGGGTCGTAATGGGTGATGCGATAGGGGCCGGTGCCCGGCAGCGGGACGGTGCCGGTGTCCACGTCGGGCGTATCGGCCGGCAGCACGCTGGCGTGGGGCAACGCGAGCTTCAACGCGAACTCCGGGTCCGGCCTCGACAGGCGGATGGTGACGGCGCCTGTGGCGTCATCGGCCATGACGCCTTCCAGCGTGCAGGACGCGGGTGCGCGCAGGCAGGCCTGGGCGCCTTCGATCGCGCCGTAGAAGCTGTCTGCGGTCGGGCTCGAGATGCGGAACAGGCGTCGGAAGGATGCGGCCACGTCGCTCGCGCGGACCAGCGCGCCGGTGGAGAACTTAATGCCGGGCCGTAGCTGGAAACGCCAGGTCAGGCCGCCGTCGGTTGGGTTCGGCACGGCGTCGGCGAGGTCGGCCACGATCTCGTTGCCGCGCGGTCCCGGCGCCTTCCGGAACGCCAGCAGCCCATCATACACCATTGAGAAGACCTGCCAGAACTGCGCCGTGTAGTTCACCTGCGGGTCGATCGTGCCGGCGGCGGAGTGGGCCAGCAGCCGTATGACGCCGCCACGGTGCGCCTGCATCAGCGCCGCGCGGTCCTGCGCCAATGCCGGCACGGCGAACAACGCCAACAGGACGGCCCAGCGGATCAGCGGCGAAACACGAAAGCCGTGCCGTCCCACACGCTGAACGGCGCGACGCCGGCCTGTTCCAGCGCAAAGCCGTGCGCGGCGGCGAGCGTCGCGGCGTCGGCACGGTCGGCCGCCTGATTGCCACGGTAGGAGAAGTTGAGCACCGCCAGTGCGCCGCCGGGCCGCAGCAACCGCGCCGCGCCCGCGACATGGCGGTCGGCCAGGCTGTGCCCGGCCTGGACGATGTAGGGGAAGCTGTCGATCGCCAGCACGAGGTCGAACGCCGCGCCGGGCAAAGCGTCGAGGTCGCGGCCGGCGGTCTGCTCGAACCGCACGTTGGCGAGCGCTGCGTTGCGCCGCCGCGCCTCCGCGACCATGCCCGCCGAAACGTCCAGCCCCAGCACGGACCGGCAGCGCGGCACGAGTGCCGCGGCGACCCGGCCGATGCCGCAGCCGAGGTCTAGAACGTCGGCCGTCAGGCGCAGCAAAGCGTGCGTTTCCAGCCAATCCACGATTTCGGCCGTGGCCTGGGCCAGGATCGCCGGGTCGCCGAGCGAATACAGCGCCACGCTGGCCTCGGGCGAGTGCGCCACGGCGCGGTCGAAGAACGCCGCGATGCGGGCCACGCCGTCGTCGCCGGATGCGTCGTGCTGCGCGCCGGTCGCCTCGACCTCCGCCGCCAGCCGGTCGAGCGCCGCCGTCCGGCCTTCAACCAGCCGCGCCATCGCCGCCCAGCGCGCATCTCCTGAGCGGTGCCGCGCCAGGCCGGCCATGATCCCCTCCGCCGCAGTGCCGGCCAGCAGCATGCGCGCGACCGCGACCTCCGGCGAAATGCGCGCCGCCAGGCAGTCCGCGATCGCCTCGTCGCAGCTCACGCCGCGTTCACTTGAACGTCGGCCGCCGCAAGCCCGAGCGGCGCGAGCCAGCCGAGCCGCGCCAGCTGCACGCCCTCGCCGGCCAGGAAACGGTCGCCGATGTCGTTGCGCCAGCGCAGGCCGGGGATGATGACGTTGCGCGCCCGTGCCGTGGCCTGCGCCTGCGCCTGCCGCACGGTCGCGCCGGTTCCGGTCACGACCATGGCGTAGCCGGTGCGCCGCCGGGCGAATAGCTGGACATGCTCCCGCCGCATGTCGGAGAAATGGTAGTGCGGCAGGTCCTCGGCGTTCGGCGGTTCGTGGAAGAAGATCGGCGGATCGGCGTCAGGGTCGGCGTCGGGCAGTTCCTCGGGAAACCCTGGGACCGTCAACACGATGCCAATGGACCAGCCCGGCGATGTCGCGAAATTTGTTGCGTCACCGCGCATCATGCGGCGCAGCAAATCGCCCCAGCCGTCCCGCTGCAAGGGCGCCAGCACGGCAAAACCCGGGTTGCCGAAGCGGCAGGTAAACTCCAGCGGCCACAGCCCGGCCTCGTTCGCGATCATGTTAAGGTTCACGTAGCCGACGTGGCGCGCTGCGGCGAGCTGTGGCGCGATCCGTCCCAAGGTGGCGTCGAACAGCGGGCCGGCGCCCTCGTAGGACAGCAAGGTGCCCATCTCGCCGGTCATCTCGCCCATTTCGCCGGGGAAAAAACGCTTATGCTCGAAGTCGATGCACGCCGGGCGCAGGAACTTCTGGCCGTCGAAGTAGGCGCCGACGCCGACCTCCACTCCTTCCAGGCGTTCCATGAGCATGACCCGGCCCGGCGGCGTGCGGGAAAGCTGGAACAGCACGTCCGCCCCCTGCCAATGGTCCCCCACGAATGTCGCACGCGCATTGTTGTCGTGTTTCAAGACGGTGCGCGCGGGATGCTGCCGCAGCCAAGCAGCGGCGTCGGCCGGGCTGTCGAACGCATGGCCGGGCGCTATCTGCAGGCCGGCGTCGCGCAGCGTGGCCTGGCCGAAGGCGCGGTCGTACTCCAGCCGGTCGCCCAGTGCGCTGCCGCCGATCACCTGATAGCCCGCCGCCCGCAGCGTATCCTGCTCGACGCCGCGGCCGACCTTTTCGAACAGCACGAGCCCGTCGCGCCCGACCCAGTCAAGCTCCGCCCGCCAATCTGGCGCCGCGTCGAGCAGCCCGGCGAAACAGCCGGCATAGGATGGATCCCCGGCATGGACCCGAACCTCGTGGCCCTCGCGTATAAGAGAAAGGTACAAGTCCCCCAGGTCGATCCGCGATCCGATGCCGAGAACCCGCAACCCTGCCTCCGTGCAACCTCGCGCTACGCCCTATCGCTAAACCCCGGACGTCACAAGACAGGCGGCACCGGGGGTGTGCCGCTCGGGGCTGCAATCGTCGCGGATGCGGCCTTGGCTCACCAAACCATCCGCGCTCCCGTCGCAACGTCCTGCAGCTTGACGCGGTTGGCCAGTTGCCATTCCTGCATGGGCATGAACCGCGGGGCAAGGAACCGATAGGTGCGGCCGAGCAGCGGCCAAGTCCCGTCGGACCAATCAAAACTCGCCGCCTCCCACGCCGCGAGGATCGGCTCCCAGCCGCGCAGGCTGCAATAGAGCCAATCCCGGTGCTGGCGAATGATTTCGCGCCTGGTGTCCAACAGCCGCAGCCTGTCCACCACGACCTCGGTCTGCCGGTCGAGTTCGGCGAAACGCGCGTTTAACTTGGCGATCGCTATGCCGGTCAGGCGCTTGACCCGCGACAGCAGTTCGATCCCCGATAGGTTGTTCGCCAAGCTGCTCGCCAAATGGCGCACGCGCTCCATCAGCCGCAGCACCCGGCGCAGCAGCCGGTCCCGCAACGCCTCCACGAAGCCCAGCTCGTACGCGGCGGTCTCTGCCAGCGCCACCGCGGCTGCTGGATCCGCCAACTCGAGCCGCGCCGCGACCTCGATATACGCTGCCTGCAGCCGCATCCCCATCCCCGGACCGGAGGCAGCAGCCAGCACGGCCCGTGGCTCTGCCTTGCTCCAGTCCGTCGGCTCGTTGCCGGCAAGCTGGCTGATGAGCTGCAGCTTCATGCGTGATGCAGCCAACTTTTGGTGCAGCGCGCTCGGCTGCCAGCTTGCAGCGCCGACGAGCACCTCGACGGGCAACGCATCGCCAATCCGCAGATCGGCGACGAAATCCAGCGACCGGGCGATCAGCGCCAACATGCGGCCATCCGGGGAGGCGTCCATGATACGCAGCTCGGACTGGAGCGACCGCAGCGGCAGCGCGGCGCTGCCACGGCCCAGCGGCATGACCAACGAGGGCGCGCGGTCCGCCTCGGCCGGGCGAAACACGATCTCTCCCAGGCGATTGAACAGCGGGTGTTCGAGCGTGCAGCGGTCTGGCGCGGTTTCGGGCCGGAGCGGCTGCGATGGGTTTACGGCGGACATGCGCGCACCCTACGCCGGAGATATTAACGAGGTCTGAGCGGACGGATTTTTCAAAGAAAAACTTTGGCCGGAGCAACTCCACTGCCCGCTAATCCCCGTCCGCTTCCAGGGCCGCGATATCGGCGTCGCTGAAGCCGAAATGGTGGGCGATCTCGTGGATCAGGACACTGCGGACCAGGCGGAACAGGTCCTCCCCGGTTTCGATCCATTCCAGCAGGATCG
>CAXSGE010000006.1:0-96464 GCA_964236715.1 uncultured Acetobacteraceae bacterium | reverse complement strand
AACTGCAAGCCGCCCAGGATCAGGATGACGCCGATCAGCAGGCCGATGAACAGCGGCCCATGCGTCGGGAAGGTGCCGGCGCTCTCCGGCAGCTTCGGCTTGGCCGCGAGCGACCCGGCAATGGCCAGCACCGGGATCATGAAGGCGAACCGGCCGAGCAGCATCGCCACGCCCAGCCCGTAGTCGAGCAGCGGCGTATCGGCGCTGATGCCGGCGAACGCGCTGCCGTTGTTGCCGGTGGCGCTGCTCCAGGCATACAGCATCTCGCTCAGGCCATGCGGGCCGGCGTTGGACAGCGACGCGAGGCCGCTCTCCGTCACCAGGGAGAACCCGGTGCCGCCCAGGATGCACAGCGGCAGGATGAGCACCGCCAGCATCGCCAGCTTCACCTCCCGCGACTGCACCTTCTTGCCCAGGTACTCCGGCGTGCGCCCGACCATCAGCCCGGCCACGAACACCGCCAGCAACGCGAACACGATGATCCCATACAGGCCCGAGCCGACGCCGCCGGGCACGATCTCGCCCAACTGGATCAGGAACATCGGGATCATGCCGCCGAGCGGGGTGAAGCTGTCATGCATCGCGATGACGGCGCCGTCCGAGGTGGCGGTGGTGGTGACGGCGAACAGCGACGACACGGCCGTGCCGAAGCGGACCTCCTTGCCTTCCATGTTGCCCATCGAGGGGTCGATGCCCGCGGCGGTCAGCAGCGGATTGCCGGCGCCCTCGGCGGCGTAGCAGCAGATGACGAAGGCGACCATCAGAATGGCCATGGTCCAGAACAGCGCGAAACCCTGGCGCTTGTCGCGCACGATCACGCCGAACATCACCGTCAGCGCGAAGGGGATGACGATCTCGGACCAGGTTTCGACCACGTTGGTGAGCGCCGTCGGGTTCTCGAACGGGTGGGCCGAGTTGGCGTTGAAGAAGCCGCCGCCGTTGGTGCCCAGCATCTTGATCGCTTCCTGGAACGCGACCGGCCCGAGGGCGATGGTTTGCTTGGCGCCTTCCAGCGTCTGCGCGTCCGGGTAGCCGGCCAGCGTCTGCGGCACGCCGGAAACGATCAGGAACACGGTGTAGAGCAGGACGATGGGCAGCAGCACGTAGAGGGTGATGCGGGTGACGTCGACCCAGAAGTTGCCGAGTTCCTTCAGCAGGCCGCCCGAAAACGCGCGCGCCACCATCGCTGCGGCGGCGATGCCGGTGGCGGCCGACAGGAAGTTGTGCACCGTCAGCCCCCACATCTGGCTGCCGTAGGACATCGTGGTCTCGCCGGCGTAGGCCTGCCAGTTGGTGTTGGTGACGAACGACATGGCGGTGTTGAACGCCAGCTTGGGCGACAGCCCGGTCTGGCCCTGCGGGTTGAGCGGCAGCAGGTCCTGGAAGCGCAGCATCAGGTACAGCACGGCGAAGTGCACCGCCTGCAGCGCGATCAGGGCGACGGCGTACGTCTTCCAGGTCATGCCGCGCCGAGGATCGACGCCAGCGAGCGCATAGAAGCCCCGCTCGATCGGCCCGAGCACGGGGGACAGGAAAGTGCGCTCGCCTTGCACCACCCGGGCGATGTAGCTGCCTAGCGGCACGGCGCTCGCGAACACGAGCGCCAGCACGAGCGCAATCTGCGCCCAGCCGATCAATGTCATGTGGATTTCCTAGAAGTCTTCGGGGCGAACCAGCGCCCAAACCAGGTAGACCAGCAAACCAGCCGAGACTGCCCCGCCAAGGATAAGGTCGAACACGACGCTAGATCCGCTCGCACAGCGCGGCATAGGCCGCCATCAATAAGATGCCGCCCGTGCCGAGAACCAAAATCAGGACATCAAACATATATCATTCTCGCAAGGTATGCTCACGATCTCTGGATACCGCAAATGCAGGTAAAGGCGATATACATTCGGGCAACGACAGGAATAAATTTAGCATAAAAGCCTGGATAGCCGGCTCCGATGGCCTCAACGTTGCGCTTTGATCATTTATGAAAATTCCCTGTTCTCGATATGGAATTTTTATCAATTATTTTCCATGTTCCGCCTGGGATTCGGGGATATTATTCCAGCAACAATCAGGCTTTTGCCTTCATCGCGACCATGGCTTGCCTACTAGCGCCTCGTATTGCCTGGCCGTGGCGCGCAAGCCGCCTGGAAGCTTTAGCCGACTCACTCAGCCAAGCGGATTTATCTCCAGGGCCCTAATTTTCTTGCAGGAGCTTTTCCTTGCTTCAACACGTCAACCTTGCTGTCGAGCCCCGGGCGCCAATGCCGGAGCACGACGGGCTTCCCCACCAACCAAGCGCCGACGAGGCCGCGTTGCTGGCGCTCGCCGATCCGAGCCCGGACAGTCGGATCAGCCTTATCGGCCCGCATACTCTGGAACTGCTATGCGCCCTGTTGCGGCGAGGCACCGCCGACGTTTCCGCCACCCGGCTGAATGACCGGCCGCAGGCGGGCACGGCCGATATCGCCATTATCCCGCATGTCGATGCGCCGGAGTGCCTCGAGCAGGCGATCGCCCATGCACGCCGGGCTTTGACGCCGCTTGGGACCATAGCCATTCACCTGGCGGTGCATCCGGGGGATGCGTTGTCCCTACAGGCCGGACGCCTTCTGCTCCTGCAGGGGTTCACCGCGGTTCGAGTGGTGGAGTTCTCCGGCGATACCCTCATCCGCGCCGAATTGCCGCTGCACGGACGGCTTGCATGCGCTTGATCCCCGGCATCTCCGACCTGGGACGCCGGGCAAGCCATCGTCCATCAGGCGGCCTCTCGCATATCGGCGGTTCCGTGACCGCGCTCGTCACGCCGTTCCGGGACGGGCAGGTCGACGGCAACGCGCTGGCAAGCTTGTGCGAACGGCAAGTCAGGGGGGGAACGGCGGCCCTCATCGTCTGCGGCAGCACCGGCGAGGCTGGCTCCCTCTCGACTGCCGAGCACGCGCGCGTCGTCGCCTTGGCGGTGGAGGCGGCTGCGAACCGGGTGCCGGTGATCGCAGGCTGCGGCGCGCCGGCGACGGAGGCGACGACCGTCCTGGCAGCCGCAGCAGCGCGAGCCGGGGCCGCTGCCGTGCTTTGCGCGCCGCCGCCGTACTGCCGGCCTACGCAGGAAGGCATTGCGGCGCACGTCAGGGCGGTGGCCCACGCCGCCGACCTGCCGGTCATCCTCTATGACGTTCCCGCGCGCGTCGGCGTCGCGATCGCGGACGAGACCGTCGCGCGCCTGCACGAAAGCGGCCTGGTGGTGGCGATCAAGGACGCCGCGGGAGACCTGTCGCGGCCTGCGCGGCTGCGCGCGCTGTGCGGTGGCGGGCTGATCCAGTTCTCAGGCGACGACGCGACCGCGCCGGCGTACCGGGCCATGGGCGGGCATGGGTGCATCTCGGTCTCGTCCAACCTGACGCCGGCGCTGTGCGCGGAGATGCATGCGGCATGGGACCAGGTCGACCTGATCGAGTTCGCCCGCATCCGCGACCTGCTGGCGCCGCTGCACCGCGCCCTGTTCCTCGAAAGCAATCCTATTCCCGTCAAGGCCGCCTTGTGCATGACCGGCTTGTGCAACGGCGACATGCGCCTGCCGCTCACCCGCGCATGCAGCAGCACCCTCGACGCGCTGGGCATGCTGCTGCCCGACGTGATCAGGGCCGAGGATGACGCGATGGGTCTGCCACGCCTGAGCCTGGTCACTTAGGGTTGTGATGCGTTTGGCCAGTGCCGAGCCAATGGTGCAGGTTGCCGTCGCACTTGGCCTGCCGCGGGTCGCGGCACTGGTCGTTCAGAATTTGAAGCGTATTCAGCCTGACCGGACATAGCCGAAACGCTGGACGCAGTTAACACATTTTTCCCGGGTCAGAGGTTGCGAAATCCTGCCGAGCGGACTCTATGCAGCCTGGGAACATTTTAACTCGCAATCCTTGCGGATTCCTACCCGGCCCGTTAACGAAATCTTCAGCATAGCCCGTGCAAACTCGGCTTATGGAAATGATGCCGACGACCGCCAGTGCTGAAATACTGTCTGCCCGCATGGGTGCGCTGGGAACGACGCTGCTCGACAGCCGGCAGCGCTGGCGAGAGTTCGGCATGATCGCGGCGGACCTGATGTTCGAGACGGACTTGAAAGGGCGAGTGACCTTCGTCGCACCGGACCATGTGCTGGGTTGGCCGGCCTCCGCGCTGTTGGGCGGTGCAGCAGACGAACTGCTCATCAAGCCTGACATGGCGGGCAATGCAATGGAGCCATTCCGCTTTGCCTTCCTGGCGCAGGACCGGCGGATTTGGCTGCGCGGCGCTGCAGGCGAAACGGTATGCATGGCGATATCGTCGCGCCCGTTGCTGGACCAGTACGGCCACCGCATCGGCACGCGCGGCGTAGGCGTGGACGTAACTGAACAGGAACAGCGCGATATGGCTGCGGCGGCGACGTTGCGCCGTGCCAACGTGCTGGATCACACGATGAACCAGATGCGGCAGGAGCTGATGGCGCCGCACATGATGCAAGCGGGCCTGAACGCGATCATGCTCGCCGTGGGCGCCCAAGGGGCCGCGTTGCTGGACCTGACTGCCGAACCGCTGGACGAACCGCCAGCCCTGCCTTGGCCCGTGCTGCATCATGTGGGTAAGGACCCGCTGCCGGTCCTTGCGGATGCATTGGCGTTGCTGCAAGGGCAAGACGATGCAGTGGCGGTGGAGCGGACGCCGCAGGGCTACATGCTGCTCGCCTGCCCAGCCTATACCCGATTTGGCGAGCGTGCCGGGCTGGTCGCATGGCGCGCGGCTGAGGGCCGGGCGTGGGATGGCGACGATCTCAAGCTGGCGGCGTCGGTCACTGGGCTTATCCGTATGGTGATGGAGCACGAAGCCATACAGCGCGAATTGGCGCGCCAAGCGCGTACCGACTCGCTGACAGGCTTGCTGAACCGCCGGGCGTTTCTTGACGAGGCCGCGAGGCGGATCGACCGGCTGGACCGGGAGGACTTGCCGGGCACCCTGCTGTTCGTCGACCTGGACCGGATGAAGCTGCTGAATGACCGGGCGGGGCATGAGGCCGGGGACGCTGCATTGGTCGCGGCCGCCGAACTGTTGCGTCGCACTGTGCGCCCTGCCGACCTCATCGCACGGCTGGGCGGCGATGAATTCGCGCTTTGGCTCGATGGCTCGGACGAGCTGACAGCCGCCGAACGCGCCGAGGGACTGCGGACCGGCTGTCCGCGGGCGCTGGCTCACCTGACGGTTGGGCAGGAACAGGACATGACCATGTCGGTCGGCATCGCATGCCGCCAGCCCGGCAGCGGCGAGACGCTCGAGAGCCTGCTGCAACGTGCCGACCAGGCGATGTACGAGGTCAAGCGCGCCGGCCGCGGACATTGGCGCGTCTCGCATGCGGAGCCATCGCCGTGACCAGTTTAGCACCTGACATGATGCCCGAAGCCGCATCGGCAGCAGTGGCCTTGCACGCTGGGAGGCACGGCACGGAGTCGGCGCGGGTGCGGCTGGGCAGCAGCATTAGCACGCCGACACACATCCTCGGCCAACTTACGCGCGACCCGGCCGTCACGGTGCGTGCGGCTGTGGCCATGAACCCCGCTTGCCTGCCCTACATAGACCAGGCGACCAGCCGCGATCCGGACGAACACGTGCGTTCGCTGTTGGCCCATAAACTTGCAATGCTCGCCCCTTCGCTTTCTTGCGGTGAGCAGGCGGAAGCGTGCCAGCAAGTCTGCGCCATCCTTGCCGCCCTGGCCGCAGATGCTGCCGTAAGCGTCCGTGCCGTAATCGCCGATTGCGTGAAGGCCATGCCGGACGCGCCGCGTGACCTGATCCTGCAACTGGCGCAGGACACGGCCCTGACCGTCTGCGATCCGATCATCCGCCTATCGCCGCTGCTGACAGACGCGGACCTGCTTGGGTTGCTGGCGACCCCGCCCCACCCCGAGAGTCCCATATCAATCGCGAGCCGCACCGGGCTCACCGCCACAGTTGCGGACGCCATCGTTGCCCAGGCCGATGATGCCGTGATCCGCGCGCTGCTCTCCAACCATTCCGCCGCGCTCCAAGAAGCGACGCTCAATGCGCTGATCGCTCAGGCCGAGATGCATCCCGATTGGCACGGCCCGCTGGTGCATCGCCCGGTGCTGACCGTGCAAGCTGTTTTAGCACTGTCCGGCTTTGTCGCCATGCAGCTTGTCGACATCTTGTCGCAGCGTGCGAACCTTGACCCGGCGATTGCCATTACGCTGCAGCGCCGTGTCGCGGCCCGGTTCCATCCAAACGCTGCATTGCCTGCCCGGGCCGCCACCGATGACGAGATCGTTGCCTGCGTTCGCCGGTTGGACGGGGCCGGCTCGTTGAACGAAGCGGCGCTGATCGAAGCCGCGCACGCCGGGGATGAGCGGCGGGTCGCAGCGGTCCTGGCCGTTGCAAGTGGGTTCACCCTAGCTGCCGTTGACCGTGCGGCATTCCTGCGCAGCGCCAAGGGCCTAATAAGTATGGCCTGGAAAGCCGGATTCACCATGCGTGCTGCTGTTATCGTGCAGTCTCTGCTGGCAAAGCTTGGCCCTGGTGAAACGATATTGGCGGCTCCGCGCGAAGCATTTCCATTCACAACCGACGAAATGCAATGGCAACTGGAGGTCCTGGGACAGCCCGGGCGCTGAGCGCAAGCATAACCGTCGCAATCAGGCTGGCGCGCATCCGGCCCGGACCTTATGGATGCGCGCATGGCAGGTTGGACGGACATCGCGTGGAATGGCTGGGTCGCGCGGCTGCCGTCCAGTTGGCGCCCCTACGCCATGCTGGCGCGGCTCGACCGCCCGATCGGCGTCTGGCTGCTGTTCCTGCCGGGCCTGTGGAGCATCCTGCTCGCAGCACCCATCAACCAAAGCGCCGCATGGCTCATCCTGCTGTTCGGCGTGGGCAGCCTCGTGATGCGCAGCGCCGGCTGTGCCGTGAACGACATGTGGGACCGCGACATGGACCGGCTCGTGACGCGGACGGCCGGGCGGCCACTCGCCAGCGACGCCTTGCGTATGCGGCAGGCCACCGGGTTCGTTGCCCTGCTGCTCAGCCTGGGCCTGCTTATCCTCCTGCAACTGAACGGCCTGGCGCAGGCGCTTGGCGTAGGGTCGCTGGCGCTGGTCGCGCTGTATCCGCTGGCGAAGCGGGTGACGTGGTGGCCGCAGGCGGTGCTGGGCCTCACCTTTGGCTGGGGTGCGCCGATGGGCTACGCCGCCGCGGCAGGGCACATCGATGCGGCGGCGCTGCTGCTGTATGCGGCGGCGTTCGCATGGATCTTAGGCTACGATACCGTTTACGCGCACCAGGACCGTGAGGACGACGCGCTGATCGGGGTGCGCAGCACCGCGCGGCTGTTCGCCGGGCAAACACGGCCGTTCCTGACGATGTGCTATGCCGCGACAATCGGATTGCTGGCGCTGTCGGGTTGGCTCGCCGGATTGTCGGCCTGGTTTTTCGTAGCCCTTGCGCTTCCGGCCGCGCTGCTGGCATGGCAGGTCGCGACCATCGACATCGACGATCCCCGGGGATGCCTGCTGCGGTTCAAGTTGAATCGGGAAGCCGGGCTGCTGGTCGCCGCCGCGATACTGGCCGGACGGCTATGACGCTGCTACGGCCGTTCCTGGCATATTACCGGCCGCATATCCGCCTGCTGCTGCTCGACTTCGGCTGCGCCGCAGTATCCGGCGTGCTCGAACTCGCCTTCCCCATGGCGGTGCGCGCCTTCATCGACCGCCTGTTGCCGCAGGGTGACCTGTCGATGATCCTGCTGGCCATCGCCGCCTTGCTCGCCGTTTACCTGCTGAACGGCGGGCTTACGGCAATGATCATCTATTGGGGCCACGTGCTTGGCATCAGCATCGAGACCGAGCTGCGCCGCCGCGCCTTCGACCACCTGCAAAAACTCTCGTTCCGCTTCTTCGACAACCAGAAGACCGGCCACTTGGTCAGCCGCCTCACCACCGACCTTGTCGATGTCGGCGAAGTCGCGCATCACGGCCCCGAGGACCTGATCATCGCCCTGCTGACGTTCCTCGGCGCCTTTGCGCTCATGGTTCACATCAGCACGCCTTTGGCCCTGATCGCGGCGCTCGTCGTGCCGCTCGCGATGGGGATCGTGGCGCATTATGGCGGACGCATGGACCGGAGCTGGCAGGCGCAGTTCCGCAGCATCGCCGGGTTCAACGCCCGGATCGAGGAGAACGTAGGCGGCGTGCGCGTCGTCCAGGCCTTCGCCAACGAGGACCATGAGCGCGCCTTGTTCGCCACCGAAAACGCCAGCTACAAAATCGAAAAATTGCGCGCCTATGCAGCGATGGCTGTCAGCCTGACGTTGAACTACCTTGGCATGCGCCTGGTGCAGATCGTCGTGATGCTGGCCGGCACAGCCTTTATCGTGCGCGGCGGGCTCTCGGTCGGCGACTTCGTAGCGTTCCTGCTGCTGGTTGGCGTGTTCTACCGCCCGCTCGACAAGATCAGCGCCGTCATCGAGACCTATCCGCGCGGCATTGCGGGCTTCCGGCGCTACCTGGAGTTCCTCGCCATCGCGCCCGACATCGCCGACCGGTCCGACGCCATCACGGCGCCGCCGCTGCGTGGCGATGTCCGCTATGAGAACGTGACTTTCGGCTACGAACCCGGTCGCCCGGTGCTGCGGGGGATCAGCCTCACCATCGGCGCCGGGGAAACGGTGGCGCTGGTCGGGCCATCGGGCGCGGGCAAGACGACATTGTGCTCATTGCTGCCACGTTTCTATGAGGTCGAGGCAGGCCGGATCACCGTGGATGGGATTGATGTCCGCCATATGACCCGCGCGTCGCTCCGGCGCCAGATCGGCATCGTGCAGCAGGACGTGTTCCTGTTCGCCGGCAGCCTGCGTGACAACATTGGCTATGGCCGGCTCGGCGCGAGTGAGGCGGCGATCCGGGATGCCGCTGCCCGCGCGCGGCTGGGCGATATGATCGACAGCTTGCCGCAGGGTCTTGATACCGTAGTGGGTGAGCGCGGTGTCAAACTATCCGGCGGGCAAAAGCAGCGGCTAGCCATCGCCCGCATCTTCTTGAAGAACCCGCCACTTCTGATCCTCGACGAGGCAACCTCGGCGCTGGACAGCGAAACCGAGCGCGCCATCCAACAATCGCTTGCCGAATTGGCGAATGGGCGCACGACCCTCATCATCGCCCACCGGCTGGCGACAATCCGCAACGCCGACCGCATCGTCGTGGTGACCGAGGCCGGGATTGCCGAGCAGGGCACCCACTCGGAGCTCTTGAGGGTGGACGGCGCTTATCGGCGGCTGCACGACGCGCAGTTCGGTGGAATAGCGGCGCAATGAGCGCCGACTTCATCCGGGCGCACACCGTGCTGGCCCACACGCCGTTGGTGCCCGAAATTTTGCTGCATTTGGCGACCGAGATCACGCCGATCTGGCAGGCCAGCGAAGCCTGGCTGCAGCGGGCGAACGTTGAACCACCATTCTGGGCCTTTGCCTGGCCCGGCGGACAAGCGCTGGCCCGGCACATACTCGATCATCCGGAAATTGTCCGTGGCCGCCGGGTGCTGGATTTCGCTGCCGGTTGCGGGATTGCGGCGATCGCCTGCGCCATGTCGGGCGCGGCCCGGATCGAGGCAGCGGAGATCGACGGAATGGCGATTGCGGCGGCGCTTGCCAATGCGCAGGCGAACCATTCGACAATCCAGGTCCTGGATGGAGACGTGGTGGGCCATCCCTGCCGCTGGGACCTGATCCTATGCGGCGACGTCTGCTATGAAGCGCCGATGACCCAGCACATCATGCCATGGCTGCGCTGCATGGCTTCGGTGTGCGAGGTCTGGATCGCCGATCCCGGGCGCGCCTACCTGCCGGATGACGGGATGGAGCTGCTTGGGGAATACGACGTGCCGACGTCGCTGGAGCTGGAGGACCGAGTGCTGCGGACCACGCGGCTATACCGGATTGCGGCAAACACCCAAGCGCAATAGGCGTTTGCCTGGTTCGACAAGCTTAATAGCGATTTGGTTGCTCCCGCATGCGCTGGTTGTCGTCATAAGTTCGTTGCTGGTAGAGGCGCTGTTGGCGTTGATCGCGATCGTCGGCCCGGCGGCGATCATCATCGCGCCGGTCATCCCGGCCCCTGCCGGCTTCCTCCCGGCGATGCCTCTCCTCGCGCCGGCTTTCCTCCTGATCACGGCGGCCCCGCTCATAGATCTCCCGATCGCGATCCTGCTGGCTAGGCTGCTGCTGGCCAGGCGCGATCTGCTGCTGCAGCAACCGCCCAACATCGTTCAGGCTCTGTGCCGCGGCCGGGACAGCGATCGCGGCGCCAATCGCCACCATTACCAAGAACTTGCGCATCACATCCTCCAGTTTTGCAACCGCAACGCATCAGAAGGCCAACGAGTTCGGTTCAGGCAGTCCCGGCTACGACCAGTCCGGCGCCAGGCTGAGCCTTGCCGTCGGCGCTACCGGGCCATCAAGACCGGCAGCGCCGCATTCTCCAGCACATGCCGGGTGACGCCGCCCAGGATCAGTTGCCGAAGCCGGGAATGGCTGTAGGCACCCATTGCCAGCATATCGGCGCCGAACTCCCTCGCAGCGGTCAGCACGCCGCGGCCCACCTCGCGGTCCAGCGGCCGGAACTGCGCGATCTCGGGCCGGATGCCGTGCAACGCAAGATAACTGGCGAGCTCGGACGCGCCGGGGCCACGCCGCTGGTATTCGTCTGCGGACAGCACCCGGACCGCCTCGGCCCGCTGCATCCAGGGGATTGCCGCATGGACCGCAGCAGCGCTCTCGGCGGTGCCGTTCCAGGCGACGCAGATCCGCGTGCCGATCGTCGGCCCGGCCTTTTGCGGCGCGATCAGCACCGGACGGCCGCTGTCGAACAGCACGGCGTGCAGCGCGTCGGAGCTGGATACCTCGTCCCCAGACTCCGGGTGCGGCACAACCGTCAGGTCGGCGAGCCGGGCGAGCTGCGCGACCAGGTCCTCCTCACGCCCAGTGATGGTGGTGAAATCCGCGGTGGCGCCGGCGCGGAAATGCGGCTCGGCCACCACGACGCCGTGCGCCGCCACGAACCGGTCGAACATCGTGCGCACGGCATTGCTGCGGTCGGTGCTCTCCTTTTCGGTCGCGGACATCATCTCTTCGATCATCGCGCCTGACAGGCCCTCCCCGGCCAGGGGCGCCACGTCGCGGCTGTCGACGCGGACATGCAGCGCGGTCACGTGCGCGTCCCACATACGCGCGACGATCAGGGCTGTGGATAACGCGGCCTCGCCGGCGGCGGTGCCGGTCAAAGGCAGCAGCAGCTTGCGGATGGCCATGGTCCAAGCTCCTTGATCACGGTTTGGAGAAGGATGCTAGCACAGTTTATCAGGTTTATGGCGGAACATGAAACATCGGGAACCGACCGGCAAAGTGGCGGTCTAAGGGTAAAGCGCGCCGACGCTCCAGCCGTCGCCCGCCCGCGTATAGACCCGGCGGTCATGCAGCCGGAACGGCATGTCCTGCCAGAACTCGATTGACCGCGGCTTGACCCTAAATCCAGACCAGTGCGGCGGACGCGGGATCGTGTCGCCGGGATAACGCGCGTCGAGCTCGGCGACCCGGCGCTCCAATTCATTACGCGACGGCAGCGGGCGCGACTGGTCGGAAGCCAGCGCGCCAAGGCGGGAAATGCGAGCACGGCTTGCGAAATAGGCGTCGGCTTCGGCATCGGTCACCGCCTCGGCCTCGCCTTCGATACGGACCTGGCGCTGCAGGGTTTTCCAGTGGAACAGCAAAGCCGCGTTCGGGTTGGCGATCAGCTCCCCTCCCTTGCGGCCCTCCCGGTTAGTGTAGAAAACAAAGCCGCGCGCGTCGAAGTCCTTCAGCAGCACGATCCGGGCAGAAGGCACGCCATCGGGAGTGCAAGTGGCAACCGTCATCGCATTCGGGTCATTGATCTCGGTGCCCTTGGCTTTGTCGAGCCATATCTGGAACAGCAGGAACGGATCAGGGACCGCCGGGATGCCGCAGGCTTCAAGGGACGGAAGCGGAGTATCAAGCATGGGAAGCCTCCTGGTTGGGCGCACCACGCCGATCTAGGGCTGCTTCGCGAATAACAACATATCCCCGCGGCAGACTTTCCGATGGTCCCTGCGCCCAGGCCGGCGCGCCTAAACCGAGGACAGCACCGCTGGCGCCAGTTCGGGCGCCTTGGCCGCCGGATGGGCCGGGTTGCGAAAGCGCAGCTCACCGTCGGGCGCGCTGTCGGGTTCCGGCAGGCCGAACAGCTCCAGGCGCGACACGCAGGTCACGGCGACAACGCTGCGCGCCTCCGGGTGGGTCATGAACTTGCGCGCCTCGCCCTCCAGCTCCAGCTTCTCGCGTAAGTCCCGCCATTCGGCGCGATCGGTATCCTCGATGAACATGGCGAGGATGCCGGGCCGGGTGCCGGTCAGCCGGGCCGGGGCGATGGCGGCCATGCGGCGGCGGATCGCGGCCGCAACCTCATCCTCCTGCCCGGCCCGCGCGGCCATCACGAACACTCCCCCACCGGCGGCCGTGACGGATAAGTGCGCCTCCGGCCCGAACTCCCGGCGCAGGCGCGGCATCAGCCCCAACTCGTCCGCCTGCGCCGCCGCCAGCATCAGCGGATCGAGCCGCAGCACCGCCGCCGCGTCATGGTCCGCCCGGCGTGACTCGCCGAGCATCTTGGTAATGCGGGCGTGCAGCACCGAAAGCAACCCGCCGTCCTGCTGCTCACGCAAGCCTTGCGGCAGGGTCATTTTCAGAATGTAGCGGCCCGGATGCGCGCGCAGCCAGGTTTGCAACTCCGCGTCGACACGGTCCACTAGGTTGAACCACGCGCCCCGATGCACGCCGCGCCCATCCTCGGCCGAAATAACGTCGCAGGCGACCTCGGCTTCGACGCCGTCCCGGTGCAGCAGCAGGTCGAACGGCGCCGCATCCTCGAGCCCGGCAAACGCCACCGCGAACCCGCGCGAACGCTGCAGCGCCGCCGTGCGCAGCAAATGGAATGGCGGCACCAGGCAGGCGTCATCGACAATGGCGGAGCGAAGCAGCGCCGCAAGCCGCAGCCGTCCCTCGTTGGGCAGCGCGTCAAACAACGTGACGGCAGCGGCGGCGAGGGTCGCAATCCAGTGTTCCGCAGTGCTGGCTGTCCGGCCCGGCACATCCCGCCGCAACCGCTCAATCGCGAACTCAATGCAATGGCGTTGCGACTTTTGCCGGCCCAGCCGAGTTTGCGCCCCGGCGCCAGACCGCAGTTTTGCCAGCCGATCGCTCCACAGCCGCACGCCGATGCGGTCGACGAAGGCATCGAGCGCGGCAGGATCAACGGGATCGGGGCACGGCTGCATCTAACGCACATCCCTGCCACTGGGAACGGTCGCGCGCAATAGAATGCACGCGCCGCGCTGCAACTGCACGACTAATTGCGCGGCAACCGTGCCGAGCACGCCGCGTCCGGCACCTGCGCCCGGTGCCGCAGCAGATGGTCCGCCAGAACGCAGGCCATCATCGCCTCACCTACCGGGACCGCGCGTATTCCCACACAAGGATCATGCCGGCCGCGCGTCACCACCTCGACATCCCGTCCGGCGCGGTCCACCGCCAGCCGTGGCACCAGGATCGAGCTGGTCGGCTTGACCGCAAACCGGGCCACCACGGGCTGCCCCGTCGATATGCCGCCCAGAACGCCGCCTGCGTGGTTCGACGCGAATTGCACCACCCCGTCCTGCATCCGCATTTCATCCGCGTTGCCCTCGCCCCGGAGCGCCGCAGCAGCGAACCCGTCGCCGATTTCCACGCCTTTCACGGCATTGATTCCCATCAACGCCGACGCGAGGTCCGCGTCCAGCTTACCATAGATGGGCGCGCCCAGGCCCGGCGGAACACCATCGGCGACGATCTCGATCACCGCACCCACGCTCGACCCGGCCTTGCGGATCACCCCCAATTCAGCCTCCCACTCGGCAGCCGCCATGGGGTCGGGGCAGAATAGCGGATTCTGGTTAACAAAATCCCAATCCCAGCGCCCGCGGTCCACGGCATGGCCGCCCATCTGCGCCATGGCGCCGCGCACCCGGATACCCTGGCCCAATACAATCCGCGCAATGGCGCCCGCCGCCACCCGCATCGCCGTCTCCCGCGCGCTGCTGCGCCCGCCGCCGCGGTGGTCACGGATGCCATATTTCAGCTCATAGGTTAGGTCCGCGTGGCCGGGCCGGAACTGCTGCGCGATATCGCCATAATCCCGGCTGCGCTGGTCCACGTTCTGGATTTCCAGCGCGATCGGCGTGCCCGTCGTCATGCCGTCCATCGTGCCGGACAGGATGCGGACCGTATCCGGCTCCTGCCGCTGCGTCGTGAAGCGCGACTGGCCCGGGCGGCGCCGGTCGAGCCAGGGCTGGATGTCGGCCTCGGTCAACGGCAGCCGCGGCGGGCATCCGTCCACGACACAGCCGATCGCGACGCCATGGCTCTCGCCCCAAGTCGTGACGCGGAACAGTTTCCCGAAGGTATTGTGGCTCACCGGTCCCCGATCATCATTCGCTGGCGACGTTGATGTCCGGCGCTGCCGGGTTCTTCATGCCGACCACGTGGTAGCCGCTGTCGACATGATGCACTTCGCCCGTCACGCCCGACGACAGCGGGCTCAGCAGATACAGCCCGGCGCCGCCCACCTCCTCCAGCGACACGTTGCGCTCCAGTGGCGAGTTATACTGGTTCCACCGCAGGATGTAGCGGAAATCGCCGATCCCGCTCGCCGCCAGCGTCTTCATCGGCCCGGCCGACAGCGCGTTCACCCGGATGCCCTGGCCGCCAAGATCCGCCGCGAGATAGCGCACCGACGACTCCAGCGCCGCCTTGGCGACCCCCATCACGTTGTAATGCGGCATGACCCGCTCGGCCCCCAAATAGGTAAGCGTCAGCAACGACCCGCCCGCCCGCATCATCGGCACCGCACGCTGCGCAGCGGCAGTGAACGAAAAACACGAGATGTCCATGGCCATCAGGAACGCCTGCCGCGGCGTATCCATATACTTCCCGCGCAAATACGCCTTATCCGCAAAGGAGATAGAGTGCACCAGGAAGTCGATTTCGCCCCATGCCTCCTTGATGGCGGCAAACGCGCTGTCGAGGCTCGCATCGTCCGTCACGTCGCATGGAACGACGAGTGAGCTGCCGACGCTCTCGGCCAAAGGCCGCACTCGCTTTTTCAGCGCATCGCCCTGATAGGTGAAGGCGACCTCCGCTCCCTGTGCCACGCACGCGGCGCTAATGCCCCAGGCGATGGACCGCTCGTTCGCCACTCCCATGACCACGCCGCGCTTGCCCTTCATCAGGGTGCCTTGGAGAACTGGGCTGCCGTCCGGCATGGAAAACCTCGGTGCGTGGGGGGACTGGGTTGGCCGTGGTGGCACAGGCCGGCGGAAGGGGGAAGCCCCAGGTTACCAAGGGCGAGCCATCGCCGCACCAAAATGTTGCAACGCGAAATCCAAACCGCCACGCTCCTGCCACGTTCATACGCGATAGAAAGCAGATCAAAGAAGGAACATCGGCATGGCGGAAGGCGACGACGCGGCGAAGCTCGATGAGCTGGACCGAATCCTGAACGACCCCGACGTGCCCATGGAACCGGCGCGGGTATGGGCGTTGCTGGCTGAAATCGCACGGCTGGACGCCGCCTGTCGAGCCTAGCCTCGCTGCGCCGCGATCAGGAACTCGCGGTTGCCCTCCGGCCCGGTGATCGGGCTGTCCGTGATCCCCAGCACCCGCCAGCCCGGCAATGCTTCCCACCATCCGCGCACCCGGGCGCACACCGCGCGGTGCACGGCGGCATCGCGGACCACGCCCTTCGCGCCCACCTGGCCTGGCCCGGCTTCGAATTGCGGTTTTATCAACGCGACCGCCCACGCGCCCGGCGCGCATAGGGCAAGCGGTGCCGGCAGCAACGTCGCCAGCCCGATGAACGCCGCGTCGCACACCAATGCCTCGACCGGGTCCGGCACCTGCTCGGCCGTTAAATAGCGCGCGTTGGTGCGCTCGTGCACCACCACCCGAGCGTCGCTGCGCAGTCGCCAGGCGAGCTGACCATGGCCGACGTCCACCGCATGGACCCGCGCCGCGCCATGGTGCAGCAGCACATCGGTGAACCCGCCGGTGGACGCCCCGACATCCACGCAGACAAGCCCCTCAACGCGCAGCCCGAAATGCTTGATCGCATGGTCAAGCTTCAGCCCGCCGCGCGACACCCATGGATGGTCCTGCCCGCGCACTTCCAGCGCCGCATCGGCCAACAGGCCGTCCCCGGCCTTGTCGACCCGCCGGTCCCCGCTCCAGACCTTGCCGGCCAGGATCAACGCCTGCGCACGGGTGCGGCTTTCGACCAAGCCGCGGTCCACCAGCAACTGATCCGCGCGTCGTTTCGGCAATGCCGCCCGCCTCGTTTGAGTTCCTAGGCGCAATGGAACAGGCCCGTCTTGCGCCGGCTAGTCATTTCTTCTTACCAGGCCCAGCGCTTGCGCGAGGGGGCGGTTCAGCAGGGCCATGGAACTACAGCCCCAGGTAAATCCGCTGCACCTCCGGGTCGCGCGCCAGTTCCGCCGCCGGGCCGTCCAGCACGCTGCGCCCGGTCTGCAGCACATAGGCGTGCTGCGCGATCTCCAGCGCCAGTTCCACCGACTGCTCGGCCAGTAGCAGGGTCATGCCGTCCGCATGCAGCCGGACTAACGTTTCATACAACGCCTCCACCACCGCCGGGGCGAGGCCGAGGCTCGGCTCGTCCAGCAGCAGCATCTGCGGCTCGGACATCAAGGCACGGCCCATCGCCAGCATCTGCCGCTCCCCGCCCGACAGCGTCCCCGCGCGCTGCCGCCGCCGCTCGGCCAAGCGCGGGAAACAGGTGAACACCCGGTCAAGCGCGGCAGGCAGCCGTGACTTGTCGCGCAAGGTGGTGGCGCCCAGGCGCAGGTTCTGCTCCACGGTCTGGCTGACGAACAGGCGCCAGCCCTCCGGCGACAGCGCCAGCCCGCGCTTCACCACCGAATACGCCGGCTGGCCGGTGATGTCGGCGCCTTGCCAAACCACCTGGCCGCCCGCGACCGGCACCAGCCCGGCCACCGCGTTCAGCGTTGTCGTCTTGCCGGACCCGTTGGAGCCGATCAGCGCCACCACGCTGCCCTGGCGCACCTGCAGCGACACGTCCGCGATGCCGACCAGGTCGCCGTAGCGCACGGCAAGGTTCCGCACGTCGAGCGCCGGCTCCGTCATGGCGGAACGGCCTTTCGCGACAGGCTGCGGCCCAGATAGGCGGACACGACCGCGGCGTCGGCGACGACAGCGCGCGGCGCCCCGTCCGCGATCACCCGCCCCTGGTGGAACACCACTGCGCGGTGGGCCAGGGTCAGGATCACCTCCATGATGTGCTCAACAATGATAAGCGTGATGCCGCGCGCGTGAATGCGTCGCACTAGTTCGATCGCGGCACGGATTTCCACCGGCGTCAGCCCGGCGAGCGCCTCGTCCAGCAACAGCAGCCGCGGCGCCGTCGCCAGCGCGCGGGCGATCTCCAGCCGCTTGCGCCCGGGCGTGCCCAGGCTGCGGGCGCGGCTGTTGGCGAGCGGCGCTAAGCCGGTGAACTCCAGCACCTCCGCCGCGGCCGCCTCCGCTGCCGCCCGGCCCGGATGGCGCAGGAATGCGCCGACCAACACGTTCTCCGCCACGCTCATGTCCTCGAACGTGACCGGCACCTGGAAGCTGCGGGCAATGCCGAGGCGCGCGTGCTCCTCCGGCGTCGCGTGGGTGATGTCGCGGCCGTCGAAGGTGATGGTCCCCGCCGTGGGCGCCACGTCGCCGGCGAGGGCGTTGAAGAACGTGCTCTTGCCGGCGCCATTGGGGCCGATGAGGCCGATGATGTCGCCGGCGGCCACGTCGAGGTCCGCGCCGTCCACCGCCCGGAACGCGCCGAAGCTTTTGACGATGCCGCGCGCCTCAAGCAACACGGCGCACCCGTTGCGCCAAGGCATGGCCCAGTTCGGCGAGGCCGCCGGGCCGGAACCGGGCGATGAGCAGGATGACGGCGCCATAGACCACGTAGGTGATGCCGGTTCCGGACCCGCCGAACGCGGCGTTGGTGGCCTCCTCGAGCGGGACCAGGATGGCCGCGCCGATCAATGGCCCGAACAGCGTGCCCGCGCCGCCGAGCGCCGCGATGATGACCATTTTGACCGAGACCAGCACGCCCAGCACGCTGTCCGGGTCGGCGAAGCCAACCATCACGCCATACAGGGTGCCGGCGAGCGAGGTGAAGGTGGCGGAGAGCAGCAGGGCATACAGCTTGAACCGGCGCACCGGCACGCCGAGGCTGCGGGCCGCACGGTCGCTGCCGTTGATCGCGCGCAGGTAGTAGCCCATGCGTCCGCGCTGCATCGCCCAGGTCAGCCCCAGCAGCACGGCAAGCACGCCGAGGAAGATCCAATAGTAGATCCGGGGATCGGTGAACTGCAGGTCCGCCACGCCGCGCGGCACGGCTGGCCCCATCAGCCCGACGGCCGCGCCCAGCAGGTTCCAGTTGCTGACGAGAAGGCGCACAAGCTCCGCCACCGCGAGGGTCGCCATGGAGAAATAGTGCCCGCGCAGCCGGAACGTCGGCAGCCCGGTGACGGTGGCGAGCAGCAGGCTGACGGCGATGCCGAGCGGCGCCCCCGCGATCGGCGGCCAGCCCAGTTGGTTGTAAACCACGAGCGAGGCGTAGGCCCCGGCGCCGAAATACACCGCATGGCCCACCGACACCTGCCCGGCATAGCCGCCGATGAGGTTCCATGCCGAAGCCGAGATCGCCCCCAGCAGCACCAGCGCCCCGACCCGCTGGTAGAATACGTCGCCAACCAACAACGGCAGCACGGCGAGCGCCAAAAACAGCGCGGCGGCGACCCATGCGGCCCTCATGCGTGGCCCAGCAGGCCCTGCGGCCGCACCCACAGCAGCAGCAGGAACAATGCATAGATGACAATGTCTTGGTAAACCGCCCCGGCCCAGAACGCCGAGAGCGCCTGGATGACGCCGATCAGCAGGCCGGCGATTAACGCGCCGGGCACGCTGCCGAACCCGCCGAGCGACACCGTGATGAAGGCGATCAAGGTCAACGCCTCGCCGGCCGTCGGCGAAACATAGAAAAACAGCGCGATCAGCGCCCCGGCGATCCCGGTGCTGGCACCCGCGAGCGCCCAGGCCAGCGCCTGCATCGGCTCCGGACGGATGCCGACCAGCATTGCGGCCGACCGGTCCTCCGACACGGCGAGCAGCCGGCTGCCGAGCATGGTCCGGGTCAGCATCAGGTGCATGCCCAGCGTCAGCAGCAGCGCCACCACGCCGGCGAGCAGCCGGGACGCCTCGATCCGCAGGCCGGCCACGGCGAAGGTGCCGCCGACCAGGTTATCCGGCAAGGTGACGAAGTTGGCGCTGAACGCCCAGAACGCGCCGTAGCGCAGCAGCAGCGCGAGGCCGAACGTCGAAAGGATTTGCGCCAGCATCGGCCCGCGCATCACGTGGCGGATCAAGCCAAAATAGACCACGACGCCGAGGCCCGCGAGCAGCAGCGCCGCCAGCGGCATCGAGACGAGCGGCCCGGCCCCCACCAGCGTGAAGGTGAAGAACGCCACGTACATCCCGAGCATGACGAAGTCGCCGTGCGCGAAGTTGACGACGTTCATCATGCCCCAGATCAACGTCAGCCCGGAGGAGAACAGCGCATACACCGCGCCCGTCAGCAGGCCGCTGACGATGACTTGCAGGAGGATCAAGGCAGGCTGCTAGTTGCCCCAGCCGCGGAACGGCAGCTCCGGCTGCGCGGTGGCCAGCTTTTCCGGCCAGATCGGCACGTAGGCGCGGTTGCGAAGCTGCACCAGCAGGGTCGCCGCACGCTCGTTCTGCCCGTTGGCGTCGAACTTCACGCCGTTGTAGCCGATCATCATCTGCTCCGCCGTCAGGTCGGTCGCCTGCAGCGCCGCCTGGATCTTGGCCGGCTCGGTCGACCCGGCCCGGTTGATCGCCTCGCACAGCACCAGGAAGCCCTGCAGCCCGCGTGCGCTGGTGTCGTCCAAGGCGTGGCCGGCCTTTTTCTTGTACAGCTCGTTCACGAGGTAGGACACGGTGCCGGGCTTGCCGATATCGTAGGAGCTGCGGTTGACCGCGCCTTCCGCCAGGTCGCCCACCGCCGTGATGAACGCAGTGTCCGAAAAGCCGGAGTCGTCGCCGATCAGCACCGGCGGCTTCCAGTCCAGGTTGCGCATCGTCTTCATGAACAGGATGGAGTCCGACGTGTAGCTGACGAAGATGGCCACGTCCGGGTTCGCCTGCTTCAGTTGCAGCACCTGCGCGCTCACGTCCGTGCTGTTGGCGGAGTAGGCGATGTGCAGCGCGATCTTCATCCCCTTCGCGTCGAGCGCCTTGGTGATGGCGTCGCCGGTGGAGGTGCCGTATTCCGTGTTCTCGTTAATCAGGGCAATAGAGTTGACCGCTCGGCCCTTGGCCTTGATCTGCGTCAGGAAGTCCGCATAAGCGGCGCCGAAGTCGGTGCCGATCGGCGTCGGACGGAAGAACCACTTGAACCCGCGCAGGGTCAGGCTCGGCGCGCTGGCCTCACCGGCGACGTAGGGGATGCCGTAGCGTTCGGCCACCGCGCTGGCCGTCAACGTGGCGCTCGATTGGTATGCGCCGACGAGGGCCACGACCTTTTCCTGCGTGATCAGCCGCAGCGCCTGGTTCTGCGCGACGGCCGGGTTGCCCTGGTGGTCGGCGAACACCGGCTCGACCTTGCGGCCGCCCAGGCCAGGCAGCCCGGATGTCGCGGCGAGCGGCAGGGCGGACAGCTCGGGATGCGGGTTGTTGACGATCTCGGCCGCGATCTCGACCGCGTCGCGCAATGCGGTGCCGGCCGACGCGGTGCCGCCCGTCAGCGGGTAGATCACACCAATCTTGACCGTCTCCTGCGCCGCGGCCGGCACGGATATGGCAAGCAGCAGCGCCAAGCCTGCCAACAGCGACCGTTTCGAGAGCATCCTGCATTCCCCTGCGCGGGCCTTTGCCCATGCTGCCCACCTTCTCACACGGTCCGGCCCGGCAGCAAGCCGACGCGCTGCGAAGCGCGGCGGAGGCGAGCCATCGCGATGATCCCAAGCGCCGGGCCGATCGCCAGGACCATGAAGGCGTGCTCCCACCCGATCCAGCCCACCACGACCGGAATGAGCTGGATGCTGACCAAGGTGAGCAGGAAGCCCAGGCAGGTCTGCACGGTCAGCATCGTGCCGACGAGGGACTTCTCGCTAAGCTCGGCGATGGCGGCGGAGAACTGGGCGGAGTCGGCGATGACAGCGACGCCCCAGACCAGGCCGAGGATGAGCAGCGGCCAGGCCGGGCCGCCGAACAACTGGCCGATGCAGGCGGCGCACAATCCGCTGATTGCCATGGCGGCGATGGTGACGACCGCGCGGCCGTAGCGGTCGGCTGCCCAGCCGCCACCCATCGCACCCAGCGCCCCAATGGCCACGACGGCGAAGGCCGCGAACTCGGCATTTACGGGCGGCGCGGCGCCGTAGCGCACCCGGAAGCTCGCGGCGAAGAACGCGCCGATCCACGCCCACATCGCATACAGCTCCCACATGTGGCCGAGATAGCCGAGGTTGGCGAGCCGCACCCCCCGGTTCCGCCAGGCATGCAGGGCGTTGCCGGGCCGCAACGGCGCGGCTGCCGGAAGGTTCGGGCCGAGGCTCGCGACCCGGATCAGCCCAGCCGCGAGCAGCGCGCCCACTGCTGCAGCCGCGATCGGCCAGCGCCAGTCCAGCCCGCCCGCGACCGCCACCAGATGCGGAAAGGCAGAGCCGAGCGTCAAGGCCGCGACCAGCAGCCCCACCAGCAGCCCGAGGTCGCCGGCTGCCCAGGTCGCGGCGAGCTTCATGCCCACCGGATAGACTGCCGCCATGCATGCGCCGGTCAGGAAACGCAGCGCTGGCACCGCCGCGGAACCGGGTTCGCAGAACAGGATGGCGACGTTGGCGAGCCCGGCAACGGCCGCCCCGGCGGAGAACAGGCGGCGCAGGTCGAACCGGTCCGGCAGGCTCAGCAAGGCGCTGAACAGCGTGCCCGCGACGAAGCCGGCCTGGACGCTGCTGGTGAGCAGCGCCTCGTGGAATGGCGTGAGCGAAACCTGCGCGCGGATGGCCGACAGCGACGCGGTGGTCGCGAACCAGGTGGACATGGCGGCGACCTCGCTCGCCAGCAGCACGACCAGCGACAAGCGCCGGCCGGCGTGCGCCGCCGTGAGCACGCGCCTCATGGCAGTTCCCTCCAAGTCGTTCGGTGCGGCCATGGGCCAGCTTCCGGGCATATTGCAGGCCATGCCACGATCTGTGAAGGTCATGGCGACGCAAGCCTGGAGAGCCCATGACCGACGAGCCGAGCGCGACCGCGAATGTCGCAAGCCCCACCGGCTTTCGTGCGCTCGTCGCCCGCAAGGACGGCAACGGGCAGGTGGTCGCCCTCGAAACGCTGACGGATGCCGACCTGCCGGAAGCGGACGTGACGGTCGATGTCGAGTATTCGTCGTTCAACTACAAGGACGGCATGGCGCTCAAGGGCCTGGGCCGTATCCTGCGGCGCTATCCGATCACGCCGGGCATCGACTTCGCCGGCACGGTCGCGCAATCCGGTGACGGCCGGTTCCGGCCCGGCGACAAGGTGGTGCTGACCGGCTGGGGCGTGGGCGAGAGCTGGCCGGGCGGCTTCGCCGGGCGTGCCCGGGTCAAGGCGGATTGGCTGGTCCGGCTTCCCGCCGGGCTCGACACGCGGCAGGTTATGGCCGTTGGGACCGCCGGGCTGACGGCCATGCTGAGCGTCATGGCTCTGGAGCGCCACGGGATGCACCAGGGCGGCGACGTCCTGGTGACCGGCGCAGCAGGGGGCGTCGGCAGTGTCGCCGTTCGATTGCTGTCGCGCCTCGGCTACCGGGTGACGGCGCTCACCGGCCGGGCCAGCGAGCGGGAGTTCCTGGAGCGCTTGGGGGCCGCGTCCGTCATGGAACGCTCGGAGTATCAAACGCCGGGCAAGCCGCTGCAGGCCGAACGTTGGCAGGGCGCGGTCGACACCGTCGGCGGCACGATCCTGGCCAACGTGATTGCAGCTATGGCCTATGGCGGCGCGGTTGCGGTCTGCGGGATGGCGGGCGGGACGGACCTGCCCACGACGGTGTTCCCTTTTATCCTACGCAATGTCGCCCTGTTCGGGGTCGACTCGGTCCAGTGCCCGGCTGCGCTGCGGGAGGAAGCCTGGCTCCGCATCGCGCGGGAGCTGCACGCGGACGATTTCGCGCTGGTGACGGAGGAGGTCGGCCTCGACGCGCTGCCGGCCCGCGCCGACGCCATCCTCGCCGGGCAAGTGCGCGGGCGCACGGTCGTGAACGTCCGGCAATGAACGTCCGGGATCGCGTTAGAGCACGAGGCCGAACGCCTGGACGGCCAGTTGCTCTGGGGTGGGGGATGCCTGGGCCGTGCTGCCCGCCGCTGCGACCAAATAGCGCTTCACGAAACTTTCTACAAAAGTCTTGTTCTTGAACTGCTTGATATCGACCTTGCTGGTAATTGCATTCTCCTGCGCGTTCAAGGTCTGGTAGGCGATCTCAAGGGGAATCCCGAGTGTCGTCGTCACGACGCGGCGTAGGATCGGATTGCCAAGGATGTCATCCGCCTTGGTGACCGACGCGGCTTGGTCCCGGAACGTAAGCGCGTCCGATAACCCAGGCGTGGTCGCATCCAACGATTTACGCCAGCTAATTTCGGCGTAGGCGCTCGCCATGGTGGCGAGCACCTTGGGATTTTTGAGCACCGTCAATCCTTTGTCGGCGAAGTCGTAGGTTGCCGCAGCCGCCTTCCAAGCCGTGTTGGGCAGCACGTTGGCCAACGACTTCGGGTCGCTCGGACTTGACATCAGGGCCTTGGTCGCCAGCGCGGTGTAGCCGATCTGGTCCGCCAGGCCATTCACGGTCAGCAGCACCTTTTGCACGATCGGGTTCGCGAGCAGCGACTTCACATCCTTGGCGCTGGCAACGGCCTTGTTGAATGCGGCGAGGTCGCGCTGCACGTCCGGCTGCTTCGCTTCGGCGGCGATCTGCTTGGGCTGATTCTGTTCCGCCTGGCTCAGCGCCAGGATGGGATTGCCGGACGAGGCACCGCTCGACGCCGCGCCGCCATACAGCACGCTAAGGTCAAGGCCAGTGATCGCGCCGCTCATGGCTAGCCGGAGAGGCCGGCGGTGATGTCCTCATTCACCGCGATCAAGAAAGCGTAGTCCGGCACGGCGGCGCGCATTTCCCGCTGCAGCGCATGCCCCACCGAGACGATGGATGCCCGCAGGGCCACCGGCAACGCATTGGCGGGGTCGCGCAGCAGGTCGCCGATCATCATCCATAGCCGGCTGTTGTCCGCCAGCGCCTTGGCCTGGTCCAGCGGCGTGCCATCCTGCGCCGCACGCAGCGCGCCGGTCACGCGGCGGAACACGTCCGCCTCCTGTTCGCGCGGGCTGCGATGGGCGGATGCGGCCCGGTAGGCGCGGTTGGCCTGTGCTTGCTGCATGACGACGTGCCTTTACTGCAATGCCGCGCGCGGCCGGACGCCGATCTCGTCGGGCGCGTCCGCGGTTTGCCGGCCGAGCACAGTGTCCTCGTGCCGGATAATGCGCCGCGTCAGCTTCAAGGCGGCGTAGCACTCGTCGGCCTCGACCAGCGCGAGCACACGATCCAGGATTTCGCGCGCCAGCGTGGACGTGGTGGCGGCGCGGAAGTCGGCGATGGTCGCCCGCACTTGAACCATGCCGCGCACCCGTTCGTCGTCGGTGCCGATATAGGCGAGCTGCAGGGCGAAATAGATGCGCCGCGCCGGGCTGTCGGCGTGCTCCGGCGTCATGATCTGCTTGCCGAATAGGAACCGGGCGTGGGTCGTCAGCTCGATCCGGGTGCGGGTGCGGAAGCGGAGCGAGGCCCCGTTCACGATCATTGCCTCGCCGGCGTGCAATTCAAGGACTAGGTTGGTCATGCGGTTTTCCCGGTTGGTTCATCTGCCTCGACTGCGAGGAAGCGGCCCGGCAGCGCGCCTTTTGCGCGCCGCCGGACGAGTTACTTGAACAGGCTCAGCAAGCTTTGCGGGGCCTGGTTGGCGAGCGATAGCGCCTGCGTGCCCAACTGCTGCTTGATCTGCAGCGCTTGCAGCTTGGCTGACTCCTTTGACAGGTCGGTGTCGATCAAGGCGCCCATTCCAGCGTTCAGGCTGTCGATCTTCGAGCTGTTGAACGTGACCGTCGCGTCTAGCAGGTTCGAGTCCGAGCCGGTCTGGTTCAACTGGTTCGCCACGCCCTTCAAGGCCGTGGTGAACGCCGTCGCGCCAGAGGTCGCCGTCAACGCCGTCGAGGCCGAGACTTGATCGTTGCCCGCCGTGATGGCTTGAAACGAGTCCACCCCTCCCGCTGTTCGGCTGAACGTCGAGCCGATTAGTGTCGCCAGCGTGTTGGCCAGCCCGCTGTTGTCAGCGGCCGAAATCGCGCTGGTCGATCCGGACTCGCTGTTTATGACGCTTTTGCCGGTGCCCGCTACGGCGCCGGAGGCTTTACCCAACAGGCTCTGGCCGTTGTAGGTCGAATTGTCGACGTAGTTGGCGACCCCGATCACAAGGTTCTTGTACGACGTGACATACTGGTCACGCTGGTCCTGCCCGATGCTGGCATCGCCAATCTTCGCCAGCAGCGTCTTCGCAGTGTTGACGCTGTCGGAGATATGCCCAAGCGCGCTGAGCGCCGTGCCGACCAGGCCCTTGGCATTGCCAAGCTGCTCGTTCACGCTGGTCAACGCGCCGACATCCGACCGCACCCGCTGCGCCACCGCAAAGGCGGCGCCGTCATCCGTCGCATCCGCCACGCGCAAGCCCGTCGAGATACGCTTTTGCGACGCCTGAAGCTGCGTGTTGGTCGAGTTCAAAGACGCCAGCGCGACCTGTGCGCCAATGTTGGTGTTGACTGAGTTCAAGGACATAATGACTTACCCCGAACAGTCCGCACACGATCCGATCGATGCGGCCTGTTTTCGTTCACAGCGCCGGATTTTGCCGACGTAGGAGCAGTCTCGCCGAAAATGTTTAGGGAAGTATGAACGGGCGCAAAGAAAAATCGCGGATTTTCCTCAAGCGACCCAGCGATACAGCCACGTCTCCGAAAGCGGCCCCCCTTCGCCCCATAAGGCGCATCGCAGCTCCGCCAACGCGGCGCCGGCCGGGTCGAACACGATGCTGATCCGCCACCCACCGGTCTCCGGATTAGGCCCGGAATAGCCCTCGGCGACCTGCCCGGCGCTGCAGCCAAGCTCCACCCGCGTCTTCGCGTCGGCCCCCAGCGACTTGACCGCTTCGCCCGCGAGGTCGAGCACGAACACCCGCGTGCCCGGCGCCGTCCCCGCCCCCGTGCGCATGTCCGCCACCCGCGCCAGCCGCATATCGCCCGGCGCATCGGCGCCCCAGTGCATGCGATAAGTGAAGCCGTATTCTCCCCCGGCCCGCAGCGGCTCACCGCCACGCCAGAACGCAACAATATTATCGTTGTATTCGCTGCCGGTCGGGATTTCGACCAGGTCCACCGCGCCCACGCCCCAATCGCCGATCGGTTCGACCCACAGGCTCGGACGCCGCCCATACAGCACCTCCAGGTCGCCGAAGTCGCGGAACTCCCGTTGGCGCTGCAGCAGCCCGAAGCCGCGTGGGTTGGCGTCCATGAATGCGCTGAATTGCACAGTGGCCGGGTTGATCAGCGGACGCCACAGCCGCTCGTTCCGTCCCGTCGCCACGGCCAGCCCGTCGCTGTCGTGCACGGCGCTGCGCCAATCGTCGGACCGGCCATGATCCCGCGCGCTGAAGTAGTACATGCTGGTCAATGGCGCGATCCCGGCCTCAATGATGGCGGTCCGCGGGAACAGGACGCTCTCGACGTCCATCACCGTCGTTTCGCCCGGGCGCACGGTGAAGCGGAACGCGCCGGCCACGCTGCGGCTGTCGAGCAAGGCGTGGATCACCATGGCGCCGACGCCCGGCTGCGGACGCTCGAGCCAGAAGGCGCGGAACAGCGGAAACTCCTCCGGACGCGGCGTGCCGGTGCCGATCGCGAGGCCACGCGCCGACACGCCGTAGAACTGGCCACGCCCGACCGCGCGGAAATAGCTGGCGCCCAGGAACACGCAGAACTCGTCGAACTCGCCCGGGCGGTTGATCGCGGCATGGACGCGGAACCCGGCGAAGCCCAGGCGGTCGGGCACGCGCACCGCCGGGTCGTCATAGTCGAACAGGTCGGGATCGTAGGGGACTGGCGACGCCTGGCCGTCCTTGACTTCGTATATCTCCACCACCGGCCGATACAGGAACCCGCGCGGGAAGAAGCCGACCTGGAACGGCAGGTCCTGCCCGCGCCACAGCGCCCGGTCTTGCTTGAACCGGATGCCGCGATACTGCTCATAGGTCATGGACGCGGCAGCGCCGGGCAGCGTCGTGTCCGGCTCGCGGAATGGCCGCTTTGCCAAATCCTGTGCGGCGCGGCGCACGGTCGAGGCCGTGAACGGCACCGCCGGCGATACCGCGACAGCGGCAAGGCCGACGCCACCCTGGATCACCCGGCGGCGCGTGAATTCCTCCAAGGCGTGCCTCCGTTCCGGTTGGAGCACGAATTTGCTGGCCGGCGCCGGCGATTGTCAACCGGACCTCCGCACGCCGGATTGCGCCCCTATATCCCGGTCATGCAACCGTCCGTCCGCGTCATCGACCTAGAAACCACGGGATCCCGCCCGCCCGATGACGGCGTGGTCGAGCTCGGCTGGCAGGATGTCGCCGATGCGGGCGGGGCCGGCTGGCAGCTCACGGGCGAGCGCGGCGCGCTGTTCGTCAACCCGCAGCGCCCGATCCCGTCCCGCACGGCGGCGGTGCACCACATCATCGACGCCGACGTGGCCGACAGCCCACCGTGGCACGTGGTGGCGCCACCCATCCTGGCCGCGCCCGGCCTGATCGCATTGGCGGCGCACCGGATAGAGTTCGAACGGCGCTGGTGCGTTGACGCCATGACCGGCGGGCTGCCGTGGGTTTGCACCTATAAATGCGCGCTGCGGCTGTGGCCGGACATGCCGTCGCATTCGAACCAGGCGCTGCGGTATGAACGCATGCCGGCCGGGCTCGACCGCGCGTTGGGCCTGCCGGCGCACCGGGCCGGGCCGGACGCCTATGTCACGGCGCACCACCTGCGGGAGATGCTGAACGAGGCCGGCCTGGACCAGCTCATTGCCTGGTCGAGGGAGCCGGCGCTGCTGGTCCGGGTGCCGTACGGCCCGTTCCACGGGCGGCGCTGGGCCGACCTGGACGACACCGCGCTCGATGCCATTCTGGCGCGCGACAGCGACCGCGACATGCGCTTCACCGCCCGGCACGAGCGCGACCGCCGCAACGGCACGGCCCCGGCTCCGGCGCCTCAGGCCGTGCTGCTGTAGTTCCTACAAGCGGTGAAGTTCGCCGCCGGGCATCGGCCGCGGCACGCCGGTGGTGCCCGGAAAGCTCAGCGGCAGGCCGCGCAGGGACCGGACCGCCAGGAAGCCGAACGCCTGCGCCTCCAGCGCATCGCCGTCCCAGCCGACCGCCTCGACGGGATCGACCGGCGCCCCCAACGCCGCACGCAGCCCGGCCATGAGCGTCGCGTTATGCCGCCCGCCGCCGCCAACCAGCCAACGGAGCGGCGCCGACGGCAGGTGTTCCCGTGCGCGGGCGACGCTGCGGACCGTGAACGCCGCGAGCGTCGCAGCCCCGTCCGCCAAGCCTAGCCCGGCCACCGCCGCAAGCGGGAAAGCGTTGCGGTCCAGCGACTTCGGCGGCGGCTGATCGAAAAACGGATGGGCCAGCAATGCCGCCAGCACGCCTGGGTCAACGGCGCCGGACCGGGCGATGCGGCCATCCTCGTCGAAAGCGGCCCCGGTGTGCCGTTCCACCCAATCGTCCAGCAAGGCGCTGGCCGGTCCGGTGTCGAAGGCCAGCAGCGTAGCCCCCGCGATGAAGGTCACATTGGCGACCCCGCCCAGGTTCAGCACCGCAAGCGGCCCCGGCAAGTGGCGCGCCAGCGCTTGGTGGAACGCCGGGGCCAGCGGCGCGCCCTGGCCGCCGCTGGCGATGTCGGCGTGGCGGAACCGGTTCACCACGGAAATTCCCAGTGTCCGATGCAAGGCCGGCCCGTCGCCGAGCTGCCGGGTGAACCGCGCCTCCGGCCGGTGCAGCACGGTCTGGCCGTGCATGCCGACCACATCGACCGCCGACGCAGGCAGCCCGGCCCGGTCCAGCAACGCGCGCACGGCGGCGGCATTGGCGTCCGTCACGGCGGGCTCCAGCGTGGTATCGACCTCGGCCCGCGCGCGGTCCCGCATAAGGTCGAGCAGGGCGCGGCGCAGGGCAGCCGGGTAGGGCAAGGTGAGCGACGGCCCGGTCGCGCGCACGGCGACGCCATCCGTCTCGATCAGGGCGGCATCGATGCCGTCGGCGGAGGTGCCGCTGATCAGGCCAATGGCGGTCAGGATGGGCGCAGGTTCCATCGCGGCATGATGCAACAGACTGTCCCCGAGCGCACCAGCCAGGCTATGCTCACCAGGCACTTTGCGGGAGCGGACCATGTATCGGGCCACGGCCGGCGGCGAGCGGCACTGCTTCCCGAGCCTCGCCGCGTTGATGGCGCAGGCCACGCCGTTGCGCAGCGGCGACCAGTTGGCAGGGCTCGCGGCGGACAGCCAGGCGCGCCGGGTTGCGGCGCAATGGGCGCTGGCCGATTTGCCGCTGTCCGAGTTCCTGACCGAGGCCGTGGTGCCATACGAGAGCGACGAGGTCACAAGGCTCATCCAGGACACCCACGACAAGGCCGCCTTCCACCCCGTCGCGCATCTGACGGTCGGCGCATTCCGCGACTGGCTGCTGTCCGACGCGGCGACAACCGAGGCGTTGGCGGCTTTGGCGCCGGGTCTCACGCCGGAGATGGTCGCCGCTGCAAGCAAGCTCTGCCGCCTGCAGGACCTGATGGTGGTTGCAGCCCGGGTGCAGGTGACGACCCGGTTCCGCAGCACGATCGGGCTGCACGGCCGTCTGTCGACCCGGCTGCAGCCCAACCATCCCGCCGACGATCCGCGCGGCATCGCGGCGAGCATTTTGGATGGGCTGCTGCTTGGCTCCGGCGACGCCTGCATCGGCGTCAACCCGGCCACCGACAGCCCCGACCGGACCCACGCCTTGTTGTGCCTGCTCGACGAAATTCGGCAGACGCTCGCGATCCCGACGCAGAGCTGCGTGCTGGCGCATGTGACGACCACGCTGGAGTTGATGCGGCGGGGCTCGCCGGTGGATTTGGTGTTCCAGTCGATCGCCGGGACCGAGGCCGCGAATGCCGGGTTCGGCGTGTCGCTGCCGCTGCTTGACGAGGCGCACTCGGCGGCCATGGCGCGGCATCCCGGCGTGAACGTCATGTATTTCGAGACCGGGCAGGGCAGCGCGCTGTCGGCAGGCGCGCATCACGGGGTGGACCAGCAGACTTTGGAGGCGCGGGCCTATGCGGTTGCGCGGCGCTACCGGCCGCTGTTGGTGAACACGGTCGTGGGCTTCATCGGGCCGGAGTATCTGTTCGACGGCAAGCAGATCACCCGGGCCGGGCTGGAGGACCATTTCTGCGGCAAGCTGCTGGGACTGCCGATGGGGGCGGACGTTTGCTACACCAACCACGCCGAGGCCGATGGGGACGACGCCGACGCCCTGCTGGCATTGCTGGTGGCGGCGGGCGTCACCTTCGTCATGGGCGTGCCCGGCGCCGACGACATCATGCTGGGCTACCAGAGCACCTCGTTCCACGACGCGCTGGCGATGCGCGACCTGCTTGGACGCCGCCCGGCGCCGGAGTTCGAGGCGTGGCTCCGGGAGCAGGGCCTGCTGGACAACGCCGGCCGCGTGCGCCCGCCGGCCGTTCCCGCCGCATTGTCGCAGCGGCTCCAAGCCCTGTTGGCCGCCGCATGACCGATCCGTCCTGGGTGCCAATGCGCGCCCTCACCGCCGCCCGGATCGGCCTGCAGCGCAGCGGGGCGTCGCTGGGCACGAGGCCGCTGCTGGAGTTCCGCCTGGCCCACGCCCGCGCGCGCGACGCGGTGCATCTCGACATGACTTCGCCGCCGGGCCTGGATGCGTTGGGCCTCCCGGTCCTGATGGTGCATAGCCAGGCTGCGGACCGGCGCACCTACCTCATGCGTCCGGACCTGGGCCGCGCCCTGGACGCCGAGGCCAAGCCTGCGCTTGCAGCCCATGCCGGCAAGCACGACCTGGCCATTGTCGTCGCCGACGGCCTTTCCGCGCTTGCGGTCGAGCGCCATGCCGCGCCTGTGCTGGCGGCGCTGCTGCCGGCATTGCGCGCGGGCGGCTGGATGCTGGCGCCATTGGTCGTGGCGCATCAGGCGCGTGTGGCCCTCGGCGATGCTGTAGCCCTGGCCCTTGGCGCCAATGCAGTGCTGGTGCTGATCGGCGAGCGTCCGGGCCTGTCGGCACCGGACAGCCTCGGCGCCTACCTGACCTGGGCACCCGCCGTTGGCACGACGGACGCGGACCGCAACTGCGTTTCCAACATTCGCCCGGATGGGCTTGGCGTCCAAGACGCTGCTTGGAAGCTGGCGTTCTTGTTGGACCGGATGCGAATAATCGGCGGGTCCGGGGTGCGGCTGAAAGACGACTCCGAGCGGGCGGACTTGCCGGCCTTGGCCGATGGCACTGGCGGGGTTTCCTGATGCGGGTGCTGCTTCTGGACGGCCACCCCGACGAAGGGCGTTTGGTCAGCACGCTGCTTGACCACTATGCGAATTCGCTGCGGCCGGACGCGACGGTTCGACGCATTGCCGTGCGCGACCTGACGTTCGATCCGAACCTGCGCCGGGGCTATGACGCAGACCAGGAGTGGGAGTCCGACCTGCGCGATGTCGGCGCCGCAATTGGGGCCTGCGACCACCTCGTCGTCGGGTTCCCGCTATGGTGGGGCGGCGAGCCGGCGTCTTTGAAGGGATTGCTCGACCGCGTGGTCCTGCCGGGTTTTGCGTTCCGTTATCGCAAGAAAGGCCCGTTTTGGGACCGGCTGCTCGTCGGGCGGTCGGCCGATGTGATTGTCACGATGGACACGCCGCCTTGGTACCTCCGCGCCGTCTATGGCGATCCGGTCGGCCGGCGCTGGCGACGCCAGGTGCTTGGTTTTTGCGGTTTCGATCCCGTCCGGGTGTTTCGGTTCGGCCCGACCCGGCGGGGCCAGGCCAAGACGCGGATCGAGGGTTGGCAAGCGCAGGTCGCCAAGGCCGCGGCGACGTCGCCTGGGTTGAAGCGCGGGGCGAAGCGGGATGTGCTGGGTGGCCGCGATGACTTTGGCGCTGCGATTGTCGAGCGCCGGTCGTAATGTGTGAGTTAAAGGGGTGAACTGGCCACTTTAGTTATGGAGGGTTAGGTGCTGAATAAACGACATTTTCATATATACATGCTACAAGTTGATAAGATGCCACTAGCGTCTTTCACATGGGCGTTTGGCGGTTCAGACGGCTGGACTAAGCTGTCAGCGCCGCAGAGACTATCTTAATATTTTGGCTTCAGTTATTGCTGCTTCGGTAGCGCAACGCCAGCGCGTTCTTCATCGGCGCGACCACCCGGCCGAGTCACCGACTGTCCCCTTCGCACGGTGGTGGTCGCCAGATTGCCGGGAGGATTGGCGAGTGGCCCAGTGACGGGCTTTGGCTGGTTTCTTACGAAAGCCGCACCGGGGTTAGGAGTCGTCGATCCGCTCGGATAAGCCGGACGGCTTTGCGGGCCAGTCGTCGCATTCTCCGAGCCGGCCGGCGCACTTCTTGGAGGTGATTGCGCAGGTGATATCGTGTGACCGCCAGTGCCCAGCCCATCTCGCGATTGCGTTGTGCCCGATTGGGCAAAAGCGGTGGCCGGAACAACAGCAAGGACCATAGCGAGCAGCGAGGCGACGCGGCGCATGACAAGCTCCCCGGGCATTTGTTCGACGGCAACGGCTGTGCAATGGGAAGGTTGCTGAACCTACCTGCGAAAAGCGGCTGCTGGCATCGTAACGAGAAACTTTCGGCCACGCTGATTATGTGTCCGATGCAGCGACGGAGGACGGAAATGGCCGACAGGATCGACGCTGAAGCCGAGGAAAACTTTCGTTTCCGTTTGAAACGCGCGGCAGAACGGATACAGAGTAAGCCGACCGACCCAGGCAACAATAGGAAGGCCCAGCTTGCCTGACTCCCCCGCCCCTCTGCCCCCGGACTCCGCAACTGGGAGCAAGGAACCCTTCGACATCTATGAGGTTTTCCGTCGCCTCCGCGCCGCCTGCGCCCGCCTTCCAAAAGCGGCGATGTTCCAACTCCGGGACGAGGGTCACCACACCCCCTACGAACAGCTCGTTGCCAGCCTGATCAGCGCCCGTACGCTGGACGAGACCACGATCCCGGTCTGCCACCGCCTTTTCGCCCGCGCCTGCACTCCCGCAGAAATGACAAGGCTGGATGAGGCCGAACTGGTTGCCCTGCTCCGCGGGGCCACCTTCCCGGAGCCGAAAGCACGCGACATCCTTGCCCTTTCCCGCAATATCCTGGAGCGCTGCGGCGGCAAGGTCCCGGACACGCCCGAGGGCCTGACCGCGTTTCGCGGCGTCGGTCCGAAGGTGGCGGCGCTCACCTTGGCGGTCGGCTTCGATAAGCCTGCCATCTGCGTGGATATCCATGTCCACCGGATCGCCAACCGCTGGGGCTACGTCGCCGAGCCCACGCCCGAGCGCACCATGGCCGCCCTCGCCAGCAAACTGCCGCAACAATACTGGATCGAGATCAACGAGCGCTTGGTGCCCTTTGGCAAGCACGTCTGCACCGGACCGCGGCCGAGATGCCCGACCTGCCCACTGCTGTCCATGTGCCGACAGGTGGGGGTGGACCGGGCTTGAAGCCGGCGTCCAAAGATGCCTGGTTGATCTCCACGCCGGCTTCTAAGCCGTCGATGCTTCTCATGAGGCCGCGACTGGCCCGCTGATCACTGGGATGATCCCAAGATGCGGCGATAGGTCGAGGTTGAAACCTGCCGCGTCCCGCGCGGCTGTCCGCTGGGCGACGAGGCTGATGTGCTCCCGGCTTTCGGAGAACGAGGCCAACAGGTCCGCCCGGCTTAGGCCGGCGGCAAGGGCACGGACATACAATGCCTCCCCGGCCGCGTCGGGCGCGCGCTGCAGGGTGTTCCGATACAACCCGTCCACCAGCGTCTGGTCCGCAGGAGAGGCGCCATAGCGGTTGGCGAACTCGGGGGAAGCCAGGAAGGACAGCGCCACCTGCTGCAGCGTGACGCCGTTGATCACGGCGGGGGTGTAGGCGCTGAAGCCCGTTGGGTCGGCGTCCCTGCCGAAAGCGGTATCATACAACCGGGCCACCTGGGCCTCGGCGGTGGCGGCGTAGGTCACGTTCGGGTTGCCGTTCAGCCGGCCCCGCTCCTCGTCGCTGTCGGCGAAAGCGGCCAGGATGACGCCGCGACTGGCGCCGCGGGCCAGTGCGCCGTTGTAGAACGCCACTCCTGATGCGTCGCCCGCCCGGCCGAGCACGTTCTGGTAAAGGGCGCTGACGTAATCCGCGTTGGACAGCGCGCCGTAGCGGTTGGTGAACTCGGCCGACCCCACGATCCCGTCCGCGAGCTGCGCCAAGGTTTCCCCGGCCCGCAGCCCCGCATACTGCTGGACCAGCCCGGCGCTGTCGGCGTTGCGGCCGAAGGCGGCGACATACAGCCGGGCAACCTGGTGCTCGCCCAGTTCCTGGCCGGTCAGCGCCGCCACCCCAGCGTCGCGCAACAGGGCGACATCGAGCGGCTGCACGGTCGCGGCACCCTGGGTGGTCGTGTCCACCGCCGCCCCGCCGCCGACCGTGGTGGTGCCGGGGTCCGCACCGAGCACCGGCACCGGGCCGCCATAAGCGACTTCGGCATTCGGGCCGTTGAACGTCGTCAGGAAGTCCGGCGGATACGTGATGAACTTGACGTTACTATCGTACACCGAAAGACGCACGCCAGTCTGTACGGCGGCGCCGCCGCTAAAGTTCAAGAAGTTGTTGGGATGCAGGGACCGGATGCCGAACTGGTGGCCCAGTTCGCGCTCGATGGGCGCCACCGCATTCGCGAGGGACTGAGATCCGTCGAGGTAGCCGGGGTTGAGGTAGAGGGTGCCCGTATCGGTCGGGCCAACGCCACGCCCCGTCAGCGCAAGGCCGAGCCGCTGGCCATACAGCGGGAAGTTGTATGGGCCGACACCGCCGACAACCACGTCATTGGTTGAAACGTAGGAGCCTTCAAAGGTTGTGGGAGCGGGATATTGCAGGGATGCGTCAGCCGGCTGGGACGGCGCCCGGAACGACACGTTGATGGTGTAGTTGCCCGTCGTGTAGTCGAAGTGCCGAACCCACTCGGCAAAAGCCTGTTGCACAACGGCCCGAATCGCCCCGGCCGATGCACCGGCGTCGGCTGGGTCGGTAAACTGCACATTCAGCGTCGCGGCCATGACGGCTTCTCCGGATTGGATCAGGAACGCCTAACGGCCCGGAAAATCGCCCGGTATGGAATTACATATCACGTTCATGCCAGTCTCGACATAAGCGCCGGAGCCGCTCAGCGCCGCACCACCTGCAGCCCGACCGCCGCGCCCACCATCGTAAGCGTCGGCCCGCCCGTCGACCAGCCCGGTGCCTGCGTCACCAGCTCGTCCAGGGTGCCGCGCAGCACCCGCTGTTCAGCCCGGCCGCCGCGTTCGATCAGCGCCGCCGGGGTGTCGGCATCCAGCCCGGCCGCCAGCAGCCCGTCCCGCAGCGCCGGCAGGCTGTCCAGGCCCATGTAAACCGCTAGCGTCCCGCCCCGGGCCAAAACGGCGAAGTCTAGGTCGAGCGCGCCGTCCACCAGATGCCCGGTCGCCAAGGTCAGCGTCCGCGCCGCGTCCCGATGCGTCAGCGGGATGCCGGCCCCGGCGGCGCAAGCCAGCGCGGCGGTCACGCCGGGCACCACCTCGAACGCTACGCCGGCCGCCGCCAGCGCCTGCGCCTCCTCGCCGCCGCGGCCGAACACGAAGGGGTCGCCGCCTTTCAGCCGCACCACTTTCCGCCCCTCCTGGCCCAGGCGGACCAGCAATGCGTTGATTTCCTCCTGCGGCATCGAGTGCGCGGCGCGCGACTTGCCCACAGCGATCCGGTCGGCGTCGCGCCGGGCCATGTCGAGCACTTCGGTCGTCACCAGCCGGTCATGCACGATCACGTCCGCCTCCCCAAGCAGGCGCTGGGCGCGGATCGTCAGCAGGTCCGCGGCGCCCGGCCCGGCGCCCACCAAATAGACGATCCCGGCCGGGTCTGCGCCCCCCTCGATCTCGCGCCGCAGCTCCGCGTCGGCGGCGGCGTCCTCCCCCGCCAGCACCAGGTCCGCGACCCGGCCGCCCAGCGCCCGCTCCAGCACCCGGCGGCGCTGCGCCACGTCCGGCAGGCGGCGGCGGATTTCCTCCTTGTATCGGTCAGCCAGCGCGGCGAGGCGGCCGAAGGCGGGCGGCACCATCGCCTCGATCCGCGCGCGCAGCAGGCGGGCCAGCACCGGGGCCGCGCCGCCGGAGGACACCGCGATGCTGATCGGCGCGCGGTCGATGACGCTTGGCGTGATGTAGCTGCATAGGGCCGGGCGGTCGACGATGTTGACCGGGATGCCGCGCGCCTGCGCCGCCGCCGACAGCGCCTCGAGGTCGGCGTCGGGCGCATCGGCGCCGATGGCCAGCGCGCAATTATCCAACAGCGCCGGGTCGAAACGCGCCGCCGTCGCCACCGTCGCGTCCGCCCGGCGCAGCGCATCGGCCTTGCGCGACGCCGCCTCGCCCTCGCCCACCACCAGCACCCGGCGGCCCGTCAATGAAAGGAATATCGGAAAATACTGCATGGCCCCAACAGTCGAGGCTTCCCGGCGTGGCGGCAAGGTGTTCAAAGCGCGGTTGTGAAGGTCGTGCAGGTCACCAACGTCGATTTCTCGCTGCGGCACTTCCTGCTGCCGCTCATGCTGGCGGCCCAGGCGCGCGGGCACGACGTGCTGGGGGTCTGCGCCGATGGCCCGCTGCTGGCCGACGTGCGGGCGGCCGGACTGCGGGTGACGCCGTTGCCGATGGCGCGCAGCTTGTCGCCCGCGGCGCAGTGGCGCGCGCTGTGGGCGATGGTGGCGCTGTTCCGCGCCGAGCGGCCGGACCTGGTGCATGCCCATATGCCCATCAGCGGCGTCCTGGCCCGGCTTGCCGCGCGGATCGCCGGGGTGCCGCGCGTCGCCTATACTTGCCACGGCTTTTTGTTCAACCAGCCGGGGCCATGGTGGCGTCGGGCGCTCGGCCTGGTGATGGAGTGGTTCGGCGGCCGGCTGACCGACATCACGCTCACCGTCTCGACCGCCGAGGCCGCCGACGCCCGCCGCCTGTGGATCGCGCGCGACGCCGTGCCAGTCGGCAATGGCCGCGACCCTGCCCGCTTCCGTCCCAACTCCGCCGCCCGCACGCGCATACGCCAGGCGCTCGGCGTGCCCGAAGCCCAAGTTGTGATTGTGATCGTCTCCCGCCTCGTGCGGCACAAGGGCTATCCCGAACTGCTCGCCGCCATGCGCGACGTGCCCGGCGCCGAGCTATGGGTCGTGGGCGAACGCCTGTCCACCGACCACGGCGCGGACCTCGAGCCGCTGTTCGGCGCAAGCGGCCTTGGCCCCCGCCTGCGCCGGCTCGGCTACCGCACGGACGTCGCCGACGTGCTCGCCGCCGCCGACATCTTCACCCTGCCCAGCCACTTCGAGGGCCTGCCGATGTCGGTGATCGAGGCCATGCTGACCGGCCTTCCGGTGGTCGCGACCGCCATACGCGGGCCGCGCGAGCAGGTGGTCGACGGGGAGACCGGCTTGCTGGTCCCGCCTGCGGCCGTCGCGCCGCTGGCCGCCGCTCTCGCGCGCCTCGCGGCCGATCCGGCGCTCCGGGCCAGCATGGGCGCTGCCGGACGTGCGCGCGCCATGCATCTGTACAGCGAGGCCGCCGTCCTCTCGCGCACGCTGGACCTGCTGGGCCTCTAGCGCTATGGGGCGGCATGGCCCCACTCCCTATTCGCCGCGCGCTGATCTCCGTTTCCGACAAGGCCGGGCTGGCGCCGTTGGCTGCGGCCCTGGTGGCGCACGGGGCCGAGATCGTCTCGACCGGCGGCTCCGCGCGGGCGTTGCGGGAGGCCGGGGTCGCCGTCACCGAAGTTGCGGACCATACCGGCTTTCCCGAGATCCTGGATGGCCGGGTCAAAACGTTAGTGCCGCAGATTCACGGCGGCATCCTGGGGCGCCGCGACCTGCCGGAGCACGTCGCGCAGATGCAGCAGCACGGCATCGCGCCGATCGACCTGGTTTGCGTGAACCTGTATCCGTTCGAGGCGGCCGTCGCTGCCGGCGCTGCCCCGGCCGAGTGCATCGAGAACATCGACATCGGCGGCCCCGCCTTGATTCGCGCCGCCGCCAAGAACCACGACCACGTCGCCATCCTGACCGACCCGGCGCAATACGACACCTTGCTCGCCGAGTTGGCCGGGCACGGCGGCACGACGCAGGAGTTGCGGGTGCGGTTGGCGGGCGAGGCCTATGCCCGCACCGCCGCGTATGACGCCGCCATCGCTGCTTGGTTCGCCCGCGACCAGGCTTTCCCGGCGCGGCTGACGGTGTCCGGCACGCTGCGCCAGACCCTGCGATATGGCGAGAACCCGCACCAGCAGGCGGCATTCTACGTGAATGGCGCGCGGCCCGGCGTTGCCAGCGCCACCCAGGTTCAGGGCAAGGAGCTGTCCTACAACAACCTGAACGACACGGATGCGGCGTTTGAGTGCGTGGCGGAGTTCGATGGGCCTGCCGTGGTGATCGTGAAGCACGCCAATCCGTGCGGCGTTGCCGTGGCTGGGACGACAGCGGAGGCCTGGGATTTGGCGCTGCGCTGCGACCCGGTTTCGGCTTTTGGTGGCATCGTGGCGCTGAACCGCACGCTGGATGCGGTTACGGCAGAGCGCATTGCCGCGATTTTCACCGAGGTGATTATAGCCCCGGATGCCGACGATGCGGCTCGTGCCATTTTGGCGCGCAAAAAGAACCTGCGTTTGCTGCTGACCGGTGGCCTGCCCGACCCGGCGGCACCGGGGATGACGATCCGCAGTGTCTCGGGCGGCTTCCTGGCCCAGTCTCGTGACGCCGGTCGTGTTGACCCGGCGGCGCTCCGTGTCGTGACACAGCGCGCGCCGACAGCGGCGGAGCTTGCCGACCTGGTTTTTGCCTTCCGCGTCTGCAAGCACGTGAAGTCGAACGCGATCGTCTACGCCAAGGGCGCCGCGACGGTCGGCATCGGCGCCGGACAGATGAGCCGGGTCGACAGCGCACGCATTGCGGCTTGGAAGGGCACCGAGGCCGCCCGTGCTGCCGGACTGGACGGATCATTGACCCAGGGCAGCGTCGTGGCCTCCGATGCATTCTTCCCTTTCGCCGATGGCCTACAAGCCGCCATTGCCGCCGGCGCCACTGCCGTTATCCAGCCCGGCGGCTCTATCCGCGACGACGAGGTGATCGCCGCGGCGGACGCTGCGGGGGTGGCTATGGTGCTGACGGGAATGCGGCATTTTAGGCATTGACAAACGGTGTTCGTGTGAAGTGTTTTCGACCTGAATATCGAAATAGTCTTAACTCCCTCAGATTTATGGATTACTCAGAGATTCAAGGTAATTATCAAAATCGATTTCATTACGGACTCTGACTATGAGGGCCGCCGTAAGCACATCTAACCACCGCCCAAGCTGCTCCACACGGGACGATAAGTTTGAGTCATCTGCATCATGGAAGTCGGAGGCTTCCTGTTCAAGATGAGCGTAGGATTGATGCGCGACAAGCGATAGTGGAGGATATATTGAGTTATGAAAGAATGAACCAAGCGGTGATATACGTGCCTTTTCGCTTGTCTTTTCGAGAAATTCGATAAAGTTTGTCAATATTTCGAGATGGTGGTTGAGCGTTTGATTGCCTTCACCTTGCGCGACCCGCACGGCAGATAGAAATTGAAGGCGTGGCCCAAAAAATTCGGGCGATAGCCAATCAATGTAGAAGTTGAGGAATGCCTCATACGCAACTCTGGTCAGAGCACCAGCGTGCTCGGTCCTACCAAGAACGACTAATTGGGAGATGGAGTCCAATATCCTCTCGTGGCGCCGGAGAATAGCATGCAGCATTTGATGGTAATGAAATCCTAGCCCATCATCTAGATGAAATAAAACAATTGCTGCACGTGTATCTTCACATTTATGGACGAGTAATTGAATAAGTTCGGAAAACGGCGGAAGTTCGTCCCCGATGAAAGATACATATTTATCGAGAGCAGGTGCGACTGCTTTTGAGAGCCCAAGGTGACTCCCGCGTTGCTCCAGCCAAATTGACGCTTCTAATGCACTAACCCTTTTAGGTTTGAGGATTTTGCAAGGCACCAACGTAAAGTTCAAGTCGGAATATGCTGCAAAGGCTATTTCATCGTCTGCGCAAACATACTTTCCGCCGCCTGGGGCAAGCGAACTCCAATAGACGTCGAGCATCGGGCGTGAGCCGCCGCGGATCATTTTCTTCATCGTTGGGACATGCTCATGCTTCAAGTTGCTGACGTGCACAGTGCCATCTCCTTGCCTATCATAAAATCCAGACGAAATGGTACTGATTGGAAGGCGAGTAATTGCTGCTTTTATACTACCTTCATGAAGGTAGCGATATAGACCGATCAGCCGCTCATCATAAAGATGATTAGGATCTAACTGAAGGGCGGAGGGCGCAACTTGAACGGTTAACGGCTGACGAGAATGCACCTCCATCCGGGTGTTGTAGAGAAGCGGACTCGGCGTATCAGAAATCAGCGCCTGATACAGTGTGCCTTGCCCTGCTTCGACGTTCTGGAACGGCATCGCCACCTGCGTCCGTAGTAGGTCGACATCCAACAAATTAAGTCCATGCGCGTTCAAAACCCGCAATACCTCACGCACAAGAACCGACGCCGAAATGCGCGTCGCGATCGGCCCGCTCCCGTTCTTACCAACTTCCAAAACAGCAACATAGGGACCGATTAGCGAGAACTCGGCCGTCAAGCAGTCGCCGTCTCGCCGCACAATATACCGACACGAAACATCATCATTCAGGTCAGTATCCTCATCGACAGTAGCCCCAAGCGCCACCAAATCATCCACTACGGCCCGGTAGGGCGCAGCTTGATAGGCAGGCAGCACCCAACCATACCAAGGATTGGCCAAATCACGGTAACGCGCGACTAAATCGTGCTGAATACTATTGAGCAGGGTTATCTTGGCTGCTTGCATAGTTTTGTTTCAACTTCCAACCGGATGTCCATGGATACGACCGTCGGCACCCTGATGCACCCTAACCCTCGTCTGCGCCCGTCCATCCGGAGCCGTTCCGATACGCCTGCCAAAGTCGTAGTCACGCACACCCGGGCGGTTGGGAACAGGTATGCCACTCGCCCATGCCTGTTGCACCAATATGTAAGCGTCTTCGCGGCTCAAATCAAAGCTTGACGTGGGTTTTCCCGTACGCAGGCGTTCCTGATGTTGCGGGGTGCCGACGATGTGCCCGTCCTGTTTTTGGATAGAGAAGGTCGTCTCCGCCCCTGGCCATGGTGGTGCTGTCGTCACCACGAGCCGCCTCGAACCCTAAAAAGCCCGTCGCCCCCTCAAAGCCGCTGCCAAAGTCCCATCATCCAGCACGTCCAGCGCCCCGCCAATCGGCACCCCCTGCCCGACCCGGGTAATCCGCGCCGCCCCATCCACCTTCCGCAGCCGCTCCGTCAGCCAATGCGCCGTCGTCGCCCCGTCCACCGTAGCCCCCAGCGCCAAGATCACCTCGCTCACCTCACCCGCCTCCACCCGGGCCAGCAACGGCGCGACATTCAGGTCCTCCGGCCCAGTCCCCCCCAGCGCCGAAAGCGTGCCCCCCAGCACGTGATACAGCCCGCGATGCACCGCCGCGCGCTCCAGCGCCCAGAGGTCGCCAACCCCCTCGACGACACAGATCAACCCACGGTCCCGCGCCGGGTCGCTGCAAACGCCGCAGGGGTCGCGACTGTCCAAATTACCGCACAGCCGGCAAGGCCGCACCGCCCGCGCCGCCTCGGTCAAAGCAGCCGCCAGCGGCAGCATACGCGCCTCCGGCTGCTGCAGCATCTTCAACGCCGCCCGCCGCGCGCTCCGCGGCCCCAAACCCGGCAGCCGCGCCAGCAAGCCAATCAGCCGCTCGACCTCGGGACCGCCCACAGGCTTAGAACGGCAGCTTCATGCCCTCGGGAAGCTGCAAGCCGCCAGTCGCCGCCTGCATCTCCTCAGCCATCATCGCCTCGACCTTCAGCTTGGCATCGGCATGCGCTGCCACCACCAAATCCTCCAGCATCTCGGTTTCGTTGGGGTCTGCAAGCTTCGGGTCGATCTTCAGCCGTTTCAGCGCGCCCTTGCCGGTCAGCGTCACGCTGACCATGCCCGCGCCGGAGACGCCCTCAACCTCCATCGCCTCCATCTTGGCCTGCATCTCCTGCATCTTGGCCTGCATCTGACTGGCCTGCTTCATCAACCCGGCAAGATTCTTCATGCGTCCTCCTTAAATCGGCTCAGCCGCATCCCGCGGCAAAAATTCCTCGTCATCCGCATCGAGCGGCGCAAACTCCCGGCCATCACCTTCCTCAAGAATGGCCCCATCCTCAAGCATGGCAACTTCCCCAAGCATGGCGCCCCCCTCAAGCATAGGCGCCTCGTCCACCAGCCCATAGGCGTCGGCCCGGCTATCCGTCACGCTCGCGATCTTGGCGCCGGGAAAGGCGTCCAGGATCGCCCGCACCAACGGGTGCAGCGCAGCCTCGTCCCGGCGCGCGGTATCGGCTGCCTGTCCCTGGTTCGCCAATGTAGGTTCGCCAGCCTCCCGCGACAACGCGATGGTCCAGCGCGTGCCCGTCACTTCCAGCAGCAGCGCAGCGAGCCGGGACGCCAGGTCGCGCGGCGCATCCGGCTCCGGCCGCAGCTCGATCACCGGCGGCGCAAACCGCACCAGATGCACGGCATGCAGCAGCAGCCCATGCAGCACCGGCTCACGTTGTTCCGCCACCAGCATGGCCACGTCCCGAAAGCTCGACAGCCGCGGCGTGAGGATCGCTGGCTCAGGCGTTTGTTCAGGCGCCGGATCGTGCGCCGGGGGGCCATTGGCGACCGCACGGGTCGTGCCCCCATCGAACGGCGGACCACCCGGCCCACGCGGCGCAGGCGTCGGCGCTCCCACGCCCGGCGTCTCCGTCAGCCGCCGCACCAGCTCGCCCGGCGGCGGCAGGTCGGCGACGTAGCACATCCGGATCAGCACCATCTCTACCGCTGCCCGGCGATCCGACGCCTGCTCGACCTCCTGCGCGCCCTTCGACAGCATCTGCCAGGTGCGGCCCAGCACCGGCATAGTCAGGCGATCGGCCAAGTCCGCGCCCCGGGTGCGCTCCGCCTCCGGCAATTCGGCGCCATCGCGCAGGGCCGGCACGGATTTCAGCCGGGTCAGCGTGTGCGTCAGCTCCAGCAGGTCCCCCAGCATCAGGCCCAAATCCGCGCCGCGCTCATGCGCGCGGTCGGTGATCGCCAGCGCCTGGTCCGGACGCCCGGCCATCACCGCCTCCAGAAGGTCGAACACCGCCGACCGGTCCGCCAGGCCCAGCATGTCGGCGACGGCCGCACCATTGATCGGCGCGCCGCCCGCGCCCTGGGCAATCGCCTGATCCAGCAATGACAGCCCATCCCGCACCGACCCGTCCGCCGCCCGCGCGATCAAATCCAGCGCATCCGGCGCGACCGCCACGCCCTCGTTTGCCGCGATCCGCCCGAACTGCCCGACCAGCTCCGCCACCGAAACCCGGCGCAAATCGAACCGCTGGCAACGCGACAGCACCGTCACCGGCACCTTGCGAATTTCCGTCGTGGCAAAGATGAACTTCACATGCGGCGGCGGCTCCTCCAGCGTCTTCAGCAGCGCGTTGAAGGCGTTGCGCGACAGCATGTGGACCTCGTCCACGATGAACACCTTGGTGCGCGCCTGCAACGGACGGTAGCGCGCGGCGTCGATCACCTCGCGCATGTCGTCGACGCCGGTGCGGCTGGCGGCGTCCATCTCGACCACGTCGGGGTGCCGGTCGGCCAGGATCGCGACGCAGTTCGGGCACACGCCGCAGGGGTCGGGGGTCGGCCCCCCGGCGCCGTCCGGCCCCACGCAGTTCAGCGCGCGGGCGATGATGCGGGCCGTCGTCGTCTTACCCACGCCGCGCACCCCGGTCAGCATCCAGGCATGCGCCACCCGATTCTGTGCAAAGGCGTTGCGCAGGATGCGCACCATCGCCTCCTGCCCGATCAGGTCGTCGAACGTGGTGGGCCGGTATTTGCGCGCCAGCACCCGATACGGCGTGGCGGACGGCGCGGGGACTGGCGCCGCCGGCTCGCCGAACAGCCCGGGGCCGGACGGCGGCGGCTCGGGCAGTATATCATCCAGAAGGCCAGACATGCGCCCGGCTCCTGCCGCCGAAGATGGGGTGGGAGGCCGGACAACGACCCGACCAAGAACTCGTTGCGGCTGCTTCCTTCCGGACCTGACCGGGTTGGCGAGGCGCCCGTCCGCCGCCGACCTCCCACTCAACCTATACCACGGCTTCCAGGGGTTGGCACAAGCCCGGCTGCGTGCGAAATGCGGGGGCGTATGACAGTGATCATTGCGAGCCGCCCAAACGTCTATACCGGCAACCCGCTGGACCGCGCCGACGCGCGTCGCACCGAAGAGGCCTGGATCGAGCAGCGCCGGGCCGACCCGTCCAGCCTTTGGGTCCCGGTCTGGCGCGCCCGCACCCTGTTCCGCGGCCTGGACGAGGCCAAGCCGGAGGCCGTGCTGCTGACCGGCGAGGCCGCGACCGCCCTGCGCATGACCGGCGGCCCTTGGGCATTCCTCGGTTTGCAGGGCGACACAGCGGTGTTCACCGTGGACGTCAGCGCCGTGGACGACCCGCTGCCCCTGCTGCCGGACGGCGTCGCGCGGTTCGAGGACCTGCGCATGATCGGCCCCGGCCTCGCGCCTGCCGAGGCTGCGATCCTCGCCCATGCCCGCGGCCTGATGCACTGGCGCGGCCGACATGGCTTCTGCGGCGTGTGCGGCGGCACGTGCGAACCGCGCAGCGCCGGGCACGCGATGGCCTGCACGGCGTGCAAGGCGCAGCACTTCCCCCGCACCGACCCGGCCGTCATCATGCTGGTCCACCGTGGCGACCGTGTGCTGCTGGGCCACTCGCAGCGGTTCCCGAAGGTCCAGATGTACTCCACCCTGGCCGGCTTCGTGGAGCCCGGCGAGAGCCTGGAGGAGGCCGTCGCCCGCGAGGTGCTGGAGGAAAGCGCCATCCGCGTCGGCAACGTGCGCTACCACAGCAGCCAGCCCTGGCCGTTCCCCTCCAGCATCATGCTCGGCTTCTACGCCGAGGGCCTGACGGAGGAGATCACCATCGACCCGAACGAATTGCGCGACGCCCGCTGGTTCTCCCGCGCCGAGCTGCGCGACCCCGAGGCGCACGGCTTCAACTTGCCGCGCCGGGACAGCATCGCCCGCCGCCTGATCGAGGACTGGATGGCGCACGCATGACGCGCGCCGTGCTGCTGCTCCTGCTGCTCGCCGGCTGCGGCGCGGCGGAGAGCCCGGATGAGCGCGCCTGCGACCGCCAGGCCTACCAGGACCCGGCTGTCAAGGAACTGATCCTCAAAGGCGTCAGCAACCCCTACTTCCAGAACAACAGCCAGGAAGCGCTGAGCATCGCCAAGCAGCACGCCCGCCTGGCCTGCCTGCGCAGCCGAGGCCTGGCGCCCGCCGGCGGCGTCGAACGGCAACGCCCGCGGACATGACTGGAGCGCGAGCCTTGGACACGATACGCATCACCTCCGGCGCTTTCACCTTCGCCGCCCGGTTCGAGGAGACGGCCGCCCCTCAGACCTGCGCCCGCTTCCGTGCCCTGCTGCCCTATCGCCAGCGCATCATCCATGTGCGCTGGAGCGGCGAGGCGTGCTGGATTCCGCTCGGCAACTTCGACACCGGCCTGCCATACGAGAACGCAACCAGCTATCCGGCGCCGGGCCAGGTCCTGCTGCACGCGGGCAGTGTCAGCGAGACCGAGATCCTGATCAGCTACGGCCCCTGCTGTTTTTCGAGCAAAGCCGGCCAGCTCGCGGGCAACCACTTCCTAACCATTAGCGAGGGATTGGCTGACCTGGCGACGCTTGGGCGGAAGACGCTTTGGGACGGCGCGCAGGACATCGTGTTCGGGGATGCCGGGCTGACGGCGTAGCTATCCGTCGCCGTAATGGAAGCGGCACGCGATAATCTCAATCCGTTGATCAACGCTTGCCCTGCCGGCGATGCGATACACGAGCCGGTGCTCCCCGATGATGCGGCGTGACCACCAGCCCGCAAGGTCTCCCTTCAAAGGCTCCGGCTTTCCCAGGCCGACAAACAGCCTCCGGCGCGCATCCTCAATAAGGGCGTTCACCCTGGCAAGCATGTCCTGATTGTTCTCAACCCAGTGCTGGTAGTCTCCCCAGCCGTTATCAGTGAAGCGGAGCTTCACGCTTCGGTGTTGGCCTTTGCTTCAACGAGATCACGTTCCTTCGCCGCCCCGGCATCGGCAGAGCGGATGGACTGCAGCAGGCGCTTGGCATTGGCCGGGCTGCGCAGAAGGTGGACCGTCTCTTGCCAACCTTCGTACTCCGCCTCGGATAGGATGACCACGTTTCCCTTGCCAGCCTGACGGGTCACCAGAATCGGCGCTTGGCTCTCCACGGCCTCATCCATATAGCGGGCCAGGTTCTGTCGCAGGTCTGTGTAGGATACTTGTCCCATGACTTCCGTCTCCAATTCGTACAGGAAATTGTACTTATGCGGCGGCTTCGTCGAGGAAGATTTAGCTTCGAGCTTACGCTAATGAACCGCGTGCCGCTTTCATCGTTGCGCATCTTCCCAGCCCTCCGCCGCGAAGACGACTACGTTGGAGGCCGCAAGCGCCGGACGGCCGCGGATGTGGTCGGACGCCTTCTCGCCGAGCATGATGGTCGGCGCGTTCAGGTTTCCGGTCGTCACCGACGGCATGATGGACGAGTCGACGACACGCAACGCTTCAAGGCCGATCACCCGCGCTTCCGGGTCGACCACCGCCATCGGATCGTCTGCAGCGCCCATCCGGCAGGTGCCGGCAGGATGGTAGGCGCTCTCGGCCTGCTCCCGCACGAAGGCGTCGATCGCGTCGTCGTTCGTGACATCGGCGCCGGGCTGCAATTCCTTGCCGCGATACGGGTCGAACGCCGCTTGCGCAAAAATCTCGCGGGTCAGGCGCACGCAGGCGCGCATCTCAATCCAGTCGTCCGGATGGCTCATGTAGTTGAAACGGATGCGCGGCTTGTCCGCCGGGTCCGCGGAGCACAGCCGGACCCAGCCGCGGCTTTTTGAGCGCATAGGGCCGACATGCGCCTGGAACCCGTGGCCGCTCGCCATTGATTTCCCGTCGTAGGACACCGCCAGCGGTAGGAAGTGATACTGGATATCGGGATAGGCCACGCCGGCGCGGCTGCGGATGAAGCCGCAGCTTTCGAAGTGGTTGGTCGCGCCTAGCCCATCATGGCGCAGCAGCCATCGCGCGCCGATCATCGCCTTCGCCAGCGGGCGCGTCGAGGGATACAACGTGATCGGCTGCAGGCTCTCGATCTGGAAATAGAACTCTAGATGATCCTGCAGGTTCTCGCCTACGCCCGGCAGGTGGTGCATTGGCGCGATGCCGTGCGCGCGCAATTCGTCGGCGGGTCCGACACCCGACAATTTCAACAACTGCGGCGAGTTGATCGGGCCGCCCGAGAGAATGACTTCCCGCCGGGCCAGCGCGACCTTCTCCGCCCCATTGTGCCGGTAGCGCACCCCAGTCGCGCGCCGGCCCTCGATCTGGACCGCGGTAGCCCGCGCGTGGGTGACGACCGCGAGGTTGCGCCGCCGCAGCGCCGGTTTCAGGTAGGCGCTGGCCGCGCTGCAGCGCCGGCCGTCGCGCACCGTCATGTCCATGCGCCCGAAGCCCTCCTGGCGGAAGCCGTTGATGTCAGCGGTCTCGGCATATCCCGCCTGCACCGCCGCCTCGATCCAGGCGCGATACAGCGGATTCTTCAACGCGCCATACCGCGTGTGCAGCGGGCCGTCCGCTCCGCGATAGGCGTCGCCGCCCTCCTGCCGGTGCTCGGCCCGGCGGAAATACGGCAGCACATGCCGATAACCCCAGCCCTGCGCTCCCGCCGCCTCCCATCCTTCGAAGTCGGACGGGTTGCCGCGGACATAGACCAGCCCGTTGATCGACGACGAGCCGCCAAGCACCTTGCCGCGCGGGCAGTTCATCCGCCGCCCGCCCAATCCCGGCTCCGGTTCGGTCCCATACGACCAGTTGTAGCGCGGCATGTTCATTGGGATCGACAGCGCGCTGGGCATCTGGATCAGCATCGAGGCATCGGACCCGCCGTATTCCAGCACCAGCACGGTGCTGCGTCCATCCTCGGTCAGCCGGTCCGCCAACACGCACCCGGCCGACCCGGCGCCTACGATGACGTAGTCGAACGTGTCTCCAGCCGTGCTCACTGCCCGAGCAAGGCGACTGATACGGCTCAGGCCGATCACACCCCTGCGCTTAAGACCGCTGATCTACTCACGGCAGGAACAGCGTCGGTATCAGGTTTCCGGCTCCTGCTGCGCAAACGTGGCAAGAAGGTAGATTTCGGCCAGCGGGATCGAGAGCCCCACGCTTTCTAAGTGCAGGACAGCCTCTGCGCCGCCTAGGGCCTCAAAAGTCCAGGCTCCCTCCGTAGAAAGCCGATAGACATGAACGGCATAATCCTCCTGGAACAGCTCCACGATCTCCCGCATGCCTTCAACGGCTTGCATATGCTGCCGCTTTAGGTCCCGACCGCGCCAGTCCCGGATCTCGGACGGGGAAACGACCTCAAACGACACCTTGGGATGCTCACCGCAACGAATCACGAGATCAGGGATCCGAGCCGTATTCCGCTGCGCAGAGCGTGGCGTTGCGGCACTTCCGGTCTCCGGCCGACAACCGCGAGGCATAGCAGTCATTCGGTTTACAAGCGCACCACCCAGGCCCGTCAGGATTGCGCCATGCTCTGGAGCGGGCGCAGCGTGCGCCAAAATTTGGCCGTCAACGAGTTCGTAGCGCCAGGCGTCACCGAAACCGTGCTGGTCTTGGACGATGAACTCGTCCGCGGTCCACATCTTCTTGAAGCTTAGAGCAACCGTCATACCGCTTTCTCCCAACCCGCACGTGACGGCCACACCCAGCTACATGCCAAGGCTCATGGCCCGGATCGGCGGCTGCACGTCGTCGGGCAGCGGGCACTTGTACGGCACAACGCGGGTGCGTTCCGCCAGATCGCTCTTGGCGCGCTCAATCAGCCCGGGGTCCTGCAGCGCGTCAAGCGCGGTGCCGGCCATCACCTTGGCCACGTGCACCAGGCCCTTATGCGCCGCCGGGCTCTTGCCCTGTGCCGTCAGTTGCCACGAGTGGAACGGCGTGCCCACGGCGCAGGTCGCCCCGCGCGCCTGCACCGTCGGCACCACCCACGACACGTCGCCCACGTCCGTGCTGCCGTTGCCGCCCCGGCCACGCGCGCCGAAGGGAATGACGAAGTCGCACATGGCGAGGTCCGGCCGCACTGGCACGCCAACGCGGTTGAACGCGGCTGCGACATCGGCCTCGGTAAGCGTGTCGCGGATGCGTCCGGCGTAGGCGCGGTCGGCGTCATCGAACTCCGGCGGGCCCAAGCGCTGGAGGTTGTCGTGCATCGCCTGCTCCAGCGGCGTGTTCGCCATCAGATTGCTGACCGCGCTGACCACCTGGGCGCTGACCGTCGTCTCCGTCATCAGCGCCGCGCCCTCGGCGATCTTGCGCACCCGCGCGACCAGGCCCGTCAGCCCCGCCAGGTCGGCCGCGCGGATCAAATAACGCACCTTGGCCCGGGCCTGCACGACGTTCGGCGCGATCCCGCCCGCGTCGAGGTAGGCGTAATGGACCCGGGCGTCATCGGGCATGTGCTCGCGCAAGTAGTTAACGCCGACGTTCATCAGCTCCACCGCGTCCAGCGCGCTGCGGCCCAGTTCCGGCGCCCCGGCGGCGTGGCTGGCCCAGCCAACGAAGCTGAAGTCGATCCGCGTGTTGGCGAGGCTCACCGCCTCGTTCACCCCGGAGAACGAGGCCGGATGCCAGGAGATCGCGATGTCGACGTCGGCGAACGCGCCGGCCCGCACCATGAAGCCCTTCGCAGCACCCCCCTCCTCGGCCGGGCAGCCATAGTAGCGCACGCGGCCCTTCACGCCCGACGCCGCCAGCCAGTCCTTGACCGCCGCCGCCGCAAGCATCGCCGCCGAGCCAAGCAGGTTGTGGCCGCAGCCATGGCCGACGCCGCCCTGGCCCTCGACCGGGCGCGGCTCGTCCAGGCCCGCCTCCTGGCTCAGGCCCGGCAGCGCGTCATATTCACCGAGGATGGCGATGACCGGGCCGTCCTCGCCGGCCTCGGCCATGACAGCGGTCGGGATGCCGGCGAGCTCGCGGGTGATGCGGAACCCCTCGCGCTCCAGCATCGCCAAGTGCTCGGCTGCCGACCGGTGCTCGCCATAGGCAAGCTCCGGCGTGTCCCAAACCCGGTCAGCCAGCGCAATGTACTCCTCGCGCTTCTCGTCGACGATCTGCCAGATCCGTTCATCGTTGCGCATCATCAAGCCTCCACCGTCGCGAGTGCCGGCCGCCGGATGGTCATTCCCATCGCCGCCTCCAACGCGGCGCCAATGCGCAGCACCATCCGCTCGTCGAAGGCGCGGCCGACGATCTGCAGCGACAGCGGCAGGCCGGACGCGGAAAGGCCGATCGGGACGGACATCGCGGGGTTTCCTGTAAGGTTGAACGGCATCGTCTGCATCGGCAGGTTCAGCGGGTTATTCGGCGTGACGTCGGCAAAGGCCGGAGCCGGGGCAAGGCCGCTGCCGGTGATCAGCGCGTCGTACGTCTTGAGCTGCAGGTTAACCGCGTGCGACAGCTCACGGCGCAGCCGCATCGCCTGCTGCAGGTCGGACGCCGTGATAAAGGCGCCCAACGTCATGCGGAGATAGGTCAGCAGGCCGAAATCGAGCGGCCTGGCCTGGTAGTCCTGCTCATGGATCGCAAACGCCTCGCTCAGCATGACGACGCGGCCGCAGGCGTTGAACAGCGCATAGTCCGGCAGCCTGATCTCCTCGATGGTGGCGCCGAGCTGCCCGAGCTTCTGCGCCGCCTGGTCAATCGCTGCGATCACCTCCGGCGACACACCCTCGGCCTGGGCGAAGAAGTGGCGCGGCATGCCGATGCGCAGCCCCTGGACGCCCTGGCCCAGCCCGCTCCGGTAATCCGGGATGGCGATGTCGACGCTGGCGGGATCGAGCGGGTCATAGCCGGCGATGACCCGCAGGGCGATGGCGCTGTCCTCGACCGTCCACGACAGCGGGCCGCAGTGGTCGAGCGTGGTGGAAAGCGGGAACACGCCGCGGCGGGACACCAGGCCGTAGGTGGGCTTCAGCCCTACGGTCCCGCAATAGGCGGCGGGGCCGCGGATCGAGCCGCCGGTGTCCGATCCCATCGCCATGCGCACCAGCCCGGCCGCGACCGCCGCCGCCGAGCCGGAGGACGAGCCGCCCGGGATATGCTCGGGATTCCAGGGGTTGCGCGCCGGCGGGAACGGCAGGTCGAAGCTCGGGCCGCCGATCGCGAACTCGTGGGTGGCGAGCTTGCCGAGCAGCACGGCGCCCTGGTCCCGGAACTTCGCGGCGACGGCCGAGTCGGTCGCGGGCACGTTGTCGATCCGCAGCTTGGAATGGCAGGTCGTGCGTATGCCGGCGGTGTCATAGATGTCCTTGAGTGCATAGGGCACGCCCTGCATCGGACCCTTGTCGATGCGCTGCGCGAAGTCCGCGTCGGCCGCCGCTGCGTCGGCCCGCGCGCGCTCGGCGGTCACGGTGATGAAGCTGTCCAGGGCGCCGTCGATCGCGGCGATGCGCGCCAGCGCGTCCTCGGCAAGCGCCATGGAGCTGACGGAGCCGTCGCGCAGCCTGCGGCCAGCCTCGGCGATAGACAGCTCGAACAGCGGCGCGGCGGTCATACGATGCCCCGCGTCACGCTGAGGATCGAGTAGGTCGCCGCCGGTTCAGCGGCGGCGGTGCGCGGCTGCCGCAGCAAGGCCAGCATGTGGCGCAGCTCCTTGAAGCCCGCAAACATGGTCGCCTTGCGGTCTCCAGGGATTTCGAGCCCGGCGCGCTTGGCAAACACGTCGAACTCAAGGGCCAGCGCCGCATCGTCGGGGATTTCGGTCATCGTCTCGGACAGCCTTTCTACAGCTACCCATCTTTAACCGGCATCTCGCGTCCGTGCCAGTCAAGGGATAGGAAGCTACGCCGCAGATTCGACAACCAAGGAGAGCCAGCGTGACCGATGCAGTGCCGAGCGTGCGCGTGGCAATAGATGAACGCAGCGGCGGGCGCATAGCGCGCGTCGTCATCGACAACGAGCGCAAGCTGAACACGCTGAACAGCGCCCTCATGGAGCGGCTCGCCGCCGAGTTGGAGGCGCTGGCCTCGCTCGATGGGCTGCGCGCGGTCGTCCTGGCCGGTGCAGGCCCGCGCGCCTTCATCGGCGGCGCAGATATCACCGAGATGTCGGGCCTCGACCCCGTCACCGCGCGCGCATTCATCACCCGCATCCATCGCTGCTGCGATGCGCTCCGCCGGCTGCCGGTGCCGGTGATCGCCCGCATCCAGGGCTACGCTTTCGGCGCCGGGCTGGAGATTGCCGCCGCCTGCGACCTGCGCATCGCGTCCGACACGGCGCTGTTCGGCATGCCGGAGGTGAAACTTGGGATTCCGTCCGTAGTCGAGGCGGCGCTGCTGCCGACGTTGGTCGGCTGGGGCCGGGCGCGGCAGATTCTGCTGCTCGGCGAAACCTTTACCGCAGCCGAGGCGGAACGTTGGGGTTTCGTCGAACGGGTCGTGCCCGGTGGCGAACTGGACGCTGCCGTCGAACTCTGGCTCGACGCCCTCCTGGAGGCCGGGCCACGCGCGATCCGGCTGCAAAAACGTTTGATCGGGGCGTGGGAGGACCTGCCGCTGCGGGCCGCCATCCAGGCCGGCGTCGACGCGTTCGCCGACGCGTGGCGGACGGACGAGCCGCGCCGGGCGATGCGGGCGTTCCTGGACGCCCAGGCGCTGCGGAAACGTTAGGCCGCAACGCGAAAGGTCTCCCCGTTGGTCAGGCGGCTGCTATATTCCGCCCAGGTCATCGCCGAACATACCCGAAGTCCATTTTTAAGGTAGATGTGGGTTAAGCTCTGCTGCCGACGCGGCTTGGACCGTCACCATGATAGGATGCACACGTTGAGGAAAATCCGCCCCGGAGTCGGCCCGAAATATCCGCAAGTCGTCGTCCTTTTCGGCGCCACGGGCGACCTGTCTCGGCGGAAGCTGCTGCCGGGCCTGTTCCACCTGTCGTGCGGCGGGTTCATCCCTGGCTTCCGGATCATCGGCGTCTCGCTGGATGACCTCACCCCAGAAGCCTTCCGCGTGTTCGCGCGCGAGGCGCTCGATCAGTTCTCTACCCGGAAAGTGGATGAGGCCGATTGGTCCGCCTTTGTGGAAACGCTCGATTACGTGCCGCTCGCTGCCGGCGCCGATGCGCTCAAGGCGGCGGTGACAGCGGCCGAGGAAGCGCTGGGCGGCGAGAGCCGTCGCGTGCATTACTTAAGCGTGCCGCCCAGCGCAGCCTTGTCGGCCGTGCAGACGCTCGGGCGCGCAGACCTGGTCGGCCGGTCCCGGATCATCATGGAAAAGCCGTTCGGCACCGACCTGGCCAGCGCCGTATCGCTGAATGCCAAGCTGCACGAGGTTTTCGCGGAGGACCAGATCTTCCGGATCGACCACTTCCTGGGCAAGGAGCCGGCGCAGAATATCCTGGCGTTCCGCTTCGCCAATGGGCTGTTCGAGCCCATCTGGAACCGCACCTTCATCGACCATGTGCAGATCGACGTGCCGGAGACGCTGGGGCTTGGCAAACGCTCCGGGTTCTACGAGGCGACCGGGGCGTTCCGCGACATGGTGGTGACTCACCTGTTCCAAATCCTCGGGTTCATGGCGATGGAACCCCCGACATCCCTGGAGCCGGCGCCGATCAGCGAGGAAAAAAACAAGGTCTTCCGCAGCATGGCGACGATCCAGCCGCAAGATGTCGTGCGCGGGCAATACACGGGTTACCGGTCCGAGGAGGGCGTCGACCCCGAGTCTGACACCGAAACCTTCATCGCGCTGAAATGCTCGATCGACAACTGGCGCTGGGCCGGCGTGCCGTTCTTCCTGCGCACCGGCAAACGGCTCGCGGAGGGGCAGCGGATCATCTCCATCGCCTTTCGGGAGCCGCCCAAGAGCATGTTCCCGGTGGGATCAGGCGTCGGCGCGCAGGGGCCGGACCACCTGACGTTCGATTTGGCGGACGCCTCGAAGATGTCGCTGTCCTTCTATGGCAAGCGCCCAGGACCCGGCATGCGGCTCGACAAACTGAGCCTGCAGTTCGCCATGCATGACACGGGCCTGATCGGCGACGTGCTCGAAGCCTACGAGCGCCTGATCCTTGACGCGATGCGCGGCGACCGAACCCTGTTCACGACCGCCGAGGGCATCGAGCGGCTATGGGAGGTGTCGATACCCCTGCTGGAGGCGCCGCCGCCGGTTCGCTTTTATGCGCCGGGTTCCTGGGGGCCGAAATCGGTGCACCAGCTCGTCGCCCCCCATGCCTGGCGGCTGCCGTTCGAGAGGACCTGGCGAGACCCCAACAGCTCCGGCGACTAATCTACCCGTCTCCGCCGCTCGCGCCGCGGTGCGGATCGTCGGCGGGCAGCACATCGCGGATGTAGTCGCGGGATTTCCACGCCGGCGGCGGCGGGATGTGCCCCGGCGCCGGCGGATGCACGCTGGGAGCGGCCATCTGCAGTTCCGGAATGTAGCGAGGGCAGTTTGGATAGACGTAATCGGCCTGGAACCGCACCACGGACTTGGCGCCATGATGGCGCGCCAGCGTTTCAGCGTCCCGCACCAGCGTCGCGTCGCCGGTCATGCGCGTGAGCGTCGATGCGCCGTCGAAGCGGATGAACAACAGGCCGACGCGCGGGCTCATGGCGATGTTCCCCAAGGTGCGATACATCGAGTTCCCGTCATATTCCGGCCACTCCAGCGCGGCCGGCCCCACCACCTGCACGAAGCCCGGCACCCCGCCCTTGAAGCTGCAATCCACGGCGTCGGCGTAGTGCGATGCTATGAAGAAGAACGGCACGGAGGTGATGAGCGCGACCTCCTCCGGCCAGAACTCGCGGTGCTTGCGCCGGGCTTCGAGCGCGTCGGCCACGCGGCGTCCGTTGAACTCGTCCTGCAGGGCGCGCATGCCCGCGTGAAACATCGAGGGTTGTTCCATGGTTGCCTTTCCCGGTTCGCCAAACGGCGGACGGACGCAGCATGATACGGCGCGATGCCGCAGCCAACTTTCAAATCAACCAGGGGGGAAATGGCCATGCATGAGGACGCGCCGAACTACGAAGTCTTCGCCCTGCGCTACGCCATGCGCGACGCGATGCGTTCGGACCATTTCATCGGCGGCGACCCGCATGACGGGCCGATGCCAATGGATTATTTCCTCTGGGTGATCCGCGGGCCGGACCGGGTGGTCGTCGTGGATTGCGGCTTCACGGCCGAAGTCGCCGCACAGCGCCAACGGACCTTCCTGCGCTGCCCGGCCGACTCGCTGCAACTGCTTGGCGTGCACGCGGGCGACGTGAAGGACGTCGTGCTGACGCATCTGCACTACGACCACGTCGGCAACCTGCACCGCTTCCCCGCGGCCGAGTTCCACCTGCAGGAGCCCGACCTGCATTTCGCCGTCGGGCGGCACATGCGCTACCCCCATATGCGCCAGGCTTTCGAGGTTGAGGACGTGGTGGGATTGGTCCGGCTCAACTACGCCGGGCGGGTGCGGCTGTATGACGGGCCGGTCGAGCTGTGTCCGGGCATCACCCTGCATCCTGCGCCGGGCCACTCGGCCGGCCTGCAGTTCGTGTGCGTCAACACCCGGCGCGGCGTCGTCGTGCTCGCATCCGATGTCGCACATTTCTATGAGAACATGGAGGAATGCCGTCCCTTCCCGGTCTGCGTCAGCGTGGCGGACGCGCTCGAAAGCTTCGACCGGGTCCGGGCCGCGGCACCCTCGATGCAGCATATCGTGCCCGGCCATGATCCGCTGGTGATGCGGCGCTACCCAGCTCCAAGCCCCGAACTGGAGGGCATCGTCGCCCGACTGGACGTGCCGCCCACCGAATGACGCGTTGCGGTCAGCCCGCGCTTGGCGGGGCAGCGTCGAGTTCCTTGAACGCCTCGCGCGCGATCCGAAAACTGTCGATCCCGGCGGGGACGCCGCAATACACCGCCACCTGCAGCAAGACCTCCTTGATCTCGTCGCGCGTGACGCCGTTCTTGACCGCCGCCTTCACGTGCAGCTTGAGCTCGTTCGGACGGTTGAGCGCGCTGATCATCGACAGGTTGGCGATGCTGCGGCTGCGGCGGTCGAGGCCGGGCCGCGACCACAGCGCGCCCCAGCAGAACTCGGTCGACCACTCCGCCATGGTGCGGGTGAAGTCGTCGGCGCCGGCGATGGACTTGTTGACGTAGTCCTCGCCGAGCACCTCCTTGCGGATTTTCAGGCCGCGGTCGAATAAGCTCTCGTCGGTCATGCTGTTGGCTCCCTTGTGTGCTGGACGTTGGAAGACTGCTATTCACCCGATGGCGTTTGCAATACGAGCATTCGGGATGATCTCGCTCCGGCTGCTGGCCGACGACCTGACGGGCGCCTTGGACACCGCCGCCGAGCTGGTCAGCCTCGTTGGCCCGGTCCCGGTGTTCTGGCATGGCGCGATCCCGCCGGTCCTGCCGGCCAGCGCCGCATTGGATAGCGGCACGCGGGAGCTGGGCGGGTTGCCGGCGGCCGCAGTGGTGTCCGGCTTGGCGGCCAGCCTGTCCGGCGCCGGCATCGCCTATAAAAAGATCGACAGCCTACTGCGCGGCCCCACGCTGGCGGAGTTGGCGGCCTGCATGCGCGCGGGCGGCTGGCAGCGTTGCGTGCTGGCGCCGGCCTTTCCGCATCAGGGCCGGGCCACCCGGGACGGACGGCAATTCGCGCGGGATGGCGCGGGACGCTGGTCCGCCGTCAGCGGCGGCATCGTGGCCGCGCTGCGCGCCGAGGGCATCGACGCGCAGGCTGGGGAACTCGACGCTGATCTGCCGCCGGGCGTCAGCGTGTTCGACGCGGACACCGATGCCGACCTGCGCCGGGTCGTCGCCACGGCGCGGCGCTGGCCCGGCCCAATGCTTTGGAGCGGCAGCGGCGGGCTGGCCCAGGCGCTCGCTGCTGACGCGCCGCCGCCAACACTCGCCACTTTACCGCTGCCGGTGCTGGGCCTGTTCGGTTCGGACCAGGCGGTGACTGCCGCCCAGCTCGCGGCCTGCGCGCCGCATTGGGTTGGGCTGCCGGCCGGTGCGGAAATCGAACGCCGGCTCGCGGCTGATGGCGTGGCGCTTGCCAGCGTCGGCCTGCCGCCTGGTTTGGCGCGCGAGGACGCGGCGCGGCGCATCGCCGTGGAATTTGCGAACTTGGTGCGCGACATGCCAGCCCCTGGAACGCTGCTGGCGGCTGGCGGCGAGACCCTGCGCGGCCTGTGTTCGTCACTGGGGGCGCACAGCCTGGAAGTCCAGGGCCGCATCGCGCCGGGGCTGCCGTGGTCCGTCATCCGTGGCGGGCGCTGGGACGGCGTCGCCGTCATCTCGAAATCCGGCGCATTCGGGCATAGCACTTTGCTGCGCGAACTCATCTTTGAAAGGACGGCATGATGGCGGTGCGCCACTTAGCGATTACCATGGGCGACCCGGCAGGGATCGGCCCCGAAATCATCGTCAAGGCCGCGGCGCGGCTGCGGCCCCGCATCGAGGCCGGCGAGCTGCGCCTCATCGTGATCGGCAGCAACACAGCGCTGCAGCGGGCACAAAGGCGACTTGCGCCTGACCTCGCCATTCCCGAAGTGGCCACGGACGACGCCGAATGGCCCGCATTGTGCGCGTTGCAGGCAGGGCCGGAGGGCGAGCCGATCCTGCCCGGCGTGCTGTCCGCGGACGGCGGACGTTTCGCGTTCCAGGCGGTGGAGCGCGGCGTCCGGCTGGCGCAGGCGGGCCGGGTCGGCGGCATCGTCACCGCGCCGCTGAACAAGGAGGCGCTGAACAAGGCCGGCTACCACTATCCCGGCCACACCGAGATGCTGGCCGAGCTGACGGGCGCATCCGGGTCCTGCATGATGCTGGCGCACGGCAACATGCGGGTGAGCCACGTCACGACGCATATCGCGCTGGAGGACGTGCCGAAGCGCGCGACGCCGGAGCGGCTGCGCCGGGTGATCGGGCTGACGCATGACGCGCTGGTCCGGCTCGGGCTGGGCCGGGCGCGCATTGCGGTTGCGGCGCTGAACCCGCATGCCGGCGAGGGCGGGCTATTCGGCCGGCACGACATCGACGTTGCCGCCCCGGTGATCGCAGAGGCGGTGGCGGCGGGCCAGGATGTCGTCGGACCGGTGCCGGGCGACACGGTCTTTGTGAAACTGCGCGCCGGGCAATATGACGCTGTCATCGCCAACTACCACGACCAGGGCCACATCCCGGTGAAGCTGCTCGGCTTCGAGATCGACCCGGCAACCGGCAAATGGACCGACCTTTCAGGCGTCAACATCACCCTGGGCCTGCCGATCATCCGCACCTCGGTCGATCATGGCACCGCGTTCGACATCGCCGGCAAGGGCCTAGCCAACGAGCAGAGCCTGGTGGAGGCGATCGAGTATGCCGAGCTGCTCGCCACAGGTGCTGGCGCCTGAAGTGCCCCCGGCTTGTCATAGCTCAAGCTTGTCATGGCTGGATGGCTTCTGTAGGGCGTTTCTCCGGCTATCCCGTACCGCCTACGTTGACTTAGGGTGAACTGCCATGGCGTCGCAAACCCCATTGACGACGAGTGCCGCCGCTTCGTCCGGCTCGCGCTCCTGGCTGGAACGGCTATGGTCGTCCGTCGCCGACCGTGGCCGGCCCTATGCCAAGGTGCTGCAGCCTGAGGCCGCAACCTCGTTGCTGGAACGGTCGCAGGAGCTGGCCTCCGCGCTGCTGTCCGAGCGTGGCGAGGCGTCCGGCGCCGCCATCGCCCGTGAATTGCATACGTCGGTGCGCGACCTTGGGCCGGAGGACCGGCTGGCGTTCTACCGTTTCCTGACCGGCAATTTCCTGCCCGCCGAGGTCCGGCTGCGCGCGGCGGCGGAGGCCTACCTCGCGGACCCGTCGCCAGAGCGCGCCACGGAAGTCAGCGAGGCGGCCGAGCCGACCCGGCAAGAGTTGCTGCGCCGGATGAACATGTCGCCCGGCGGCACCGCATCGCTCGTCGCCATGCGGCGCGACCTGCTGGGCCAGCTCCGCGACGACCCCGGGTTGAAGCCGCTCGACTACGACCTGCGGCATTTGCTGGGATCGTGGTTCAACCGCGGCTTCCTGGAACTGCGCCGCATCGACTGGCAGACCCCGGCGGCGGTGCTGGAAAAGATCATCACCTACGAGGCGGTGCACGAAATTCAGGGATGGGAGGACCTGCGGCGCAGGCTTGCCCCTGACCGGCGCTGCTTCGGGTTTTTCCATCCGGCGCTGCCGGGCGAGCCGCTGATCTTCGTCGAGGTCGCGCTGACGCAGGGCCTGGCCGCCTCCGTGCAGCCGCTGTTGGCCCGCGAGGGCGACGAGGCGGCGGAGCGGGCGCGCGAGCGGGCGGCGGACACGGCCATCTTCTACTCGATCTCCAACTGCCAGGATGGGTTGCGCGGCATCTCGTTCGGCAACTTCCTGATCAAGCAGGTGGTCGAGGAGCTGAAGGCCGAGCTGCCCGGCTTGGTGCGGTTTTCGACGCTGTCGCCGGTGCCGGGCTTCCGCCGTTGGCTGGAAAGGCGGCTTGCGGCCGAGGATGCCGCCAACGTGCTGCGCGAGGACGAGATGGCCGATCTGCGTGCAGCCGCGGCGGAGCCGGTCCAGGAGGGCGACCCGGCGGCATTGCTGCGCAGCCTGCTCGGCATCGAGCGCTGGTGGGAGAACCCGCAACTGGCGGACGCGCTGCGCCTGCCGCTCACCCGGCTGTGCGCGAGCTATTTGACGACCCCTGTCGAGAGCAAGGGCGCCCGGGGCAAGGCGCCGGCCGACCCGGTGGCGCGCTTCCACCTCGGCAATGGAGCGCGCCTTGAGCGGGTGAACTGGCTCGGCAACACGGCGTCGCGCGGGATCAAGGAGTCGTATGGGATCATGGTGAACTACCTTTATGACCCCGACGAGATCGAGGCCAACCACGAGGCGTTCGTGCGCGGCATGGTCGTGCGTTCTGCCGCGGTGGACGCCTTGATCGGCGCCGGATAGCGGAGACGGCCTAAAGGCAACAAAAAGCTATGGGTCGTTGGGCGGACACGTCCAGCACGTCGCACGCCGCTCTGGTAAAAACGGCCGATCTGAGCAGCCGCCGGCCGGCCTATCGGATCAAACGACCTGCTGATCGCCGCTCATGCCTGCACGCTTGGCGCAACGGTGGTGACTGCGAACGTCGATGAGTTCCGACGCATCCGTGGCCTGAATGTGCAGAACTGGCTGGCATAGGCAGGCGCACGCCAGCAATAGCCTGCCATCTTCTTTCGCCCAACAAATTTTCAGCCCACACTCGCCAACGCCGCAGCCTCCCGCCCATGGCGCGCCATGAGCGCCGGGATGTCCAAGCCTGGAATGCCGCCGTCGATCACCACCCAGCGCCCACCCACCATCACCCGGTCCGCCCGGTGCGCCCCGCAGAGCACCAGCGCCGCCAACGGATCGCCCGCGCCGGAGAACCGTAGCTCGTCCAGGCGGAACAAGGCGAGGTCCGCCGCCATGCCCGGCGCGATCCGCCCCAGTTCCGGCCGTCCGATGCAGGCCGCCGAACCTTCGGTGGCCCAGCGGAGCGCGTCGAGGTGGCTGACCGCCTCGACGCCGTTCGCCTGGCGCTGCAGCAGGAACGCCGCGCGGACCTCCTGCATCATGTTGGATGCGTCGTTGGAAGCCGATCCGTCCACCCCCAGGCCCACCGCGACGCCGGCCCGCTCCATCGCGCAGGCTGGGCACACGCCTGAGGCGAGGATTTGGTTGGAGCAGGGACAATGCGTGACGCCGACCCCGCCGGCAGCCAGCCGCCCGATGTCGGCGGGCGAAAAATGGATGCCATGGGCGAGCCAGGTGCCGGGCCGCAGCCAGCCGCATCGGTCCAGGTAATCCAGCGGCGAGCAGCCGAACCGCGCCTGGCAGAACGCCGCCTCGTCGGCGGTCTCGGCCAAATGCGTATGCAGCCGCACCCCGGCGCGCGCGGCGAGGTCCGCAGTTGCGCGCATCAGCCCCGTGGTGACGGAAAAGGGCGAACACGGCGCCAGCGCGATCTGCAGCGCCGCATGCGAATGCGGATCGTGGTAGCGGGCGATCAGCCGCTCGCTGTCGGCCAGTATGGTCTCCGCGTCCTGCACGACGCCGTCAGGCGGCAGCCCGCCGTCGCGCACGGACAAGTCCATCGACCCGCGGGTAAGCACCGCGCGGATGCCGAGCCGCGCCGCCACGGCAGCCTCGATGTCGATGGCCGCTTCGAGCCCGGCGGGGAACACGTAGTGGTGGTCGGTGGTGGCCGTGCAGCCGGACAGCAGCAGCTCGGCCAGTGCGACGGTGACGCCCGCCTCCAGCGCCGCCGGGGTGAGCCGCGCCCATACGGGATAAAGCGCCTGCAGCCAGGGGAACAGCGTACGGTCCAGCGCAGGCGGAAAGGCGCGGGTCAGCGTTTGGTAGAAATGGTGGTGGGTGTTGACGAGGCCGGGGATGACCACGTGGCGGCTTGCATCGAACACCGTTGCTGGCACGGACGGACGCCCGCCTATGGGCAGCAGCTCCAGGATGCGCCCGTCCTGCACCACGACGCCGTCGGGCGCATCGGCCAGTATGGCGAGCGGGTTGCGGAGCCAGACGGGTTCGGGGGATGCGTTCATAGGTGCCATCGCACGATGCCTGTGCTTACGTTGCAAGCGAATGTTGGCCGGCCATGCCTGAGGGGATCACGCCATGCCATTGATCAGCCAAACCTACGGCAAGGGCCGGGTGCGCGTCATGCGGGTGCATCGGAAAGGCGAATACAACGAGGTGCGCGAGCTGTCGGTGCAGGCCATGCTCGAAGGCGGCTTCGGCGCCGCCTACACGGACGGCGACAACCGCGCCGTCATCGCCACCGACACGATCAAGAACATCGCCTACATCGTCGCGCGGGAAAACCTGGCCGCCTGCGCCGAGGACTACGCGGCGAAGCTCGCCGAACGGTTGCTGGAGCGCTATCCCCAGGTCGACCGGGCAACGGTCAGCACCTGGGAGACGAAATGGGTCCGCGCGACGCTGGGCGGCAGCGCCCACCCGCACAGCTTCGTCCTGGACAGCAACGGCCAGCCCACGGCGGTTGCAGGCGTGGCGCGGGACGGACGGCCGAGCGTCGCGTCGGGGCTAGCGGGCTACACCTTCATGAAGTCCACCGCGTCCGGTTGGGCGGGCTACGTCATGGACGAATACACCACGCTGCCCGAGACGCGGGACCGGCTGGCCGCCACCGCCATGGACGCGCGCTGGACCTGGGCCTCGGCGCCCGCCGATTACCCGTCCGCCAACGCTCGTGTCCTCGGCGCGATGCTGGACGTGTTCGGCACGACCTACAGCCGCAGCGTGCAGGACAGCCTGTATCGCATGGGCGAGGCGGCGCTGGCCGCGGTGCCGGAACTGGACACCGTCAGCATGGCCTGTCCGAACAAGCACTACATCCCCGTGCAGTTGGAGCAGTTCGGGCTGTCTGGCGACAACACGGTCTTCGTTGCAACCGACGAGCCGCACGGGCAGATCGAATGCACGGTCGGACGGGGCTGACCGGCTTTTCACCGTAAAATGCTTGTCCGTCCGGCGCCCTGCATGGGAGAACCCGGCGAAATTTGGCGGTCCGCGCCCCGGAGACGACCTTGAACTTCAGTGATATCGCGACGGCCGCACAGGGAAGGCAGGCCGCGACATTCGCCACGCGCTTCGACCCGTCACGCAACAACTTCGACCTTTTGCGGGTCGTCTTGGCGATCACTGTGGTGTTCTGCCACTGCTTTTCGCTCAAGAACCTCGATTGGGAGCCGATCGGCAGCTATTTCCACTATGGCTTCGGGGGAACGCTCGCCGTCTATGGCTTCCTGGTGATCAGCGGCTTCCTGGTCACGCGGTCGCTGCAGGAACGCAGCATCGAGGACTACGTGTTCGCCCGCATCGCCCGCGTCATTCCCGGGCTGGCGTTGATCAGCGTCGTCGAAGTGTTCGTGATCGGGCTGGCGTTCACCAAGGACCGCACTTGGATTTTCCTGAGCTACGTCGGCTTCCGGCATCTATGGAACGTGACGGTGTTCAGCATAGACGCGCGGCTGTACAGCGTGTTCCCCGACACCAATCCGCCATGGATGATGAACGGATCGCTGTGGACCATACCGATCGAGTGCTCGTTCTATATCATCTTGCCAGTCGTCATGCTGGTGTTTGGGCTTCGGCGCTCGGTTGTGCCGCTGTTCCTCATCAGCCTGCTGGCCCAGCCGGCAGCCAGGTATTTCGGGCTGAGCTATGCGGTTCCCGGCGTATCGCTGTTCACCAGCGTCCACGCCTTCCCGTTCATTGACCTCGCGAGCTACTTCCTTGCCGGGTCGGCTGCCTGGATTTTCCGCGACCGGATGCCGTTCAGTCCCGGAATGCTGGCAATCAGCCTGATCGGGCTTTATGCGGGCGCCCAGGCGGACCTGGGCGAGCTCTGCCTGAAGCTCTTTGTGCCCTATGTCGTGCTCTATGCCTCGATGGCGGGCGGCGTTGGCACCCGGCTGAAGCGAACAGTCGGCGACCTGTCCTATGGCATCTATCTTTTTGGCTACCCCGTGACGCTGTCGGTCATCGCGGCCGCGGGCGGGCTTTCCGTTTACGCGACATTCGCAGCAACGCTGGCGATCACCTTGGCCTGCGCCTGGCTGTCCTGGCACTTTGTCGAGCAGCCCTGCCTGCGGCTGAAATCCAGGCTGCGTATGCCGGTCCGGTGATTGGGCCTTGGTATATCGGAAGCGGCTCGGGACGCAGCGGGCCACAACATGGATTTTGTGCCGCATTTGGGCATCATCCCGATGATAAGCGCGCCGGCGGCAGCATGAAAATAGGTAAAACGTTCACTCCAGCTTGGCAATTTGCCTCAGCTATGCCTAAGCTGCGGCCTTCCAAATACGAAAGCAGTCAAGATGGCGAACGGGACGGTCAAGTGGTTCAATGCCGATAAGGGCTTCGGCTTCATCCAGCCGCAGGACGGCAGCAAGGACGTGTTCGTCCACATCACCGCGCTTCAGGCGGCCGGGATCAACAACCTGAATGACGGCCAGAAGGTCACCTATGACGTGGTTGCCGAGCGCGGAAAGCAGGCCGCGGCGAACCTGAAGCTTGCCTGACCATCGGCGTCGCATGGCTAGGCAAATGACGGCGACCCCGCCCCCGCTCGTTCGGGGGCACTCGCGTTTCCGCCTCCGCATCTGCTTGGTGGGCAGCGGACCCAGGCCGTTTGGCTGGGAGGTCTGCGACGAGGAGGACGGTCGCAGCGTGCGGCGCTCCACCGAGCGGTTTCGCACTTCGTCCGAGGCATGGCAGGCTGGCTCGGCAGTGCTGGAGGATCAGGACAGGCGCGGCCGGTAAGCATCCTGAAAAGGTAAAAAGGAAACGCCGTTGGCCCGACTGCCCTATGCCGACACGGCCAGCCCCCAAACGCGGGAGCTGGCCGAGCGCATCACTCGGGAGCGCGGCAGCGTCCTGCACCTTTACGCCATGCTGCTGCATAGCGCACCCGTCGCCGAGGGCTGGCTGCGCTACCTGACCGCGATCCGTCATGAATGCGCGTTGCCGGGCGGGTTGCGCGAGCTGGTGATCATGCGGGTGGCGCAACTCAACGGCGCGCCCTACGAGGCGGAGCAGCACGCGCCGATCGCATTGCGCGAGGGGATGACGCAAGCGCAGATCGACGCGCTCGGGCAATGGGCGGAGTCCAGCCTGTTCGACGAGACGCAGCGCGCCGTGCTCGCCTATTGCGACGCGATGACCTGCACCGTGCATGTCCCCGACGACGTGTTCGCGGCGGTGCGCCGGGTCATGGACAACCGGAACTTGGTCGAGCTCACCGCGACCATCGGCGCCTACAACATGGTGTCCCGCTTTCTCGAGGCCATGCAGATCGATGCGCGCGACGACATGGCGAACGGCGGATAGCGGAAATGTTCAGCCTGGAGGGCAAGGTGGCCTTCGTCACCGGCTGCGGCTCGCAGGCGGAGGGCTGGGGCAACGGCAAGGCGATCGCCGTCACCTTTGCCCGGCAAGGGGCGGCGATCTATGGCGTCGACCGCGACGCCGCCGCTGCCGATGAAACACGGCGCATCGTCGAAGGCGAGGGCGGGACGCTGCTGGTTGGCGTCGGCGACGTGACCGACAAGGCGGCGGTTGATGCGCTGGCCGCGGACTGCATGGCGCGCCTCGGACGCATCGACATCCTCGTGAACAACGTCGGGCTGTCCTTGCCCGGCGACCCCGCCACGATGTCGGAGGACACCTGGGACAGCCAGATCGACGTCAACCTCAAAAGCGCCTTCCTGTGCTGCAAGGCGGTGCTGCCGCTGATGGAGGCGCAGGGCAAGGGCGTCGTCGTCTCCATCGCCTCCACGGCCGGCATCCGCTACACCGGCAAGCCGCAGGCGGGCTATGCGGCGGCGAAGGCGGGGCTGATCCAGTTCAGCCGAGTGGTCGCGATCGACTATGCGCGCCGGGGCGTACGGCTGAATTGCGTGCTGCCCGGCCTGATGGACACGCCGCTGGTCGAGAAGATTGCGCGCGACTTCGCCAGTTCCGAGACCGGATGGGACCGCGAAGCGTTCTACCGCCGCCGGCACGAGCAGGTGCCGATGGGCCATATGGGCGAGGCCTGGGATGTCGCGAACGCCGCGCTGTTCCTGGCGTCGGACGCGGCGAAATACATTACCGGGACCGAGATTCTGGTGGATGGCGGCCTGTGCGCCGCGGTCCGCGGCTAGGAGGCGTGCACAGATGCTGAGGCTCGACGGCAAGATCGCCATCGTCACCGGCGCCGGGTCGGTTGGGCCTGGCTGGGGCAACGGCAAGGCCACGGCGGTGCTGCTCGCCCGGCAAGGCGCGTCGGTCTTCGCCGTCGACGTCAATGCCGAGGCAGTCGGGGAAACGCTGTCCATCATTCAGGCCGAGGGCGGTAAGGCCCTGGCGCATGTCGCCGATGTCACGTCGTCCCCCGAGGTCTCGGGGGCGGTCGAGGCGTGCGTGTCCGCCTTTGACCGGCTCGACATCCTGGTGAACAACGTCGGGGGGTCGTCCCCAGGCGGCGCCGAGGGCATGGCGGAGACTGAATGGGAGCGGCAGCTCGACCTCAATCTCCGGAGCGCCTTTCTCGGCTGCAAGTTCGCCCTGCCCCATTTGAAGCGGCACGGCTTGGGCGCCATCGTCAACCTGTCCTCGATCGCCGGGCTGCGGATGAGCGCGGACCGCCCGCATGTGGCGTATAGCGCCTCGAAATACGGGGTGGTCGCGATGTCGAAGTCGATCGCCATCGAGAACGCCCGGGCCGGGGTGCGCTGCAACACGGTCGTGCCCGGCCTGATGCACACGCCGCTGGTCGAAGCCCGGCTGGTCCGCCAGCTCGGCTCCAACAACGCCGGGGAGCTGATCGCCAAGCGCAACGCCCAGGTGCCGATGGGCAAGATGGGCGACGCCTGGGATGTGGCGCACGCCGTGCTGTTCCTGGTGTCAAACGAGGCGCGTCATATCACCGGGACGGAGATCGTCGTCGACGGCGGCATCTCGGCGGCGATGCCCTGATGGCGGCGCGTTCAGGTTAGGGAGCGTTGGATGAACATACTTGCCGGACGGCGTGCGATAGTGACCGGAGCGGGCAGCGGCATCGGACGTGCGAGCGCATTGCTGTTCGCGGCCGAAGGCGCGGCGGTGCTGGCCGTGGACCGCGATGAGGCGGCCGTGGGGGAAACGCGGGCGCAAATCGTCGCAGCGGGCGGGCGGGCCGAGGCCATGGCGGCCGACGTGGGCGACGAGGCGCAGGCGGCCGCCTACGTGGCGCGAGCCATCGAGGCGTTTGGCGGCGTCGACGTCGTTTACGCCAATGCCGGGGTATCCGGCGGGGCAGCGCCGCTGCTGGAGGCCACGGCCGAGCTTTGGGCGGAGGTGCTGCGGGTCAACCTGATCGGCGCGTTCCTGGCCATACGCCATGCCGCGCCGCACATGGTGGCGCAGGGCCGCGGCGCCATCGTCTGCACGGCGTCGGTCGCGGGGCTGCGGGCCAATGCCGCCGGCGCTCCCTACAGCGCCAGCAAGGCCGGGGTGATCAGCCTGGTGCAGACGGCGGCGGCGTCGCTGACCGGCACGGGGGTGCGGGTGAATGCCGTCTGTCCCGGGCTGATCGAGACCGGCATGACGCAGCCGCTGTTCGAGGCGGCGCGGGCTCGCGGATCGGAGGGCCGGATCGGCCAGCTCAATCCGCTGCAGCGGCACGGCCTGCCGTCCGAGATCGCGGCCACCGCATTGTTCCTGGCGAGCGACGCCGCATCGTATGTGAACGGGCAGGCGCTGGCGGTCGACGGCGGGCTATCGGCGATGCTGCCGTTCTCGCGGACGCCGCACCGGTAAAAGGCCGGCATCCCTCCCACGGCTCGCGCGATTGCGTACAGTTCGCCGGCCAACGTGTGCCATGATGCCGTCCCTCGTTTTGGAGACGACGCTTGGTTGACCCATTGCCAACGCAGCCGCCGGCCGACCAGCCGCTCATGGACGTGACGCCCTACGGCGCAGGCCCCAATGACTCGATCACCGACACGGCCGAGGCTGCCGCCATCACCCACCACGTCGCGACCGTGGGTGGCCGCGCGATCCCCTACACCACGTATGCCGGCCACCTCGTGACGGTCGACGCCTCAAGCGCGCAGCCGTCGGCCAAGTTCTTCTACGTCGCCTTCACCGCCGACGGCCATGCCCCCGCCGAACGCGCGGTGACGTTCTTTTACAATGGCGGCCCGGGCTCGTCTGCGGTGTTCGTGCTGCTCGGCTCGTTCGCGCCGCGCCGCATCAAGACCAGCCTGCCGAGCTTCACGCCGCCGGCGCCCTATACGATCGAGGACAACCCGGACAGCCTGATCGACCGCACCGACCTCGTGTTCATCGACCCGGTCGGCACCGGCTACTCGGCGGCGATCGCGCCCGGCAAGAACAGCGACTTCTGGGGCGTGGACGAGGACGCGCGCTCGATCAAGCAGTTCATCAAGCGCTACCTCACCGCATACGACCGCTGGAACTCGCCCAAGTTCCTGTTCGGCGAGTCCTACGGCACGCCACGGAGCTGCGTGCTCGCCTGGCTGCTGCACGAGGACGGCGTGGACCTCAACGGCATCACGCTGCAATCCTCCATCCTCGACTATTCGCAGACCGGTAATCCGATCGGCCTGCTGCCGACACTCGCGGCCGATGCCTGGTATCACAAAAAGGCCGCGGCGCCGCCGCCCGACCTCCCGACGTTCATGGATGCCGTGACCGCCTTCGCCCAAGGCCCGTATGGCCCGGCGCTGGCCAAGTTCCCGGCCATCGACCAGCCCGTGCTCGAAACCTTGAGCGCCGACCTCGGCATCTCGCCCACGGTGCTGACCTACTGGGGCCTCGATGTCGCGGCCAGCAACACGACGGGCCTGCTGTTCCTCACCACGCTGTTGCAGGACCAGGGCCTCGCCCTCGGCTCCTATGACGGTCGCGCCACTGCCGTCGACACCGGGATCGCGGGTGTCGTCAGCCCCAACTCCGGCGGCAATGACCCGACCATGACGGCCGTGGGCGGCGTCTATACCGCGATGTGGAACGTCTATCTCAACGACGAGCTGAAGTTCACCGCGACCGCGCCGTTCACCGACCTCAACGACTAGACGTTCCGGTTTTGGAATTTCTCCCACACCGACCCGACCGGGGCGCAGATGGGCAAGGATGTCAACGGCAACATCGTCCTCTACACCGCCGGCGACCTCGCGGCCTCGATGGCGCTCAACCCCAACCTGAAGGTGTTCGCCGCCAACGGCTATTACGATTCCGTCACGCCGTTCTTCCAGACCGAGCTAACGCTGGCCGCCATGCCGCTCGCCAACGCGGCGGCGCGGGCGAACCTCACCATCCGCAACTACCCGTCCGGCCACATGGTCTATCTCGATGGCCCGTCGCGCACCGCCATGAAGGCCGACCTCGCCGTGTTCTACGCCAGCACGACCGCGAGCTTCGTCGCCCGGGCACGGTTCGTCCGCACGTTCACACTGGCCCGGCCCTACTTCAAGCGGCCCACCCGGTCGAAGGACGGGCTGATCCCGCTCGCCGCAGCCGCTGCCGCATGGAGCGTGCCCGACCTCTGCGCTGCCTATGGTTGGCCCACCGGCCTCGTCGGCGGCGGGGTGATCGCCATCGTGGAGCTGGCGGGCGGCTGGGTCCAGGCCGACATGGACGCCTATTTCGGCTCGATCGGCCAGCCGGTTCCGCACATCATGGACGTGAGCGTCAACGGCGGCCGCAACAGCCCCGGCCAGCACCGCCAGGAGGACGCCGACCCCGACGTGGAGGTGGCGCTCGACATCCAGGTGGCGGCGGCGGCCTATTATGCCGCGACCGGTCGTGCGGCTTCGATCCGCGTCTATTGGGGATCGAGCGACCCGGGCGCGCTCGCCGCGGCGGTGCGGGCGGCTGCGTCCGACGGGTGCGACGTTTGCTCCATCTCGTGGGGGGCGGACGAGGCGCGCTGGAACGCCGCGCGGGCGCAGACCGGGCAGGACTACGCCGGGCAGATGGAGGCCGCTGCGCAGGCTGCGGCCACGGCCGGCATGATCGTGTTCGCCGCCGCCGGCGACAACGACGCGTCCGATGGCGGGTCCGACCCGGTCAACGTCGACCTGCCGTCCGCCTGCCCGCACGTCATCGGCTGCGGCGGCACCCGCAAGACGCGGGACTCCGAGGTGGTGTGGAACGACGACCCGGGCCGTTCCGACGGGCACGGCACCGGCGGCGGCTTTTCCAAGCTGTTCCCGGAGCAGCCCTGGCAGGCGGGCGCGCCGCACGGCCCTGGTCGGATGGTTCCCGATGTCGCGGCCAACGCCGACCCGAACACCGGCTATAAGATCATCGTGCACGGCGCACGGCTCGAGATGGGCGGCACCAGCGCGGTTGCGCCGCTCTATGCCGGGCTGTTCGCCGCGTTCGGCCCCAAGCTCGGCTTCGTTTCGCCACGCATATGGAGCAACCAGCTCTGCTTCAACGACATCACGCAGGGCGACAACGGCTTCTATCGCGCGCGCATCGGCCCCGACGCCTGCACCGGGCTGGGCTCGCCGATCGGCGTCAAGCTTGCCGAACTGTTCGCAGCTCCTGCGTCGGTCGTTGCGGCGGCAGCGCCTGCCCTTATGAACGCTTGACGCCCGCCTCCGAACGGGTGCGCGCATAGGCCCACAGCGCGAAAGCATAGTGCAGCGCCGTGTCCTTGAGCGCATCGAACCGCCCGGCGGCGCCCCCGTGGCCCGCGCCCATGTTGGTGCGCAGCAACACTGGGTTGCCGCTGGCCGTCGTCTCGCGCAGGCGGGCCACCCACTTCGCCGGTTCCCAATAGGTCACCCGCGGATCGGATAGGCCGGCCGTGGCGAGCACCGCCGGGTAGGGCCGGGGCGTCACGTTGTCATAGGGCGAGTACGTGGAAATCACGTCGTAGGCGGCGGCATCTTCGAGCGGGTTGCCCCATTCCGGCCACTCCGGCGGCGTGAGCGGCAGGCTTGTGTCGGACATCGTGTTCAGCACGTCCACGAACGGCACCGCGGCGACGATCCCGGCCCAAAGGTCCGGACGCATGTTCAGCGCCGCGCCGACCAGCAGGCCGCCCGCCGACCCGCCCATGGCGACGATGCCACCGCGCCGTCCAAGGCCCTGGTCCGCCAGGTGCTCGGCAACCGCGATGAAATCGGTGAAGCTGTTCGGTTTTTTCGCCCCGCGCCCGTCGAGGAACCAGCCCCAGCCCTTCTCCGACCCGCCGCGCACGTGCGCCACGGCCCAGATCCAACCGCGGTCCACCAGGCTGAGATTGCGTATGGAAAACGACGGCTCCATCGCCATCCCATACGACCCGTAGCCATACAGCAGCAGCGGCGCGGACCCGTCCGTGGGCGTGTCGCGGCGCATCAGCACGGTGACCGGCACCTCCGCCCCGTCCGCCGCACGCGCATGCAGGCGGCGGGTGAGATACTGTGCGGGATCGTGGCCGGACGGGACCTCCTGCTGCTTGCGCAGCACCGCCGCGTGCCTATTCATGTCGAAATCGAACCATTGCCGGGGCGTCGATGGCGACTCGTAGGTGTAGCGCAGCGTGGCCGTGTCATACTCGTGGCCGCCGCCGAGGCGCAGCACGAACGCCTCCTCGTCGACCGCGATGACATGCTCATGGCCGCTGCCGCGTTCCGTAATGACGATGCGGTTGTTGGCGTCCACCCGCTCCAGCCGCGCGAAGTGCCCGGCGTAGGCGGTGGTGTCCACGATGAAGCGGCCAGGCTCATGGGCGATCCAGTCCCGCCAGTTCGCCCGGCTTGGTGCTGTTTCGGGCGCGCTCACCAGCTTGAAGTCCACGGCCCCGTCCGCGTTGGTGCGGATGATGAAGCGGCCGTCCCAATGCTCCAGGTCGTAGCGCACGCCGTCCTGCCGCCGCTCGACCAGGCGCGGCGTCGCCGTGGGGTCGCCCGCGGGGATCAGCCACGCCTCGCTGGTCTGCTGGTCGCCGCAGCCGATGACGAGCCAGGCCCGCGACGCAGTGGACCCGATCTGCAGGAAGAATCCGGGGTCCGGCTCGTCATAGACCAGCACGTCGTCGGCGGGGCCGCCAGATACGGGGCGGCGATAGATGCGCGCCGGGCGGCCATTGTCGTCGCGGAAGGTCCAGAACAGCCAGGACGCATCGGCCGACCAGGCGAAGTTGCCGGTGCAGCTCTCGATCGCGTTGGGCAGCAGCGTGCCGGTCGCGAGGTCCTTGATCCGTATGCGATACACTTCGGAACCCTGGGTGTCCTCGGCGTAGGCGAACAGCCGGTGGTCCCTGCTGTGCCGGGCAGCGGCCAACGCGTAGTACTGGTGCCCCTGCGCGAGCGCGTCGGCGTCGACCAGCACCTGCTCGCCGCCGGGTTGGCCGCGCGGCCTGCGCGCGTGCACCGGATGCTGCGCGCCGGCCTCGTAGCGCGTGTAGTATTCCCACGGCCCGTCGGCGTTCGGGACGCTCGCGTCATCCTGCTTCATGCGCCCCTTGATCTCGGCCGCGATCTCCTGCTGCAGCGCCGCGATTTCGGCCAGCACGGCGGCGGTGTAGGCGTTTTCCGCTTCCAAATGGGCGCGGATGTCGGCACGCAGCGCCGCTGGGTCGCGCAGCACCTGCTGCCAGTTTTCGTCCTTCATCCAGGCATAGTCGTCGGTGCGGACGCGGCCAAGCTGCTCGATGCGCTTCGGCTGTTTGAGTGCGGCGGGGGGCGTCGGTGTGGTGTTCATGCCTTCATGAAAGTGGCTTGCGCCGCGATTGGTCAAGGAGCGTCCACAGCCGTTGGCGGGACCGGCGGCTCTCCCATTGAATACGCCCCGTTTACCCAACATCTTCTCCAGGCAATCTTTGTGGGACTCACCCAAGGTCACATGCCAGTCCTGCTCATCCTTTTCATCCTTGTCTCCATCGGCGCCACCGCGTTCGATCTGATGCTGCGCCGGCGTCAGGCTGCCTACGTGGCGCGCCACCGCGGCGCAGTCCCGCCGGGCTTCGCCGACGCTGTCAGCCTCGCAGACCACCAACGCGCCGCCGATTACGAGCAGGCACGGCTGCGGCTTGGCACGGCGGCGTCCCTGTTCGGCCTTGTGGTGGCGCTGGGCTGGGCGGTGTTCGGCTACGACGCGCTGTATGGCGCGGCCGCAAGCCTGATCCCCCGCGGCCTCACTCGCAGCGTCGTGTTCCTGGTCGCGGCCGGCGCGATTTCCTCATTGCTGGGCCTGCCCTTCGCCCTCCTGCGCACCTTCGGGATCGAGCAGCGCTTCGGCTTCAACCGCACCACCCCCGGCGCCTACGCGCTGGACCGGCTGAAAGGCGCGGCGCTGTCCTTGGCCCTGGGCGTGCCGCTGCTGCACGGCCTGCTGTGGCTGATGGCCCGGCCCGGCCTATGGTGGGTATGGGCGTGGCTCGGAGTCGTGCTCATCATGCTGGCCATGATGGACGCCTACCCGCGCTGGATCGCGCCGCTGTTCAACCGGTTCACCCCGCTGGAGGGTCCGCTGCGCACCCGGATCGAAGGCCTGCTGCGCCGTTGCGGCTTCGAGGCTTCGGGCCTGTTCGTCATGGACGCCTCCCGCCGGTCCGCGCACGGCAACGCCTACTTCTCCGGCCTTGGCCGCAGCAAGCGCATCGTGCTGTTCGACACCTTGGTCTCCGGCAACAGCGAGGCCGAGCTGGAGGCGGTGCTGGCGCATGAACTCGGCCACTTCAAGCTGAACCACATCGTGTTCGGCCTGCTGCAAACGGCGGCGCTGCTGTTCCTGGCGTTCTTCGCCATCGGCTGGCTGTGCAAGCAGCCCTGGCTGCTGCCGAGCTTCGGCATCACGCACCGGGACGACGCCCTGGCCCTGGTGGTGGGCACGTTGGTGGTGCAGGTAGCCGGGCCGGCGCTCGGCATCATGGCGAACTGGGTCAGCCGGCGGCATGAATACCAGGCCGACGACTTCGCCCGCCGCATGGTCGGCGCCGAGCCGATGGTGTCTGCGCTGCTCCGGCTGTCGCGCGACAACGCCAGCACGCTGACGACCGACCCGCTGTATGCGCTGGTCAACTTCAGCCATCCCCCGGTGCCGCTGCGTGTGCAGCGGCTGCGAGAGGCGGGGCAGCTCGCTTAGGGGGGTGCGGGCCTGACTTGCGACTGTATTTTCGCAAAGACGAACCGCCGTCATTGGTGGAAACCTACCATGGAAGGCTCGTCGCGTTAAGGCCTGATCTGCGCCCAATCCCGGTGACCAGATGGTGGCGGCGGCGCGACCAAAAGCGGACGGTCCGTTGTTTGGTGCGAAACGCGAGACTCGGGCGCGGCAGAAAGATATGACCGTGATGGAGGCGCAGTGACCGTCCAGCGCAGTCCGTATCTTGCGAACCTTGCCTGCCCCCCTCTGAGATACACATCAATCAGTGCTCAGGAGGCCGCAGCCATGATTACCCCCGGGCGTCATCGCCCGCTTGCACAGGACGCCTGGAACGAATCGGCCGTCCGGATTGCCATCGAAGACATTGCGGCCGATGCCATTGCGCAATTCTATCCCGAGACGTTCTGGCCAGCCCACCCAAGTGACAGTGACGACGGGGCGAAAGATGGCGACCCCAGCTTCTACAAAGGCGCGGCAGGTGTCATCTGGGCACTCAATTACTTGCATCGTATCGGAGCGACCCAAGTAGCCGCAGACTTTCGTTCCGTGCTGCCGAACCTGATGGAGCGGACAGTCATCGACCACGAAGCCAGTTCGCCCGCCAATTACGAGAAGCATGGCTCTCTCCTCCGCGGCGACATGGGCGCAGCGCTGCTCGCGATGCGCATCGAGCCCGCATTGAGCCTCGCCGACCTGGTGTACCGGCGCGCCGAGGCAAACAACCTACTGCCGATCCGAGAACTCATGTGGGGTCTGCCGGGATCGATGATTGCGGCGGTCCACATGGGCGAGATGACGCAGGAAGAACGATGGCGCGGCCTCTTCAAAGTTCAGGCCGCGCGGCTGTTGGCCGAATTGGAGGACACGCCGCAGGGTCTGCTTTGGACCCAGGACCTTTACGGCGCCAAGGACCGCTTTCTCGGGCCTGTGCACGGCTTCGCCGGCAACGTCATCCCGCTCTTTCTCGGTTGGGATTGGTTGACCGCGGCGCAGCAGGCACACATCGCCGAGTTTGTGCCCAGGACGTTTGAAGCGAATGCGTGGCGCTACGAGGTCGGAACGACATGGGGTCCGAGAAGCAAGCGCGAGAAGCGGCTTTTCATCTGCCAGCATTGTCACGGTGCGCCGGGAATGGTGACGACCTTCGCCGATGCGCCGTTCTCGACACCGGAATTTGAGGCGCTGCTGCTCGATGGCGGGCGCTTTGCCTGGGCCGCGGGTCCTCTGACAAAGGGCCCCAGCCTTTGCCACGGCACGGGGGGGAATGGATATGCATTCCTCAAGCTCTACCACCGCACGAATGACCCAATCTGGCTCGATCGCGCCCGCCAGTTCGCCATGACCGCAATCGTCCAGTGTCGCGGCGCCCGGATGGTTGCTGGCCGCGGTCGGTATTCGCTTTGGACCGGTGACATCGGTCTTGCAATCTACCTTTGGGATTGCATCACGGGGGATGCTCGGTTTCCAACGATCGACGTGTTCTGATTGATTTGACAATCCGGATGAGCCAGCTAGGACCGTGGAGGTTTGCGCCAATCAAACCCGGTGCGAATGTCCGCTTCCCAACTTGAATCGCTGAAACCGGACAGGCAGATTTCGGCCAGGAACAGGCTCATTCAAGGCAATCGCCGGCCCGCCCATAGGCCGCAGGAGCGATTACTACGACGAGATCAGGGTTCTGGCGTCGCCGTTTCTCGCTTAACGCCGTTTGCTGCGGCGAGGAACCGGGCGTATTCGCGCGCGCGCCTGCGATATTTCCGCCAAGCCGAGGTGCCTTTGAAACGCGCGAAAGGCGGAACCTTCTGGCGGGGAGCGCCGAAGCGGGGCGCTGGTTCGGGTAGGCCGGGGGTGGAGGTGTCGCTCATGGCAGATGATCCCGTTGGTGCGGCGCTTTCTGACCACTGCACGGGTTCCTGCGCAAGAGGGTGCCGCCATGAGAGCAGCTCCAGAAAACGTCCGCCCCGGAAGCGTCGCCCGTCCATGGCGGACAGTTTGCTCCCGGCCAGCCTCAATCTGTGAAGCCGAGCACCCGGCGGCTGAAGGCTGGATCGTCGAAATCTGGCGGCAGCCTGATTTCGAGGCCATCAAGCCCTAGCTGAAGGCGGACGATGGCTGCCTTCCCAAAATCCATGCCGGACGCCCTTTGCGCGGCAACCAACTCGACGAAGGGACGGCCATGCTTGGTGACGACTACGCGCTCACCGCGCGTCGCCGCGGCGGCAACTTCGGCAAAACGAGCTTTGGCCTCGCGTATCGACAATTCCATGGTGCACCCCCAGCGACGCCAGTTCAGGTTGACCCAGGCCGGCCAGAACATAACCTAACACGGCCTGACTCCGTAGTCGCCACGTGACCACAAGACGTCCAGGATCGTAACGAGCTTCAGATACCCGGCCGCGTTTGGCCGCGCATGGGGCGGAAGCCCTGGAGCGGCGTGTCGGCGGGCGGCTCGGGCGGAACGGCTGGGCGGGCGGCAGGAGCCGGGACCTCAGGCGCTTCGGGGCTTGGTGCAGGCTGCAACGCCGCGTCCGGCTCCGGCATCGGCGCCGGCTCTGACGATATTGCAGGAGGTTCGAGGTCCGGCACCGGTTCTGGCCGGGGTTGCGGGGTAGGGTAGAGCGGGACCGGAGCGGGCAATGGAGCCTCGATCACCGGCTGGTTTGCATAAGGCGGCAACGCATAGCCCGGCGGCGCATAGACCGGCGGCGGGAAAGCCGAGTAGTACGGCGAGACGCAGCCCGTAAGCAGCACCGCGGCAGAGCCGAGTGCCAGCCAAGTGCAATGCCGAAATCTATGCTTCACGCTTGCTCCTCCACGTTGACCCGCGATCTAGCAAAGCCATGCCGTTATGGCCAGCGACAGGCGGCAAAGCGCCTTTGCCCGGCATATTCAGCCTGATCTCATACTCCTGCGCATGAATGCCATTCCGGCGCGCCGGCTAATGTTGCACCGCAGCGAACCCCATACCTAGAGCCAACGGCGCGTCCATCCTCGAATTGGGCCGCCGATAGGAGACAGATTATGAAGCGCATCCTCAGCCTCGCGGCGTCACTGGCATTTTCCATCAGCGGCGCGGCAATGGCGCAAACAACGGCTCAAAATGTCACGGACCCGGCCGCGGTGTATTCCGTCGCGACCAGTTCGGTTGGCCGCTGGCTCTATGACCTGCAAGGCAACAAGATCGGCAGCGTCCGCCGCCTGACCGACGATGGCCAGACCGCGGAGATCATGGTCGGCTCCTACTTCCAGCCGGGCAGCCACACGGCGTTGATCCCGGCCAGCACGCTCACCGTCGTGAACGGCAAGGCCACGGTGCGCAACGACACGGTCGTGGCGCTGAACACCGTGCCGCGGCGCTGATCAAGCCGCCCCAGGGCGTGCCCCAGGGCGTGCTGCCCGCGGCGTCCGGAACCAGGCTCCGGATGCCGTGGCGGTGGCCAAGGTGACTCCATAAACCAGCAACGACAGCGCAAGGGCGGCAAACAGCCACGCCAGCGATCCCGTTAGGCGCAGCGCCACCCAGCCGCCGCCAAGGCCGGTGGCGAGCCGAAGCAGGCCGCCGAACAAGGGCCAGAACAGCCGGCTCGCGCCCTGGGCCGCGAAATACAGCGCCAGGCCCATGCCGAAAAAGCCGTAGAACGGCCCGGCGATGCGCAGGTAGGCGCTCCCGGTCTCGATGATACGCGGATTATCGCTGAACAGCCGTAGCCAGGCCTCGGGCCAGATCGCCGCCACGACGCCGACGCTCTCGGTCAGGCAGAAAGCGATGGCGGCGCCGGCCAGTGCGATGCGCAGCGCCCGTTGCGGCTGGCCTGCGCCGATGTTGGTGCCCACCAGCGCAACCAGCGGCGCACCCAATCCGAACACGACCGGCACCAATAGGTATTCGAGTCGCGCCCCGGTGCCGAAGCCCGCAACTGCATCGATGCCGGCAGCGCCCGCCACCAGCGCCGTCGCCCCCGCGATGGCAACGTTGGACAGCACCGCGTTTATGGAGGCGACCGCGCCGACGCCGAGGATGTCGCGGAACAGCGGCCAGCGCAGGCGGGACCGCCGCCCTAATTGCCCCAAACGACCCGCTTGCCCTAAACAAAGCGTCGCCAGGTTGCGTCCCGATAGGGCATACCAGGCGAGCACGGCCGTTCCCGCCGCATAGAACAGCACCACCGCGACGCCGCCGCCGGCGATGCCGAGCGCGGGGATCGGCCCGAAGCCGAAGATCAGCAACGGGGACAGCGGCACCAGCAGCACGACCCCGGCGCAGATCACCAACGCCGGGACCAGCATGTTGCCGGTCCCGCGTATGGCGCTCGCCAAGGCGTTCATGATCCAGAGCAGGACATTGCCGGCGAACACGACGTTGGAATAGGCGAGCGCCGCGTCGAGCGTGCCGCCCTCCCCCCCCAGGGCGCGGAAGAATGGCCTGCCGAACGCCAGCATCATGCCCGAGAACAGCAGCCCGAGCGCCGCGTTGACCACGACCGCGTGCAGCACCAGCGCGTCGGCGTCGTCCCGGCGGCCCGCGCCGATCGCGCGCGAGATGGCCGACGAGATACCCCCGCCCATGGCGCCGCCCGAGATCATCTGCATCAGCATGACCGGCGGGAACACCAGCGCCATGCCGGCGAGCGCGTCGGTGCCCAAATGCGACACCCACCAGGTCTCGATCAGCCCGGTCGAGGCCTGCGCCAGCATGATCAGCACGTTGGGCCAGGCCATGCCCAGCAACGTGGCCGCGATCGGGCCGTGCAGCAGCCGCTGCGTCCGCGGGCTGGGCGCCGCAGCCGTCCGGGCATCGGCGGCGACGGTCATGCGAGCGGTTCCTTGTCATGCGGACCCGGCAGCCCGAACGAGCGGTCCCGGCGTGCGAAGCGGCGGCGCGTGCGGTCGTCGGCGGCCGGCCCGGGCATGGACGCGAACGCCGGGTCGGTGAGCAGCCGCCCGCTGACCCGGTCCACCAGCACCGGATCGGCCTCGATGCCGGTGCTGCGGTCGACCAGCCGGACGCTGACGCCCTCGGGCGCGAAGTGCTTGTTGCCCCAGGCGAGCAGCGACAGCATGACCGGGCGGAAGTCGCGTCCCCGGTCGGTCAGCACATACTCGTCCCGCGGCGGGCGCTCGCTGTAGCGGCGGCGCTCCAGCAGCCCCGATGCGACCAGGCCCTTGAGCCGCCGGGTCAGGATGTTGGGCGCGATGTCCAGGCTTTTGAGGAACTGGTCGAAGCGGCTGAGGCCGTTGAAGGCGTCGCGGAGGATGAGGATGCTCCACCACTCCCCGACGTGATCGAGGCTGCGGGCGATGGGGCACTGCATGAAGCTGAAGCTTTTGCGCTGCATGGACAGGGCTTACGCCAGTCACTATCATGATGCAAGTTACACGCGGGAGGACGAGGCATGGCGACGGAACCAGCAGGCAAGGCCGCACGGCTCTATCTGGACGACCTCCAGGTGGGGCAGCGGTTCTCCAGCGCGTCGCACGCAATGGACGAAGCGCAGATAAAAGCCTTTGCGGCGCAGTTCGACCCGCAGCCCTTCCACCTGGATGACGAAGCGGCCAAGGGGACGCTGTTCGGCGGCCTGGCCGCGAGCGGCTGGCACACCGCCGCCATCACGATGCGGCTGCTGGTCGACGGCGGCGCGCCGATCGCCGGCGGCATCATCGGCGGCGGCGGCGAGATCGCTTGGCCGAAGCCCACCCGCCCCGGTGACGTGTTGCAGGTTCATAGCGAGGTGCTGGAGATCGTGCCGTCGCGGTCGCGTCCGGACCGGGGCAAGGTGATTTTCCGCAACGAGACCCGCAACCAGCATGGCGACATCGTTCAAGTGATGACGGTCGGGCTTGTGGTCCCTCGCCGGCCGGAATGATCGCCCCCCTGTCATCCCTGCGGAATGGATGTATCCTGCGGGTCGGATAGTCCGATTTCAGGCATAGGTAAGGGGCAGGCAAGGTGACGAGCGAAGGCGTGCCAGAGGGTTGGGTCAAGCGGTCCGGCAAGGCGTTCAGGACTCATGTCGGGCCGTTCTACTGCCCGCCCGGCGACGAACAGGCGGGCTTCGGCTTCCTCGCGGACGAGCGGCACGGCAACAAGCGTGGCGTGGTCCACGGCGGCATGCTCGCTACCGCCTTCGACGTGGCGCTCGGCGAGGCATGCTGGGAAGCGGCGAAACAGCGGCCATGCGCCACAGTGCAGCTCAATGTGCACTACGTCGGCGCGGTGCAGCTCGGCGAGTTCGCCTTCGTCCGTCCGGACGTCGTCAAGGTCACCCGCAGCATGGTGTTCCTGCGCGGCACGATGACCGTTGGCGAGCGCATCGTGGCGACGGCGGATGGCGTTTGGAAGATCCTGCAATGGCGCGGGGAACCCTACGTCGCGTCCTGATCCCAGGGCGGCGGGTCCCGATACCGGCCAGCGAGGAAATCGACGAAGCTGCGCACCTTCGGCGAGAGATGCCTTGCCGAAGGATAGACGGCGTGCACGCTCAGGTCTGCAATGCGCCACTCCGGCAGCAGCGGCGTAAGTTGGCCCTGCCGGAGCGCGTCGGCCACGATGAACGTTGGCTGCAGGATGATGCCCTGGCCGGCCAGGGCGGCGGCGAGCAGCGCATCGCCGTTGTTGGCGGTGAGGTTGCCGGAAACGCGGATCTCCTGCTCGCCGCTCTCGTTCCCAAACCGCCACGCGCCGCCAAGGCCGGCATAGGCGTAGAGCAGGCAGTTATGCCCGTGCAGGTCCGCCGGCACGCTCGGCCAGCCATGGCGCGCCAGGTAGCCGGGAGAAGCGCATATGATCAGACGGCAGGTCGCCAGCCGCCGCGCCACCAGGCCGCTGTCCATCAACCGCCCGATCCGCACCGCGACGTCGTAGCCCTCCTCGATCAAGTCCACCACGCGGTCGTTCAGCACCATCTCGACCCGGAGACTGGGATAACGGCCGCAGAACTCGGCGACCGCGGCGGCGAGGTGGCGCATGCCGAAGCTCATGGGGGCGTTGACCCGCAGCGTGCCGCGCGGCTCCGCTTGCCGATCCGACGCCACGGTGTCCGCCTCCTCCAACTGTTCGAGGATCGCGCTGGCACGGGCATAGAACGCCGCCCCGGCCTCAGTCAGGCTCTGCCGGGCCGTGGTGCGGTTCAGCAGCCGCGTGCCGAGCCGGTCCTCCAGGCCCTGGATGTAACGTCCGACCATGGCCGGCGTGATGCCGAGCTCGCGGGCCGCCGCCGCCTGACTGCCGCGATCCACCGTGCGAACAAGCGCCGAGAGTTCGACGAAGCGATCCATGGATTCGATATAATAGGTATAGAACATATCGAATAGGCGGCTATTTTCGATACTGGGACCACGCGCCAAGTTAGCCGTTGAACGCATCCGGAAGTCATGACGCCATGGAAACACTCACGCACGAGCCGCTGCACCCGCAAATCCTCGAACAAGGGTCCGAATGGCTGCGCGTGGGCGGCGTGGCGCTCGCGGTGCGCGACATGGACCGCGTCACGGCGTTCTATCGCGACGTGGTCGGCCTTGAGGTGATCGCGCGCCAGGATGATGCCGTCCGCATGGGCGTGGCGGGCACCGCATTCCTGGAATTGCTGCATCGGCCCGCTGCCAAGCCGGACGACCCGGCCTCGGCTGGCCTGTTCCACACCGCCTTCCTGCTCCCGTCCCGCGCCGATCTCGGCCGCTGGCTCGCCCATTTCCGGATGGGGGGCCAGCCATTGGACGGCGCTGCCGACCATCTCGTCAGCGAAGCGGCATACCTGCACGATCCCGAGGGCAATGGCGTCGAGGTGTATGCCGACCGGCCGCGCGCGCAATGGAGCTGGCACGACGGACCCGATGGGCGCCGGGTCGAGATGGCGAACCAGCCGCTCGACATGGCGGGCCTGCTGATTCTTGCCGCCACGCCATGGGCCGCTACGCCATGGGCCGGCGCGCCATGGGCAGGCGCGCCGGCCGGGACGCGCATCGGCCATGTGCACCTGCGGGTCGGCGACATCGGCGAGGCGCGGCACTTCTACGGCGGCCTGCTCGGCATGGACGTCACCGCCGCTTGGGACGCCGCCGCGTTCCTGTCCAGCGGCGGCTACCACCATCACATCGCTGCCAACATCTGGCGCAGCGCCGGGGCAGGCGCACACGACCCGGCCCGGGCTGGGCTTGCCTCGGTGACGCTGGATGTGGCGGATGAACAGGCTTTGGCCGGCATCATGGAACGTGCGGGCGGTCGCGGCCTGCGCGATCCCTGGGGCACCCTCATCCGGCTCCGCCTTGCCGAATCGTCGCTGAAGCCGATTTCCAATTCAACCCATTCGTAAGGATGAAGCCATGCCGACCAATGTCTTGATCGCCTTCTACTCCCGCAACGGCTCGACGGAGGCCTTGGCCAACTCCATCGCCGAGGGCGCACAAGCAGCCGGCGCCGAGGTGCGCCTGCGCCGCGCCCGTGATTTGGTCGGCCCGGAGGTGATGGCGCACGCGCCGGGCTGGGCGGAGAACGCCAGCCGTATGAACGCGGCCTATGAGGCGCCGACGGAGGCCGACGCGGAGTGGGCGGACGCGATCATATTCGGCACGCCGACCCGCTTCGGCACGACCTCGTCGGAGCTGAAGGCCTACATCGATGGGCTGGGCGGCCTGTGGTTCCAGGGCAAGCTGGTGGGCAAGGCGGGATCGGCCTTCACCTCGACGGCGGGGCTGCACGGCGGCAACGAGAGCACGATCATCTCGCTGTATAACCCGATGGCGCATCTGGGCCTGATCATCGTCCCGCTCGGCTATGCGGACCCGGTGCTGTTCCGGGCCGGCACGCCCTATGGTGCATCCGCCGTCGCCGGCCAGCAAAACAGCCCGCCCACGGCCGACGACCTCGAGGTCGCGCGTTTCCAGGGCCGCCGGGTCACGCAAGTCGCAGCGGCGCTGAAGGCGGCCGAGCTTACCCGGACCAAGGGCTGAGACCGATGGCATACACCATTACTGGACGCAGCGCCTCGCCCGCCGGGGTGTCCGCCTTCGACTGGGTCCCGCGCGTGCTCAGCATCGTGCGCATCGCTGTGGCGCTGCTCATCATTGAACACGGCTCGCAAAAGCTGTTCGGTTTCCCAACGCCGCCGTTGACCGGCGCTCCCGCCGCGTTCTCCCTGATTTGGTATGCGGCCGTGCTGGAGTTCGTCGGCGGCCTGCTGCTCCTGGTTGGCCTGGCCACCCGGCCGGTCGCCTTCGTGCTCTCAGGTGAGATGGCATTCGCCTACTGGATGGTCCATGCGCCGCGCAGCCGGTTCCCAATCGAGAATGGCGGCGACGCAGCGATCCTTTTCTGCTTCATCTTCCTGCTCCTTGCCGTAGCCGGAGGCGGCGCATGGAGCTTCGACTGGCTGATGCAGCGGGGAGACGCCGGGTGACGTTCCCGCTGAAAGGCGGCGTGGCTGTCGTGACGGGGGCGGCAAGCGGGATCGGCGCGTCGCTCGCCGTCGTGCTCGCCGCCCGCGGCTGCGGCGTGGCGCTGGCCGACGTGAACGCGTCCGGCCTGCGGGACGTGGCGGACCAGGCGCGGAGCCACGGCGTGAAGGTGAGCGAGCACCGGCTCGACGTGGCCGACGCGGATGCGGTGGCCGCGCTGCCGGATGCCGTGCTGGCCGAACATGGCCGCGTCAACGTGCTGGTGAACAACGCCGGCGTCGCGCTGGGCGGCAGCTTCGAGCAGGTTTCGGCCGCGGATTTCGACTGGCTGATTACAATCAACTTCGGCGGCGTCGTGCGCATGACCCGCGCCTTCCTGCCCCTGCTGCGGCGCGAGCCGGCGTCGCAGTTGGTCAACATTTCCAGCGTGTTCGGCATCGTGGCCCCGCCGGGCCAGACCGCCTATGCCGCCAGCAAGTTCGCCGTGCGCGGCTTCTCGGAAGCGCTGCGGCACGAGCTGGAAGCATCGTCCGTGGGCGTCACATTGGTGTACCCCGGCGGCGTGCGCACTGCGATCGCGACCAATGCGCGCCGGACGGGCATGAGCAACGCCGAAACGGAGGCGCAAGCAGCGATCTGGGCCAAGTTCCTCCGCCTCGACCCGATGGCCGCCGCCGAGCGCATCGTCCGCGGCATCGAGCTGCGGGAGAAGCGCGTGCTGGTCGGACGCAACGCCCAGCGCATGACGCTCATCCAGCGGATGTTTCCGGTCGAATACTGGCGCGTGATCCAGCGCGGCATCCGGACGTAGTGATCCGATGCCGACGCCTGCTTCATGGCGTTGGCTGAATCAGTCCACCAAACAAAGCTAGTGATCTGACGCAGACTGCTTCCTTTGTCTGTGTCAGACCACTAGCGGCACACGAACCTTTGGCCGGTTGAACCGTCGTATGGTGCCGACTATGAAGCGGGTCGGCATGCAAACGTTGGAGTTCCCTGCATGAGGCGCATCAATGCCGTCGCTATGCCGTGCCTACTGCTTCTGGCCGCCTGCATCGCGACGGGTCCGGCCCATCCGCCCATCCCGCCCATTCGGGCCGAGCAAGTTCCGGCGCCGCCGCACTCGTCCGTCGTGCTGATTTGGCAGCCCGGCCACTATGATTGGAACGGCAATGCCTACGTCTGGGTAGCCGGGAAGTGGGTCGACCGTGCCGGCCACGGCACGCTATGGCAGGACGGCTATTGGGATCAGACTGCCCAGGGCCAGGTCTGGCTCCCCGCCCACTGGCTCTGACGAACGCCTCCCTTCAGATGGAGGCCGGCACCGGCTTGCTAATGGCCGAAACGGAAGGCTCGAACGCCGTTCGAGTCGGTTGTGTAGGTCCCGATATATGACTTTGGCTGGTCTGGCGGATCGGACACGGCCTGTGGCGGCATCGGCCGCCAGTTGCGGGGCGGCGCTGGATACGGGTCCTCCCACGCCGCTACATTGCCGGCATTAAGTGTAGGCGCTCGGGCCGCCAAAGCCCGTGGCTGCGTCGATGCGGTCTTGCGGACAGGGTTCTTAGGCGGGCTTGATGTCGTCGCTGAGGGCGGCGCGGCCAGCAACGGCGCGACCGGAACACTTGCCTCCTGCGGTGCGGCCGGTTGTTGCAATGCAGCGGGCTGCTCCGGTGCAGGCGGTTGCTCCGGTGCAGCCGGCTCCTGCGATGCGGCCGGCGGTTGCAGAGGGACGTCCGGCGCTGGGGCGTCGGCGGACACCGGCGGCGTATCGGGCGTCGCAGGGACAGGTGCAGCCGGGACCATAGGCATCTCAACGGTAAGCGCGGCCTGCTGGCTTGGCATCGCTGGCGGTGCGCCGCTTCCGTGGGTCCAGACCGCCAGGGCGACACACGCCGCCACACCCAGCCCTATCCCCGCGAGGGCCGCAAGGCGCTTCCGGTGGGACGTGTTGGAAAAGCTCGACAGCATGGGCCGACTGGGCTCGAACTCGACTTGCTCCGGAGCCGGAACCGGCGGCGTCTCGTGAATGGGCCGTGGGCGCTGCGGCGCGACAAAGGCTGCAGGAAGCACCGCGGGCCCGGGCGGCAGCGGCGTTATAATCGGGCCTGTCGCCAGGCGGGCGCGAAGGTCGGCGAACTCGGCGGGGCTGAGCAGGTCGAGGAAGCCCCGCTTGCCCGCCAACACAAGCTGCAGGCTGGCCCCGGCGCGGCAAGCAAGCTGGATGTATCGGAGCGCGGCAGGCTGCAGGGCATTCGCGTCACTGACCAGCAACACGATCCGGTCGCAGGTCCCATCCAGCACCGTAAGCGCCTGGAAGCTGCGCCTGAGGAACTCATCATTCTGGGCGCTGGGGACCGGATGCCAAGTTCCCTGCCCCATCGTCACCTGTGCCAACAGCAATGGGAGGCTCAAACCCTCCGAAGGCGTCCCCGCCGCCCGAAGGACCCGGCACCGAAGCGCAGGCAAGCGTTCGGCAGCGGCGTCCAGCAACTCTCGCCCGCCATCGCCCCGGATGAACAGCGTGACATCGTGCCCTGCCAGGACCGAGTCCAGCAGATGGCAAAGCATGTCGGGTTGGGTTGGCAGCGAGGCTGTATCAGGCATATCCACTGCAATCTCTATTGCCCTTGGGATCCGCGGCATTGGACGGCATCAGGTAATATACTCTTACATCAAGCGGTGACGGGTAGTTGCTTCCTAATAGGGCCTGGACACATCCAGTTTACCCGGTAGTCTCCAGGCATCATCACCGGTCTCCGGGAGAGATAGGCCGCCGGCACTCTATTTAAAGCATCACGCCAGCCACAGTAACGTTTTCTGGACACTCGAATGCCTGGCCAGTGCCGCCACGGGCAACCGGCCGAACCAGCAGGCGTTTTCCCACCAAACGTCGTAGATGCGATCCGGTTTGCACCTGACCCCGCTTGCATCTAAACCGGCTTACATCTGAAATGAACCCGATACTAAGGAGAGGCTGTCGTGCCACGGACCGCTGCTAACCTGATGTGGGCCGACGCCTTGGCCATCGTGGCGCGCGCCGACCGGCTGCACCGCGAGTTCTTCCGCCCGGCGCAATCCGGCTGGGAGCCGCCCGTCGACCTTTTAGAGACTGCGGACGAGCTGATCCTGGTCGCCGCCCTGCCCGGCGTGCGCGCGGCCGACGTCGATCTCGTGATCTCCGGCGGCGAGCTGGCCATCGTCGGCATGCGCCGGCTTCCCGTCCTGCCAGGCCGCACAAGGATACACCGCATGGAACTGCCCCATGGGCACTTCGAACGCCGCATCGCGCTGCCGCCCGGCGCATACGAGCTGGCCCGGCGCGACCTGGTGGACGGCTGCCTGACCATCGTATTGCGGAAGGCGGCATAGTGGACGCTCCCGTACCCGACCCCGGCCAGGCCGAACCGCCTCCTGCCCCGCCGAGCGACGCGCTGATCCTGGTCGCCACGCGGGACGCCGTGCTGTTCCCAGGCTCCGTCATCCCGCTCGCCGCCACACGCCAGGCGACCGTGGACGCGCTGCAGGCGGCTGCGCGGGAGAGCCGGCACGTGGCCGTCGTGCTGCAGCGCGACCCGGCCGTCGAGAACCCGGCCTTCGCCGACCTGCACGGCATCGGCACGGAGGCCCGGCTGCTGCGCTACATCACCGCGCCGGACGGCACCCACCACGCGATCCTCCAGGGCACCGGGCGCGTGCGGCTGATTTCCGCGGTCGACGGCCTGCCATACGCGGCGGTCCACGTCGAGCGTATCCCTGAACCCGAAGCCGACGGCGCAGAGATCGCGGCGCGCGTCCATCAGCTCCGGGAACGCGCGCTGGAAACGCTGCGGCTGATCGAGCAGGTTCCGCCGGACCTGGTTGCGACCGTGCAGAACGTCGAGCCCGGCGGGCTGCTGGCCGACCTGGTGACGGGCCTGCTGGACCTTACCGCCGCCGAGAAGCAGGAGATCCTGGATACTGTCGACCTCGGCCCGCGCCTCGACCGCGTGCTGTGGCGCTTGGCCTATCGCCTGGAGGTGCTTCGCCTTTCCGCCGATATCGGCAAGCGCACGCGGGAAACGATGGCGGGCCGCCAGCGCGAGTTCATGCTGCGCGAGCAGCTCAAGGCCATCCAGAAGGAGCTGGGCGACGACGACGGCGCGCCGGAGCTGCAGGACCTGGAGCGCGCGCTGAAGGAGGCCGGGCTGCCGGAGGAGGTCGACCGCCAGGCCAAGCGCGAGCTGCGCCGGCTGAAGCAGATGCCGGAGGGCAGCCCGGAGGTCGGCATGGTGCGGAGCTACCTCGAAGTGCTGTCCGAGCTGCCCTGGAAGCTGGGCGACGAGCCGCTGATCGACGTCGCCGCCGCGCGGCAGGTGCTGGACGCCGAGCACTTCGGCCTGGAGAAGATCAAGCGCCGCATCGTGGAGTTCCTCGCCGTCCGCAAGCTGAACCCCGGCGGCAAGGGGCCGATCCTGTGCTTCGTCGGGCCGCCGGGCGTCGGCAAGACCAGCCTGGGCCAGAGCATCGCCCACGCGACCAAGCAGCCCTTCGTGCGGGTGAGCCTGGGCGGCGTGCATGACGAGGCCGAGATCAGGGGCCATCGCCGCACCTATGTCGGCGCGCTGCCGGGCAACATCATCCAGGCGATCCGCCGGGCGGGGTCGCGAAGCTGCGTCATGATGCTGGACGAGATCGACAAGCTCGGCAGCGGCGGCTTCCAGGGCGACCCGGCTTCGGCGATGCTCGAAGTGCTCGACCCCGAGCAGAACGGCACCTTCCGCGACGCCTACCTTGCAGTGCCGTTCGACCTCAGCCGCGTGCTGTTCATCGCGACGGCCAACCAGCTCGACACCATCCCGGGACCGCTGCGGGACCGCATGGAGGTCGTGCAGCTTTCCGGCTACACGGCCGAGGAGAAGCAGGCGATCGCCCGGCGCTATTTGGTGCCGCGCCAAATCGTGCAGAATGGCTTGACGGACGGCCAGGTCGAGCTCGACGACGACGCGCTCGCCTCGATCATCAGCGACTACACGCGTGAGGCCGGGGTGCGCAGCCTGGAGCGCGAGATCGGCGCCGTGTTCCGCTCCGCCGCGGTCCGGGTGGCGGAGGGCGCGGCCGAACTCCCGATCCGCATCGGCACCGGCGACCTGCAGGGCATCCTCGGACCCGGCCGGTTCGACCCGGAAGTAGCCGGGCGCGCCGCGATGCCGGGTGTCGCGACCGGGCTGGCCTGGACGCCGGTGGGCGGCGATATCCTGTTCATCGAGAGCAGCCGCATGCCGGGCGGCGGGCGGCTGATCCTGACTGGGCAGCTCGGCGACGTGATGAAAGAAAGCGCGCAAGCAGCGCTGAGCCTAGTCAAATCACGCGCGGCCCAGCTCGGCATCGACCCGGCGGCGTTCGACGGCGACATCCACGTCCATGTCCCGGCCGGCGCGATCCCGAAGGATGGCCCTTCGGCGGGAGTCGCGATGTTCATGTCGCTCGCGTCGTTGCTGCTGCGCCGCGCCGTGGACCCGGCGGTGGCGATGACCGGCGAGATCAGCCTGCGCGGCCTGGTGCTGCCGGTTGGCGGCATCCGCGAGAAGGTCGTCGCAGCCGCCCGGGCCGGGATCACGACCGTCATGCTGCCGGCACGCAACCGCCGCGACTATGACGACATACCGTCCAGCGCACGGGACAAGCTGCGTTTCGTATGGCTGGAAACGGTCGACGACGCGGTGAAGGCGGCGCTGTCGCCGGAGGACGAGCAGCAACCGGCGGTTGCCCCAACGCTGGCCTAGGCCAGCATCAAGCGACGGGCAATGCTCGCAGGAACAAGGCGACGCTGTCGGCGCACCAGGCTTCGAGCGCGTCCGCATCCAGGCTTTCGCCCAGGCCGATTGCCCGTCCCTGCGGACCGGCGAGCATCAAATGCTGGAACTGCTCGGCCAGGAACGCCAGTTCGGTCGGGCTGGCGTTCGGACGGTGGGTGCGCAGCACACAGTAAAGCCGTTCGATGCCCGATCGTGCGCCGCCGTCCCGGAGCGCGGTGGCAAGCTCAGGGAATCGCCCAGCCTCCGCCACCACGAGGCGATGCAGCGCGAGTGCCTCCGGCGTCAGCGCCACCTCCAGCATGCGCCGTCCTGCCGCCAGCAGCGCAGCCTCAAGCGATGGAGCGCCCTCGACCGCCGCATCGAACCCCTGCAGCCAGGCGGCGATCAGGCGGCGCACCACCTCGACGAACACGGCCTGCTTGGCGGCAAAGCGGGCATAAAGGGTGCGCTTGGACACTTTCGCCATGGAGGCAATGGCTTCGATGCTGGTCGCAGCGAAGCCATTGCGGAGAAACAGCACGGCCGCAGCGTCGAGGATATGCGTGGTAAGCTCCGCAGAGTCGGCGACCGTAGGCCGGCCGCCGGTGCGGGGCCGATCAGTAGCGATAGTAGTGCGGCCGGTAGTAGCCGGGTCCGACCGGGACCACGATGCAGCCGCCGAGGGTGGCGGCGATGCCGAGTGCCGCCAAGATCCGGATCAAGCGGCGGCGGATGCGAGGGTGGCTGTTCATGGGAAACCTCCTGGGGATGATCCCGGTTTCAACGAAACGCACCGGGTGCGTTGCATTGATATTTGGAATGCTCAGGCACGATGTCCAGGGGTGCCGCATGGCCTGTTGCAACGGGCTGCGCGTTGACCAAGGCGCGCGGCAGGCTCTTATTAGCGTCCTGGAAGAGTGCGGACCTTGAAAGCAATCATCAGCCGGTCACCCGGCGGGCCGGAGACCTTGGAATTCGCGGACCTGCCCGAGCCGGCGCCGGCAGAAGGCCAGGTGCTGATCGCGGTCCATGCCGTGGGCGTGAACTACCCGGACGTGCTGATCATCGAGGATCGCTACCAGGTGAAGCCGGCGCGTCCGTTCTCGCCAGGCGCCGAGGTGTCGGGCGTGGTTGAGGCGGTGGGCGTCGGCGTCACCGGGCTCAGCGTTGGCGACCGGGTGCTGGCAACGCCTGGCTATGGCGGCATGGCGGAGAAGATCGCGGTGGACGCCGGGCGGTGCATCGTGCTGCCGGATGCGATGCCGTTCGACGAGGCCGCAGCTTTCGTGATGACTTACGGCACGTCTTATCATGCCTTGGTGGACCGGGCCGGCCTCAAGACGGGGGAGACCCTGCTCGTGCTGGGCGCTGCCGGCGGTGTCGGCCTCGCTGCGGTCGAACTCGGCGCAGCCATGGGCGCGCGGGTGATCGCTGCCACTTCGAGCCAGGAGAAGCTTGATATCGCCAAGGCCAGCGGTGCGATGGGTGGGTTGATCTACCCGCACAGCCCGATCGACCGCGACGGCCAGAAAGTGCTGTCGGCCGCCTTCAAGGATGCTTGCGAACCCAACGGCGCCGATGTGATCTACGATCCCGTCGGTGGCGACTACGCCGAACCCGCGCTGCGATCCATCGCGTGGGAGGGCAGGTACCTGGTCGTCGGCTTCCCGTCCGGCATCCCGAAGCTGCCGCTCAACCTGCCGCTGCTGAAGGGCTGCGACGTGCTCGGGGTGTTCTGGGGCGCCGCGGTCCAAAAGGACCCGGAGCGTCACCGCGCCTCGGTGCGCGAGCTGTTCGCGCTCTATGCCGCCGGCCGCATCCGTCCCAAGATCTCGCGACGCTTCCCGCTGGCGCAGGCGGCCGAAGCGATCACGGCGCTCGCGTCGCGCCAAACGACGGGCAAAGTGGTCGTCATGGTGCGCTGACCCGGCGCGGACCACGCCGGCGCCAAATCCCACTCGATGCAACCAGACGGCGGAACGGAGTAGAAAAGATGCAGCTTGATCGAGGCAATGCCATCGTCAACGGCGGACCCAGCGACCGGGCGCGGGAGATTGCGGGCCGGGTCGAACGCTTCGTGCGGGAGGTCGTCATCCCCTATGAAACGGACCGCCGCCGCGACAGCCACGGGCCAACCGACGCGCTGGTGCACGAAATGCGCGGACGGGCACGCGAGGCCGGCGTGCTGACCCCGCATATCCTGGCGGATGGCAGCCACCTCAGCCACCTCGACACGGCATTGGTGCTCCGCGCTTCCGGCCTCTCGATCCTCGGGCCGCTCGCCGTCAACGTCGCGGCGCCGGACGAGGGCAACATGTACCTGCTCGGACGCGTCGCCAGCGCGGAACAGAAAGACCGGTTCTTGGAACCGCTCGTCAGCGGGCGGGCGCGGTCGGCGTTCTTCATGACCGAGCCGGCAGCGGAAGGCGGCGCAGGCTCCGACCCCTCGATGATGAAGACGACGGCGCGGATGGACGGCAACCATTGGGTGGTCAACGGGCGCAAGACCTTCATCACCGGCGCGGCCGGGGCCAAGGTCGGGATCATCATGGCCAAAAGCGACGAGGGCGCCACGATGTTCCTCGTCGAGCTGCCGATGGAGGGCATACGCATCGAGCGCGTGCTGGAAACCATCGACAGCTCCATGCCCGGCGGCCACGCCGTCGTGGCGCTGGACAACGTGCGCATTCCCGCCGACCAGATGCTCGGCAGCAGCGGCGAGGGGTTCAAATACGCCCAGGTCCGCCTGGCGCCGGCGCGGCTGACCCACTGCATGCGCTGGCACGGCGCCGCGACCCGCGCGCAGGAGATCGCGACGGACTACGCGGTCAGCCGCCAGGCGTTCGGCAAGCCGTTGATCGACCACGAGGGCGTCGGCTTCATGCTGGCGGACAACCTGATCGACCTGAAGCAGAGCGAGCTGATGATCGACTGGTGCGCGCGCGTGCTGGACGAGGGCGGCCCGGGCACGGCGGAGTCCTCGATGGCCAAGGCCGCAGTGTCCGAGGCGCTGTATCGCGTCGCCGACCGCTGCGTGCAGGTGATGGGCGGCACCGGCGTCACGCACGACACCATCGTCGAGCAGGTGTTCCGTGAGATCCGCGCCTTCCGCATCTACGACGGCCCGACCGAGGTGCACAAATGGTCGCTCGCCAAGAAGATCAAGCGGGACCACGCGAAGGCTAAGGCAGCATGAGCCGGGCGCGGTGCCGGGGGGTGATGATGACTATTCAACCCTTTCCTCGCGCGGGTTCACGGTCCCAACCGTCTCCTGCCCGACGCACAGCTGCATATTGCGGAGCTCCGTGCCGAACTAACGTGCCGGATGAAAACACCTGATCGCGTCACCTACGCTGGCCGTGCCTTAAGGGAGAACGCCATGAGCATCGAATTCTTACTGACTTCGCTCATCGTTGTTGCCTCACCTGGCACCGGCGTACTCTACACGTTGGCGGCCGGCCTTTCGCGTGGGTCCCTTGCCAGTATAGTCGCCGCGTTCGGATGCACTCTCGGCATCATCCCGCACATGGCCGCTGCGATCACGGGTCTCGCGGCGTTGCTGCATGCGAGCGCGCTTGCGTTTCAGACCCTCAAGTATTTGGGTGTGGCCTACCTGCTCTACATGGCATGGAACACGCTAAAGGAGCATGGCGCGCTCAAGGTGGAGAAGGAGATCGCTCCGCGTTCGGCAGCTCAGGTCATCGTCCATGCTATCCTGATCAATGTCCTCAACCCCAAGCTTTCGATCTTCTTCGTCGCCTTCCTGCCGCAGTTCGTCAGCACCGAGGAAGCGCATCCGCTTGCGCGCATGTTGGAGCTGAGCGCCGTCTTTATGCTGCTCACCTTCGTCGTGTTCGTGGCCTACGGAGTGTTTGCTGCCTTGATCCGCGAGCGTGTGATCTCCCGCCCGAGGGTGCTGACCTGGATGCGCCGCACCTTCGCCGCCGCCTTTGTTGCTCTCGGCGCCAAGCTCGCCTTCGCTGAGCGTTGAGGGACAACTCGGACCATGACGACGATCCAAGCCAGACCCACATATCCTCAGCCCAGAAAAGGCGCTGCCGACGATACAGCGATAGCCCGCCGTGCCGGGCGGAACACGATCGGCGACGCGATCGGCCGCGCGGCGGCGCGCTACCGCGACCGTGTGGCGCTGCGCTTCGGCGAGCGGGTTTGGAGCTATAAGGCGCTCGACGCGGCCACCACTGAGATCGCTGGCCATCTGCTGGGGTTCGGCATAGCGCCAGGGGACCGGGTGGTCGCTTTCGGCCGTAATTCCGACCTTTATCTCCTATGCTGGATCGCCTGCTGCAAGGCCGGGCTGATCCACGTTCCCGCCAACTACGCGCTTTCGCCGCCGGAGTTGTCCTATATCGTCGGGCAGTCGGGCGCGCGCCTGTTGCTGCATGACCCGGCCCTGGCTGCCACTGCGCACGCGGCGGGCGCCCCCATCGTGCAGCCGTTTGCTTCGATCATGCCTGCGGAGGGCGCGCACGCGGATGCGGGGGAGGCCGTTGCCGACGACGATATCGCCCAAATCCTCTATACCTCCGGCACCACGGGCACCCCCAAGGGAGCAATGCTGACGCACCGGGCGCTGCTCAGCGAATACGTGAGCTGCATCGTCGCCTGTGAGTTCACTCAGAACGACCGCACGCTCGCGGCACTGCCGCTCTATCACACGGCGCAGATGCACTGCTTCACCATGCCGCAACTGCTGGCCGGCGCCGAGGTCATGCTGGTCGACAGCCCTGCGCCGGCGCTTTGCCTGGAGCTGATCGAGCGGCACCGCCTCACCTCGTTCTTCGCGCCGCCGACAGTCTGGATCACCCTGCTGCGGCACCCCGATTTCGCTTCCCGTGACCTCCGCAGCCTCAACAAGGCCTACTACGGCGCGGCGATCATGCCGGTCCCCGTCCTGCACGAACTGCGCGAGCGCCTGCCGGGCATCCGGGCGTTCAACTGCTATGGCCAGAGCGAGATTTCGCCATTGGCGACGCTGCTCAGCCCCGAGGAGCACGACGCCCGGCCCGCCTCAGTCGGAAGGCCGGTGCTGAACGTCAGGACGCGCGTGGTGGACTTGGCGATGGCCGACGTGCCGCCGGGGACGCACGGCGAGATCATCCACCGCTCCCCGCAACTGATGCTGGGATACTGGGGCAAGCCGGAGGAAACGGCGAAGGCGTTCGAGGGCGGCTGGTTCCACTCCGGCGACGTCGGCTATTTCGACGCGGAGGGCTATCTGTATGTCGTCGACCGCATCAAGGACGTGATCAACACCGGCGGCGTCCAGGTCGCCAGCCGCGAGGTCGAGGACGTGCTGTTCACCCACCCGGCGGTCTCGGAGGTCGCGGTGATCGCGGTGCCGGACGCCAAATGGATCGAGGCCGTCGCGGCGGTGATCGTGCTGCGCGATGGCGCCGAGGTGAGCGAGGCGGCGCTGATCGAACACGCGCGGGCCACGCTGGCGCCCTACAAGCTTCCCAAGCGCGTGTTCTTCGCCGAAAGCCTGCCGAAGAACACCGCCGGCAAGCTGTTGAAACGGGAACTGCGCATACGCTTTGGCGGCACGGGTTCGGCCGTGCTGGGTCTCGAAACGGATCGTGCTGGTCCAGGATGACAGGTGGCTGAGATGGCGCCAGAAAACACGCCAGAAAACATGGCAACCAGCGTGCCGCCAGGCCTGGAGTTCGATGTGGGCCGGCTGGACGCCTTCCTGCGCGAGCATATTGCCGGGCTGGACGGGCCGCTGCAGTTGGACCGCATCTCCGGTGGGCAATCGAATCCCACATTTTTCCTGACCTATGCCAACCGGCGCATGGTGCTGCGCAAAAAGCCGGCGGGCGAGGTGCTGCCCTCGGCCCACGCCGTCGACCGCGAGGCCCGCGTGCTCAGGGCATTGGCCGAAACCGCGATCCCGGTGCCGCATGTCCTGGTGTTCCATCCGGATGCGGACGTAGTGGGAACGCCGTTCTATGTGATGGAGCGCGTCGAGGGGCGCGTGTTCGGGCAATGCGGCCTTGAGGGCGCGACGCCTGCTGACCGGCACGCGATGTATATGTCCTATGCCGAGACCATGGCCCGGCTGCACGACGTTGATTGGCAAAGCGTCGGCCTCGGGGATTTCGGCCGGCCCGGCGGATACTTCACCCGGCAGATTTCACGCTGGGGCAAGCAATGGAAGGCCGCCTGGTTCCGCGACATTCCGGACCTCGTGACGCTTGAAGCGTGGCTGTTGGACCACTTGCCGCCCGATGACGGCGAGGCGGCGATCTGCCACGGGGACTTCCGCATCGGCAACATGATGTTCCATCCGACCAAGCCGGAGATCGTCGCCGTGCTGGATTGGGAGCTTTCAACCATCGGCCACCCAATGGCGGACCTCGGCTTCAGCGTCATCACCTGGCGGAGCGCGCCCGAGGAGTATGGCGGCCTGCTCGGCCTCGACCTCGACGCACTCGGGATTCCTGGCGAGGCGGAGTTCCTGGACCGCTACTACGCCACCCGGCGTACTGCCGTGGCACCGCTGACGCCGTTCCATGTGGCCTTCGCCATGTTCCGGTTCGCGGTCATCTTTGAGGGGATCGCCGCGAGGGCAAGGGCCGGGACAGCAGCCGGCGCGGACGCCGCGCAGGTAGGCGACCTGTCAATCGCGTTCGCCCGCCGTGGCCTGGAGGCGACCACGGCAGGCATTTGACGCCCCCTCCCCCTACTTCCCGTGCACTTCGACTTTCTTGCGTTCGCTTTCGTTCATCTGCTGGACGG
>CAXSGE010000005.1:0-123753 GCA_964236715.1 uncultured Acetobacteraceae bacterium | reverse complement strand
CGTCAACCACCGGCTGCCTCAGCGCCCCAGCACCACCCCAGGTGAGCAATTACTGCAAGGCGATATCGGATCGGCCGTTCACGGAATTGCGGCACGGGATCAAGCCAGACGACGGGTTGACGCCATCCGCCGGCCTTCGCTTTCAGCGTTCGGTCCTATTTCCGCTTTCCGCTCGGCAAGCGCCCTCAGGACGACCTAGACGCCGCCGTTCAGTCCGCCGGGCCAGGGCTAAGCTGGACAACCGCCACGCAAGTCGACCGTGCCAGTTAGGCGAACCAGCCGCCCAGCAGCCTCACAACTGCCAAGCCGCCCGATCTAACCCGGGGTCAACCAGGCCCTGCGGCTACGCTCAACGGCAGTTCGTCCGATAGATGAACTTCTGCACCTCGGGCGTGTCGATGTTCTGCGGGGTCGCAACCACGAACGGAGTATGTACCTGGCGCTCGACCGGCTTGCCCCCCAGCGCGTCCACCATCATCTCGACGCCAAGCTGGCCGACGCGATACGGGTATTGCACGATGTCGGCCGAGACAATGCCCTTGCGGATCGCCTCGACAATCGGATCGGAGGTGTCGAACCCGACGATCTTGATCTTGCCCTCGCGCTGGGCCTCGCGCACGCCGGTCGCCGCGCCCTCGGTATTGTTCGTGGTGATGGTGAACACGCCCGCCAGGTCCGGATGCGCCGCGACCGTGGAGGTGATGATCGAAGCCGCCTTGGCCGTCTGGTTGTTGCTGTACTGAACGCCGAGGAAGCTGATGCCCGGGTGCTTGGCAATCTCCCCCTGGAAGCCCTGCAGCCGCTGCTGCGCGACATTGGCGGCCGGCGAGTTCATCAGCGCCATCACCTCGCCCTTGCCGCCGATCAGCTCGGCCAGTTGCTTGCCGGCCTGGGCGCCGCCGTCGAAGTTGTCGGACTGGATGTTGGAAACCGCGACGCCCATGTCCTTCACGTCGCCATCGATCGAGAGGATCTTGATCCCGCGCTCCTTCGCCTCGATCAGGGTGGCGGTGAGCGCCACCGGGTCGTCGGCGGTGAACATGATGCCGGCCGGCCGGCCGGCGATGACCGCGTCCAGCACGCGCATCTGCAAGGCCGGGGTATATTGCTGCGGCCCCTGGGCGTCGAATGTCACGCCGAGGCGCTTTGCCGCCTCCGCTCCGCCGCAGGTGACAGACATATAGAACGGGTTGCCCGTCACGCCCTGGACATAGACGATCTTATACGGCTTATCCTCCGCCCCGGCGGCGAACGGCAGCGCGGCGGTGAACAGGGCGAGCGCGGCGGCAAGTTTCAAGCGCATCTTGTTGTCCTTGGAATCTTCTAAGAAGCGGGGGGATGTTCTAATGAGCGGGACTCTGGAAACCCGGCGCGGCTACATCCGCTCGCTTTTCTGGCGCTTGATCTGGTCGGCATAGACCGCCGCAATGACGACGAAGCCGATCACGACCATCTGCCAGAATGGCTGGATGCCCATGATGATGAAGCCGTTCGCCAGCACCGCCGGGATGAACACGCCAACGACCGTGCCGATGATGCTGCCGCGCCCGCCGGTCAGCGTGGTGCCGCCGAGCACCACCGCGGTGATCGCCTCCAGCGGGTCGTTCGCGTGACCTTCAAGCGTCGTGGTCGAGAACCGTCCCAGCGAAAGCATCGCCGCGAACCCGGCCAGCAGCCCGCTCAACGCATACAGCCGCATCAGGTGGCCGGACACGTTGATCCCCGCCCGGCGCGACCCTTCCGGGTTGGAACCCACCAGGAAGGTGTGCCGGCCGAACCGGGTCATGTGCAGCACCACCGCACCGACCACCGCCACGATCGCGGTGATGACCACAAGCCATGGCACCCCGCCGATCGAGCCATGGCCGAGGCTGATCAGCGCGTTCGGCACGGTGCGGATGTCGTTGCCGTCGGTCACCAGGTAGGCCGCCCCGAGTGCCGCGCCCATCGAACCCAGCGTGGAGATCAACGCCGACACGCGCAGCTTGGTGATGCAGAACCCGTTGAACAGGCCCCAGGCTGCCCCGCACGCCAGCGCCACGATGAAGCCGATCGCGACCGTGAACAGGCTGTCGGTGCCTAACCCCAGCATCACCTGCGCCGCGACCACGCCCGAGAACACCAGCACCGACCCGATCGACAGGTCGAACCCGCCGGCGATCATGATGTAGGTCGTGCCCACCGCCAGGATCAGCAGCACGGACGCGTCGAGGAAGATGTTGCGTATGTTGTAGCTGCTGGCGAAGGTGGCCGGGTGCAGGAACGAGAAGAACGCGACCAGCGCGGCAAGGATGACGCCCATGTAAAACGGCGAGGACGACATCGCCACCTTGAGCTTGCGGCCCAAGCCTTGCGGCGATTGCAGGCCCGCCGGTTCGCTCTCGGCAATGGGCCGGGGCATCGCTACATCCTGGCTCATGCCGCCACTCCCTGCTCAGCCGGGTCCGGCACGGCGTCGAGCGCTCCGGTCATTGCGCCGACCAGGTCCTGCACGGAGATGTCCTTGTTCGGCATCGACGCGATGCGGCGTCCGAGCCGCAGCACCTCGACCGTGTCCGCGACCTGGATCACGTCGCGCATGTTGTGGCTGATCAGCACCACGGCCACGCCGGTGTCGCGGATGCGGCGGATCAGGTCGAGCGTGCGCGCCGTCTGCACGACGCCCAGCGCCGCCGTCGGCTCGTCCATGAACACGACGCGCTTGGCCCACATCGCCGCGCGGCAAATGGCGACGCTCTGCCGCTGCCCGCCCGACAGGCTGGCGATCGGCGCGTCCATGTCCTTCAGCGCGACCTTCAACCGCTGGAACGCGACCGCGCTCTCCCGCCGCATGGTGGCATTGTCGAGGAAGCCGAGCCGTCCGAGCAGCCCCGGACGCAGCGCCTCGCGTCCCATGAACATGTTGGCGGATGGGCTGAGGTCCGGGCAAACTGACAGGTCCTGATACACCGTCTCGATACCGATGGCGTGCGCGTCCGACGGCGAGGCAAACGACACGGGCTTGCCGTCCACCATCATCTGCCCGGCCGTGGCGGGGTACACACCGGAGAGTATCTTCACGAGGGTGCTCTTGCCGGCGCCGTTGTCGCCGATCAGCGCCGTGACTTCGCCGGCGTATGCGTCGAAATCCGCGCCGCGCAAGGCCTCGACATGGCCAAACCGCTTGACGATCCCGCGCGCCTGGAGGATCGCATCGCCTCTCGGCAAGCCATTCGGCGCAACAGGGATTGTCGTCATGCAGGTCCTCCTTGCGGCACTGTCGCAACCACGGCCTTTCCCCGCAAGAGCCTCATGCAACGGAGACGGCGCTACGCCGGCGGCAGCTTGAGCTGCACCCGCAGCGCCAGCTCGTCCCACAGCGTGTACTCCTCCGCGATGCGTCCGCCGACGAGGTGGTACTGCGACATCCCCATCACGAACAGCGGCTTGCCCGTGGGCGCGCCCAGCACGCCCCATCCCGTGTGGTGCCCCTCCATGATCCAGCGCACCGCGACCTTGCTGCCGCCCTCGTTGGAGTTCTCGACGGAACAAACGTGCTGCGGCGTCCAGCCCGCGTCGGGGATCATCGCCAGCAATCCGATCAACTGCTGCGTCACCGCGGCCGGGCCGTAAAGGTCGCGCATCCGCGGCCCGTGCCACATCGCGTTGGGCGCATAGGCCTCCCGCACCCGGCCGAACATGCGCCAGTTCCAGATCTCGTGCAGCGTCTGCAGCAGCTCCGCTTCCGCATCGGTGCCGGCGATCGAGGCGTCGATGCGCTCGGCCGGCGGCTCCTGCCCCAGCAGCCGGGCTGAGTCGCCAAGCTGCGGCGCCGTCGCACCGCGCGCCGCCTGCTCGGCCGCCATCTTCGCCGCCAGCGCATCGGGATCGACGCCGAGGTTCAGCACTTGCCCCATGCTGTCCCGGATCAGCCATTCCCGGTAGATGCGGTTCTGGAACACCATGCAGTCGGCGATGGTGCGGGCATAGAAGGTCTTGCCGGTCGGCATGCCATACGGCCCCGGCGCCGTGAACCGGCCGACGCTGGTGATCAGGTGCGAGGTGTAGAACCCGTCGACGTCGTTGCCGCCCCAGATGACCTGGGTGCCCAGGCCCCGCCGCTCCGGATACTCGGCGATGCGCTGCAGGGTGGCGCGGACCACTTCCTCCCGCGAGTAGGTGGCGCCCATCGAGGAATAAACGACGGCATTGTGCGCGTAGTGGCTGTAGATCAGCCCGACGTTCCTCTCGTCCCAGATGCGGTGGGTGCAGCGGATGATGTAGTCGACGATGTCGGTGTAGACCGGGTCGAACCCGGCCATGCCCTGCGCCTGCGCCCGGCCATTGGGGCGCAGGTCGGTGTAATCGTGCTTCTCCACTTGCAGCACGGCCTTGGCCTCGGCGCGGAGGTCGCGCCCGGGCTGTTCTACGCCGATGGTCTGTTTCGGCTCGGACCCGTCCATGGCTTTCTCCTGTCGCGGCACTGTCATTTCCCGAACAGATAGGACAGTTGTTTGCCCAGAGCGCAATATCGGCGCAATGCCGCATCAGGCAGCGGCCAGGAGACATGGCGTCCAATGCAGTCGATCCCCTGCGACGTTCTGATCATCGGCGCCGGCTCGGCGGGCTGCGTGCTCGCGAACCGGTTGTCGGAGGACCCTTCGCGCCGCGTCGTGCTGCTGGAGGCCGGCGGCGCCGACAGCAATCCCATGCTGCACGTGCCCGGCGCAGTCAGCCGCGTGCTGGCCACGCCCGGCGTCAACTGGGGCTATCACAGCGAACCCGAACCCGGGCTGGATGGACGCAGCGTCCCGCTATACCGTGGCAAGGTGCTCGGCGGCACCAGCACGCTGAACGGCATGATCTACATCCGCGGCCATGCGCGCGACTACGACGACTGGCGCCAGGCCGGTTGCGAGGGCTGGTCGTACAGCGACGTGCTGCCCTACTTCCGCCGGGCCGAGCGCAACGAGCGTGGCGCCGGCGAACACCATGGCGGCGACGGCCCGCTCGACGTGACGCGCAGCCGCCCGGTCCCGCCGATCTGCGGCGCCTTCCTGGCCGCCGCCGCCGCCGAAGGCTACGAGGCCAGCGTGGACTTCAACGGCCCCACGCAGGAGGGCTTCGGCCATTACGACGTCACCATCCGCCGCGGACGCCGCTGGAGCACCGCTTCGGCCTATCTGAAACCCGCGCGCCGCCGTCCCAACCTCCTCGTCCTCACCCATGCCGAGTCGCAGAGCCTGCTGTTCGACGGACAGCGCGTCGTCGGCGCCGAGGTGGTCCGGCACGGCGAGCGCCTGCAGGTCCGGGCGGCGAAGGAAACGCTGCTCGCCGCCGGGGTGTTCAACTCGCCGAAGCTGCTGATGCTGTCCGGCATCGGCCCCGCCGAAGCGCTGGCCGATCTCGGGATCGCGGTGCGGCTGGACCGGAGCGGCGTGGGGCGCAACCTGCGGGACCACGTCTCCTACCGCATGAACTACGCCTGCAGCCGGCCGGTGACCGCCTACGCCCACACCAGGCCGGTCCGCGGCGTCAAGGCGTTGCTGGACTATGCCGTGGCCCGCCGCGGCATCCTGGCCAGCACGTCGTTCCCCACCGGCGGCTTCTTCCGCTCCCACGACGACCTGGAGATACCGGATATGCAGATGGGCCTGTGCATGGGCCTGCTGCCGGAGGGCGGGCGGATGCTGCCCGACCGGGAGGGCTTCACCGTCACCGTGCGCCAGGGCCGCCCGGCGAGCCGCGGCGAGCTGCGCCTGCGCTCCGCCAATCCGGCAGACCCGCCGGTCATCGAGCCCCGCTATTTCAGCGACCCCGGCGACATGCCGGTCCTGATGCGCGGCATCCGGCAGCTGCGCGGCATCATGCAGAACCCGGCGCTCCGCCCCTTCATCGACCACGAGATCATGCCGGGACAGGCGGTTGTGGACGACGACCGCCTGCTCGCGGCAAGCATCCGCGCCGTTTCCAACACCACCCACCACTTCATCGGCACCTGCCGCATGGGCGGCGATCCCGGATCGGTGGTCGACCCGCAACTGCGGGTGCGCGGGCTGGACGGGCTGCGGGTGATCGATGCGTCGATCATGCCCACCCATATCAATGGGAACACCAACGCGCCGACCATCATGATCGCCGAAAAGGGTGCGGCGATGGTGCTGGATGCTTGGTAGGCCACGGCCGGCATTTCGCGTTGCGTGGCCCTGGCCACCATGGCAAAGCACATCTAGGGTGCGTCGTTCCGTTGAAGAAGGATTGTTCAATGCGTAGGTTTCTCATGGTTGCCGCGGCTATCCTGCCACTCGCGGTTGCAGAACCAGCCTTCCCACAGGGTGTGCTGCTGCCGGGTTCCGCGAACGCGACCCCGCCGCCTGGAACCATTGCAGGCACGAGCACCAGCGCGCCGAGACACCGGAGGGCAGTGCGCCATCATCGGCGGGCGCGCCATCGCAGGGTCGTCTCCCAGGTGCAAACCGAACAGGGCGTTCCGAACCTGTAGCGCCGCGGACAGGCCGGAGGTTTTGGATGCCCGATCTCACGCCTGAGGCGCAGCAGTCGCTGGTGGCCACGGCCCAGCGCCACGGCGTCAGCCTCCAGGCGGCGCTGGCCGTGTTGCACGCGCTCCAGGCCGGCGGCGGCGGCATGGCCCAGTTCAACCACCCGGAGCTGGGCGGCGTGGGGCAGTGGTCGCAGGGCGGCATGACCATGGTGGGCGACATGTTCAACCAGGGGCTCAAGCACCGCGTGGACGCCCTCTGCTCGGAGCTTTCCAGCCAGGTGCAAAGGGGTGGGGCAGCACGTGCCACCGGGTCCGCCCAGAGCCAGTTCCAAGCCCAGGGCGGCGCGGGCCGGCCAAGCGCTGGCTTTGGCTTCACTGCGGACAGTTGGTGGCCCGCGGAGCTTGGCACGCCCGCATCCAGCGGCGCGCAGAACGATCTCCGCTATGCCTACTTCCCTGCGGCCTGCAGGTTGGCCATCCAGCAGAATGGCCGGTTGAGGTTGTTTGACACGGGCGATCACCGCATCTTCGGCGTGTCGCAGCAGCAGCAGGGCGGCGGCGCGCAGATCCCCACCTTCACGAGCGACAAGGGCGATGTCCGCCTCGCCGACCTCAAGCCGGTCGATGCCGGCGCGCAAGGCCCTGCGGCGCCGCCCCATGCCAGGCCAATCGATCCCCCTGCCGGCGATCCGATCGCGACCATCGAGCGGTTGGCCGCGCTGCACGAGAAAGGCATCCTCACCCCCGAGGAGTTCGCGGCCAAGAAAGCGGAGCTGCTTGCCCGGCTGTGATGCCCGGTTAAACCGGCAGCACCCGGTCGATCTCCGCTTCGGGAATGCCCCAATCCGCGAGCACGGCGCGCGGTCCGCCGGGTTGGGCGCTTGACGCCGGCGGCTCCGTTCGGGAGCGGCTGAAGCGTGGCGCGGGCGCCGGCTGTGTGGTGCCCCCGACATCCATGAACATGCCGCGCGCCACGTTATGCGGGTGGGATGGCGCTTCGCCGAAGTCAAGCACGCCGGTGACGCAGCAATCCGTGCCCTCCAGCAGCGCCGTCCATTCCGCGCGGGTCCGGCTGCGGAAGATGTCGCGCAGTTGCGCCCGCATCGCTGGCCACAAGGCCCGGTCGCCCTGGCCCGCGGCGAAGCGGGGCTCCAGGCCGAGGCGTTGCGCCAGCTCGGCGAAGAACTTGGCTTCCAACGCGGCGACGGCGACGTACCGCCCGTCCCGCGTTTCGTAGGTGTCGTAGAACGGCGCGCCGCCGTCCAGCAGGTTGCTGCCGCGTTCGTCCGACCAAAGGCCGCCGGCGCGCAGGCCGAAGAACAGGGCGCTGAGCGCCGCGACGCCGTCCACCATGGCCGCGTCCACCACCTGGCCGACGCCGGACCGCTCCCGTTCCCACAGCGCGCATACCATGCCGAAGGCCAGGAACATCGTGCCGCCGCCATAGTCCGCCACCAGGTTGAGCGGCGGCGGCGGCGGTGACCCGGGACGCCCCATCGCGGCGAGCGCGCCGGTCAGCGAAAGATAGTTCAGGTCGTGCCCGGCGCTTTCGGCAAGCGGGCCGGACTGGCCGAATCCGGTGATGCGGCCGAACACGAGCCGCGGATTGCGCGCGAGGCACACTTCCGGCCCGAGGCCCAGCCGCTCCATCACGCCGGGCCGAAAGCCCTCGATCAGCCCGTCCGCACGGTCGATGAGCCGCAGCAGCACGGCCAGGTGCGCGGGGTCCTTGAGGTCGAGCGCCACGGAGCGCCGCCCGCGCGCGACCACGTCGTGCCGCGGTTCCAGCGGCATCAGCGCGCCGCCCGCCGCCGGGCGCTCGATGCGGACCACCTCCGCGCCCATGTCGGCGAGCATCATCGCCGCCAGCGGCCCCGGCCCGATGCCGGCGAACTCCAGGATGCGCAGCCCGGTCAGCGGCCCCACGGCGTCACCGGGCCATCGCGGCGGCGAGGCGGTATTGCTCCTTCAGCACCCGCCGCAGCAGCTTACCGGTTTCCGACCGCGGCAGCGCATCGGCGATATCCACGCTGCGCGGGCATTTCACGTGCGCCAAACGCTCGCGGCAGAAAGCGATGAGGCCGTCCGGCGTCACCGCGGCCCCTGCACGCAGTTGCACGACGGCCTTGATCCGCTCCCCGTACTCCGCATCGGCGACGCCGATCACCGCCGCATCCATGACGTCCGGGTGCTGCGCCAGCGTGTCCTCGACCTCCTGCGGATAGACATTGACGCCGCCGGAGATGATGAGGTCGGCCCGGCGGTCGCTCAGGTACAAGTACCCGTCCGCGTCCAGCCAGCCGATGTCGCCATAGGTCGCCCAGCCGTTGCGGTCGTAGGCAGCCTGCGTCTTCTCCGGCGCGTTCAAATATTCGAACCGCGGCGTGCCGGAAAAGCGGACCGTGCCGATGGCGCCGGGCGGCAATTCTTGGCCGTCATCGTCGGTGATATGCAGCGTGCCGTTGGTCGCGCGGCCGACGGAGCCCTTGTGCAGCAGCCAATCGGCGCTCTCGATCCCGGTGCCGCCGATGGTCTCCGATCCCGAGTAGTATTCATAGATGATTGGCCCCCACCAGGCGATCATCGCCTGCTTGACCGGGACCGGGCAGGGCGCGGCGGCATGGATCACCCGGCGCAGGCTCGTGCAGTCGTAGCCACGGCGCACCGGCTCCGGCAGGGCCAGCAGGCGGACGAACATCGTTGGCACGAACTGCGCGTGGGTGATCTTGTGGCGCTCGATCAGATTAAGGGCCTGCACGGGGTCGAACTTTTGCATGACGACGCAGGCGCCGCCCTGCTCGATCGCGTGCAGGGTGAAACGGTGCGGGGCGGCATGATACAGCGGCGCCGGCGACAGATACACCGTGTTGGCGTCGAAGCCGGCCGCGAGCAGGGCGCCCACCGCCGGCCGCGGCTGGTCCCGCTCCTCGGCGGGCAGCAGCGCACGGTGCACGCCTTTCGGCAGGCCGGTGGTCCCCGAGGAATACAGCAGGTCGCGGCCAACCGGGCGTGGGGGCAGCGTCGCCAGAAGCTCGCCGGCCAGCTCCGCTTCGTAATGGCCGCCGCCGGGCAGCGAGCCGTCCAGGACATAGATGGGAATGTCCATGCTCGCCACGGCTGCTGCGGCGGCCTGGGCCTGCGCCGCGCTCGCTACCAGGACACGCGCGCCGCTGTCGCGCAGCACGTAGGCCAGCTCGGCCGGCTTCAGGTGGATATTCAGCGGCACCCAGTACAGCCCGGCCCGCTGCCCGGCAAACGCGAGTTCGAACACCGCCGGGTGGTTCTCCATCAGCAAGGCGAAGGCAGCGCCGGGTTCGAGGCCGAGGCCGGCCAGCCATCGCGCTGCACGGTCGGCGCGCGCGTGCAGCTCGGAATAGCTGATGGTGACGCCGAGATCGGGAAAATGGCAGGCGGGCTTGTCCGGGTGCAGGCGTGCCCAGTGCGCCAGGCGCGGCATGAACGCATTCTCCCTTCGCGACCATTGCCCGCAGCATAGGGGTGCGCGGCCATCAAAGGCGAGAGGCGAAGCGCCCGCCGGCTGCCGGAGCCGATAATGTTATGGACAGCCGCGCACGCCGTCCGGAGTATGCCGGCAGGAACAACCCTGGGGAGGGGACCATGCAAAGGCAGGCTGTGATCGTCGACGCCGTGCGCACTCCGGTCGGGCGCGGCAAGAAGGGCGGCGCGCTTTCGGAGGTGCATCCCAATGACCTGCTGGCGGCCGTGCTGCGCGCCCTGGTGCAGCGCAACGGCATCGACCCCGGCGAGGTCGACGACGTGATCATCGGCTGCGTCAGCCAGGCGGGGGAGCAGTCGTCCGGGCCGGGCCGTATGGCGTGGCTGGCCTGCGGCTACCCGGAGCACGTGCCGGCCACGACGATCGACCGCAGATGCGGATCGAGCCAGCAGGCCGTGCACTTCGCCGCCCAGGGCATCATGGCCGGCGCATACGACATCGTCATCGCCGGCGGCGTCGAGTCGATGAGCCGCGTGCCGATGGGCAGCGCGCGGGGCAGCGCCGACCCGTTCGGACCCGCCGTGCGGGACCGTTATGCGCCGGGCCTGGTCGGACAGGGGGTGTCGGCCGAGCTGGTTGCCGCGCGCTGGGGGCTGAACCGGGCGGCGATGGACCGCTACGCCGCCAGCTCGCACCGGCGCGCCGCCGCGGTGGCCGCATCGGGCGGCTTCGCGTCGGAGATTGTGCCGGTGCAGGCGGGGAACGCGCTGGTCGAGGCCGACGAGACGATCCGCCCTGGGACGACGGACGAGACGCTGTCGGCGCTGCGTCCTGCCTTCGAGGATGCGGCGCTGGGCGAACGCTTCCCGGAGATTTCCTGGTCGGTGACGGCGGGCAACGCGTCGCAGATCTCCGACGGCGCGGCGGCGCTGCTGATCATGAGCGAGGCGGCGGCGGCACGGCTCGGCTGCCGTCCCCGCGCCCGCTTCGCCGGGTTCGACGTGATCGGCGGCGATCCGCTGCTGATGCTGACGGCGCCGATCCCGGCGACCCGGCGCGTGCTGCGGAAGGCCGGCATGACCACCGGCGACATCGCGCATTTCGAGGTGAACGAAGCCTTCGCCGCCGTGCCGCTCGCCTGGCAGCAGGAGTTCGGGGTGGATGATGCGCGGCTCAACCCGTGCGGCGGGGCAGTGGCGCTGGGCCATCCGCTGGGCGCGTCGGGCGCACGGCTGATGGCGACGATGCTGAATGCTTCGGAGCGCAGCGGCGGGCGTTATGGGCTGCAGACCATGTGCGAGGCGGGCGGCATGGCCAACGCCACCATCATCGAGCGGCTCTGAGCCATGCAGATCGAGGGCATCGCGGCGCTGGTGACCGGGGGCGCGTCCGGGCTGGGGCTGGCCAGCGCGCGGGCGCTGCTGCGGCGCGGCGCGCGGGTGGTGATCTGCGACCTGCCTACGTCGGCGGGCGCGGCCATCGCGGCGGAGCTGGGGGATGCGGCCCGCTTCGTCGCCGCCGACGTGACCGACACCGTCCAGATGGAGGCGGCCGTCGCTGCCGCGGTGAAGCTGGGGCCGTTGCGGGCCTGCGTGCACTGTGCCGGTCGCGGCGGCGCGGTCCGGGTGCTGGACCGGGATGGCGCGCCGGGGTCGCTCGAGCAATACGAGGCGATCATCCGCCTCAACCTGACCGGCAGCTTCAACGTGCTGCGCCTCGCCGCGGCGGCGATGGCGCGCAACGAGCCGGTCGAGGGCGAGCGCGGCGCGGTGGTGATGACGGCCTCCATCGCGGGCTATGAAGGCCAGATCGGGCAGCTTCCGTATGCGTCGTCCAAGGCCGGGGTGATCGGGCTGACCCTGGTCGCGGCGCGGGATTTGGCATCGCGGCTGATCCGGGTGTGCACCATCGCGCCGGGCCTGTTCGACACGCCGCTGCTGGCCCGGCTGCCGGACCCGGTGCGCGCCTCGTTGAGCGCCGCGGTGCCGAACCCGCCGCGGCTCGGCCTGCCGGACGAGTTCGCCAAGCTTGCTGTGCAGATTCTGGAGAACCCGTATTTGAACGGCGAGACGATCCGGCTTGACGGCGCGCTGCGCATGGCGCCGCGCTGATCCCTACAGCGTCCGCGCAATGATCTCCTTCATGATCTCGGAACTGCCGCCGTAGATCCGCATCACCCGCGCGTCGGCCCAGGCGCGGGCGATCGGGTATTCCCACATGTAGCCATACCCGCCATGCAACTGCAGGAAGTCATCCAACAGCCGCCCCTGCATCTCCGAACCCGTCAGCTTGGCCATCGCCGCGCGCTCCGGCGTCAATGCACCACGCAGATGCAGCTCCAAGCAATGATCGGCGAACACCCGGAACATCTCCGATTGCGCCTTCGCCTCCGCCAGCTTGAACCGGGTGTTCTGGAAGTCGAACACCTTGCCGCCGAACGCCTCGCGCTCCCGCGTGTAGGCGACCGTTGCCGCCAGCATCGTCTCCATCGACGACGCTGCCTTGAGCGCGATGATCAGCCGCTCCTGCGCCAGCTCGTGCATCAGATAGCGGAAACCCTCGCCCTCCTCGCCAAGCAGGTTCGCCGCGGGGACATGCACATCGTCAAAAAACAGCTCGGAGGTGTCCTGCGCGTGCAGCCCGACCTTCTCCAGGTTGCGGCCCTTGGTGAAGCCCGGCGTGCCCTCCTCCACGGCCAGCAGCGAGATGCCCTTGCGCCCGGCCGCCGGGTCCGTTTTCACGACCACGATCACCAGGCCGGCGTTCTGCCCGTTGGTGATGAAGGTCTTCGATCCGTTCAGCACGTAACCCGCATTATCGCGCCGCGCCGTGGTGCGGACGGATTTGAGGTCGCTGCCCATCCCCGGCTCGGTCATGGCGATGGCGCCGATGATCTCGCCGCGCGCCATACGCGGCAGCCAGTCGCGTTTGCGCTCCTCGGTGCCGTAGCGGAGGATATAGGGCGCCACGATGTCGGAATGCAGCGAGAAGCCGACGCCGCTGGCATGGGCGCGCGTCAGCTCCTCGATGATGACCGCCGAAAAGCCGAAATCCGCCCCGGCGCCGCCGTACTCCTCGGGCATCATGCAGCACAGCAGCCCCTGCGCGCCGGCACGCCGCCACACCTCGCGCGGCACCACGCCGTCATGCTCCCATTGCGCATGGTGCGGCGTGATCTCCGCCTCAATGAAGCGGCACACTTGGTCGCGGAACAGCGCGTGATCGCTGTTCAGGACCGTCCTCTCGGGTTCAGCTCCCGCCAACATGTCAACGCCCTCTTTCATTGCCGACAGTCATGTGCAACCCAAAACAGACCTTGCCGCGCCCTGCCGCATCCCGCAAGCGAGGCGGCGCCTGCCGTCTATTGCCTCCGGTCGACACTCTGGTAAGCCTGGCTGGTAAAGGCTGGGCCTCAAGGCACCGCGGCTGAAACAAAAGGGGCAGGCAGCGATCATGGCAGACGTAACGATGGACCAAAACGCGGCCGCAGCCATCCTGGCGCGGCTGGACCGCCTGCCGGCGACCCGGCACGTCTGGCGGCTCGTCACCCTGCTCTCGCTCGGCGGCATGTTCGAGTTCTACGACCTGTTCATGACCGGCTACGTGATCCCGGGCCTGGTCAAGGCGGGGCTGCTGGCCAACGTGGCGGTCGGTATCTTCACCGGCCCGGCGCTGTTCGTGGCCTCGACCTTCACCGGCCTGTTCATCGGCACCTTCGTCTTCGGCTTCGTCGCCGACAAATATGGGCGGCGGTCGATCTTCACTTTCTCGCTGCTGTTCTATTGCGCCGCGACGCTGGTCATGGCCTTCCAGAATACCGGCTTGTCGGTCTGCGCATGGCGGCTGATCGCCGGCATCGGCATCGGCGTCGAGCTGGTGACGATTGACACCTACATCTCCGAGCTGGTGCCCAAGCACGTGCGCGGGCGCGCCTTCGCCTACAACCAGACCATCCAGTTCGCCGTGGTGCCGATCGTCGCGTTCCTGTCTTACATGCTGGTGCCGACCGCGCCATTCGGCTTCGACGGCTGGCGCTGGGTGGTCGTGATCGGATCGCTTGGCGCGCTCGTCGTGTGGTTCCTGCGGCGCGGCGTGCCGGAAAGCCCGCGCTGGCTGCTCCAACAAGGGCGCGTCGCCGAGGCAGAGGCCATCACGTCGGCGATCGAGGCCAAGGTGCGCATCGACCTGCGCGGCGCACGGATGCCGGAGCCTGCGCCGCACGCCGTGGAGCGCCCGGAGGCGATGGGCCGCTTCGCCGAGATCTGGCAGCCGCCGTATCGCGCGCGGACCATCATGCTGATGGTGTTCCAGTTCTTCCAGACCTTCGGCTTCTACGGCTTCTCGGCCTGGGTGCCGACCCTGATCGTGCAGCAGACCGGCATCAACCTGCCCTCCAGCCTGCTGTATTCGTTCATCATCGCCATCGCCAGCCCGTTCGGCCCGCTGCTGGCGATGGGCTTCGCCGACAAGTACGAACGCAAATGGCAGTTGGTGGCGGCGGCTTGCGGCGTCGGCGTGTTCGGGGTGCTGTTCTCGTTCCAGGGCACCATGGCGCTGCTGATCGTGTTCGGCGTGCTGATCACGCTCTGCAACAACGTGCTGTCCAACACCTTCCACGGCTACCAGACCGAGCTGTTCCCCACGCGGGTGCGGGCGCGGGCGGTGGGGTTCACCTACTCGTTCAGCCGGATCAGCACGGTGTTCGCGAGCTTCATCATCGGCTTCTTCCTGCAGACGGCCGGGACCAAGGGCGTGTTCGGCCTGATCGCCTTCGCCATGGTGATGGTCGTGCTGTCGATCGGCATCTTCGGCCCGCGCACCAACGACCTGGAGCTGGAGCAGATTTCGCACTGACTGCCGGTTTCGGCCATGCCAGGGCCGCGTCCCATGCCACCCGGCAAGCACATTTTGGATGATGGCAGTCAACCCGACGTGATGTTCATGCGTTAGCGGGAAGATTTCTCCCTGCGTCCAGGCTGCCTTGCCTCGGCTGCATAGCATTCAGGGCGGTTCGATGGATGATCAGCGCGAGGCCACGAAACAATTCCAGGATAGGCGGGTCGAAGATGAACGGGACGCTGCCGTTTCGAGGTCGCCGGGCGTGCCCAGAGCCGATGCGGACCCGGGCAAGGCAAAGCCCGCCAAGGACGATGGACGCAAGGACGACTCCTCGGACGAGGCGGAGGGCGGCAAGGGCGACGACGGCAAGGACGGCAAGGAGAAGAAGAACTCCCGCCTGCCGCTCATCATCCTGGCCATCGTGGTGGTCCTGGGCGCCATTGCCGGCGGCATCTATTGGTACCTGCACCGCAACCAGATCAACACCGACGACGCCTACACCGAAGGCAACGCCGTCCTGATTGCCCCCCAGGTCAACGGATACGTCACGGTGTTGGCCATCACCGACAACCAGTTCGTCCACAAGGGCGACCTGCTCGTGCAGATCGATACCCGGCCCTACGCCGCCGCCCGCGACCAGGCGCAATCGCAGGTCCTGGCTGCCCAGGCACAGCTCGACAATGCAAAGGCCAACCTGGATCTCGCGAAAGCGACCTTCCCTGCCCGGCTGCACCAGGCGGAGGCGCAACACGAACAGGCCCGCGCCGAACAGGCAAAGGCGCAGGCAGACCTGAAGCGCCAACGCAGCGTCGACCCCCGCGCCACCACGCAGCAGGCGATCGACGCCGCCGTGGCCGCCGCGCGTTCCGCCGACGCCACCGCGGGCTCGCAGCAAGCCAACGTGGAGATCAACCGCCCAGTCCCGCTGAACATCGCCGTGGTCGCCACCCAAGTGCAGCAGGCGCAGGCGCAGGTGGCCCAGGCGCAGGCGCAGCTCGAGCAGGCGGACCTGAACCTGGCCTATACCCATGTCGTGGCGCCGCAAGACGGCTGGGTGACCCGGCGCAATGTGGAGATGGGCAATTACCTGCAGCCCGGCACCCAGATCATGGCCCTGGTGACGCCGGAGGTCTGGGTCACCGCGAACTTCAAGGAAACCGAGTTGAACCGCATGCGGCCGGGCCAACGGGTGACGTTCAGCGTCGACGCCTACCCGGGCCTGAAGCTGCGCGGCCATGTCAACTCGATCCAGCACGGCTCCGGCTCCCGCTTCAGCGCCTTCCCCGCGGAGAACGCGACGGGCAACTACGTGAAGATCGTGCAGCGCGTGCCGGTGAAGCTAGTGATCGACGAGGGCCTCGACCCCAGCCAGTCTTTGCCGCTCGGCCTTTCGGTCGAGCCGACTGTCTATTTTGAATGAGCAGGTTTGAATGAGCGGGGCCGCGGGCAAGAACGGCGGCAAGCCGCAGTGGAAGTCCAGCCATAACCCCTGGCTGGTCGCCGTAGTGGTGACGCTCGGCGCATTCATGGAGGTGCTGGACACCACGATCGTCAACGTCTCCCTGCCCCACATCGCCGGCAGCCTGGCGGTCGGCTACGACGAGGCGACGTGGGCGCTTACATCCTATTTGCTGGCCAACGGCATCGTGCTGACGATCTCCGGCTGGCTCAGCAGCGTATTCGGACGCAGGCGCTACTTCCTGCTCTGCATCGCCGGCTTCACGGTCTGCTCCTTCCTTTGCGGCATTGCCACCAGCCTTCCGGAGCTGATCATCTTCCGCTTGCTGCAGGGCTTCTTTGGCGGCGGACTGCAGCCCAACCAGCAATCCATCATCCTCGACACCTTCGCGCCGGCGCAGCGGGGCAAGGCGTTCGCGATCACCGCCGTCGCCACCATCGTCGCCCCGGTGATGGGGCCGACCTTGGGCGGCTTCCTGACCGACACCTACTCCTGGCGCTGGGTGTTCTTCATCAATGTGCCGATTGGGGCGGCGACCTTCTTCGCTGTGCAGGCGCTGGTCGAGGACCCGCCCTGGGCCAAGGCGCGGCCCGCCGGCGTGGACTACATCGGCCTGTCGCTGGTCACCATCGGGCTGGGCTGCCTGGAGGTCGTGGCCGACCGCGGCGAGGACGCGGACTGGTTCGGGTCCAACTTCATCGTGACGATGTTCATCCTGGCGCTGCTCGGCATCGCCGGCGCGGTCGCCTGGCTGCTTTATGCAAAAAAGCCTGTGGTGGACATCCGGGTCATGGCGGACAAGAACTTTGCGCTAGGCTGCCTGATGATCGCGGCCATGGCCGCCGTGCTGTATGCCAGCGCCGTGGTGATCCCGCAGCTCGCGCAGCAGCAGCTTGGCTACACCGCGCTCTGGGCCGGGCTGATCCTGTCGCCGGGCGGCGTGGTGGTGATTTGCCTGATCCCGATCGTGGGACAGATCACCAAGCGGGTGCCGCTCAAATACGTCATCGCGACCGGCTTCTTCATCATGGGATGCTCGCTGATCTACTCGCATTACCTTGTGCCCACGATAGATTTCAAGACGCTGGCCTACATGCGCGCCGCGCAGACAGTCGGCCTGGGCTTCCTGTTCGTGCCGATCAGCACCATCACCTTCTCGACCCTGCCGAAATCCGCGAATGCCGATGGGGCGGCATTGTTCACCATGTTCCGCAACTACTTCGGCTCGCTCTCCATCTCCGCCGCCACCGCGTTGGTGACCGACCGCAGCCAGATACGCCAAGCCTATCTTACTTCGCACACCTCGACGCTGGACCGCGGCTACACGATGACGATGAACAGGCTGCAGAGCGACTTCCTGGCCCAGGGCAACCCTGCGTCGGGGACCGCCCAGCAGGCGACCAACTGGCTCTATCAGCAACTGCATCTGCAGGCAGCGATCCTCGCCTATAGCGACGTGTTCATGATCACGGCCATCATGTCCTTCATGGTCATCCCGTTCTGCTTCCTGTTCTCCAGCAAGGCGGGCAGCGGCGGCGGAGCGCCCGCGCATTGACGCCACCCCGTCCGAACCGGGGTTGTTTGCCGAATGAAGGATGAGTCGACTGACCCAGGCAACATCGGCGCTTGGCCAAGAGTTTCCTAAGCCGTGCCGTGCGCCAGGATCTGTTTCCAGATCGAGACCTCGTCGGTCAGCATCCATTCGACGGCGATCCGCCCGTCGATGATGTGGGCGTGGCTCAGGCCCATGACATAGACCGGGGCGCCGGTCGGCGGGCCGAAGTGGCCGAAGCCGGTATGCGTTCCGCGCAGGCTCCAGCGCATCGCCACGCGCACCGCCTGGCCCGGGTCGCGGTTCACGGTCGCGCTCTCGACGCTGAACGCCGCGTCGGGAAAGGCGGCGAGGTAGCCCAAGTAGAACCGGTCGATGTCGGCGTGGCCGTAATGGGTTTCGCCGCCGGGCGCGTGCAGGTTGGCGCCGTGGAAATACAGCTCGGGCACCATTGAGAGCTCCTTCGCCTGCCAAAGGCGTTCGTAGCCCTTGCAATAAAGCTCGATTTCCGGCGCCTGCTGCACCTCGGGCCGATAGCGGCCGGGTTGGTCGTGTTCCGGCAGGTAGAACCCGATGCACCCCATGGCGCGGCGGTCCTCCTCGGCCATGCGCTGGGCAAGCTGCCGCGGCTCCAGCCCGATGCAGCGCGCGAAGGACGCCTGGTCGCGCACCAGCCACTCCTCGGTCACCACCCCGTCCACCACCCAGCAGTCGGCGATGATGCGCGAGCGCACCGTGCGGCCGGAAGCCGGGCCATAGCTGCCGTCGCCCTGGTGGCGCATCACCGAAACCAGGCGATGCGAGGACAGGAACGAGCCGTCCTCGTATCCCGCCCAGATGACGTCCTCGCCGACAAGCTGGCGGTCCGGGAACTGGTGCAGGGTCTGCAGGGTCTGCGAGGTGACGCCGCGGTTGTCGGTGGTCAGGCCCGTTGGGGCGCGCAGCAGGATATCCGGCGCATAAAGCCGGTCCAGCTTGCCGCCGACGCCGCGGTCCTCCCAGATCTCGCGGGTGATGCCGTAGATGAACGCGGGAACGTCCGTGTAGGCCCCGACTTTAGGCTGCCCGACCTTAGGTTCCCCGACCTTAGGCGGCATGGGACATCCCGGCCATGCCCTGGTTCGTGCGTTCGGCCAGGGCGGCGCGGGTGGAGGGCGGCAGCAGGTCGAGCAGGGCCACATGCCCATCATGGTCCAGCCCCCAGCCGGACGCGGCGGCGGCGGCCAGGATATCGTGCGCCCAGCGGATCGGCTTGCGCTGGTCGCCCGCGGTGATCAGCGCGATCTCGACGGTGTCCTCCCCGGCCGCGATGTCGCGCCAGGCGTCGCCCGGCGTCGAGAAGCACTCGCCCTCCGCGACCGCGACCGCAACGGCGCTGCCGGGTTCGTTAAGCGTGAACGTCGCCGCGCCGCGCAGCACGATGGCGACCTGCTTCTCCGCGATCGCGTGCCGCCCGGTGTGGCTATGCGGCGGCAGGCGCAGCCACTCGACGCTGAAGCCGTGCGGGTTGCCGATAGGGGCGGCGTGGGCGCGATCCTCGGTCATGCCATGGCCGATGACGGGGGCGACCTCGCTGGCGTGGCCCGGCAACACGCTGCTGAGCAGCGCGCGCGCGGACCAGTCGCGCTCGGCGGCCATCACCACCCGGCGGCGCATCTGTTCGGGCGTATAGCTCGGCAACAGGGCGATCTGCTCCGGCGTGAGCGCGGGCATGCGTGCTTCCGGCGCCGGCACGGTGACGCCGCCTTCCGTGTTCACCAGCATGTTGTCGCGCGTCAGATACAGGCCGTACTGCGCCGCGGTCGCCAGGATGCTGGGGTGCCAGATGATGCCGCCGGTGTCGTCGCCGCCAAGGGCGGTGAAGATCCAGCCGTCATCGGCGCCGCTGTTGGTGAAACCGCGGAAGATCCAGGTGGGGATGCTGACCACGTCGCCGGGTCCGGCCTGGATTTCATGCTCCCAGCGGTCCGAAGCCGGGTCGGCGCCCCAACGGAACGTCCAGGTGCCCTTGCTGACCATGAACACCTCCGCGGTGAAGTGGACGTGCAGGTTGTTCACCGTGCCCGGCGGCATTGCGGCAACGCCCAGGCTGAAGCCGTGCGGCTCCGTCAGGTTCACCACTTGGTCGCGCGACTGGGTCACGCCGGGGCCGACCAGGGAATAGTTCTGCTTGTGTTCGGACCCGGGCATCTTGCAATCGATGAAGGCGACCTCGCAGGCGACCATGTCGGCGCGGCGGATATGGCGGGCCTGCGCTTCGGATGCGGTCAGGGCATGGGACATGGGTTGGTCCTTTGTCGGCAAACGGGAGCAAGGAGTAGTCCCTCCCCGATCCTCCCGTCAAAATTTTGCGGGTGCGCTTTCTAAACGATTAGGCTACAACGATACGGACTAGACTTAGTCCAATCAGGACGTATCATGCAGACCGTCAACATTCATGCAGCCAAAACGCATCTGTCCCGCCTTGTAGATGAGGTAGCTAGAGGCCACGAGATCATTATCGCTCGCGCCGGCAAGCCGGTGGCCAAGCTCGTGCCGTTGGTCGTGCCCCAGGATGCGCCGAAGCGCGTGCTTGGCATTCTGCGTGGCCGGCTGTCGGTGCCGCATGATTTCGACGCGCCCCTGTCCGAGAAGACGCTCGACGGCTTCGAAGGGAGTTGATGCGCTGGCTGCTCGATACGCATGTCCTGCTCTGGGCGCTCGGCGACTCCGCACGGCTGGATGCCGCAACCCGGGCCTTGCTTGAGGATGCCGCGAACGAAGTGTGGTTCAGCGCCGCCAGCATCTGGGAGATTGCAATCAAATCCGCGCTGGGCCGCGTCGACTTCGCCGCGCGGCCAAACGACATCTTGCGGGCCGCGCTGGCGACCGGCTTTGCGGAGCTTCCCATACGGTCCCATGCCGCGGCCCTGGTCGCGGACCTGCCGTCCCATCATCGCGATCCTTTCGACCGGCTGCTGATTGCGCAGGCGATGGCCGAGCCAATGCGGCTCCTCACCGTCGATCCGCTGCTGCCAACCTATTCCGAATTGGTGACGCTGATCGCATAAACGGACGCCGCTGATGCAATCAGCCCTTTTGCAAGCCGGCAAGCGCTTCCTTGGCGGTGCGCTGCGTATCCGCGTTGACCCCCTGCTGCATCACCAACGCAAGCCACCGCCTCGCCGATGCCGCATCACCGCGCGCCGCCGCGCTTTCGCCGGCCTGCAAGTAGAGGTCAGCAGCCTCCTGCGGCGAGCCGGCTCGCTGCATCGCCTTGGCGGTAAGCGCCGTCGCGTCGGCCATGGCGCGGTAGTTCAACTGGGTACGATACAGATCCGCCGCCTGCTGCGCGTGCGCAGCCGCCTGGCGGTACTGCCCTTGCAGCATGTCCAACCGGGCCGTCAGCTCGGCGCGATCGGCTTCCCAGTCGGGGGAAGGATTTTTCGGCTGGCCGAACCTGGCAAGGGCGGCAGCGATCCCTGCCGCGTCGCCCCGCGTGTCCGCGATCAGGCCGCGCACATAGCTCGCCCTGGCCAGCGTCGCCGGGCTACCCGCCGTGGCCTGCGCATGTGCGGCCAGCGCGTCCGCCTCCGCATTGCGGCCAAGCCGGTACAGGGCCGCCGACTGTATCAGGTCGAGCTCGGCAAAACCGGGGGCTGCACGCGCAGCCAGCGCCTCGCGCGTCCGCTGCGCCGTGCGCAACGCCCCGGCTGCGTCGTTGTCGGCGAGCTCGGCCACGGCAAGGTTGTAACCGCCATCGCCAATGGCCTGCGCATCATCGCGCGCCACGGCAAGCACGTAGGCCCGCTGGTATTGCTCCACCGCCTGCTTCAGCCGGTTGAAGTCCATCGATTGCCGGGCCGCATTGGCGGCTTGGGCCAGCGCGGTGTCCTGCGGCGCGTCCGGCGGGGGGCGGCCACCGCAACCCGCCAGCAAAAGCAGCGCAGCCAGCGGCATCGCGGCCACGCACGGCCAGGTCACGGACGCACCTCCCGCGGCGGCAATCGCTGAATATTGGGCTTCGGCGCGCCATCGCCGCCCAGCAGCCATGAACCCCGCAACTGCACCAGCAGCCGGCCCAGCTCAGCCATCGTCACCTGCACCTGGGTGAGCAGCGCCGGCAGGTTGCTCGTGCTCTCGGTGGCGTTGCGCGCCAGGGTGGGGAACTGCGTGGCCGTCCGAGCGGTATCGCGGGTGATCGACTGCACGCTCGACAGCACGCCGCGGGATTGGTCCAGCAGGCCCGGCACCGGCGCCAGGATCGGGCCAAGCCGGGCGATCTCGGCCTTCAGCGACGCCACCGTGTCCTCCGCCTGGCGAATCAGCGTGTCGTCGGTCAGCAGCCGCCCGGCGGAGCCCTGCCCGGACTTGATCCCACTGGCGACGTCATCCAGCGCCGCCATGGCGTGCAGGGCATGCTCCAAGGTGGGCAGCAGTTCCGCCGTAACCTTGTTGAGCGTCGCAGTGATGGTGTCGGCGGGGTTGGGCTCGACAGCCGCGGTCAGCACGGCGTACTTCCAATCCATGGGCGCCCCGGCGCCGCGGGCGACGTCGACATAAGCAGCGCCGGCCACGCCGTAGCGCAGCCGGATCGTCGCCGTGCTGTCGCGATGGATGAACGCATCGGTCTGCCGCTCGATGTTGGCGAGCGCATACATCTCGCCGTCGGGGTTCAGCACGATCTGCTTCACGTTGCCGGCATGCGTGCCGAGCACGTCGATGTCGGCGCCCACAGCCAGGCCGCCGAACCCGGTCTGCGGCAGGACGATGCGCAGCTCCAAATCGGGCCGCAGCCAGCGCCGGAGCACCCCGGCCTCGAAGATCGCGCCGAAGAACAAGGCCAGGGCCAGGATCACCAGCAGGCCGACCCACTCGTCGGTATGGCGCAGGCGCAGCAGTTGCGGCGGGGCGTCGGGGCGGCGTTTTTGCAGCATCATGCGTCCGGCATCGGTTTCAGTCCTCCGCCATCGGCTTCAGCCCATCGTCCCGAAGCAGCAGGCGATGGGTCACGGGAAAGCGCTGCGCCGTCCAGAACGGCGCGTCGCGGGTAAAACAGACCGCCGCCGCCCCACGATGCAGCGCGCGCGACAGCAGGTCGAGCAGCGGGCCGGTCAGCTCCGTGCGCTCGGGAGTGATCGTGCTCTCAAGCAGCAGGAGCTGCGGCTCGCCCAGGAAGGCCCGCACGCAGCCCGCGCGCAGCAGGTCGCCCTCGGAAAGCCGGTCGGGCTTCACCAGCGGCAGGCCCGGCAGCCCAAACTGCTGCGCGAGTTCGATGGCGGCTTGGGCGATGGCTGGCTCCGGCTCGCGGGTATGGTGCAATTGCGCCAGCATGATGTTGACATGGGTGCCGAACATGCTGATCCAGGCGCCCCTTTGATGGATGCGGCCGATCCGCCCGCGCAGCGCCGCCGCCCGCTCGCTGTCGAGGCCGGCCCAATCATACCCCATGAACCGGACTTCGCCCTGCCGCAGCGCTATCATGCCGCTGCAGAGATCGGCGAACGCTGTGGCGCCGGCCGGGTCGAACGTCTCGATCAGCGCGCAATCGCCCGGCATCAGCTCCAGGCCGAGCGGGGCGTTCGGCAGCGCGCCGGTATCGAAGCCAGAATCGAAAGACGGCAAAGCGGACACCAGCCGCAGGACCGGCTCGACTTGGGGCACCGGCTATGCAGCCACGGTGAGAAGGATGCTGGTGACCATGATCACCAGGATGCCGCGCACGAAGCCGCGTGGTATCAGGCTCGCCAGGTCGTCGTCATCCCTGGCGCCCAGGCCCGTGAGGCAGGAGTTCAATCCGACCAGGAGGCCGATCACCAGCAGCTTCGCCGGCACCACCATGTAGTCCCGCACGGTCACCGCGGCGAGGACCCGGTCGAGGAAGGTCCACAGGCTGTCCTGCACGCTGCCGACCGCGCCGCTGAGGATGAAGCCGAACACCAGCGCCGTGGCGGCGAAAATCAGGCCCAGGGTGAAGCTGCTGAGCGCGAAAGCGAGGGTGCGCGGCAGCACCAGCAGCAGGAATGGATCGATCCCCTGGGCGGCCATAGCGCGTATCTGCCCGCCGGCCTGCAGGGTGCCGAGTTCGGTGACGGTGAGCATGCCGCTGCGCCCGAGCAGGATGAACCCGACCAGCAGCGGCGTCAGCTCGCGCACCAGCACCGTCACCAGGATGGAGCCCGTCAGTTGCGCCTGCCCGGCGACGCCGAGCCAGTACAGCGCCTCATAGACCATGGCGACGCCGGCGAGCGAGGCGGTCACCATGGCGGTGGCGAGCCCGCCGCCGGTGGCCTGGCGCATCGTGAGCTTGAACTCGTGGCGCACGGTCCGCCGCCATGAGACCGGGCGCACGGCCTCGCGCAGCACGCCCCACGACGCGGCCGCGAGCATCAGCGGAAAGCCGGTGCGGGCGCGGGTGAACCGCCCGGTCGCCGCCAGCGCCGGCACGATGGGGCCGAACCGGCTCAACGGCGGCCGGCCAGGATGAAGGTGCGGGCGGTCCCGATGCGCGGCAGGTAGAACACCCCGCGTGGGCGGAACAGGAACTGCTGGCGCAACTGCTCATAGGCGGGCTCGCTGACCTGGATCGAGCCGGCGCCGGTGGCGCTCACTGCCATCAGCTCGGCCGTGCGGATCACGTCGCCCCACAGGTTGAACACGCGCGGCTCCTGTCCCAAGGCGCAGCCCAGGGCCGCGCCGAAATCGATGCCGATATGGAACACCGGCTCCAGTCCAGACTGCGCCAGCAGCGTGAGGCAGGCCTCGCGCGCGGCCACGGCGGCGTCGGCCAGGCGCTCCGTGGCTGAAGAGTCCGGCGCCGCAACGCATCCGGCCGCGGCGATCAGGCTGTTGCCCGTCAGCTTCATGTAAGGAAGCGCGTAACGGGCCGCGATCGCCTGCATGGCCTTCACGATCTCGTCCGCCAGCGCCGTGACCCCCGCCTGGTCGGGCCGCGCCAGGGAAACCGCGTCGTCGAAGCGGATGGTCATCGCGGTGACCGATGGAAAGTAGGTGGCCGCGAGGCCGGACGGGACGGCTCGGTCCTCCGAGTCTGGTCGATCCAATGTCAGCACCGAGCTGAACGCCTCGGTCCCGTGGGCCACGGCAACCGCCTGAGGAGGCCCAGCCTCCCCTTCGTCGAGCGGCACGGCGGCGTTGTCCTCCTGCTCGTGCCGGGCCATGCGCATCGCGGCGATGCTCGACACGGCCTGCGCGAAGCTGCGCGCGCGCTCCGGTTCCGCCGCGTCTTCCAGCAGCAATGCGCCGGATACGCCGGACGCGCCATGCACCGGCAGCACCGACAGCGTGCGACTGCCGAACGGGCGCATCAGCAAACGGTGCAGCTCGGACGTGCGCGCATCCGCCGCTGCGTCCACTCCGTCGACCGCCTCGCCCCCATCCAGCAACTGGAAGAACCGCGGCAGCTCCGACCGCGACAGCTCCAGCCCGTCCACATGGCCGCCCTGCTGCTCGAACGAATCCTCGCAACGCAGCACCCGCCCCTCGCCGGCGAGCCGCCATACGCTGGTGCGGCGGGCGGCGCTCATCTCGGCCAGGCCCTCGGTCAAGCCCGGCGCCGGACGTTGCGGGTCGAACAGGCCAGGCTGCGCCGCCAGCGCCGACAGCGCGCGGGTTTCGCGGGCGCTGTTCTCCCGCTGCTGGGCCAGCGACCGCGCCATGCGGTCGGCACGGCGGTTCTGCCGCACCAGCAACAGCCCGAGCAGCCCGGCGAGGCCAATCGTGACAAGCGAAAGCAGCAAGTTCTTGCGGCTGTTGTCCTCGGCGAAACCAGTGAAATCGGATTGTGGCGCGGCGATCAGCAGCACCCAGTCCTGCCCGGCGGCCGGCAAGCGCGACGCCGTGACCACGTAACGCACATCGCCGGCATCGATCGTGCGGCTGCCATATCCCTCGACGCGGAAGCGGTCGTATGCGCCGGTGAGCGCGGGGGAGTTCAGCGCGTCGGTGGCCGTGGGCACGATCTGCCGGCCGTTCGCGCCGACCGGACGCACCAAACCGGGCGCCGCGATCACGTTCCCGGCGTTATCGACGATGGCGGCACGCCCGGTGCGGCCAATCTGCAGGGATGCCAGGAAGCCTGACAGCGCTTCGAGCGTGATATCCACGCCGAACACGCGGTCGACGCTGCCGGATTGCTGGAAGCGGATCGCCGCCGTGATGCCCGGCGCCTGGGTGGTGAAAAAGATGTAGGGGGCAGACCAGTACACCCCGTCGGTCGCCAGGGCGCCCTTGTACCACACACGCTCACGCGGATCGAAATTGTCGTTTGGGTCGGTTGCGCGGTCGACCACCTGGCCGGCTGCGTCGAGATGCACGGTCGAGACCTGGCGCGCGCCGGGGCGGTTCGCGATCAGTTTGGTGTCGGTGCCGCCCGCCGGGTCGCGCCGCACCATGGTGAAATCGCCGTCGCCATTCGCGACGTAGAAGCCCTCCAGGTTCGGCACCTGGTCCAGCATGCTGGCGGCAAAGCCCTCGATCGCCGTCTGGCTGTCGGAGATGGCGTGGCGCGCCACCATGTCGCGCGCGATCAGCGCCGCCTGGGTGGCCGGGGCGAGATAGCTGCTCACCTCCCGGGCGATGCGCGCCTGTAAGCCATCCAGCACGGCCCCAGAAAGCATCAAGGCGCCTGCCCGGTTCGCTTGGTAGCTATAAAGCGAGACGCCGAGAATGGAGAGGATGACGAGAGCCACGCCCAACACCGGCCCGCCGACGCGCCGGAGCAACTGCCGCCGCCGCCTTATTGTCCTGCCGCTGATGTCGACGATCTCGTCAGTAGTCAAACGATCTGCTTCCTAAGCCAAGTGCAAACGGCTGCGCCTATCCACCGGCTGCGCCTAGTAAAATGTTAGGCAGGTGTGAATTTCCGGCGAGGAACGCCATGACCATGTCGCTTGTAAGGCATCGGATGCGGCCGCGGTTCGGTTGGCGTTTGAATGGCGGGCCGGGCGCCGTTTACGCTTGAAAGCGCCTGACGCCTTATTGATTGCTGCCCGGTCGAGCGGCGGCGGCCACCGTCTTCCAGAAGGCCCCATAGTGGCCGTCCTGGGGCTGCCGATATCCTGGCCTCGCTGGATCCACAGGGCTAAGCCAGCTTACCTGCAAGGTCGAGTCTTCGGACATGGGTCTCAGCACAACGATGCCATTCGGCCCGCGCAAGGTCACTTGCCCAGCCGCAATGGCCTCGATGACGGCAGAACCGATGTGGCCGCCTTCCTCGACAACGATCGGCTTGCCGCCTTCGGTGTTGGCGAAGATGGCAAAACCACCGACGGGGCTTACGATCACGCCGCTCAGCCGTGGCAATGATTCGAGTGGGCCTGCGACCAAGAGGGACGTATCGGCCGGGGGGCGCCGGTTTTGGCTGAACAGGGGCCGGGCAAGCATTCCATTCAACCGTTGCGGGCTGTCGTCCACTCTCTCCAAAGCAGGCGCCGTGACGGCTGCGAGGGATAGATGGGCCGGCACAGGGGCGTCACTTTGGTCGTCGACAGCTATGCTGGCGATCTCCAGGCTAGTCACGCCTATCAAGGAAGCAATGATTAATCCAAGAAGGGGCCAAGCGAGATGTCCGAACTCACGCCTGACACTACAGTGCTGGTGGAATGTCATCTGAACTAGTGCGATCTAACTTTAATATGGGAGATAACAACAGGTAGTTGCGCCATTCTCAGGCGTTATAACCGAAAGGATCTATCGAAAGTTGATGGGCCAAGTGCAGAATGACACGCCTACCACATTCGGCTACTTATCACTGGAATGTTAGAAATTTCTTAGTCGCCTATTTGCTCGTATGTAAGATGATTATTGAGTCAAAGCTGAGATATTTCAGCTATGCCGCATAATAACTTTCTAACGAGAAGGTTTCTAAGCAGTCGGTGGCATCTACTATATGACAGAGGACCCAGCGTTACTGCTATGAACCAGATGGTCCATAATCTTGCCTAGTATCTTCGCCCGAGAAATGCGGGCGACGGCAGGCGCTCCAGCAACTTAGGCCAGAGGCGTTCCAAGGTATCCGAGCCGCGCGCGATAAGGCTGCGGGAAAATCCACGCATCCTTTAAGGCCTGGTCTCCTATGCGCGCGGGGTTCGCCGGGCGGCGGCATACCAGCAGGACGGCGGTAAAGATGACATTCAATGACCTGACACCGCGGCAGAAAGTCATTACGGTCCACTTACTAAATTGTGATTTCACAAGCGATACAGATTGCCCTAGGTCTCATAAATTATACGGAACACCCATCCATCTTAAAAATAACGATCAAAGCCGAAGCCCGCGCGGTCGCGATCAACGAGGTCATATCTGTGAAGAACCATTTTGCTCGACTCGCCCGGCATCGGCGCCTCGTGGTTGCCTGCCTGCTCGGTTGCTTGACGGCGCATGCCGATCGGGCCGCCGCACAGTCCGCAGGCGCCTGGACCGCCGTGATCCCGCTGCCGAATAATCCAGTCGCCGCGTCCATGCTGCCGAATGGCAAGATCCTGACTTGGTCGTCGAACAATGAGTTCACTTTCGAGGGTGACATCGCTGGCGCTGCAAGCCAGACCCAAACCGGGCTATTTGACCCCACAACGCAGAAATCGACCCTTCGCATCGTGACAAACACGCTGTCGGACATGTTCTGCGCCGGAATCGCGACGCTCTCGGACGGCCGGGTTTTGGTGAATGGCGGCAGCAGCAGCCACAGCGCCAACATTTATGACCCATGGGCCGACACCTGGACCGCAGCGGCGCCGATGAACGTCGCCCGCGGATACAATGCCGACGTCATGCTGACGGATGGCTCAGTGCTGACGCTCGGCGGATCGTGGAGCGGGCTGCACATCGACAAGATCGGCGAGGTCTGGTCGGCGAAAACCGGTTGGACCCGGCAACCGGGCATATCAGCGCAGCCGGTCACTGGTCCGGACCCGGAGGACAAGGGCCTAGGTTACCTTTCCCGTGGGGACAACCACCTCTGGCTGTTCGCGGTTGGCGACGGACTCGTCTTCCATGCCGGCCCCAGCGCGCAGATGAATTGGATGACGACCTACGAGGGCGGGGCGATCGTTTCCGCTGGAACCCGCGCCGACGACCCCTACAGCATCAACGGCCAAGCGGTGATGTACGATGTCGGCAAGATACTGAAAACAGGCGGAGCCGCTGCCTACCAGACTGCGGCTGCAACAGCGAAAACCTACGTCATCGACATCAACGATGCCGTCGCGGACCTGAACAATCCGGTCGTGGTGCGTGCCACGGCGCCCATGGCCTACCCTCGGGTGTTCGCCAACGGCGTGGTGCTGCCGACCGGGCACGTGCTCATTGTCGGTGGGCAAACCTTTGCGACCCTGTTCAGCGACGACGCGGCGGTGCTGGTTCCAGAGCTATGGGACCCGGTTAGCGAGACCTTCACCAAGCTCGCGCCAATGCAGACTCCACGCGTCTATCACAGCACAGCGCTGCTGATGCCAGACGCGCGCGTTTTCGTGGGCGGTGGAGGACTATGCGGCGGCTGCGGCACCAACCATGAGAATGCCGAACTGTTCTCGCCGCCCTATTTGTTCAATCCAGATGGCACATCGGCAACACGGCCGGCAATCAGCTCCGCCCCAACCGCAACACGTCTTGGATCGACTATTTCCGTGGCGACGGACTCCAAGGGCTTGAAGTTCGAGGCGCTGCGGATGTCTTCAGTCACCCACACCGTGAACAACGACCAGAGGCGCATTCCCCTAGCCGCCGCGCCGAGTGCGACGACCGCTTACAAACTGACATTCCCGAGCGATCCGGGCGTGGCTCCTCCTGGCTATTACATGCTGTTCGCAATCAATGCGCAGGGAACGCCGAGCATCGCCCGCATCATCAAAGTAGCGTTGTAGCTGCCTGTCATGTCCCGGCGCCATTTGCACCCATACCGGATACGCAGCCAGGCGACATGGCGGTGCCTCAACTGGACCGTGGGCGTGCTGTTGCTGGGATGCTTCCTTCAAACGGCGGCGGCCGGCACGTCCGCAAATCCGGACAGCTCCGCCGCAACTGGCCGCCGCATGTTTTTCGGTGAGGACACGCTGCAAGCTGCGATAGCAGGCCATGCCGAGTCCCTGCCGCCTAGGATGGTCTCATGTTCAAACTGTCACCTAGGCGAAGCAGGCCTCGGGGCAGGCCGTTCGTTTGCGCCCTTGTTGGATCGGCAAGGGATGACGGAGCTTGTGGCTCGCCGGGGCGGGCCGCCGTCTGCGTTCTCGCTCGCCAGCTTTTGCCGGACGCTCCGCACCGGAGTCGATCCCGCGTATATCCTCATCACCCGCCGGATGCCGCGCTATGCAATCAGCGACGATCAGTGCCTTGACCTATGGCATTACGTCATGGGGACAAGCCATTAACCGGACAGGGAACAAAGGGGGCATTGGATCGATGCCGTCTCCAGGCACGGCGCGGCTTGTATCGCGCCGTCCGGTTCTGGCCGGCCTGGCTGCCAGTCTCGCCTTTCACGCGCTGCCGACGTTTGCGCATGACGGCATCGGCCCCGTCAAACCGCCACTTGAGGTGCCTGATATCGGCATTGTTTCAAGCGACGGTTTCCGGGGCTCGCTGCGTGAGCAACTGCTCGGACGCGTGACTGCGCTTCAGCTTATGTTCACGAGGTGCAAGTCCATCTGTCCGATCGAGGCAGCTACTTTTGTGCGTACACAGGAGGCCTTGGCAGGCTTTCCGTCCGAAGGCATCCAGCTAATTTCATTAAGCATTGACCCACTTAATGATACGCCGGACGCGCTGAAAGCATGGCTCGAAGGCCTCGATGCCCGGGTTGGGTGGACCGCCGTCTCACCTGCAAAGATGGACTTGACGCGCGCCCGGCAATTCTTCGACGGAGCGTCAAGCCTTGGCGAGGACCATTCCACCGCGATGAGCCTGATCAATCGCGATGGCCAGCTTGTTTGGCGAACCGCTGAGCTTCCGGCGCCAGACGAAGTCGCGAAGCTGCTCAGCCATCTGCAAAAGGAGCGCCGGGCTTTATAGGCTTGCGGAATGCACCACGAGGCGTCAGCGGCGCGTTCAACGCCCCCGGCCTGGCAGCACGTGCTCGCGCGCCGTTGCCCTAAGCTTCGATCAACCGGTCCAGCGTGATCGGGAAGCTGCGGACGCGCACGCCGGTCGCGTGCCAGACCGCGTTGGCGATGGCGCCCGCCGTGCCCGTGACACCGATCTCCCCCACGCCCTTGATGCCGAGCGCGTTCACATGGACGTCGCGTTCCTCGACCAGGATCGCCTCGATGCTTGGCACGTCCGCATTCACCGGCACATGGTACTCGGCCAGGTTCGGGTTCATCGGGCGGCCGGTGCGCTTGTCCATCACGGCGTGCTCGTGCAGGGCGAAGGACACGCCCCAGATCATGCCGCCATAGTACTGGCTGCGGACCATACGCGGGTTGACGACCGTGCCGGCGGCGAACGCGCCGACCAGCCGGGTCACGCGCACTTGGCCGAAATCCGGGTCGACCTTCACCTCGGCGAACACCGCCCCGTGCGCGTGCATGGCGTAGGCGGATTGCGCCGCCGGGTCGGCAGCACCCGTGCCGCGCCCCTCGATTTCCGCCACGCCGGCGCGGGTGAGGATGTCAGCATAGCTCTCGCTGCGCCCCTCGTCGTCGCGGCGATGCAGCCGGCCGCCGCGCGCGATCACGCCCGCATTGCCGGCGCCGAACAGCGGAGAGCGTTCATCGCCCATCGCCAGGTCCGCGAGCTTGCCGATCACGTCTGCCCCGGCGCCGTGGATCGCGACGCCCACCGTTGCCGTGTGCGCCGAGCCGCCGGCGATCCCGGCATCCGGCAGGTCGGACGTGCCCGAGCGGAACTCCGTCCGCTCCGGGTCGAGGCCAAGCGAGTCGGACGCGATCTGGGCAAAGGCGGTCCAGGCGCCCTGGCCCATGTCGTGCGCCCCGGTCTCCACCACCCCCGTGCCGTCCTGGCGCAGCACCGCCCGCGCGTGGCCTTGGAACATCAGCGCCGGGAACACCGCCGTGCCCATGCCCCAGCCGACCAGCAGGCCGGCCTCGTCCCGCATCTGCCGCGGCGCCTGCGGGCGCTTGGCCCAGCCGAACCGTTCGGCGCCCTGCTCATAGCACTGGCGCAGCGCCTTGGAGGAGAACGGCTTGCCGCTGATCGGCTCCATTTCGGCGTAGTTCTTCAGCCGGAACGCGAGTGGGTCCATGCCGCAGGCCAGCGCCATCTCGTCGATCGCACTCTCCAGCGCGGCGCTGCCGGGGGCCTCGCCGGGTGCCCGCATGAACAGCGGCGTGCCGGTGTCGATCCGCACCGCCTCGTGCGACGTGGTGATCGCCGTGCTGGCATAGAGCGCGTGGGAGGCATTGGCCGCCGGCTCGATGAAATCGTCGAACGTGCTGGTGGCGGTCTTGGCGTGGTGGGACAGCGCCGTCAGCGCGCCCTGGCCGTCGGCGCCCATCCGCAGCGTCTGCCGGGTGGGGGCGCGGTGCCCGACGGGGCCGAACATCTGCTCCCGCCGCAGCACCAGCTTCACCGGGCGGCCGACGAGGCGCGCGGCCATGATGCCAAGAACCTGCGGCCCCGAGAACAGCCCCTTGGAACCGAAGCCACCGCCGAGGAACGGGCTGCGGATGTGGATGCCCTCAGATGCTATGCCAAACAGCCCGGCGATGCGGGCCTGCGCCATCGCCATGCCCTGGCTCGGCGTGTCGATGGACAGGGTGTCGCCGTCCCAGGCCGCCACGATGGCGTGAGGCTCCATCGCGTTGTGGTACTGCGCTGGCGTGTCATAGACCGCCTCCATCCGCACCGACGCCGCCGCGAGTCCGGCCGCGAGGTCGCCGTGGCTCTCGGCGGCCGGGCTGCCGGCACCGACGGCCGGGGGTGCGAAGCTGTCGTCCGAGTCCAGACCCGTGCGCGCCGTCTCGGCCTCATACTGGGGGGCCAACAGGAGAGCGCCCTCGGTCGCGGCCTCCAGCGTGTCCGCCACCACGACGGCGATCGACTGGTTGGCGTAGCGCACCTTGTCGTTCTGCAGCAGGTCGAGCCGGAACATAAACGGATTGTTCTTCGCGTCGGGGTCCAGCGCGAGTTTCGGAGCGTTCGCAGGGGTCATCACCTCGATCACGCCGGGATGGGCCTTCGCCGCCGCCACGTCCAGCGCAGTGACCCGGCCCCGCGCGATGCTGCTCACGGCGAGCGCGGCATACACCATGCCGGGCGGGTGGTTGTCGGCGGCGTAGCGGGCGGCGCCCGTGGTCTTGAGCACGCCTTCGCGCCGGGTCAGCGGCTGGCCGATGCTCGACCCCATGCGGATATGCGCGGGAGCTTGAGTAAGCGTGATCTCAGGCATGGGTGATGGCTCCGGAGAAGGGCGAGGCAGGCAAAGCGGGCATGCGATCGGGCGTGCCCGCGGCGGCCAGCGTGAGAGCGCGCGCGACGATGCGGCGGGCGAGCTCGATCTTGAAGGCGTTGTCGCCGGACGGCTTGGCATCGGCCAGCGCCGCCTCGGCCGCCCGGCGGAAGGTGGCGGGGTCCGGACGGGCGCCGGCCAGTTCGGCTTCGGCCGCACGGGCGCGCCATGGTTTCATCGCGACGCCGCCCAGCGCGACCCGGGCCTCCGCGACCACTCCGCCCTCCATCCGCAGCGCGGCGGCGGCCGAGACCACGGCGAAAGCGTACGACGTGCGTTCGCGGACTTTCAGGTAGCGGGCGTTGGCGGCGAAACCGGCGGCTTCGGCCGGCAGGCGCACCGCGGTGATCAGCTCGCCGGGTTGCAGCTCCGTCTCCCGCTCCGGCGTGCTGCCGGGCAGGCGGTAGAACGCTTCGATTGGGATGTCACGCCGCCCGCTGGCGCCCTCGACCTCGACCACTGCGTCGAGTGCGGCGAGCGGCACGCAGAAATCGGATGGGTGGGTGGCAATGCAGTGTTCGCTCCAGCCCAGGATGGCGTGCAGCCGGTTCTCGCCGCCCACTGCGTCGCAGCCGGCGCCGGGGTCGCGTTTGTTGCAGGCGCTGGCCGTGTCATAGAAATACGCGCACCGCGTCCGCTGCAGCAGGTTGCCGCCCGCTGTCGCGGCATTGCGCAACTGGGCCGAGGCGCCCGAGAGCAGCGCTTCCGCCACAGCCGGAAACCGCCGGGCAAAGTCCGTGTCGTAGGCCAGGTCCGCATTGCGCACGAGCGCGCCGATCCGCACGCCGCCATCGCTCAGCTGCTCGATGCGGTCGAGCCCGGGCAGCCGGCCGATATCGACCAGATGGCCCGGCCGCATCACGCCGCCCTTCATCAGGTCCAGGAGGTTGGTGCCGGCCGCCAGGTACGCGGCCCCTGGCACGGCCCCCGCCGCGACGGCCTCGGCGAGCGTCGCCGGGCGGGCGTATTCGAAGCGGTTCATGCCGCGTCCCTCCGGCTAACCATCGTCCGCTGCGCGTCCAGCACCGCCTCCGTGATCCCGACATACGCGCCGCAGCGGCAGAGATTGCCGCTCATCGCCTCGCGCACCCGCTCGGGGTCGTCGCCGACCTGGCCTTCTTGCATCATCCCGATCGCGCTCATGATCTGGCCCGGCGTGCAAAAGCCGCACTGGAGGGCGTCATGCGCGATGAATGCAGCCTGCACAGGGTGCAGTTGGCCGCCGTCCATTGCGCCTTGGGCGACGCCCTCGATGGTAAGGATGTCGGCGCCGTCATAGCTCAGCGCCAGCGCGAGGCAGGAATTCACCCGCCGGCCGTCCACGAGCACGGTGCAGGCCCCGCACTGCCCGCGGTCGCAGCCCTTCTTGGTCCCGGTAAGGTCCAGCCTCTCGCGCAATAAGTCCAGCAGCGTGATGCGGGGATCGTCGAGCGTGATGGCCCGGTCGGCGCCGTTGATCGTGAGGGTGATTGACAGGCTCATGCGGTACTCCGATCAGAGCTGTGATGCAGCGGCAAATACGGAGGCACCCTCCGTTTTACAAGTGGGCCGTTTTGCAAGTGAGCCGCTTTACAAATGGAGAAAACCTGAGCCGGCATGGACGATGTTCTTCCCGCCAAGCGTGCGCGCGCAGCCAAGCCGGGGCGCAAGCCCCGCGCCGACAGCGTCCGCAACCGTGAACGGGTGCTCGCGGCGGCGAAGTCGGTGTTCGCCGCCGCCGGCCCAGCGGGCAGCCTCGAGGCGGTGGCGCGTCAGGCCGGTGTCGGCGTCGGAACACTATACCGGCATTTCCCCACCCGCCAGGCCCTGTTCGAGGCGGTGTATCGCCGCGAGGTGGAACAGTTGGTGGAACTGGCGGAGCAACTCGGGATGGATTTGCCGCCGCTGGAGGCGCTGCGCCGGTGGATGCACGGCAACGTCGAGTTCGTGGCCACGAAGAAGGGCATGTCCGCCGCCCTCGCCGTCGCCGTGCACGCGTCGTCCGACCTTACCGCCTATTCCATGGACCGGCTGGGCCGGGCGCTGGAGCCGCTGCTGCGGCGCGCGGTAAAAGCGGGGATGATCCGCGACGATATCAGCACCGAGGACATCCTGCGGACGATCGTGGGCCTGTGCTACACGCACGACAAGCCGGGCTGGCAAGGCAACGTGCTCCGCCTGGTGGACGTGTTCATCGACGGGTTGCGGCGAAGCTAACGCTCTCCATGTCGTGGCTCCGTATGCTATCAGAGAGCCATCGCCCGTGGACGGCACTCCTGCAGTGGGAAAAGTCAATGAACAGCGACATATCCGAGTCCACGGCAGGACCCGGCGGACACCCGATCCTGCGAACGCTCGTCGCCTTCCCAATCGCCTGCTTCACGGGCGCGCTGCTCACGGACATCGCCTATGTGCAGACGGCCAACATCATGTGGGCGGACTTCTCCGCCTGGCTGCTGGCAGTGGGGTTGGCCGGCGGCGTGGTGGCCGCCATTGCGGGCCTGGTGAGTTTAGTGGCCGGTCGCCGCGCCCGCGCGCAGCGGTCCGTCTGGGCCATCGCGCTCGGCGGCCTGCTGGTGCTCGTCATCGCGGTTTTCAACAACTTGGTGCATAGCCGCGACGCCTGGACCTCCGTCATGCCGACGGGGCTTGCATTATCGGCCATCACCCTCGTGGCCATGCTGGCGACTGTGTGGCTTGCTTCCAGAGCGGGCCATCGGCGGGGCGGGGCGGTGCCATATTCGGGAGTACGCCAATGACAATCAAACCATCCAAACTGACGCGCCGGCTCACGCTTGGGGCCGTCGCCGCCGTTGCGCTTACCGCCGCGGCCCCCGACGACTTCGACACGAAGACGCAGATCGGCCCCAACCCCGTCCTGCCGGAGCCGCAGCAATACCTGGTCGCGCCGATGCACCTTGCCCAGGTGGTCGGCTGGAAAGACGGCGAAGCGCCGACCGTGCCGGACGGCATGAAGGTCACGGCAATGGCCACCGGCCTCGAGCACCCGCGCTCGGTTTACACGCTGCCGAACGGCGACGTGCTGGTGGTCGAATCGCGCAGCCCTGACCTCGACCCAATCAGCCGCCCGAAGACCATCGTGATGAAGTGGATCGAGTCGCTCGTCACTTCGGCCGGGTCAAGCAAAGGCAGCAACCGCATCACCCTGCTCCGCGACACGCATGGCGACGGCAAGTATGACCTTCGCACCGTCTTCATCGATCACCTATATTCGCCGTTCGGCGTCGCGCTGGTCGGCAGTGACCTTTATGTCGCCAACACCGACGCCATCCTGCGCTTCCACTACACCCCAGGCGCCACCAGCATCGCCGAGCCCGGCGCCGTGCTGACGCCGCTGCCCGGCGGCCCCATCGACCATCACTGGACCAAGAGCCTGGTCGCCAGCGAGGACGGCACGAAGCTCTACGCCGGCGTCGGCTCCAACAGCAACATCACCGAAAACGGCATCGGCGCCGAGCTCGACCGCGCCTCCATCTGGGAAATCGACCGTGCGACCGGCGCCCACCGCATCTTCGCCGACGGCCTGCGCAACCCGAACGGCCTGAGCTGGGAGCCGCAAAGCCACGCCCTGTGGGCCGTCGTCAACGAGCGCGACGAGCTCGGCCCGAACCTCGTTCCCGACTATATGACCTCGGTGAAAGACGGCGGGTTCTACGGCTGGCCCTACAGCTATTACGGCCAGCACATCGACCCGCGCGTGCAGCCCGAACGCCCGGACCTGGTCGCGAAGGCCATCGTGCCCGACTACGCGCTGAGTTCGCACGTGGCCCCGCTCGGCCTCGTGTTCGACACCGGCAGCGGCTTGCCTGCGAAGTATAGCGGCGGCGCCTTCGTCGGTGAGCACGGCAGTTGGAACCGGCAGGTCCTCAACGGCTACAAGGTGGTGTTCATCCCTTTCGCGAACGGCAGGCCGAACGGCATGGCCGCGGACGTCGTCACCGGGTTCCTGGACAATGACGGCCACGCCCATGGCCGCCCGGTCGCCCTGGCGCTGGACAAGGCCGGGGCGCTGATGATCGCGGACGATGTCGGCAACGCCGTGTGGCGGGTTACGGCCGACACCCAGAAACAGGCCGCGCGGACTGATTGAACCTCGTATGGAGCGGTTCGGTTCAGGGACATGGGTCGGCGGCCCCGGGCGGAGCCGCTCGTAAGTCAGTAGTCGGGTTTCGGGACCAGGCAGCCACGCCTGCCCCCGAACTCCCGCGTCTCAGGGCTTCTGCGCCCCCACGGCGTCGACATATACGGCGTAAACCGAAGTGCTGGCCGTCATGAACAGCCGGTTCTTCTTTACGCCGCCAAAGCACAGGTTGGCGCAGGTCTCCGGCAGATGGATCTTGCCAATCAGCTCCCCCGTCGGCGCGTAGCAGCGCACCCCGTCCTCCTTGGCGTCGGCCCAGCCCATGCTGCACCAAACGTTGCCCTCGGTGTCCGTCCTCATGCCATCGGTGAAGCCCGGGGCGAAGTTGTCGGCGAACACCTTGCCGCCTGACAGCTTGCCGCCGTCCACGCTGAAGGAGCGTATGTTCGCCGGCCCGCCATGGGTGATCCCGCTGTCGATGATATACAGCGTCTTCTCGTCCGGCGAGAAACAGATGCCGTTCGGCCGGGTGAAGTCGCTCGCGACCACCGTGGGCGCCCCCGTCTGCGGTTCGAGGCGGTAAACATTCCTCGGTAGCTCGGCCGGCGCCTTGCGGCCCTCGTAGTCGCCATCGATGCCATAACCCGGGTCGGTGAACCAGACCGCGCCATCCGACGACACCACGATGTCGTTCGGCGCGTTCAGCGGCTTGCCCTGGTAGCTGTCGATCAGCACGGTGATGCTGCCATCGTGCTCGGTCCGGGTCACCCGGCGCGACTCCTGCTCGCAGGACAACAGCCGGCCCTCGCGGTCGGACGTGTTGCCGTTGGTGTAGTTGGACGGCTTGCGGAACATGCTGACGTGGCCGTCCTCCTCCGACCAGCGCATCAGGCGGTTGTTGGGGATGTCGCTCCAGATCAGCTCGTTGCTCGCGCGGAAATACACCGGCCCCTCCGCCCAGCGGAACCCGGTGGCGATGCGCTCGATGGCGGCGTTGCCGACCTTGCCGTGGAACCGTTTGTCCAGCACCTCGACGCGCGGGTCGGGATAGCGGGTGCCCGGCAGGTCGCCGAGCGGCAGCCGGTCGGCGTGGGCCGCGCGTGTTGCGGCGAGTGCAGTGGTTGCTGTGGCGGCGGCCAGGAAATGGCGTCGTTGCATGGCGGTTCCCTCCTCTTGCCCCGTCTTGATTGCGGTGCCAGGTCGGATGACGTTAACCAACCCAAGCCCGCAGGTCCATGCGCCTCGTCCGCCCGCGTCAACCAGCATTGCGTGCCAGCATCATATGGTCGACGGCGGATGGCTGTGACACGGCGCTTTCCTTTCCGGCGCTGATGTTGCTAGCGTACGAATCCAGGGGCGCTTGAGACCCCAAAGGAAGCGTTCATGGACCGTCGTCAATTCAATGCTGGCCTTGCCACGGCTGCCCTCGGACTTGGGATACGCCCGGCGGCGGCGCAGCAGAAGCGCACGCTCGCCTTCGTGGTGAACGTGTCGGCCGATTTCTGGACCATCGCGCGCCGGGGCATCGAGAAGGCGAACAAGGAACACCCCGAATACGACATGCAGATGATCATCCCGGCCCAGGCCAGCGCCGCCGAGCAGCGCCGCATCCTGGATGAGCTGATCGCGCGCCAGGTCGCCGGGGTTGCGATCTCGGCCATCAATCCGGCCAGCTCGACCGACGCGCTGAACCGCGTGGCGTCGCAGGCGCTGCTGTTCACCACCGACAGCGACGCGCCGGCCAGCAACCGGGTGGTGTATATCGGCACCGACAACGTGGCCGCGGGCCGGGAAGCGGGCAGCCAAATGAAAAAGGCGCTGCCCAACGGCGGCAAGGCCATGCTGTTCGTCGGCACCATGGACGCGGACAACGCGCGGGAGCGGGTGCAGGGCATCCGCGAAGCTTTGAAGGGCGGCAACATCGAGATTCTGGACGTCCGCACGGACGAGAGCGATTTCGCCCGCGCCAAGCGCAATGCCGAAGACACATTGTCCCGTTACGCCGACCTCGGGCTGATGGTCGGGCTATGGGCCTACAACACGCCGCAGATTTACCAGGCGGTGAAGCAGGCCGGGCGCGAGAACAACGTGAAGATCGTTGGTTTCGACGAGGATGCGCTGACGCTGCGCGGCGTGGCCGATGGGACCATTTACTCGACCGTGGTGCAGCAGCCGTTCGAGTTCGGCTATCAATCCATGGTGGGCATGGTGCGCTGCCTCGCCGGCGATAAGGCGTGGATACCCGCCAACAAGCAGGTCATCGTGCCGACCCGCATCATCGATAGCAGCAACGTGGCCGAGTTCCAAGGCTTCATGCGGCAGATCCTGCGCCCGAGCTAGCCTGGCGAGCGAAGCGGCGTGACAAGCCCTTTGCTGGAGCTTGAGGGCATCACCAAGAGCTACCCCGGCGTCAAGGCGCTGGATGGCGTGTCGCTGCGGCTCGGCGCCGGCGAGGTCCTGGGCCTGATCGGCGAGAACGGCGCCGGCAAGAGCACGTTGATGCGCATTCTGGGCGGCGTGGTGCGGCCGGACGCCGGACGCATCCATATCGGCGGCCAGGACCGAACGCATCTCACGGTCGCCGAGGCGCAGGCGCAGGGCGTCGCCTTCGTGCACCAGGAGCTGTCGATGTTCGACAACCTGGACGCGGCGGCGAACGTGCTGATGGGGCGCGAGAACCTGCGCGCCGGGCCGCTGCGCCTGGTGGACCGTGGCGCCTGCCGGGCACGGGTCGCGCCGCTGCTCGAACGGCTCGGCGCGGATTTCGGGCCGGACGCCCCGGTCGCCCGGCTGTCGATCGCACAACGGCAACTGGTGGAAATCGCCCGCGCGCTCTCGTCCAACGCGCGGATCATCATCCTCGACGAGCCCACCAGCAGCCTCACGCTATCCGAGACCGACCGGCTGCTCGCGATCGTGGAGGGGCTGCGGGCGGCTGGAACCGGGGTGATCTACATCACCCACCGGCTGGGCGAGGTCGTGGCCTGCGCCGACCGCGTGACCTGCCTGCGCGATGGCCGCGTGGCCGGGGAGCTGCCGCGGGAGGCGATCGCCCACGCCGCCATGACCCGGATGATGATCGGACGCGACCTGCAATCCCTGCACATCCCGCCGGCGAACCTGCCAGGCGAGGGCGGGCTCGAGCTGCAGGATCTGGTGACGACGGCCTTTCCCGACCGCAGCGCCAGCCTGCACGCGCGGCCCGGCGAGATATTGGGCTTGGCCGGGCTGGTCGGGTCGGGCCGGACGTCGCTGGCCCGTGCAATCTTCGGCATCGAGCCGGCGGTCAGCGGCGGCATCCGGCTGGACGGGCGCCCGGTGCGGATCGGCTCGCCGCGGGACGCGATCGCGCGCGGGCTGTATCTGGTGCCGGAGGACCGCAAGCGCTCCGGCCTCGTGCTCGGGATGCCGATCGCGCAGAACGTGACGCTGCCGGCTTTGCCCCGCCATTCGCGCCTGGGCCTGATCAGCCCGGCGTCGGAGGCGCAGGCCGGAGAGGCGCAGCGGGTCACCCTGCGGATCAAGGCGCCGAACGCCGCGGTGCATGCCGGGACGCTGTCGGGCGGCAACCAGCAGAAGGTGGTGCTGGGCCGCTGGCTGGCGCTTGAACCCCGCGCCATCGTGTTCGACGAGCCGACGCGCGGCGTCGATGTCGGCGCCAAGGGGGAGATCTATGCCCTGATGCGCGCCCTCGCCGACCGCGGCGTCGCGGTGTTGATGATCAGCAGCGACATGGAGGAGGTGATCGGCGTGAGCGACCGGGTGGCGGTGATGCACGAGGGGCGGGTGGCCGGGACGCTTGGCCGTCCGGAGTTCAGCGAGGCGGCGGTGCTGCGGCTGGCGATCGGCCAAGCGGCAGCGGCCCCGGCTTGATGGGCAAGTAGCATGGGCAAGAAGGAGCTTGGCCTGCTGGTCTTGGTGCTGGTGATCGGCGGCATCACGACGGCGCTCAACCCGCGGTTCCTGTCGGCGGTGAACCTGCTGAACATGGCGAACCTGATCGGCCTGTTCGGAGTGTTCAGCATCGGCCAGGGCCTGGTCATCATCACCGGCGGCATCGACCTTTCCGTCGGATCGGTGTTCGCGCTCCTGGGAGTGATCTTCATCGACCTGCTGGCGAACCAGGGCACGCCTTGGCCGCTGGCGCTGCTGGCCGTGCTGCTGGGCGGCGTGCTGATCGGGGCGCTGCATGGCGCATTGGTGACGCGGGCAGGCTTGCAGCCGTTCGTGGTCACGCTATGCGGCCTGCTGATCTACCGTGGCGCTGCGCGCTACTACACCGGGGACGCGACGATCGGCTTCGGCTATGCGGAGGGGCTGGACAGCCTGACCTGGCTCGCGTCCGGACGCAGCTTCGGCGTGCCGAACCCGTTCCTCGTGCTGGTTTTCGTGGCGGCGGTGATGGCGGTGGTGCTGCACCGGTCGGTGTTCGGGCGATACCTGTTCGCCGTGGGCCGCAACGAGGAGGCGGCGCGCTACTCCGGCATACGCACCGGGCTTGTGGTGGCCGGGGCATATGTACTGAGCGGGGGGCTCGCGGGCATCTCGACGGTTTTGCTGGTGTTCTACACCAACTCGGTCTCGCCCTCGTCGTTCGGCAGTTTTTACGAGCTGTACGCCATCGCGGCGGCGGTGCTGGGCGGCTGCTCGCTGCGGGGCGGCGAGGGCAGCATCTTGGGCATCGTGCTCGGCACCGTGCTGCTGCAGATCCTGCAGAACCTGGTCAACATTCTCGGCATCCCGTCCTCGCTCAACTTCGCCGTGATGGGCGGGGTGATCCTGCTCGGCGCCTTGGCGGACCAGCAGCTTGCCGGGCGGGCCCGCGCCGGAGGCCAGGCGTAGCGCATTGCGTCATCGCAGCCTGGATTTTAGGGTGCGGTGCCGCGTCCGCCGCCAATCCTTGGCAGCAGAAGGCGTCGGCACAGGAGGCGACGATCACCCACCCATTTCGGCTTACGGCCCTGCTCGCGGCTCTTGCAGTGGCCATGCCGGCGCTTGCGCAAGCGCCGGACTTCGCGACGCTTGAGGCCGCCCAGGGCGCCGCGAACGCCAAGCCGGGTCCGCGCAGTGCGCCGCCGCGGGTGTTCCCGGTGCCCCAGGATATCAGCCCGGCGGCACAGGCCCTGGTCGGCGCGCCCTACCGCGTCCCGGCCTGGAACGCCAACCCGGCCAACCCCGACGAATGGCGGGCGTTGGTGAAAAAGCTGGCCGACGCCACGCTGCCGTCCTTGGCCGCGGCGCGGAAGACGCTTGGCGTCACCATGGAAACGACGACGATGGGCGGGGTGAAATGCTTCGTCTTCACGCCGAACACGATGCCCGAGGCGCACCGGAACCAACTGATCATCAACGCGCATGGCGGCGGTTACGTGTATGGGCCGGGCGAGTCCGGCACCGCGGAGGCGATGCTGATCGCGGCCTATGGCGGCTACAAGGTGATCGAGTTCGACTACCGCATGCCGCCCGACACGCCCTATCCGGCGGCGATGGACGACGCCATGGCGGTCTGGAAGGCGGCGCTGGCCATGCAGGACCCGAGCCGCATGGCGGTCATCGGCACCTCGACCGGCGGCGGCATGACCTTGGCGATGATCCTGCGCGCCAAGCAGGAGGGGCTGGCGCTGCCTGCCGCCATCGCGCCGGGCACGCCCTGGTCCGACCTGACGGAGACCGGCGACACCTACAGGACCAACGAATGGGTGGACAATGTCCTGGTCAGCTACAACGGTTATCTGGTCCATGCGGCGTTGCTGTATGCGAATGGGCATGACCTCAAGGACCCGCAGCTCTCGCCGATCTATGGCGATTTCCACGGCTTCCCGCCGGCGATCCTGACCTCGGGCACGCGCGACCTGTTCCTCAGCAACACCGTCCGCACCCACCGCAAGCTGCGGGAGGCCGGCGTCGAGGCCGAGCTGCAGGTGTTCGAGGGTTTTTCCCATGCGCAGTACCTGTTCGACGCGACCGCGCCCGAGACGAAGGAAGCATTCACGGAGATCGCCGCCTTCTTCGACAAGCATCTCGCGCGGTAGGGCGTGCGGTGACATGCTTGGTCCAAGGGATGCTGCCTTAGTCGTCACCGATGCTGCCGTCGACCTCGCGCGACATTTCCAGCGTGAACCGGAGGTTATAGCTGAAGCCGGGGGCCGCCTTCGGTAGATCAGTGAAGGCGAGACGGTCCCAGGGAAGGCGCTCATACGTCGGACGGTCGAATGTGAACGAGAACATCTCGCGGGCGCCCTGGCCGCCGCCAGGCGCAGCCGCAACCCTCCAGCGGGTCACGCCGAGGCCAGGATCGCCGGCATAGAGGTCGTGGACCGCGCGGAAGGCCAGCAGCAGAGACAGCGCGTTGGCATAGGACGCCGGGTGCTTCGCCACGTCGTCGCCGGAGATGGCTTTCGAAAGCGCGCCTTGCTCCTGCAATGCGGGCAGCTCATCCAGCAAGGCCGCGCGGTCGACGACCACGCCAACACTGCGCGCTCCATCCGGGCCGCTGTCGCCAAGCTCGATTTGGAATGGCTGCCCGGCCATGGCCCGGTCCGGCAATCCCCAAAGCAGCAAGACAGCGAGCAGCAGTCGCCGGGTCATGAATTTTCCAACAGCCGAACCTTCTATAATTGGGCTGCGCGGCTCAGACTTGCAGTTGGTAGCGCTCGATCTTCCGATACAGCGTGCTGCGCGAAACGCCCAGCGACTTCGCCGCCGCCGTCAGGTTGCCGGAACACAGCCGGATTGCGCCCATGATCGCCGCACGTTCGGTAGCCTCCAGGCTGGCGGTGGCCTCCATGCTGGCGGGCGCTCCAGAGGCGGTGGGCGCCGCGCTGATCGGCTCCGACGACAGCCCGGCCGCCAGTTCATCCAGCCGCACATCGGGCGCATCCGACATCAGCAGCAGGCTTTCGACGACGTTGCGCAGTTCGCGCACATTGCCGGGCCAATGGTAGGCGGCGAGCAGGCGCAGCACCTCGGGGCCGAACCGCCGCTGCGCCACCTCGTGACGCTCCGCAAGCAATGCGTTGAAATGCGCCACGAGCATTTCGACATCACCGTGGCGGTCGCGCAGCGGGGGCGGCCGGATCAGGGTCACGCTGATGCGGTGATACAGGTCGCGGCGGAACCGCCCAGCGGTGACCTCGTCCAGCAAATTGCGGTTGGTCAACGCCAGCAGCCGCACCTCGACCCGTCGCGGCTGCCCGTCGCCCAGGCGGTAGATCACGCCCTCCTCCAGCGCACGGAGCAGGAAGGGCTGCAGGTCCAGCGGCAGCTCGCCGATCTCGTCCAGGCAGAGCGTGCCGCCATTGGCCAGCTCGAAGCGGCCCTGGCGCCCCTCGCTGGTGGCCCCGGTGAACGCGCCGCGCACGTGGCCGAACAACTCGGCGGCCAATAGGTCCTTGGCGACGGCGCCGCAGTTGAGCACGATGAACGGACGGCGCGGATCATGCGCGGCATGGATGGCGCGGGCGAACAGCTCCTTGCCGGTGCCGGTCTCGCCCTCGATCAGCACCGGAACCTGCTTGCCGACCAGGTGGCGCGCCCGGTCCAGCACCTCCAGCATCGCTGCGCTGCGGCCCAGGATCGCGTCGAATGCGCCCTGCTGCCCGGGCGTCGCGGTGCGCGGGCGGACCGGCACCACCAGCACGGCGCCGATGGTGCGCCCGTCCACCCGCACCGGGCTGAACCACTCCGCGCGCAATCCCTCCGGCAGCCTGCCGGCCCAGTCTTCGACCGTCGAACCGTCGTCCAGGCCCGGCACGCGCTGGCCCAATCCCACCAGGGTCGGCACCCGTCCGGTGCGGTGCACCAGGCGTCCCGCGCGGTCAATCGCCACCATGCCCGCCACGTCCGCCTCGCTGATGCGGTCGAGGCACACTTCGAGCAGGCGCATCCGCTCGTTCGCCGCCCGCTCCGCCAGGATCATCTCAATCTGGCGGGCGGTCGACACCGCCAGGGAAAGATTGTTGCGCTGATAGGTGGACGGCGGTCCCGAGATGTCGACCACGCCCAGCATCGCGCCGGTGCCGGGCTCGAAGATGGGGGCGGCGGCGCAGGTCCAGGCCTTGATGCCCTCGCAAAAGTGCTCCGCCGCGTGGACCTGGGCCGGACGCCCGGTGGCCAGCGCGGTGCCGATGCCGTTGGTCCCGACCGCCTCCTCGCGCCAGTCGCCGCCGCGGGTCAAATGGATGTTCTCGCCCTGGTCCAGCGTCTGCCGGTCGCCGACCGCGTCCAGCACGACGCCGTCGTTGTTGGTCAGCAGCATGATCGAGCGCGACCCGCTGAATACGTCGGCGATGGCGACGAACACTTTGGCCGCGGCCGAGAGCAGGTCGGCATGACGGCGGCGCAGGCGCTCGACAGCCTCGCCGCTGGCCACCAGCGGGGCGGACCGTCCCGTGGGGTTGATGCCCAATTGCTGGCTGCGCAGCCAGGACGCGACGACGAAGTTGCGGGCCGGGATCGCGGCGTTGGGGTCGCCGGTCAGGAAGCGCTCCCACGCCTCCATGGTGTCGGCAGCTTCCGAGCGGCGGCCGATAGTGACAGGCCCTGGGGTGCCAGGCCTTGGGGTGATGGGCGCCGGAAGGCTGATTCCGTGGAGCCGCCGTTCGGCCATGCGCGTCCCCCATGTAGTGGCTGGTTAAAGCAGCTCCGCCCCGCCGCCCATCGCCGGGCCGGCGGTGATGTCGACGCCGTCCGGCTTGGTGGCGATCAGCGTCTGCGTGGTCAGGATCAGCCCGGCCACTGAGGCCGCGTTGCGCACGGCGGTGGCGGTGACGCGCACCGGGTCAATCACGCCGGCCTCGACCAGGTCGATGAACCCGCCGGTCCGCGCGTCGAAGCCCACGCCGCGGCGCGACTGCCGGACCCGCTCGACGATGGCGGCGGCGTCCAGGCCGCAGTTCTTGGCGATGCAGGCCAATGGCTGGGCCAACGCGCCCTGCAGCAGCCCGGCGCCCTCGCGCGCGCTGCCGGACAGGCTATCGGCCACATGCTCCAAGTCGGGGACGACCTGCAGCAGCGCAGTGCCGCCGCCGGGCACGATGCCCTCCTCGACCGCCGCGCGCGTGGCATTGATCGCATCCTCGATCAGTTGCACCCGGCGCTTCTGCTCGACGGGCGTGGCGCCGCCGGCGAGGATGATCGCGGTGCCGCCTGACAGCTTGGCCAGGCGCACCTGGAACTTGTCGCGCTCGATGTTCTGCGGCGCGGCATCGTATTGGCGGGCGACCTGCTCGCGCCGGGCCTTGACGGTGGCCGGGTCGCCGCCGCCGGCGCGGATGGTGGTCTGGTTGGCCGAGACCGTCACCTGACGCGCGCGGCCCAAGTCGCGCATCTGCGCGCCGGCGATGCTGCCGCCGAGGTCGCGGGCGATCACCCGGCCGCCGGTGGCGATGGCGATGTCCTCCAGCATGGCCTTGCGCCAGTGGCCGTATTCGGGCGGATGGATGGCGGCGATCGGCGGCTCGCCACGGTCCCGCCGCGACAGCAGGGCGATGACGCAAGCGGGGGCGACCTCCTCGGCGATGATCAGCAGCGGGCGCTTCTGCCCTTCCATCAACGCCTCGATCGCCGCCACGTCGTCGGTCGTCAGCAGCTTGCAATCGGTCATCAGGATCATCGGATCGTCGAGCACGACCAGCATGCGCTCGACGTCGGTGACCATGTGGTGCGAAAGGTAGCCGCGGTCGAACGCCATGCCATCCACGACTTCGAGCAGCGTCTCGACGGTAGTGCCGAACTCGACGGTGACGATGCCGTCGTTGCCGACGCGCTCCAGCGCCTCCGCGACCATGTTGCCGGTGAACTCGTCATTGGCGGCGATGATCGCGACCGCGCGGGTCTCCGCGAAGCCGCGCACCGGGCGGGCGATGCGGCCCAGCGCCTCGATCGCCGCCGTCGTGGCGACCTCCAGCCCATGCACCAGTTCGACCGGATTGGCGCCGCGCGCCAGGCACTCCAATCCCTGCTGCACCATCGCATCGGCGAGCACGGTGGCGGTGGTGGTGCCGTCGCCCGCGACCTCATTGGTCTGCTTGGAGACTTCGCGCAGCACCTGCGCGCCCATGTTCTCGAACGGGCACGCCAGCTCGATCTCCTGGGCGATGCTGACGCCGTCGCGGGAAATCATCGGCGTGCCGATCGGGCGGTCGATGATCGCGTTCATCCCCTTCGGCCCCAGCGTGCCGCGCACGGCCCGCGCCAGCTTGGACACGCCCCGCCCCAGCGCCAGCCGCGCCGCTTCGTCGTGCAGCATCATCTTAGCCATGGTTCTTCCCTCGATCTTTTCTTGTCGGCGCGGAAAAGTGCTTGTTCAGATTGCGCGGCGCGGCGCTTCCTTCACGCGGCCATGCACGAAATCCAGCAGGGTCGGCTCCCCCTCCGGTTCGTTGAAGCGCGCGGCGAGCAGGCCCCGGCATAGCGCGCCGTTGAACTCGACATTGACCGAGACCCGGCGCAGCGTCCGCCGATGCGCTGGAAACTCGGCCGCGGCCACAATGCGTCCGTGTTCATCCACGAAGGCCCGGGCGTCCGGTCCGTCTGGTCCCGGCACGCCCCGGCGCTCCAAATAGCGTTCGATTAATTGCGCTCCGGCGCCGCCGGGCAAGGACCGCAGTTGCGCGATGGTCAGCGTCACCAACGCTTCCGGCGCATGTCCCGCTTCGAGCAGGTGGTCCAGCAAAGCCATCTGCCGGCGTTGGAACGCCTTCACCTCGAACACCCGGCGCAGCGCGTCCAGGTCGCCATCCGCCTCCGCCGCGAACGCCTCCTGGAACGACTGGCCGCGTTGCATCGCCGTGTTGATCGTCTCGGCATACATATGCTCGCCCAGCTCGACGCCCACGCCGCGAACCCAGGGCAGCCGCCCGACGGCGGTGCGCATGTCGTCCGCCATCAGGAAGGCGAAGTTGGCCGCGCACCAGTAGGTCGGCAGGCGGAAGCCGATCTCGACCCGGCCTTCATCCGTCACCGACACGCCGGTGACGAACCCGAGGCTGGTGACGGATTCGTCGAGCTCCGGGTCATTCACGCGGTCGAGGCGGGCCAGCACTTCGCTAACCCGCTTGTTGTCGCTGTCGTTCACTCCGCCGCCACAAGCTCGCCGGCGCGCAGCTTGGCCTTCTGTGCCTCGATATCGATGCCGTAGATGCGCGCGGCGTTCAGCCCCAGAATTTTCTTCTTCGCCTGCAAGGTCAGGCTGACCCCAGTCTCCTTCGCTATGTCCTCCGGCAACTCGAAGTCCATGAACTTCTCGACCAGCCAGCGCGGCGTCCAGATGGCGTAGTCGCTGCCATACAGGATCTTGTCCTCGCCCACCCAGAACAACAACTCCGCAATAATGTGGGCAAAATACGCGGGCCGGCTGTGGATGAACGGCAGCGCCACCGCGAGGCCGGCGTAAACGTTGGTCTCCTGCGTCGCGATCCAGCAGAAATCGTCCAGCCGCGGCAGGCCACAATGCTCGACGATGAAGTTGAGGTTCTGGAAGCTGGTGGCCGCGTCGTCCACGTCCGCCACATCGAAGGCGTCGCGGTTCAACGGCAGGATGGTCGGCCCCTTGTGCACGTGGATGTTCTTGATCCCCAGCTTCTCGGCCGCTTCCAAATAGCGGTAGGTCATCTTGTCGCTGAGCTTGTAGCCCTTCGACTCGCCGCGCCACTCGGCCGTGTAGAGCTTGACGCCCTTCAGCTTGTACTTTTCGGCCTGCGCGTGCAGGTCCTCCAGCCCCTTCTCGCCGTCGCGCGGGTCAAAGGCGCCGTTCAGGATGAAGCGGTTGGGATATTTCTTCGACATGGCCGAGTTGCGCTCGGTCGTGTTGAAGCCGTTGTTATAGAAGTCCGTCAGGAACGTCGGCTGCATGATGGCCATGTCGTCGGGTCCGTCAATGAACAAGTCCCGGTGCATGGTCTCCGCGTCGTATTTCTCGAACTTCTCCTTGGGCCAGAGCTGGTCCTTGGGGCTCAGGTTCGAGTGGTAAGCATAGAAGCAATCAATGAACTGCGTGCCGTGCACGTTCTTTTGGTTGGCCTTGCTGGCGTCCCAGAAGTGAACGTGGCCGTCGATGATGAAAATCTCTTCGCCGTCTTTGGTCCGATACATTTGGTGCGTCCTCCTATTCGATATACTGCTTCATTTCGTCCATATTGCCGAACAGCACGACGGTGTTGTCGTCCACCATCACCATCCGGCCGTAATGGGTGGAGGTCGAGATCTCGAACAGATGCGGCGTCATCTCGCGGCCGAGATACTCGCTGAGTTCGTCCATCTTGAACTCGATCTTGCCCTCGCCGTCGATGCGGATCATCGCCGGCATGTAGGTCACGCGGATGCCGGGCTTCTCCGCCATCACCTCGGCGATCGCCCGCGCCTCGACGCTGTCGTTCATCGTCACCCCGCACTGGTGCGAGATGGTCTGGTCGCGATGCATGTTCTTCATCGACTCGAAAATATTATCGGTATGCGACGACATGTGGCTTCTCCTTAACCGCCGATGAGGGGACGCACGTCGAGGCCGATCTCCGAGCCGATTGCCCGCAGCCGGTCATGCGAACTCTCGGCCACATCGGGAAATTGGGTGATCTTCACCCGCGGCTGCGACCAAATGGGTTGCAGCAGGTTGGCCGCGTTCACTGCTTCCGCGCCGTGCTTCTCGATCCAGCCATTGAACAGCGCCCGGTTCGCCTGGCCGTGCGCCTCGTCCAGCACCAGGATGCGGAACAGCTCGATCGCGTTGGCGAGGTTGCGCTCGTAGTCGCCCTCGGCCGCCGCGACCACCGACGGGGTCATGAAGTCGTTCTGCGACGCCGCGACCCGCATCACGAAGCCGCTGCGGAACAATTCCGCCACCAGCGGCTCGAACACGACGTTGATGGCGAAATACTGTTCGAGGTAGTCCGTGCAGCCGCCGATGGTCTCGACCGCCCGGCGCACGCCCTGCCACACCGGGTCGTCCATCCAATGCGCCTTGCCGGCCTCCTGGTCGAAGCCTTCGAGGTCCATGCCGATCTCACCCAAGTACAGCGTGAGGTCCTGGGCGAAGCGCAGCTTGTAGGACGAGTTGGTCAGCACGGCATTGTTGATCATCTGCGTGTAGCCGTAGCGCTGCGCCTGCATCGTCGCCATGCCCAGGCCGAACTCGGCGTGCTTGTAGGCGCCCAGGTGGTCCTGCAGGATCCTGACCCAGCCCTTGTCGAAACGCTTCACCGCGCCCGAGCGGCGTCCGTTCTCGACCACGTTGGCAATCATGCCGACGATGGTGGACTGGCGCTGGTAGTGGGTGCGCTCCCACTCCTGGTCGACTGCGCGGAACACGTGCCAGTCGGAGCTCTTGGCCGCAGTCCAGCTCTCGCTGTAGGTGGGAGTGCCGTCAGCGAACGAGATGATCCAGTCCTGCAGCAGATGCCGCTTCGGGTCCGGCTGCACATCGACCGTCATGTCTTCGTAATGCGAAGCCTTGCGGCCCTTCGGCGTGAAGTAGTTGTATTTCCGGCTGTCCGAACCCGCGAATTTCGCGGCGCCAGCGGCGGCTGACTTCCGCGGTGCAATTGGCTCCTGGGTGGCGCTCATATTGGACTTTCCCTCTCGTTATTAGCGTGTTGCCGGCGTGAACTTGTCGAAGTAGATCCGCTCGGGCTCCACCCCGGCCATCTGCAGGATTGGCAGCACGGCATCGATCATCGGCGGCGGACCGCAGGAGAAGGCGTCCATGTCGCCCGCCAGCTTCTCCGCCCGCAGCACGCGGGCCACGACCTCGTGGATAAAGCCGGTCTCACCCTCCCAGCCGTCGTCTTCCCCGGCATTCGACAAGGCCGGGATGAAACGAAAATCCGGCAACGCGGCGGCGTGCGCCGTGAATTCCGCCATCAGGAACAGGTCGGCCCGGGTGCGTGCGCCGTAGAAAAATCGGATCGGACGTTGCTCGCCGCTGGCGATGTGGTCGCTCAGGATCGACCACAGCGGCGACATGCCGGAGCCGCCGCCGATCAGGATCAGCGGCCCGGTGCGCCCCTCACGGCGGAAACAGGTGCCGTACGGCCCGCGGGCGACGATGGGATCGCCGGGCTGCAGCACGCCGGACAGCAGCGCGGAAAAAGCGCCGTCCGGATACTGTTTGATGATGAAATCGAGCGTCGTGCCGCCATTGGGCGGGCTGGCCATCGAGTAGGCACGCGTCACGCCGTGGCTCGGCACCTCCAGGTCGACATACTGCCCGGCCCAGAAACGGATCGGCGATTCCAGTTCGATCGTCAGCTTGCAGATGTCGCGCGTCAGCGGCGCGATCGCCGTGACCGTGCCGGGGAAAGACTTCACCGCGATGGACCGGCTCAGCAGGTCCTCGTCGTAGTTCAGCAGTTCGATGGTCAGGTCGCTGAAGGCCAGCGTGCGGCAGAGCAAAATGTGGTCGGTGTCGCGCTCCGATTCCATCAACGCGAAGGTCGAGTATTTCATCAGCTCGATATCGCCGTCGATCAGCAATGATTTGCAGCTCGCGCACTGGCCCTCTTTGCAGCCGTGCATGACCGAGATGCCCTGGCGGAACGCCGCATCCAGCACCGTTTCACCCTCGTTCACGTCCATTTCGATGCCGACCGGCTCGAAACGGACAGTATGGACGGCTGCATCGGCCATCGTTTTTCTCCCTGTTGCCAGTCCAAGGGACCGGCTTACCGTTAGTCCCGGGGACCGGCTTGCTGCCGGCCCCCGTTCGTCAAGCAGCTTTTAGTTGCCCAGCCTCAGTTGATCGGGTTGATCTTGAACCCGGCCCGATACTCGGCGATGTGCTTCTCAAGCTCCACGTCCGACATGGCGCGGATGGCCTGCAACGGGCTGGCCAGCTTGTGTCCGCGCACGTCGTCCAGCTTCCACATCTTGCTGTCGTCGAAGTGCAGATGCGGCTGCGGCGTCAGCGTCTTGCCGTCGCTGCGGACGAAGCCGAGGTCGGTGATCGCGTCCGCCAGGTCCCATCCGGCGTAGCAATCCTCCCACTCGCGGCGTCCGCTGAACCGGCCCATCGCCGGGGTCGCGCGGCCCTCATACTCGGCCGAGAACGCCACCTTGTGGGTCCAGCGGCACACTTCCGAGCAGTAGGTGTAACGCTTGCCGTCGACGGTATCGACGCAGAAGTCCTCGCGGATCAGCGCCGGCACCATGCAGGACCAGCAACGGTGCGGATAGACGTAGCCGACGTCCTGGTTGAACAGGATGTTGGTCTCGCCCGGCACGCTCAGCTTCGCATACCACTTCCAGTAATCGCCGAACTCGGCGTACCAGCCGGGGTACTTATGCTCGAACCACTCGAAGTCCTTGTCGGTCTGCGCCTCCTGGCGCCAGAACGCCACCGGCCAGCCCACGGAGAAGAACTGTGCGGTCTTATGCACGTAGTTCTTCTTGACCATCCGGTCCCACGCCGCATTGACGTCGTCGTGGTGGATCTTGATGCCATACTTCTCCAGCGGCAGCATGTAGGTCCGGTAATAATCTTCGTAGATCCACCGGTGCCACAGCTCGGCGTACGACTCCTTGTTCTTGTCGCGGTTGGTCGTGCCGTATTCGACGATGGTGCCCACCGCCGCGTCCACGATGGCGTGGTTCTGCCAGAAGGCGTAGCGCAGGTCGCGCTCCAGCAGTTGGTGGTTGTCGGGGTCGTTGATGATAGACATCAGCATCGAGTGGCCGTTGCCGATGTGCCGGCTCTCGTCGGACTGCACCGAGAGGAACACGGTCGGCAGGGCGTAGTCGCCGTTGCGGGCGGCCTCGGACGGCATGGCCACGAACAGCGTGTTGGTGAACGCAGTTTCGGCCACGACGGTCAGGTAGACGTTAGCGGCGGTGATGGCGTCGCCGGTCACGAAGCCTTCGGCGAACTGGCGGCCGATCGTGGTGGCGTAGCACTTGCCGAACGCGGCTTCGGTGATGTCGAACCCAGCCGGGTCGATGTAATTCTCCATATACCACTTCTTCAGGTTCATCTGGATGGTCGAATGGCGGAACTCGTCCACCATCTGCATCGTGAACCCGGTCCGCAGCTCCTCGCCCGGCGCCAGCCGCCCGACCATCGCCATCGAGCGCGAGGCCGAAATCTCCGGGAACGGGATGATCGCCAGGAACAGCTTCATCCACTCGACCCAGCGCGGCTCCACGTCGCGGAACATGTCGCCACGGAGCGCCGCATCGAGCGCGCCGTAAACCCGGTTGTCCTTCTCTTCCTGCATCGGGAAGTATGACCGCAGCACCTGCTTCATCGGGTCGCGGGCGGTCTTGGTGATCTTGTAGTCGGTGGGGAAGGTCATCGCTTCCTGGACGTAGCTCGGCGTCCAGCCGAGGTCGGCGACGCGGCGCGCCGCCTCACCGATGCTCATTCCCTTCTGAGCAGTGATTTTGCTGAGACTTAGGCTGTCAGGCATTGTGGGTTCTCCCTTGGCTTTGGTTCAGGCCAGAAACTTCTTCAGAATAGTAACTTCGGCGCTGGACGCGGGACCAGCGCCTAATATTGTCACGCTTGCAAGCGCCCGCTCCCTTGCCATAGGCAATTCCCGTACCAGTCTAGTCCACGTCCAGTATTTGCGTAGCTGCTAGGATATTGCTCGGTAAGATGCTGCATATTGCAACGCAGCACGTCCTGACTTGGGACATATTGCGTCGCAGCATGTCCCAAAACGATCCGTGCGGCTGCGACAGGTTGGGACATCAGTGCGTCGCGTCCGCATCGAGGCGTGGACCCAGCTTCTTGCCTTCGGCGACGAACCGCGCCGCGAGCACCAGCGTGCCCATGGCGAAATCCTTGCCGTGCGCCGCGATCATCCCGTCCACGAGCTTGCCCAGCATCTCGAAATACTGGTCCTTGGAGAGGGCTTCGTCGCTCATCACGCCATCTTTCGATTGGAAGGTTGGGGAAAGCGGAATAGCCCGGCCGGGAGCGCCACGACGCCGGCCTCGCCGCCCTCGGTCCCGATCGCCAGGCGTCCGCCGTCCGGCGACCACGCCAGCGCCGTGACCGAGCCGCCGGACGAGCCTTTGGCGAACAGGATGTCGTCGTGCCCGGGCTGGCAGAGCAGCACCGCGCCGTTGTGGTAGCCGGCGGCGATCAAGGGCTTTGATGGATGGCACGCCACCATGCAGACCGGCATGCGGCTGCTCGGCATGCCGCATTCCATCGGCTGGCCGTCGACGCCCGGCGGATCGAACGGCCAGCACACGACGCGCGGCGCGCCGCTGCTGGCCAGGAAACGCCCGTCGGACGAGAAGGCCAGCGAGCGCGGCTGGCCGGGGTAGCCGCCCATCTCGATGTCGCCGCCGTCCGCCAGGCGCCAGCCGTGCAGCGCGTTCTCCTGCAAGCCGCAGATCACGTAGGCGCCGTCCGGACTCCAGGCGACGGACCTTGGGCAGCCCTGGGTCGCCAGGACGCTGGCCTCGCCGCCATCGGCCCGCCACAGCGTGACGCCGTGGTAGTAGGCGATGGCGAGCCGCGTGCCGGCCGGGTCGAAGGCGAGCGCCGTGACCGAACCCGGTGCGACGACCTCCGCCGTGCCGGGGCCAGACAGGTAAACGTTGCATCCGACCGCCCAGGCGCGCCACCCGGCCGTCGAGACCGCAACTAGGTCGACCCACTGGCCGGGATAGCTGCCCATGCTGCGCACCTCGCCGTCGGCGCCGGTATGCGCCAGCAGGCCGTCATCGCCGCCGCTCAGGAAGCCGCCATCCGGGTCCGCCGCCACGGATAGGCAAGCGCCGCCGTGCACGCGTTGGCGTCCAACCGGTGGGCGTTGCGCGGTGCCGGGCACCAGCTCCATCCCGCCGCCCTCCCGCGGGCCAAGCCTGGGTCCGCCGTCCCACTCGGCCCGGCCCGTAGCCAGCGAACCGTCGCCCAGCGCGAAGCCGGCGACCGCGCCATCCCAAGCAACGCCGGTGATGGGCGCATCGAGCGACCAGGACGCGCCCAGAAGGTCGAGCAGCGGCGGCGTCGGTGTCGCAGGCGGTTTCATGCGTCGGCCTGGCAGTGGCGCAGGCCCTGCAGCAGCTCGCCGCGGTCAAGGTTGCGGCCGATGAACACCAGGCGGCTCTCGCGCACCTCATCTGCCTGCCACGGCTGGGCCATGTCGGTGTCCATCATCATGTGGACCCCTTGGAACACCAGGCGGCGGTCGGAGCCGGCGAGGTCCACGATCCCCTTGGCGCGCAGCAGGTCGGCCCCGCGCTCGATGACCAGTTGCTGCAGCCAGGCCAGCAAGCGGCTGCGCTCGAACGGACGGTCCAGCCGCAGCGACACGCTGTCGATCGCCCGATCGTGGTGATTATGGTCGTGGTGGCCGTGATGGCGGGCGTGTCCGTCGCCAGTGATTTGCAGCCGGGCCAGGTCGAAAGCGCCGCGGTCCATAATCTGGTCCAGCGGCACGTCGCAGCGCACGCTGCGCAGCAACCGCGCCCCTGGGTTGGCGCGGTCGATCGCCGCCTCCGCCTCTGCCAGCCCGGCCGCGTCCACCAGGTCCGTCTTGTTCAACAGGATCGTGTCGGCGAGTGCGACTTGCTCGGCCGCCTCCCGGCTGCTGGCCAGGCTGGAAACCAAGTGCCGCGCGTCGGCCACGCAGACGATGCTGTCCAGCCGGGCGCGTTGGCGCACCAGGTCGTCGGCGAAGAAGGTTTGCGCCACCGGCGCCGGGTCGGCGAGGCCGGAGCACTCGACCAGGAAGCCGTCGAACCGGTCCCGCCGCTTGACCAGGCCGCCGATCACCCGCAGCAGGTCGCCGCGCACCTTGCAGCAGGCGCAGCCGTTGTTGAGCTCGAACACCTCCTCGGCGGCGCCGACGACCAGGCCGCCGTCGATGCCGAGTTCGCCGAACTCGTTGACGATGACGGCGTAGCGCTTGCCGTGCTGCTCGGACAGGATGCGGTTGAGCAGCGTCGTCTTGCCCGCACCGAGGAAGCCGGTCAGCACCGTGACCGGGACGCGGCTGTCGGCGATGGCTGCCTGGCTTTCCGGCTGGCTCCCCGCTTGGCTCAAGGCACCAGCACCGCGCGGCCCCTGATTTTGCCGTGGTGCAGGTCCTTCAACGCGTCGTTCGCCTGCACCAGCCGGTATTCGCGCGTCGCCAGGTTGACCCGGCCGCGGTCGGCCAGCGCCATCAGCTCCACCAGCTCGGGATAGGTGCCGACCAGGTTGCCGACGATGGTCTTCTCGGCGGTGATCATGTCCAGCGTCGGCAACTCGATCTTGCCGCCGTAGCCGACGATGTAATAGACGCCGCCGTTGCGCGTCATGGCCAGGCCGCGCGCCACCGCGTCGCCCTCGCCGACGAAATCGATCACCGCCTCGGCGCCGTGCCCGCCGGTCAATGCGGCGACGGCCTCGACCTCGTTGCCATCGGATTTCACCGTGTGATGCGCGCCGCATTCCTTGGCAAGCTGCAGCGCCATGTCCGACCGGTCGATGGCGATGATCTCGGCGGCGCACAGGGCGGCCAGCACCTGGATGCCGATATGGCCCAGCCCGCCCGCGCCGATCACCACGCAATACTGCCCCGGCAACAAGTGCCGCGACGCCTTTTTCGCCGCGCGATACGCCGTCAGCCCGGCGTCGGTGTAGGGCGCGACATCCTTCGGCGCGAGCGACTGCGGCAGCTTGATCAACGCGCGCTCGCCGGTCAGCAGGTACTCCGCGTAGCCGCCATTGGCGTTGATGCCGGGGAACTTGCTGTCGGTCGCGTGCATGTCGTCGCCGCGGCGGCAGGCTAGGCAGTGGCCGCTGGTGACGAGCGGGTGGCAGATGACGGCGTCGCCGACCTTCACGCCCTCGACGCCGGGTCCGATCTCCTCGACCCAGCCGGCGTTCTCGTGGCCCATGATGTAGGGCAGCGCGACCTCGACCTTGCTGCGCCAGATGCCCTCGACGATGTGCAGGTCGGTGCGGCACACGCCGGCGCCGCCGATGCGCACGATGACGTCGGTCGGCGCCGCGATGCGCGGGTCCGCCACGTCCTTGTAGTGGACGAACTGGTCGGCGGTGAGCGCCTCGTCATAGGCTTCGAGCACTGCTGCTTTCATGCGTCCGTCCCCTGGCGTCGTGCCGCCTTGTCGGCTGGCGGTTATGCCAGGGTTACCGCAAGGCACGTGCCAACTTGCGGAACCGTGGCGGGGCTGGGTTTTTCGGTATGCCCTGCTATTGCGCCTGTTGCGCCACGGAGCAGTAACGGAACAGCGCAGTGTTCCATTTTGGAACAAACGCCGTGTTCCAATTTCAGTGCTTGGGTTAGAGCGCCGCTTTGCTCTACGCTGCCAAGTCCAGACGACCTGGACCACCTGGCCGACCTTACGTCTGCACAAACGAGGCCGTCGAACGTGCGGCCCACGGAGGACTCTGCATGCTGGCTTCGGCTATGGACCGACTCACCCGCGCCCGCAGCGTCATGGAGCGCGGCGACTCCATCTCGACGGACCTGGTAGCGCCGGAGATTTCTGCAAGCTGGACGCGTTGCCTGGAGTTGGGCCTGGATCCGCAGCGCCCACCGCCGCTGGAGGCGATCGACGAGGCGCAGCTCAAGGCCGCCCGCGACCGCATGGACCTGGCGCGGGCGCTGGCGCTGGCGGAGATGCAGACGCTGTATCACCAGATCGCCGGCAGCAACTTCCTGATCGCCTTCGCCAGCCCGGACGGCACCCTGCTGGACACCATCGCCGACCCGAGTTTCCGCAACGCCGCCCGCAATGCCAGCATCCGGCCGGGCACGCTATGGGCGGAGAGTTTGCGCGGCACCAATGCGCTGGGCACCGTGGCGCGGACTGGGCAGAAACTGACGGTGCACGGGGGCGAGCATTTCTTCGCGCATTACGGTTCGCTGACCTGCACGGCCGCGCCCGTGCTCGGCCCCGACGGCACGCTCGCGGGCGTGCTGGACGCCTCCTCGCATTGCGGGTCGCGCCAGCAGCACACGCAGGCGCTGGTCGGCATGGCGGCGACGCAGATCGAGAACGGGCTGTTCCGCCAGCATCATCGCGGCAACCTGGTGATGGCGTTTCACAGCCGCAGCGAATACCTGCACACGCTCAGCGCCGGGCTGCTGGCGCTCGACCCGGCGGGCACGGTGCTGGGGGTGAACGCACAGGCGCGTTTCTTGCTGCAGGGCCTTCCCGCCACGCCGCTCCGGCACTTCGAGGACCTGTTCCGCACCCGGTTCGCAGCGCTTATGGAGGGCGCGCGCAATGGCTTCCAGCGGCTGGAGGACCGCGTCGGCAGCGTTTTCGTGGCGGATGTCGAGAACCTGGGGCCGTTGTCGGTTCGGCTGGCGCCAGCCCGCCGCACCGCAGTGGAGCCACCCGCTTCCGTCGCTCCCAGCTTCGTCGCCCCCAGCTTCGTCGCCGAAGACCCCGCGGTCCGCGCCGCATTGCGCCAGGCGGAGGCGGGGGCGTTGCGGCGGCTGCCGATCCTGATCCGCGGCGAGACCGGGACCGGCAAGGAGCAGGTCGCGCGCCACGTCCATCGCGTGAGCCGTCGCCGGGGCGCGTTCGTGCCGGTGAACTGCGCGGCGCTGACTGGCAGCCTGATCGAGGCGGAGCTGTTCGGCCATGCCGACGGCGCCTTCACCGGCGCGCGGCGCGGCGGCGCGCCGGGCCTGGTGTGCGAGGCCGACGGCGGCACCTTGTTCCTGGACGAGATCGGCGACATGCCAATGGGGCTGCAGGCCGTGCTGCTCCGCCTGTTGGACGACTGGTCGGTGCGTCCGGTCGGGGGTGGCCGGCCGCGACAGGTGGACGTGCTGCTGGTGGCGGCGACCAATGCCGGGATCGAAGAAGCCGTCGAGGCCGGGCGCTTCCGGGCCGACCTGTACTATCGGCTGAATACCGTGCCGGTGCTGCTCCCGGCGCTGCGCGACCGCAGTGACCTGGGGGCGATCGCCCGGCACGTGCTGGCGGACGTTGCGCCGGGCAGTACGATCGATACGGATGCGCTGGACCACCTGGCGGGCTGGCGCTGGCCCGGCAACATCCGGGAATTGCGCAACGTGCTGACCCGGCTGACGATGAATCAGATAGGGCCGTCGATCGACCTGGCAGCGGCCGTCGCTGCGGTCCGCCATGCGCCACCGGGCGAGAGCGAAGGGCGGGGCAGCGGGTTGTGCAACAGGCCGGGCAGCCTGCGCGACAGCGTTCGGGGACGCATTCTTGCAGCCCATCGCGACACCGGCGGCAACCTGAGCGAGACCGCGCGGCGTTTGGGAGTGTCGCGCAACACAGTTTATAGAGCGATTGCGGCGCGCTGAGCGTTATGTGGGAGCCGCACGAGGGGGCAACCGTCCGGGTCAGGTCTTGCAAGCTGCGTCGCAGCTAATTGTTTCCATCCACCCGGATGATTTCGGGACGAAATCGGCAGCGCAGCGTTAGGCGCGTTGCACGCCATTCCCGCACTCAATTCCGCACTGGACGATCGAATTCAATGGTGCCGCACCAACGGCAGTTTCCGGCTGCGGACACGGGCGCCTCTGTGTGCCCCAAAGCGTAGAAAGACATGACGATGAAGCACATCCTGCCCGATGGCTTGCTTACCGAGGCCACAGCGGCGCTGCAGCGCTTGGTCGCGAATGGAACGGCCCGGGCCAAGTCCGAATTGCAGTCCGGCCGGGCAAAGGGCATGGTGAAGACATCGCTAACCGATGCGTTGCGCGGCCTGCTCGACCAGATTGGCCAAGATGGGCCGCAGGCGCGGGGTGGCGGACGCGCACCGGCCTCGCCGACGGCAGCGCCTGCGGCGGACGGCGCGAAGTTCCTGGCGCGGACCTTCGGCAACCAGGCCGGCAGCCGGCCCTATAAGCTTTATGTGCCCAGCGGCTACCGCGGGGAGCCGGTTCCGTTGATCGTCATGCTGCATGGCTGCACCCAGTCGCCGGACGACTTCGCCGCCGGCACGCAGATGAACGCCGCGGCGGAGCGTGCGGCCTGCCTCGTCGCCTATCCCGGCCAAACCCGGTCCGCCAATGCGCAGAAGTGCTGGAACTGGTTCAACGAGGGCGACCAGCAGCGCGACGCGGGCGAGCCGTCGATCATCGCGGGGATCACGCGCGAGGTGATGCGGGACTACGCGGTCGACCCGCGGCGGGTCTATGTCGCCGGGATGTCGGCCGGGGGCGCGGCTGCGGCGGTGATGGGCGAGGCGTATCCCGATCTCTATGCCGCAATCGGGGTGCATTCGGGCCTTGCCTGCGGGGCGGCGCGAGACATCCCGTCGGCACTCGCGGCGATGCAGCGGGGCAGCGAAGGCGCGGGGTCCCGGGCGCGGCGTCGCGCCGTCCCGGCCATCGTGTTCCACGGCGACCGCGACATGACGGTCAACCCGCGCAATGGCGACGCGGTCGCAGCGCAGATGGCTAAAACCGGGGCGCTCCGGACACGGACCGAACAGGGCCGGGCCGCCGGCGGCCACGCCTACACCCGCACGCTGCACGACAGCGCGGATGGGCGGACGATGGTCGAGCAATGGACGGTGCACGGCGCCGCCCATGCCTGGTTTGGCGGCAGCGCCGCCGGCACCTACACCGATCCGCGCGGCCCCGACGCGACCCGCGAGATGCTGCGGTTCTTCTTGGAACATCCCGCGTCGGCCCGCTGATCCGGGCAGTGGCGCGCTATCAACGACCGGCCGCTCCGCCTGGTAAGGCCAGCAGCGGCACGGTCCCGCCGCCCAGCATGGTGGCCGGCAGCTTGCCGTCCCACCGCCGGGTCGTCTCGTAGTCCACCACGCGCGGGTTGGCCGCGACCGCCGTGCCTACCTGCTGCACGGCGGAGGCCTGGGCCTGGCCGAGCAGGGTCGTCGCCTGCGCCTCGCCCTCGGCCCGCAGCACCGCCGCCTCCTTTTCCGCACGGGCCCGGACCACGGCGGCGCGAGCCTCGCCCTCGGACCGGGTGGTGACGGCGATGGCCTGCGCCTCGGCTTGCACCTTGGCCTGCTCGCCCTCGTAGCGGATCCTCGCCACAGTGTTCTCCGCCTGCAGCGCTTCGTTTTTCGCCCGCACCGCCGCCTCCACGGATTGGCTGAAGGCCGCGCTGTATTCAATCCGGCTCAACTGCAGGTCCACCACCTCGATGCCGAAGTTCTGCTCGACCGCCTCCTGGATCGACCGGCGGATCTCGTTGGCGATGCTCTCGCGCTCGGCCGAGATGCTGATGGTGTTGCGCCGGGCGAACACGCGCAGCGCGCGGTCGGCGATAATGGGCCTGAGATTGCCGTCGATATCGACGTCGCCCGACCGGCCCACGCCATAAAGCAGCCGGAACACGGCGTCAGGCGGCACGCGGTAGCTGAGGCCGATGCCGATGCGGACGGACTGGTTGTCGATGGTATAGACGCCGAGGTCGCCGGCCTGAAAAGTCGTGAGGCTGACCTGCAGGTGGTCGACCGTTTCGATGAACGGCAGCTTGAAATGCAGGCCGGGTCCGATCGGCGCTGCGCTTGTCACCACGCCGAAGCGGCGCACCCCGGCCATCTCGGTCGGCTGCACGGTGAAGAAGCTGCCGCTGGCGGCGAGGAGCGCCACGATCGCGACGGCGGCGGGCAGCACCCAGCGGCCGACACGCCTTTGCAGCCGCGGAGCGGCGCCCAGAGTGGCCAAGTCGCTCATGTTCAAACCTCCAGCCGCCTATATAGGTCGATCCAGAGCTGGAACGAGTGGCGCTAGGCCGGGCGTGGCGCCCCTGCCCCGGTCGAGCGCAGCGCCAGGTTGGCGACGGCGGCCACCAGCACGTTCGCCAATACCGCCAGCAGCCCGACATAGACGGTGTAGCTGGCGCCGCCGACCACGACCGTATGCAGCGGCTTCAGCCCGTCCATGTAGGCGATATAGCTGCCGCCAAAGAAGCCGACCGCCCAGCCCAGCAACAGCGCCGGAGCGCGGAACCAGTTGAAGAACAGCCCGAACACGACGGACGGGAAGGTTTGCAAAATCCATAGGCCGCCAAGCAACTGCAGGTCGAGCGCGTATTGCACGGGGGCGAACAGGATGAACATCAGCGCGCCGCCCTTGACGGCCAAGCTGGTGATCTTCGCAACCTGCGCCTCGCCGGCGTTGGTGACGGACGGGTTGACATAGGCCTTCCAGATGTTGCGGGTGAACAGGTTGGCCGCGCCGATCGACATGACCGCGGCCGGCACCAGCGCGCCAATGGCGATGGCGGCGAAGGCGAACCCGGCAAACCAGCTCGGGAACAGCGTGCGGAACAGCACCGGGACCGTGTCGTTCGGCGTCGCGGGCTTGATCCCGGCCGCATGCGCCATGTAGCCGAGCAGCGCGATCAGGCCAAGCAGCAGGGTGTAAGCCGGCAGCAGGATCGCGTTCTTGCGTATGGTGTTGGCCGACCGTGAGGCGAAGATGCCGGTCAGCGTGTGCGGGTACATGAACGCCGCCAGCGCCGAGCCGAGCGCCAGCGTGGCATAGGGCCAGTATTGCGACGCCTGCAGCACCAAGCCCGATGGCGGCACGGGCGGTTTCAGCGCGAAGTCCCTGCCGGCAGCCTCGAACACCGCGCTGTAGCCGCCGAGCTTGTAGGGAATGAAGGCGACGGCCGTGATCACCACGACGTAGATCATGATGTCCTTCACGAACGCGATCAGCGCCGGGGCGCGCAGCCCGGCGGAATAGGTATAAAGCGCCAGGATCGCGAAGGCGGCGATCAGCGGCAGCTCGCCGGTCAGGCCCAACGCCTTGATCACGACCTCCATGCCGACGAGCTGCAGCGCAATGTAGGGCATCGTCGCCAGCAGGCCGGTGGCGGCGACGGCGAGCTCGAGCCCGCGGGAGCCGTAGCGGCCATAGACGACATCGGCGGCGGTGACGTGGCCATGCGCCTGCGCGAAGGTCCAAAGCCGCGGCATGATCGCAAAGACGATGGGATAGACGACGATGGTATACGGCAACGCGAAGAAGCCCTGTGCGCCGATGGCATAGACCTGGGCGGGCACGGCGATGACGGTGTAGGCGGTGTAGAAGTCGCCGCCGACCAGGAACCAGGTGATCCAGGTGCCGAAGTTGCGTCCGCCTAGGCCCCATTCGTCGAGATGGGCGTGGTCGGCGGTGCCCTTCTGCCAGCGCGAGGCGGCGAAGCCCATGACGGTGACAAGGGCGAAGAAGAAGATGCAGACCGAGAGCGCTGTCCAGTTGAAGTCAGCAGTGGTGATCATCGCCGGTCCCCGTGGCCGCCGCTGCGATACACGATCCAGGTCAGCAATGCCGTGATCGGGACCCAAGCCAGTTGATACCAGTAGAAGAACGGGAAGCCGAACAGCGCAGGCGACGCCGAGTTATAGAACGGCACCCACAACAACCCGATGAAGGGAAGCAGCAGCAGGACCCACATCGACACGCCTCCCCTGGCAGCCCGGCAGTTGAGGCCGCATTGGCTCCGTTATGTCCGGGTGCATTGCCCGTTGCAAGCCGGAGGCGGCATCAAGCGCCTGCGCTCTCCGCGCCGGGGAGGCGTTCGTGCGCCGCTTGCAGGGCCGCGACGACCGCCTGCAGCGCCGCGAGCTGCCGGTGCGCCAGCCCGAGCGCCGTCGCCTCGGGGTGGTCGGCGTCGCTGATCTGCTCCTGCAGGTCCGACGCGTCCCGGGTGAACCCGTCCCAAAGCCGTTCGATGCGCGCCTGCGCCGTGACGCCCGCCATGTCCGGCTCGGACGCCCAGCCGGCGATCATGTCGCCGATTTCGAGTGCGATGCGGGCGGGGGATGCGCCGGCTGCGGCCAGCTTGCTCAGCCGCGCCTGCGCTTCGTCGAGCGGCGATGCGTCCGTCTGTTCGTCCATCGATGCGCGCTCCCCACGCCGCGTGCTGCAATCCAACGCCTGGTGAAAAGCTGCGGCGGCGTTGGTCAGGCCGCCTTTGGCGCCAGGGCGTATTTGCGGCAATGCTCCAAGTATGCCGCCTCGTGCGCCGCCACCAGCTCAACGATGCTCGACCACAGCCAGGTCGGCGCATCGAGCGTCCGGCTCCGGTTGCGCTGCAGCTCCTTCCGCCATTGCCTGCGGTCGGCTGGCTTCATCTGCCGGGCATGGGCGTGCCCGACCACCGCCGCGAGGTAATGCGCCGCCTTCATCGCCTCCTCGCGGGTGAGATCCTCCAGCTCCAGCTTCAGGTCTTGCGGCAGCAGCTCACGGACGAACACGCTGCGGTCCAGCAGCCGCGCCGCGAGCATGCGCTCGCCCAAGAAGGGCGACAGGTGACGGGCGCCCTCCAGGACGCGTTCGGCGTTGTCGCCGGGCATGGCGGCATCGGCGCTGTGGGGGGCCGCGGCGGCCACAGCTTCCTTCACGTCGATCAGGCAATGGCTCACGTCCTTGCGAGCCTTGTCGCGCACTGCGAGCAGCACGGCGAAGCGCAGCCGCCCAAGCGAGCTGCAGCCCTTGCGCCAATACGCGGAGTCGAGGACCTTGATCGTTGCCCCGTCGTCCCGGACGCGGAGCGAGGTCACCAGCCGCCGCGAGCCTTCCTGTTCAAAGAGCTCGTGCAGTGCGTCACGCTCCTTGTCCGCAAGCGGCCAGAAGCGTTTGCCGAACGGGATGACCGGGTCGGAACCTTCGATCCGCTCATCGGCAAGGTGCTTCCAGGACCGTTTCGCTGCCTGCCGCAGCACGAGCTTGACCGTCGTGGGCGTGGGCACGCTAGGCTCGCCCTCATCTTGCTCGAACGCCTGCTCATAGCCGTCGATCATGCATTCCAGCATATGGGCCGTGGTGACGCCGGGCAGGTCCGAGCTGCGGGCCGCCATGGCCAAGGACAGGCCGAGCCGGACGAGATCATGCGCGGGATTGCCGATGACGGTCTGGTCCAGGTCGCGAATCTGGATTTCGACCAGGCCCTTGGTGCTGGCAACCGGCCCCAGGTTGCCCACGTGGCAATCGCCGCAGATCCACACCGGCGGCCCCTCGGGCAGCGCATTGCGGTCGGCGTGATTAAGCCAATCATAGAACCGGACCGTGCTGCCGCGGACGTAAGCATGCGCGGACTCAGCCATCTTGAGCTGACGAAATTGGGTCAGAACCGATTGGCGCTGAGGAGGATGCGGATAGTCCGTCGGACGCTTGCTCATGCCCTCCCAACTCGGCATTTCCCCAATTATTGCAATGGGCAACAAACTTCGCCGTTGGACGTGATAATCCACGCCTTTTCCCATGCAGAACACCGGGATGTACGGACGAGTACACTCGGGCCGGCATGGCTACTACACTAATTCGTGCGATCTGAGTGCGGTTGGTAGGGTTAACTTTAGCGACTTTGGCGTCTTATTGACGCGACCGTATTTTAAGGCCGATGCAAAAAGATGCCAGACGAAGTTAGCCGATGCCCCTCCGCGCGCAGCATGTCCAAGGCGCACGTTCATGACTGAAGCGCATGACAATTGCACGATTTTCCAGGTGGCGGCGGGACCGGCTTGATGGCGTCTTCAAGCGGCCCGCTCCAACTCTGGGGCGGGCTGGAGTGCAGCGTGGTGCGGATCGGCGACGGATGGCGCGATCAAATCCGTGAGACCGGCCACCACGACCGGCCCGGCGATCTCGACCGGATAGCGGAGCTTGGCATACGGACCCTGCGCTATCCGATCCTTTGGGAGCGCTGCACGGAAGCGAACCCTACGTTCTGTGGCTGGGACTGGCATGCAGCGCGCCTGGAAACGCTGGGACGCCTCGGCATCGAGCCGGTCGCGGGCCTGCTGCACCATGGCGCGGGACCGCTGCCGGGTGGCCTGTTCGACCCCGGATTTGCGGACGGGCTGGCTCGGCATGCAGACGAGGCAGCCGCGCGTTGCCCCGGGGTGACATGGTGGAACCCAGTGAACGAGCCGCTGACCACGGCTCGCTTCTCATGCCTGTATGGCCATTGGCACCCGCATCTCCAGGATGAAGCGGCGTTCCTGCGAGCGGTCGCCGCGCAATGCTGGGCAGCGCTGCTTGCCATGCGCGCCATCCGCGCCCGCAATGCGGCGGCGCGTTTCGTCCACACCGAGGATCTCGGCCGGATCTTCTCGACCCTGCGCCTGCGAGACCAGGCGGAGTATGAGAATGGCCGCCGGTGGCTGAGCCTCGACTTGCTGTGCGGGCGCCTCAACCGGCAGCATCCATGGCGTGGCATGCTGGAACGGGCCGGGGCGCCGGCGCATCAGCTTGATGAACTCGCCGAAGGCGAGGCGGCGCCCGACCTGATCGGGATCAACCATTACGTGACCAGCGACCGCTTCCTCGACCACCGGACGGCGCTTTATCCGAAGCAGTGCTGGGGCGGCAACGGCACGCTGGCCTATGCCGATACCGAAGCCGTGCGCGTAGCCTTGCCGGAGGAGGTCACCGGGTGGGCGGCGCGGCTGCGTGAGGCGTGGGGCCGCTACGGCAGGCCGATCGCGTTGACCGAGGCGCATCTCGGCTGCAAGGACCCGGAAGATCAGGTCCGATGGCTGATGGAAGCGTGGCGCGCGGCGGAGGCGGTCCGCGCGGAGGGCGCCGATGTGCGGGCGGTGACAGCCTGGGCGCTGTTTGGCCTACGCGATTGGAACAGCATGCTGCGCCGGCAAGCCGGGTGCTATGAGGCAGCCGCCTTCGACGCCAGCGTTGAGCCGCCACGGCCGACGTTGCTCGCCCAAGCGGTTGGCGGCTTGGCGCAGCATGGCCGGTTCGACCATCCGGCGGTGCAGGGGCTTGGCTGGTGGCGGCGGGATGACCGCGTCCACGCCCGGCTCCGGCGGGCATAGCGCCGCATAATGGCATCAGAGGCAATCCGAAGCCCGCCGAGCCAGGGCGCTAGCCTGGCTGGCCCATGATCTGAATGCGGCTGCGTTTCACTATGCGGTAACAACTGCAGGCCTTTGCCTCCAGGCCGGCGCGGTCCAGCAGGGTGATGCGGCCTCGGGACTGCCGGATCAGGCCCTCCGACTGCAGTGCGTTGGCCACGACGGAGATCCCCGCCCGGCGGACGCCCAGCATGTAGGACAGGAACTCCTGCGTCATCGGCAGGTCATCGGTGTCGATGCGGTCCCGGCTCATGAGCAGCCAGCGGGCAAGCCGCTCCGGCAGGCCATGGCGGGCGTTGCAGGCGGCGATCTGCGAGTTCTGGACCAGCATGACCTGCACGTAACGCAGGCACCGGTCGCGCAATGCTGGGAACTGGTCGGCCAGGTTGCGGAAGGCTGCGGCCGGCATTCGATTTGCGCGTCCGGGCACCTGCACGAAGGCGCGGTGTATGCTGATCGGCATGGGATTGAGCAGCGCTGCGAGGCCGATGAAGCCCTCTCGCCCGGTCATGCCGACCTCGACCCGGCCGCCGTCGCCGGTGTTGGCCGTCAGGGAAACCAAGCCGCTCTCGACGAAGTAAATATCGTCAACCGGCGCGTCGACCTCGTGCAGGATCTGCGACAGCACGAGCGTTGCCGGCATGAGATGCAGACGCAGGCGGTCGAGGTCATCGGCCGGCAAGGAACGCAACAGTTCATTGCGGAAGCCGCCGGTTTCGACAGCGGGCGCGGTTGGCATCGGTTGTTCCCAGGTGCGCTGGCGAAACGCGGGCGCTGACGCAACTAGGGATACACAGTGCGGACGTGCAACGTTCGCGGTCGGCTGTTCTGTTCGAACTCGTACCAAACTGAGGTTACTATTCTCGTGCGGTGAGCGCTGCGACGTATTTTCGTACGCGGCCATAGCAGACGCATGCCGCAGATTCGAGGCCGGGCCGGTCGCAGATGATGATCCTGCCGCGGCTGTGCCGGATCAGGCTCGCCGACTGCAGCTCGCCAATCGCGATCGTGACGCCGGGGCGGCGCACCGCCAGCATGATGGCCAGGAACTCCTGCGTCAGCGGCAGTTCGTCGCCGTCCACGCGGTCATGCGCCATCAGCAGCCAGCGCGCCAGGCGTTCGGGCACGGTATGGCGGCTGTTGCAGGCGGCGGTCTGCGTAAGCTGCGCCATCGACGCTTCGAGAGCCTGCAGCGCCAGCCGCCGCAGCATCGGCGCCTGCTCCAGGCTGGCGAGCAATGCCGCGACTGGGATGCGATAGGCCACTCCGGGCATCTGCACCATGGCCTGGGCGTAGGAGGTTGCCCCGGGGGCGATCAGGGCCAAGGCGCCGACCAGGCTTTCCCGTCCGATCAGGCCGACCTCGACCCGGCTTTCCGCGCCATCCGCCGCCGCCACCATCGAGACGAAGCCTTGCTCGACGAAGATCACGTGCTCGATCCGCTCTCCGGCCTGATACAGCGTCGCACCGTTCAGCATCCGGATGCGGGTCAGATGCGGACGAAGCCGCCGCACCTCGTCGGCCGGAAGGGCGCACAGGATTTCGTTGCCGAATATTGGCTTTGTCGTCCGAAGTGACGTGTCCATGGCGCTCCACCTGGGAAGAGCACACGCGCCCCTAGTTACCCGAGCCCCAGAGATTGTCGGGTAATAGGCATGTCATAGAGCATATCCACCCGCACGTAATCCGGTAATTCCGGCAAACCTGGAGATTGAAAACAGGATCTTACGGGGCAATTCGAACAACATTGCAATCAGTATAGCAGAATCCCTGTTTTCTGCCGACGCCGTATGCAATCCATTGCACCGATGCGCCCCACCGTCTTGCAAGGCCGACGAACTTCGATTATCTGACGACCCCCCTGGGAGCCGGGCCGCGGCGGCAGCGATGCTATGGCGCGCCTGGATGAAGGGGTAGGCCACCGCGCCCAGTCAGCATCACCTTTACGTTTGATTGCGCCCTGCCCTTATGGGCGGAACGTAGTCTATCCCCATGAATCCAGTCTATGAGATCAGCAACACCGCTTTTGACATAGGCGTTCAGCCAGAAGTGCAGCAGCTTGCCCCGTCCGGCCTCAGGGCTCCCAGCCGCCCGTCAAGCGTGGCCGTGCCTCGGGTGATCACGGTCATCGTCACCCGGGACCGGCCGGCGCTGCTGCGGCAATGCCTGGATGCAGTGCTGGACCAAGCCCGCCCGCCCGAAGCCGTGATCGTCGTCGACAACGCAAGCCAGGACGCGACCCGCGAGGCGCTGCGGCACTATCCGGCGATCGACTGCATTCGGCTGATGCGCAATATCGGGGGCGCAGGGGGCTTCAGGGCAGGGATACAGCGCGCCCTGGATAGCGGCGCCGAGTGGCTGTGGCTGATGGATGACGATGGCCGGCCCGATGGCCCGCTTTGCCTGGGCGCACTGTTGGCGACGGCGGCGGCACAACGCGCCGAACTGGTCGGGCCGCTCATTGTGGACGTGGATGCCCGGCAGCGGCTGTCCTTTCCAATACGCGTCGCCGGCCATACGGTGTTCGATGTCGAGGCGTTGGTCCGGCATGGCCCGGTCCCCGGCTTCGCGCACTTGTTCAACGGCGCACTGATCCGTGCCGACCTGTTTCGCCGCATCGGCCTGCCGGACGCGCGGTTTTTCATCCGTGGCGACGAGGTGGAGTTCCTGTTCCGCGCCCGCCGGGACGGCGCACGCATCGTGTTGGACACGGCGGCGCAATTTCTGCATCCAGGGTCGCAGCCGGAAATCCATCCGATCCTTGGCGGCCGGTTTTACGCCGTGGTGCCGCAAGAGGCCGGGAAGCAGTTCTACCAGTTCCGCAACCGCGGCTACATCTTCCGCCGCTATGGCATGTGGGGCTGGCTGGCGGCGGACCTGGTGCGCTACGGCTGCTATTTCCTCATCAGCCGGCGTGCGGACGTGGCCGGGCTGGCTCGCTGGGCCGCCGCGACCGGGTGCGGCATACGCGGCCGGTTCATGCGCGACTGAGCCCGCTATCCTCGTCAAGCGTGGGGCCAGATAAGATGGCCCACATAGGATGGCCTAGGCCAGGGATGAGGAACGGCGATGCGCGTGCTGCTGATCGAGGATGACCGGGCGACCGCAGACTATCTTGCCAAGGGCCTGCGGGAGATCGGGCACGTGGTCGAAGCGGCGCATACCGGCCGCGACGGGCTGTTCCTGGCGTTGAACGAGGCATTCGACGCCATCATCACTGACCGCATGCTGCCGGGTCCGGACGGGCTCAGCATCCTGCGGGCCTTGCGCGCGTCGGGCAATCGCACCCCGGTGCTGATCGTGACGGCCTTGGGCGAGGTCGACGCGCGGGTGGATGGGCTGGACGCCGGCGCCGACGATTATTTGGCCAAGCCGTTCGCCTTCAGCGAATTGCGGGCGCGCCTGGACGCCATGACCCGGCGCGCCAGCTCCACCAGCGAGGGCGAGGCCGCAATCCTGCGCGTCGGCGACCTCGAAATGAACCTGCTGCGGCGCACCGTGCGGCGGGGCGGCCAGCCGACCGAGCTGCTGCCGACCGAGTTCCGCCTGCTGGAGTTCATGATGCGCCGCCCCGGCCAGGTGCTGACGCGCACGATGCTGCTGGAGCGGGTATGGGACTTCAACTTCGATCCCACGACCAACGTGGTCGACGTCCACGTGAGCCGGTTGCGGCGCAAGCTGGAGGCGGGCCGTGAGGTAAATGCAGGCAGCCCGCCGCTGATCCGCACCCTGCGCGGCGCGGGTTACATGCTGGGGCCGGGCTAGCCGCGCATGGGAGGCTTGCGCCACAGCTTTGCGGTCCGGGTGGCCGCGCTGTCGGCCGTGCTGGTGGTGCTGGTCTGCGGCGCCGGCTTTGGCTGGGGATACCTTCGGGTTGAGGGCGCTCTTGGCGCGCAGCTCGACGCGGCCATCGCGACCGACGCCGAGGGATATCTGGAGGACCTTGAAAACTTGGGGCCACAAGGCCTTGCCGCAAGCGTCGCGGCGGCGGCGCGGCATCGAGGGGCCTTGGTGCTGCTGCGCACCGCCGCTGGCGTCCGGATCGCTGGGGCGCTCGATGGCGCGCCATCCGGCCTGCGGGGGTTTGCCACGCTGCGTGAGCCGGATGGACGCGACCTGCGGGTGCTCGGCGCGGCGCTGCCGGGCGGGCTTGAGCTGATGGTGGGCGCGGACCTGGCGCCGGTGCGGCGCGGGGCGGCGGCGCTGACCGGGGCGCTGCCGGTCGCCGGAGCGGTAGCGGCGCTGGCAGCGCTGCTGCTGGGGTTCGTCGTGGCGCGCCGGCTGGAGCGCCGGTTGCGGCAGGTGTCCGAGGCCGGGCAGGCAGTGATCACCGGCGACCTGTCCCGCCGTCTGCCATTGAGCGGCACGCGCGATGAATTCGACCGGCTCGCCGGCACGATGAACGCGGTGCTGGCCCGGGTCGAAACCCTCGTCGAGGGCCTGCAATCGACCACCGCCAGCATCGCGCACGACCTGCGCAGCCCGCTGTTCCGCCTGCGCCAGCAGCTTGAGGCCGCCGCCGCCCGCCCGCGCGAGCCGGAGGCCGACACTCGGACGCTGGACGCCAGCCTGGTGGAGTTGGACGGCGTGCTGGCGACCTTCTCGGCCCTGCTGCGCATTGCGCGGGTGGAGGCGGGATTGACCGACGCGGGCTTCGCGTCCGTGGACCTGTCTACGCTGGCGGGCGACGTCGCCGAGCTGTATGCGGCCGTCGCCGAGGACGCCGGGCAGCGCCTGGAAACATCCATCGCAGCGGGGCAGATGGTGCGCGGCGACCCGGCGCTGCTGCGCCAGGCCGTCGCCAACCTGATCGAGAACGCGCTGACGCATGGCGGCCCCGGCGTCCGCGTCGAGGTTTGCGTCCGTGCCGAGCTCGGCCCGACACTCGCCATCCGCGACACCGGCCCAGGCATCCCCGCCGATGAGCATGATCGCGTGCTGGAGCGGTTCTACCGCCTGGACCGCAGCCGCAATACGCCGGGCAGCGGGCTGGGCCTGGCGCTCGTCGCGGCCGTGGCGCGGCTGCATGGCGCGACCTTGCGGCTGGCGGACGGCGCGCCGGGGTTGTCGGTGACGCTGGCGTTCCCCGAAGTCTGACGAATTCGACATGTTCGCGCATGGCGAAGCTCCATGCGGGTGGCTGCATATGCGGGGTCAGGCGGAGGCGATCCGCTCGCGCATCAGGAGTTCACCAATGTCCAACTTAAAATCTTGTCGCAACGCCGCCTTTGCCGCGGTTCTGCTGGCCGGCACCGCCCTTGGCGGCCTCGGCGTCTCGCTCCGTCCCGCCGCCGCCGAGGACGCGGCGGCCGTTGCTGCACCGATCGTGGCGCCAGCCGGGCCGGCGATGCCAGGCTTCGGCGACCTAGTGCGCCGCGTGCGTCCGGCAGTCGTGACCATCACCAGCACCGAGCGCGTTCAGGCGGAACAGGCCAGCTCACCATTCCCGCAAGGGTCGGACCAGGACCAGACCTTCCGCCACTTCTTCGGCAACAACCAACCCGGCAACGAGGGGCGATCCGGCCATGAGGGGCAGTTGGCGAAGGCGCTGGGCTCCGGCTTCATCATCGACGCCGACGGCCATGTGGTCACCAACAACCACGTCGTCGACGGCGCGACCAAGGTCGTCGTGACGCTGGATGACGGACGCGAGCTGAACGCGACCGTGGTGGGCCGCGACGCCCGCACCGACATCGCCGTGCTGAAGGTCGACGCCGGCGCAAAGCTGCCCTTCCTCGCGCTGGGCGACAGCGACAAGGCGCAGCCTGGCGACTGGGTGGTGGCGATGGGCAATCCGTTCGGGCTCGGCGGCACCGTGACGGCGGGCATCGTCTCGGCGCGCGGACGCGACATCGGCGCCGGGCCGTATGACGATTTCCTGCAGGTCGACGCGCCGATCAACCGCGGCAACTCCGGCGGCCCGCTGTTCGGGACCGATGGGACCGTGATGGGCGTCAACACGGCGATCTTCAGCCCGTCGGGCGGCTCGGTCGGCATCGGCTTCGCCATCCCGTCGAACCTGGTCAAGCAGGTCGTCGCCGAACTGGAGGACCACGGCCATTTGGACCGCGGCTACCTCGGCGTGATGACGCAGAAGCTTAATCCCGAGATGGCGTCCGCGCTCAAGCTGGCGCATCCGGCCGGCGCCCTGGTGTCGGAGGTCGAGGCCAATGGGCCGGCGGCGAAGGCCGGTTTGAAGCCGGGCGACGTGGTCACGGCGGTGAACGGCACGGCGGTGAACGATCCGCGTGCGCTGGCCCGCCAGGTGGCGGCGATCCATCCCGGCAACGTCGCGACCTTGGCGGTGCAGCGTGATGGGGCCGAGCAGACGGTCAAGGTGACGGCCTTGACCCTGCCGGAGAAGACAGCCGACGCCAGCGCGCCCGGCGAAGCGTCCAATGGGGCCAAGCTCGGCCTCGCCTTGGCGCCGATCAACCCGGCGGCGCGCGAAAGCCTGGGCTTGGGCGAAGACGTGAAGGGCGCGGTGATCGCCGGCGTGCGTCCCAACAGCCCGGCGAGCGAGGCGGGCCTGAAGGCGGGTGACGTCCTGCTCAGCGTCGGCAACCGGCAGGTCACCACGCCGCAGGAGGCGGTGCAGGCGATCCATGCGCAGCAGGACGCCAAGCAGCAGGCGGTTGCGCTTCGGGTGCTGCGCGACGGGCACAGCATGTTCGTGGCGGTGCCAAGCGCCCAAGGCTAGTCAACATACCTATTCAGTCTCTATCCCCCGCGGGCGGCGCAAGTCGCCCGCGGGTTTCTTTGTTCAGCCCGAAGTTTTGCTTAGGCGATATGGTAGTTGCCAAATCCGGCCGTTGATAGGTTCCGGCCTGCTTAATGCGGGCGGGCTTGGTGGTCAGGGTTTCCGTGTCCGCAGGAATCCTATGACCGTGAATACCAGCCATAGTACCTGGGTGACGAACGCAGCAAGGTTAAAGCTCCACACAAGCGAATAGATCACGGCCAGTCCGCCCACGGCGTTCAGGATGGTGTAGCGCACATCGGCCAATCCTAGCTTGCCAAGTTGCAAGCCGGCGTAGGCTGCGACGTAAAGCACGACGCCAAACAGCCCAATCGCGTCAGGCGCTGTCATGGCTCTCCTTTGATCAGCACCGCCAAGCCGAGACCCTGAAATAGCGACGAGATGTCATCTCCGATTGGCTACGTAGCATACATCGCCTTGCTTAGCCCCCAGTAGGGAAGCCAGGGTAGAGCGTCATCAGGTCGGCATGGGCCGCCGGAGTGTTCCATGCCGGGGTGTTGATCGGGGTGCGGATGGCGCCGGGTCGAACTGCATTCCAATCAAGGCCTGCCAACGCCACCCGGGCGTCGCTCTAGCAAAGCAACCCCAGGTCTGCTTCGGTTGTTAACCAGGTTCTATCCCCGCTTTGAATAGGTAGCCATGTCGGTCCAGGTCAACGCGAGCACGTCCCAGCAGAGCCAGCACCTCGAACCCGGCGGCCCCGCTGCCGCCAACCCCATGCGTAGCGCGCTTTTGATCGGGGCACTTGGCGTCGTGTATGGCGATATCGGCACGAGCCCGATCTACACCTTGCGCGAGTGCCTGAAGGCAGCCGGCGGCGGCAACAGCACGGAGGTGGTGCTCGGCCTGCTTTCGCTGGTGTTCTGGGCGCTGATGGTCGTGGTGACGATCAAGTACGTCCTGTTCGTCATGCGGGCGGACAACGACGGCGAAGGCGGCATCATGGCGCTGCTCGGCCTAGCGGCGCACTCCGAACCTGATCTAAAGCGGCGGACCGCGCTGCTGATGGTGGGCATCGCCGGCGCCGCGCTGTTCTATGGCGACGGCATGATCACGCCGGCGATCTCGGTCCTGAGCGCGGTCGAGGGGCTGGAGATCGCCGCCCCGCTGCTCAAGCCCTACGTCATCCCGATCACGGTTGTCGTCCTGATCGGGCTGTTCGTGGTGCAGAGCCGCGGCAGCGAACGCATCGGCCGGTATTTCGGTCCGGTGATGGCGGTGTGGTTCGTCATGCTGGGCGTCGCCGGGCTGGTCCAGGTCGTGCAGAACTTTGGCGTTTTGGCCGCGCTCAATCCGCTCCATGCGCTCCGCTTCCTGTTCGCCCATGGCTGGATCGGCTTCCTGGCCCTTGGCTCGGTGTTCCTCGCCTTGACCGGGGCCGAGGCACTGTATGCCGACATGGGGCACTTCGGCCGCGGGCCGATCCGGCTCGATTGGTTCGTCTTCGTCCTGCCGGCGCTGGTGCTGAACTATTTCGGCCAGGGCGCGCTCGTGCTCGCCAATCCCGACGCGCTGGACAGCCCGTTCTTCCACCTGTTCCCCGATTGGGCGCTCGTGCCCGTCGTGCTGCTGGCCACAGCCGCCACCGTGATCGCATCGCAGGCGGTGATCTCCGGCGCATACTCGCTGTCGCAGCAGGCGATGCAGCTTGGCCTGCTGCCCCGGCTCGACGTGCACCAGACCTCGGACGAGGCGATCGGCCAGGTTTATGTGCCGCAGATCAACTGGCTGCTGATGGTTTGCGTGCTCGGGCTGGTGCTGGCGTTTGGCTCCTCCGACAACCTGGCGGCGGCCTACGGCATCGCGGTGGCAGGCACGATGGTGATCACGACGGGTTTGCTCGCGCTCGTCGCCCGCCGGGTTTGGCGATGGAGCGTGCCGGTGACGGTCGTGGTGATCGGCTTCTTCCTGCTCGTCGACCTCATGTTCTTTGCGGCGAACGCGGTCAAGATACCGCAAGGCGGCTGGTTCCCGCTGCTGGTTGGGGTCATCGTGTTCACGCTGATGTCCACCTGGCGGCGTGGCCGTGAGATCGTGCTGGAGCGCACCAGCGAGGACAATCCGCCGCTGAAGCAGTTCATCGCCCAGCTCGATCAGTCGAAGATGCCCCGGGTGGAGGGGACGGCGATCTACCTCGCCGCGCGCCGGGAGACGGTGCCATATGCCATGATCGACAACCTCCGGCACAACAAGGTGCTGCATGAGCGCGTCGTCTTGCTGACCGTCATCACCGAGCGCATTCCTTATGTCAACGAGGCGGCCCGGATGACGGTCGAGCCACTCGGCAGGGGGTTCACCGAGATGACCCTGCGGTTCGGTTTCGCGGAGGCTCCGGTGGTGCCCGCGGCGCTTGAGGCGCACCGGGCCGAGTTCCCGATCGACATTGCCGCGACGTCGTTCTTCCTGGGCCGCGAGACCCCGGTCGCGACGGTGCAGCCGGAGTTGCCGCTATGGCGCGAGAAGCTGTATGCTTTCATGGGGCGCAACGCCGTGAGCGCGTCAAGCTACTTTCAAATTCCGCCCAAGCGCGTGGTCGAATTGGGCACCCAGGTCGAGCTGTAGCGCCGTTTCCGTTGTGCTGGCTTATCCGCTAATCGGCCTGCGTTCCGAGCGCAGGCTCGGTGTCCGCCGCCAACAACTGGAACAGCGTCGAAAGGTCGCTCCCTTGCTCCAGCCCAAGCACGGCCTCCTCGATCCGGTCACGCCGTTCGGGGGTCACCACGTCTTCGCAAAGGGTCCGGAACTTGGCGGCGATCTCCTCATTGGGGATGGCGTCGGATAAGCGCAGGCTCTGCTCGACTTCGCGTTCCGTGCCATCGGTAAAGGAGATGCGCAACCGGCAGCGCAGCTTCATGTGCGGCGCCCCCTGGTAGCTTTCGTCATGATGCATGCGCACCTTTGGAATAAGGCGCCAAACGTCGTCGGAGTCGATCCGCTCGGCGTTGTATTGCTTGATCATTGCCGCGCCATCGATTGCGGCGACCGCGACGGCGTAGGCCAGGCTCATCTGCGCGCCGACCGACGTCAGCGGACGTTCGACCGGGAAGGCGCCGTGATGGAACACGGCACTGTTGACCCAGACATCGATGTTGGCGATCTCCTCCGGCTGGAACGGACGCTGCTCACGCAGCTTGCGGACGGCGTCGATCGGGGCGTGCAGGCCGCCCATCGCCGCATACGGCTTGACCACGATCCGGTCGGTTTCCCAGTGTTCCCCGAGCCCCATCGAGACCTGTGAGGCATCCGGGGAATGGCCCTCGCCGAAGGCGGCGAGGTAGCCACCGTATTCCCGCTCGAACACGCGCTTGATGCCGGTGTAGCCGTCGGCCGCCAACCAGGCGGCATAGAGCCCGGCCCGGGCCGAAAAGCCGTGGTGCATCCGCTTGCACATCGCCTCGAACTGGGCGGCCATCAGCCCGGCGGACTGCGTGCCGGCCAGGCCGAGCGCGTCCTCGAACCCGGCGGCATCGAGATCCAGCAGCGTGCCCGCGGCGGCGGCGGCGGCGTGGGTGCCGAACACCGCGCCGGAATGCCAGCCGCGCGACAGCATCTCCATCCCGTGCAGGGCCAGGCCGACGCGCGGCCCGACCTCGAACCCGGCGATCGCCCCTTTCAGGAACACGGCGCCGCTGACCGGGCCACGCACCTGGGCGCAGGCCAGCAGCGGCGGCAGTATCAGCGACGCGCTGTGCAGGGGCGCGAAGGGGTGGAAGTCGTCGAGTTCGAAGCCTTGGATGAACGTGCTGTTCAGCAAGGCTGCGGCGGGAGGCGGCAGCGAGCGGTTCCAGCCGATGAGCGTGGCCGGCCCGCTGCCCTCGAGACGGCAGACCGACTCCACGGCGCGGCGCGACCAGGGCAGGCGCGCACCCACGAGGGCGCAGGCAACGCCGTCGAGCAGCAGATAAGCCGCGCGGGTCCTTGTGGCCGCGGGCACGTCCTCTAGCTGGAAGGTGGCGAGCCAGGTCGCGAGCTGGCCGGTCGGGCCGGCCGGGTCAGTCACTTGGCGCTCGGTTGCGACTCGGTTGATCTGGTTCATGACGCTTCTCCGTGCCGTTTTGCGTCATGATCGCGGCTCCTATTTGAGCCGTCCAATATCTTGATCTCAATCGATCGATATCTTAGGCTTATCGGTATGGAGCTACGCCACCTTCGGTACTTTTGCGCGGTCGCCGAAGAAATGCATGTCACGCGCGCCGCCGAGCGGCTCAGGGTGGCGCAGCCGGCGCTGACGCAGCAGATCAAGGCGCTCGAGGCGGAGCTGAAAGCCCCGTTGCTGCGCCGGGTCGGCCGGGGCATCGAGCTGACGGAAGCAGGCTCGGCATTCTGGCGGGAGGCGCAATCGATCCTAGACCGGGTCCGTGCCGCCACCCTGCTCGTGGAGGACAAGGCGCGGGGCCTTTCCGGACATCTCGCCATCGGGCTGACGGAGACGGCTTTGTTCGCTCCGCCTGTGGCAAAGGTCGTGAAGCACGCACGCGAGCAATGGCCCGGCATCGAGCTCAGCCTGCTCCAGGCCCGGAGCAATCAACTCGTTCCGGCCCTTATCGAGCGGCGGATCGACGTCGCGTTCATCCGCTCCCCCGCGCCAGCCATCGCCACGGTGCAATGCCGCCCATTCTTGACCGAGGAACTTTTTGTCGCCGCGCCCAGCACTCACCCCCTCGCGGCACGGCGATCGGTTGATTTCTCGGCGCTGGTGGACGAGCCGCTTATCCTGCCGCACGGGCGGTCGGGCGACGAGGCGATGGAGATGCGGGCCCGGATCGCCGCGGCATTCGCCGTCCTCGGCCACGCGCAACGCGTCGTGCAGGAGACGCCGGGATGCATCATGGCGGTCAACCTGGTCGCGGCGGGCCTTGGGCTCTCGCTGGTCCCTGCCGGGATGACCGGCCTGCACCGCGACGCGGTGGCCTATAAGCCCTTGCGCTCGACGCCGCCCTTGCTGACGGATATCATTCTCATGAGCCGGGCCAGCGACCCCTCCCCGATCACGGCCAACTTCCTCGCTTTGGCCGCCGAGGCTTCGCCGGTGGGATGCCGGCTTCCACCGGCGAGAATCCACTGACCGGCGCGACGCCGTTAAGGAAGTTCGTCCATGCCAAGCTTGAGCAAGCCTGAACTCACCCCCAAGCCTGAACTTACAAAAGTCGCCCTGTTCAGCAAGGAATACCCACCTTACGTCTATGGCGGGGCGGGCGTGCACGTCGAATACCTCAGCCGGGCGCTGGCCAAGCTCTTACAGGTCGAGGTCCGATCTTTCGGCGACCAGGCCGTAAATGAGGGCTCGCTCGTCGTCCGCGGCTACAAGCAATGGGACGAGACCAAAATCGGCAGCGACCCGCGCTTCACCGGCGCCATCGACGCGTTCGCACGCTCGTTGGTCATGGCCAAGGACCGCCTCGACGCCCAGCTCGTGCATTGCCACACCTGGTACACCGACATGGGCGGCACCATCGCTTCCCAGCTTTGGGGTATCCCCTACGTCCTCACCATCCATTCGCTGGAGCCGCTGCGCCCCTGGAAGTTCGAGCAGCTCGGCAACGCCTATCATCTCAGCGCCTGGATGGAGCGCACCGCCATCGAGCAGGCCGACGCCATCATCGCCGTCTCACGCGAGACCAAGGCCGACGTGCTTCGCCTGTTCGACGTCGAGCCTGAGCGGGTCCACGTCATCCATAACGGCATTGACCCCCTGGAATACCGCCCCACGCCCGGCACCGACGTGCTTACGAAATACGGCATCGACCCAAACCGCCCCTTCTTGCTGTTCGTCGGGCGCATCACCCGGCAGAAGGGCATCATCCACCTCGTCAACGCCATTCCGCATATCGACCCAGCGCTGCAGGTCGTGCTCTGCGCCGGCGCGCCTGACACGCCGGAGATCGGCCGTGAAATGGAGGAAGGCGTCGCCAAGGTCGCCAGGCAGCGGCCGGGCGTGATCTGGATTCAGGAGATGATTTCCCGCCCGGAGGTCATCCAGCTCTATACTAATGCCGCGATGTTCTGCTGCCCCTCGGTTTACGAGCCGTTCGGGATCATCAATCTCGAGGCAATGGCCTGCGAAACCGCCGTCGTCGCCTCCGCTGTGGGCGGCATCCCCGAGGTCGTGACGCCGAATGAAACCGGGCTGCTGGTCGATCCCGGCCTGAAACCCGGCACGTTTGAACCGGCCGACCCGGCCGCGTTCTCCATGGCCCTTGCCGACGCAATCAACCAACTGGCGCATGACCCAGCCCTATGCGTGCAGTTCGGCAAGGCCGGGCGCGAACGGGCAGTCACGCATTTCAGTTGGGACGCCATCGCGCAGGCCACGGTGGCGCTTTACCGCACGGTGTTGGAACGGCGGGCCGAGAGCCGGTAGGCTTACGCCTCGACGGGACCGGCCCTGGTCCGTCAGGCCGCCCAGATCTCCTCGTCGGTCGGCACGTGCCTGCTTTCGGTGACGTTGCCGATGCGGCTCACATTCATGAGGTGCTTGTAGTCCAGATTCTCCGAGATCGAGTTGCCGCCCCAGGAGCCGCAACCGAACGTTGTGGTGGGCGCGAACCCATTGGTCAGCGCGCCGCCCACGGCGATGGCGGAAGCCTGGTTGACCACCAGGCGGCTGATTGGCAGCGCCAGGCCCATGGCGCGAAAAAGATTGCGCCCTGGTCAGCCTGGCAAGGTGCCCGTCAATGCCCCAGCGCCTCGCTCCGCCCGGCCGTCCGCGCCGTCTTGCCCTCGGGATGTGCGAGCTGCTTCACAACCAGCGCCGCCGCCGACACCAGCCCCGGAATGGCCACGACCATGAAAATCTGGGTGAAGGTGAGTTGCCGCCGCGTAAGCTCGGCCACCAGGAAGGAGCCGGCAACGCCGCCGAAGCGGCCCAGGCCGAGCATCCAGCCCACGCCCGTCGCGCGCCCCTGCGTCGGGTAGAACGCGGCGGCGAGCGCGGGCAGGGAGGACTGCGCGGTGTTCATTGCGGTGCCGGCCAGCAGCACCATCAGCACCAATGGGCCGACGGCGCTGCCCACCTGGCCCACCGCCCAGATCGCCACCGCGGTCACGGCGAACCCGGCCGCGATGATCAGGTTGCCGTTGAACCGGTCCATCAGCCAGCCGAACAGGATCGCGCCCACGCCGCCAAGCGGGAACAGGGCGGAAATCAGCGACGCGGCCTGCGCGCTCAGCCCGGCGTCCCGGAACAGGATCGGCATCCAGTTGATCAGCGCGTAGAAGATCACGAGACCCATGAAATAAGCGACCCACAGGCTTATTGAGCCCACAAGATAGGCGCTTGAGAGCACGAGGCCGGCGCCGCTCTTGGCCGTCGTCGCTGGCGCTTTTTCGGACATGGTGAAGGCGCCGGTGTCCGCCGCGGTCGGCGAGATGCGCCGCAGCACGTTGCGGATGCGGTCCATCGGCTGCCGCTTTGCGACCATGTAGCGCACGGATTCCGGCAGCAGCAGCAGCATGAGCAGCGTCAGCACCAGCGGCGCGGCCCCGCCGAGGATCAGGACGCTGCGCCAACCGAACTGCGGGATCATCCAGGCCGCGAGGAAGCCGCCGAACGCCGCGCCCAGCGGAAAGCCGCAGAACATGGTGTTGGTGAGCGTGGCGCGCCGGGCATCGGGGCAGTATTCGCTCATCAGGGTGACGGCGTTCGGCATGGCGGCGCCCAGCCCGAGCCCGGTCACGAAACGCCAGGTCACGAGCTGGTCCAGGCTGCCCGAGAACGCGGAAACGAGACAGGCGACGCCAAAGACCAGCACCGCGCAGATCAGCACCGCCTTGCGGCCGAAACGGTCGGCCAGCGGCCCGGAGCACAAGGCGCCGGCAGCGAGGCCGAACAGCGCCGCGCTGAGCACTGGCGCGAGCGCGGGCCGCGTCACCCCCCATTCAGTGATGAGGGACGGCGCGATATAGCCGATGGCGGCCGTGTCGAACCCGTCCAGCAGCACGATGCAGAAGCATAGCGCAAAGATGACCCACTGAAAGCCGGAGAAAGGATGCTCGTTGAGGAAACTTTGAACGTCGAGGCTGCGATCCTGGGCCATGGCTGTCCTCGCGTGGCAATGATTGGGTGTGGCACTGATTGGAAAAATTTGTTTCGTCCTCGCCTGCACCATGCCGGTGGAAGGCAATACTGAATCGCCGCGTGCTCCCTTGTGCCATGTATCTTGACGGGCCAGTCGGCGCGGCGCTGTCCTCGTGATGCGCTGGCATCGTCCGGCTTCCAGGAAACCTTAAAACGCTTCGGCGCTCAATGCACCCCGCTTTCCCACGGCGCTCCGGCTGTGCGTTTCCGGCGCAGCATGTCATGATGGCGCCCGTTCAATATTTGCGAGACAGCGACACCCAATGTCCCACCCATGACCAGCCCAACGGACCCAGGCGCACCCTGGAGGTTCGGTGTCCTGTTTTCGCGTTCGGGCGTGACTGCGGCGGTCGAGACCACCCAACTCAACGCGACGGTCCTGGCAGTCGCTTCCATCAATGCCAATGGCGGCATCAAAGGCCGCCCGGTCGAGCTGGTCGCCTATGACCCAGCGTCGGATCCAAAGCAATTTCGCGCTTTCGCCGAGCAGTTGCTCAGCAAGGATCGCGTGCGGCTCATCTTTGGATGCTACATGTCCAGCACCCGCAAGGCCGTGCTTCCCGTGGTTGAGGCATACCGCGGCCTGTTGTTCTACCCGACCCTTTATGAAGGGTTCGAGTACTCGCCGAACTGCATCTACACCGGCTCGGCCCCGAACCAGAACTCCCTGCCGCTGGCCCGTTTCCTGTTCGGGCATTATGGCAAGCGGATCTTCTTTGTCGGCTCCAACTATGTGTATCCCTACGAGTCGAACCGCATCATGGCGGACTTGGCGCGCCAGGCCGGCGGCAAGCTGATCGACGAAATCTATGTGCCTTTGGACGCTGGCCCCCAGGACTTCGCCAAAGCCGTCAAAGAGATCGGACGCACCCGGCCCGACGTCATCTTCTCGACCGTCGTTGGACGTTCGACCTCCGTTTTCTACGAGGCCTACCGGCAAGCCGGCTTCGACCCGGCCCGGATGCCGATCGCCAGCCTGACGACCAGCGAGGCCGAGGTGGCCGAAATGATCCCGGAGGCCGCCGCGGGCCACATCACCGCCGCGCCGTTCTTCAGCACCCTGGCCACGCCGGCTGCCGTGAAATTCGTCACGGAGTTCCAGGCGCGCTTCGGGGCCGGCGCCTCGGTCACGGCCGGGGCCGAGGCAGCCTATTTCCAGGTGATGCTCGTCGCCAGCGCCATCGAGCAGGCCGGCGACGACGAGCCGGACCGGGTCCGTGCCGCGCTGGGCGAGCTGGAATACGACGCGCCGCAGGGCCGGGTGCGGATCGACGCCAGCACCAACCACACTTTCCTTTGGCCCCGGGTCGCGAAACTGGATTCCCAGGGGCGGTTCCAGGTGGTCTGGGACCCTGGCAGGCGGGTAAAGCCGGATCCATACTGCGTGGACCAGCGGTTGGACAGTTGGTCCGAACGCGCCGGGTCCGATGGCCTGCCCCCGACTTCGCCCCCGACTTCGCACCCGACGTTGCCAGTGCAGGCGTAACCACCAAACCGGGCGGAGCTGGGATGACAATCGAAATCCTGCGCGACCTCCGTGGCCTCCGTATCGAGGTCATGCATCCACCCGATGCCGACGGCGTCAGCCTGGTCGAGCACCTGCGCCGGATCGGCTGCATCGCCACGACGATCTGGCCGCTGCCGGACGAGGTGGCCAGTGCCTCGGACATCGTCGTCCTCGCGGTCGACCATGACAGCCGCGAGCCGCTGCGCCGGCTGTTCAAGGGCCAGGACCGCAAGCAGCCGACGGTCATCGGGATCGTCGAGTACGAGAACCCATCCATCCTTCAGCTCGTCCTGGAAATCGGCGCCCATGCGGTCATCGAGCGGCCGGTGCGCCCGTTCGGCTTGCTGACCCAGCTTGCGATCGCCCGCAGCCTATGGCTGCAGCAGCAGAGCACCGGGCAACGGGTGCAGCGGCTGGAACGCAAGCTGGCCGGCATGCAGAAAGTGCAGCGCGCGCGCCTGATCCTCATGGCGAGCCAGGCCATGACCGAGGAGGACGCCTACCAGACCATCCGGCGCCAGGCGATGTCCAAGCGCATGAGCCTTGAGGACATGGCCGCCGCCATCATCAACGCCCATGAATTGTCGCGCGCCCGGCCGACAACTCCTGATGCCGCGTCCTGAACCGGGCGGCGCCTATGCCGTCGGGGCCGTCTTCGTCTCGATCCGGTCGTAGCCCCGGGCGTAATAGACCGCCACGGAAACGGCCCAGCTCGCGACGAATACCCCGATGATGACGAAGCCCAGCGTGTTGAAGTTTTCGTTCAGGGCGCCGATGCCGCCCCAGAACCATCCCGCCAACTGCAGCTTGTCGCCGACCAGCCCGAGCGCCTCGATGCCGCCGATGACGAACGCGACGACGACCGACACCAGCGTGATCGTGAGGTTGTAGTACAGCTTGCGGATTGGCTTCACGAACGCCCAGTCGTAGGCGTGCAGCATCAGCACGCCGTCCGTCGTGTCGATCAGCGCCATCCCGGCGGCGAACAGGGCGGGGAACACCATGATGGCCGAAAGCGACACGCCCTTCGCCGCCTCGGTGGCAGCGATGCCCAGCAGGCTGATCTCGGTCGCGGTGTCGAAGCCCAGGCCGAACAGGAAGCCGAGCGGCAGCATGTGCCAGCTCCGCGTCACCAGGCGGAACATCGGCCGGAACAGCCGCGCCAGCAGCCCGCGCGAGTTCAGCAACTGGTTGAAGTTTTCCTCGACATAAGCCTCGCCACGCCGGACGCCGCGGAACGAGCGATAGACCGAGCGCAGCACCACCAGGTTGATGCCGGCGATTGCGAACAGGAACAGAGCGGATACGCCCGTCGAGATGATGCCGCCAACCTGCTTGAACCCCTCGAAGCTGCCCTGCATCGCCACCGAAGCCAGCGCAATGGTCCCGGCGCCCAGGGCGACCACGGCCGAGTGCCCGGCCGCGAACCAAAAACCGACCGTCACCGGGCGCTGATGGTCCTGCATCAGCTTGCGCGTCACGTTGTCGATGGCGGCGATGTGGTCGGGGTCGACCGCGTGGCGCAGGCCGAAGCCATAGGCGATCAGCGCGGTGCCGAGCAGGATCGGCTGCTCATGGAACAGCGCGAAGGCCCAGATCCAGGCGGCGGCGTTCGCCAGGACCAACAGGGCGTAGATGCCGATGGTGCGTCCGCGCACGCCGGATGAGCCGGTGCGGAACAGGCTGCTGAACAAGCTGGTCATGCTGGCCCTTTCGCTGGAAGTGGATGGTCGTTCGTCATGGCGCCGCCACGCGCAGGCAGGCCACGGCATTCATCCGTGCAGGGTGGCCGGGTCGATGTTGAGCAGCAGCCGCTCCACCCGCTTGCCGCCGATGACGTGGCGGCGGAGGATTTCCTCCACGTCCGCCTGCGTTTCGTATCTGTACCATGCGCCATCCGGGTAGATCACCATGGTCGGCCCGTGCTCGCACACGTTCATGCAGCCGGCGTGGTTGATGCGGATGCGGCGCACCCCCAGCACCATGCCCAGGCGGCACATGTAGTCACAAAGCTCCCGGCTGCCCTTACTGGCGCAGCAGCCGCGCCAATGGCTGTCGGGCCGCTGGTTCGTGCAGCAGAACACATGCACCCGGTAGAGCATTTCCGGACCGGGGCCGGCAGGCTGCATGATAAGGAGCTACCGAAGCCGGCGCGCTAGGCAGGGACGGAGGCGAGCAGGTTGGCGGACCCGCTCACATGCGCGTCGAAGATGCTGTCCTCGACATTGACCGTGGCGACCACGCCGTCCTCCACCACCATCGACCAGCGTTTCGACCGTTCGCCCAGGCCCAGGCCGGACAAATCGAGCGACAGGCCGAGGCTCTTGGTGAACGCTGCATCCGGGTCGCACAGCATCATGACCTTGTCGCCGGTCCCATGCTCCTTGCCCCAGGCCGACATCACGAACGGGTCGTTCGCCGAGATGCAGGCGATCGCCGCGACCCCGCTCGCCTTCAGCTTGTCCGCATCCGCCACGAATCCCGGCAGATGCTGGGTCGAGCAGACGGGGGTATAGGCGCCGGGCAGGCCAAACAGGATGACTTTCTTGCCCTTGAGCAGTGGCAGCAGCTCCACATCCTCGATCCCAGCCGGGCTCATTTGCTTCAGCGTAGCAGGGGGGATCGTAGCGCCAGCTTCAATAGCCATTCAGTCGCTCCTATGCTTTGTTTTGGGGGTCTATTGGAACACGCAGCCTGCGAGGCCGGCTGCGAACTCCTCCCTGTCCAAGTTTTTCCCGATGACGACGAACTGCGTCAATTTCTCCTCGCCGGGCTCCCAAAGGCGGTCCCGGCGCAGGGTGGTCAGCATCCGCACGCTTTGGAACACCAGCCGCTCGTTGAACCCTTGCGCGTAGAACAGGCCCTTGGTGCGATACAGGTCGTCGCCCCGGCGCTCCGCCATGCCGCCCATCCAGGTCATCAGCCGGTTCACGTCCACTGGACGCCCCTCCGTCAACACGAACGAGCCGATGGCCGGGTCATGCTCATGCTCGTGGTCGCCCAGGAACTCCGGGTCCACCTCCAGCTTCTGCACCAGGTCGAACGCGCCGACATTCAAGATGCTCGACAGCGCGATCTCGGAATTGGCGGTGTGGTAGATCGTCGCCATGGCGTTGAGTTGCCGGACCCGGCGTTCGATGGCGGCCATCTGCCCGGTCGATACCAGGTCCATCTTGTTGATCAGCACGATATCGCTGAACGCCACCTGCTCCATCGCTTCGTTGCTCTGCGCCAGGTTCTTTTCCAGGTTGACCGCGTCCACCACGGTCACGAACGCATCCAGCCGGATGCCGGCCTTGACCTCGTCGGCGGCAAAGAACGTAGAGGCGACCGGCGCCGGGTCGGCGAGGCCAGTGGTCTCGATCAATATGCCGTCCAGCGTGCCCGCCCGTTCCTGCAGGCGGCTCAGCGTTTCCACCAGGTCGCCGCGGACGGTGCAGCACAGGCACCCGTTGTTGAATTCAACAAGCTGCGCTTCCTCATCATGGATGACGAGCTGGCCGTCGATGCTGATCTCGCCGAACTCGTTGACGATCACCGCGAGCTTGCGTCCGTGCTGCTCGCGCAGAATGCGGTTGATGAGCGTGGTCTTGCCGGAACCGAGGAAACCGGTGACGACGGTCGCGGGGATACGGGTGTCGGTGATTGACATGAAGCAGCCTTGTTTTGGAAACGGCGAAATAGGCGGGGGCCATGAGACCCCCGCCCGTTCGTCCCTAAGAAGCCATCTCGGGGGCAACTCCCGTGCGGACCCGCCTCGGCGCCAGGCCGCCTGGCGTCGCGACGACGGTCGTGGTCATCTTCGCGATGCCCTCCTCGACGATCACCTTGCGGTTCGGCGGCGGTAAAACCGTGCCGCGCAGCTCGTCGTACGAGACGACGACCCAGCAGGCGCAGCCCCAGAAGCACTCGCCGGCCATGCCCTCGAACCGGATCGCCGGCTCAGACAGCATCGGGCCGAGGTCGATGAGCCACGCGTGCTCGAGCAGCCGGTCTTCCCAGGTCAGCTTGTCGTAGTTCGCCTGGGAGGCCCAGAAGGCGACCAGGTCGGTCTTGGCCATGCCTGGCAGGATGACGTTGGCGTAGGCGGTCAGGGTGTCGAAGAACTCATGGAACTCGATCTGCAGGTTGGATTCGTCATCGAGCAGGTAGGTCTTCTTCACCATGTCCTCAAACGCCTTGGACATGTTTACGTGGCCCATGTTGCGGGACCCGTAGATGGTGACCTCGGCGTAGTCGGTCTTGAAACCGTCCTTCAGCCCGCTGTACTGCGGCGTGAAGTCGATCCACTGCGAGATCACGTCGTCCCACTTCGACGGCGCCTCGCCCGGCAGCACCTGCACGCCGGGATGGGTCAGCTTCGCCACGTCGAACAGGGTCCAGGCCCGCGCCTTGGAGCTGACGGTCTCGTGCGGCGCGCCGGTCAGGCCCGACGGGCGCAAGGCGCGGAACAGGTCGCGCCCGTTGTCGACGACGGCGAACCGCATGAAGCTGTCGGCGACGAAACGGTTGGTCACCATCTCCTTGGCGTGCTGGCGGATGCGCGTCTCGCCCGTGGTGGTGTAGGCCGTGAGGCGCTGCCAGCTATGCTCGGGGTTGACGACGAAGAAGCCGCCGGTGAACGGGCTGCGATACAGGTCGCCCCACACCGCCGTCACGCCGGCGTTCTTGGCGTCGTCGAGCATGCAGTCGAGATCGTTCAGCGTGGTGTAAAGGGCCGCGCTGTCGCGATAAAGCTCGGGGTCGCCGCTGTGCGGCAACTGGCCGACGCCGATGACGGGGATGCGCCGGCCGAACTTCACGTTCGACAAGTGCCGGGCCATGTCCATGACCATGCCGCTGCCGGTGCCGCCAGCGAGGCTGAAGCAGACAGTCACCAACGACGGCAGCCCGGCCTTTTCGACATGGGCCACGAAATTGCGCAGCGCCACGTCCATCGGACGCTCGCCGGCGTAGTAGGCGTTGGCATAGATCGCCTTGGCGACCGAACGCGGGAAGTGCGAACCCGGCTCGGGCATCACGTATTTCTTCGGGACGTAGGATTCGAAGTTCGGGTTCCAGTAATACCGGGGATACTCGATCTTCAGGAACTCACGCGTGCGGTTCATTCCCTCGAAGAATTCCTCCTTCGATGGGACCGGGAGCGGCACGGCCTGGAACTGGAAGCGGTCGGCCGGGATGCCGCGCGATTCCAGGCGCTTGACGAAGGCGGCGGCGTAGTCCTGCGCCAGGCCCATGTCCTGGTCGCCGATGTCCACCACGAGGGCGGCGAACGTCGCGCGGGGATCGGCCAAGTGGTCCTCGACCTCGCCGGTGCGCAGCAGCGCCTCGACATAGGCTGCGCCGGTGCGGCCGACCCCGACGACGTGCATGCAATGCGGCGCCTGCGTCCCGGTTGAGCTATGATAAAGTGAAGCGCTCATAGTTTGATTCCTTTGATATAATAGTTCCTGTGTCGTCTCTCGGCGCAGTCAATCTTGCGGCGCAGATGGTCAGCAATGAACGGAGAACGTGCCGGTGCTTTCAATATATCCCAAGTCCCGCATGATATGCGCGACCGATGTTGCTCGGTGATTGGATACATACAGCATATAGTCTTCAACAAACAATCCGGGGTCTGTTGATATCAAGCCTTCTTCGATAAGCTGAACTGCTTTCTCGAAATGAGTGCGTTCGAGAGTGGAGGTCCATACGGGATTTTCAATATGTATTGCCGTATCGTCAGCAGAAGACACCTGGAGAAACTTGCCTCCGGTAATAGTCGGAACTTTGAAGCCCTCTCGGTATTTTTGAACGACTTTAGACCAGTCAAGCGGCATTAGGACCTCCCGTCATTTGCGTTGAGGAGAGCCGGCGGGGCACATGACATCATGCGGCCCGTAGTGTTGACGAAGCAGGCGCATCCCCTCCGCGCAATTCGTCGAACGGAACGGCCACCCAGCACGCGCTGGCCCCGATGCTGGCGCCAGCCATGCCGGCCAGGCGCGTCGAGGGTTCGCTGATCAGCACGCCCTGTTCCAGCAGCATGGCGTGGTCCAGCAGGCGCTGGGCCGCAGGCTCGGCGTCGTAGGCGTCGCGTGCTTTGAAGAAGAAACCAAGGTCCGTCTTGCTGAGCGACGGCAACACGAACTGGACGGACCCGGCCCGGCCGCCACTCACAAGCTGCGTCGGCAGGTCGGGGTCGAAAGCGGCGTTGATGGCCGCCGCTGCGGCTTCGGCGCCTGTAACCTCAGCCACACGCGCCTCGATGAATTCCGGCTTGTAGCCGGGCAGCAGGCCCATCGCCGCCGGGTCCGCGCTGACTGGGCCGCCCGTGTCGGCATATCCCAGCACATGGACCCACTTGGCGCCCCATGGGGTCCGGGCCGCCGAGTGCTGCGTGGACGGCGCCGCGACCCAATTCAGCATCCGCAACGTTTCCCACAGGCTAGCGCCGTCCTTCGACGTCAGCAGAGCGGCTACCTCCTGATTGGCCCGCTGGCGCGTGGCCGCGAGGTCGTGCGTCGCCGCCCAGACATGCTGCGTCGGCACCAGGATGAACCCGGCGGTGAACGGGTTGCGGAACAGTTCGCCACAGGACGCGACGACGCCCTGGTTCTTGGCCTCGTCATTCAGGCAATCGAGCTCGTTCATAACGGCAAACAATTTGCCGCCCTGGGCCTCCGTTGGATCGCCGTCGCACGGCGCGATGCCGATGCCGGCCACCAACACGCGCCGTCCGAATATCTTGGTCGAAAGGTGGCGTGCGAGATCCACGGCCATGCCGCTGCCGGCGCTGTCGCCAAGGCCGAACACGATGGGCACGACGGCCTGGGTCCGGCCCTGGACCGCCTCGACCGTCGCGGCGAAGGCACGCAGCGTATGCTCTAGCGTCCGCGATCCAGCGTAGTATGCGGCCCCATAGACCGCCTTCGCCACGGCGCGTTTGATGGGGCCGCCAGGTCCCGGGAAGTCTGCTGCGGCGGGCAGCCAGGGTTCGTAACTCGCGCCCCAGAGATGAAACGGGTATTCCAGCCTCAGGAAATCCGGATATTGCTCCAGTACGGCAGCCAAATGCTGCTGCTCCGGCGGGTCGAGGGCGACTGCCGTCACCTCCGCCCGGCCCGGTGGAAGGCCAGCGGCCAAAGCTTGCAGCGCGGAGACATGCTGGCCGCCGATGTCGATGGCAAGCGCATGGAATGGCGCGCCGCCGGGCGGCAGGCTGCAGAGGAGTTCTGCCACTGCCTCGATGCCGCTAGCGCCAACCCCGACGACATGGGTGGACACCGGCAAAGTCTCGCCGATCGGCACGCGATGCACGCCGCGTTTCAGCGCCTCCAGCTTCCGGCGCTTCAGCTTCTCCTCCATCGTGGCGCTCATACGTCGGATAACCCTCCCTGTTGGCGCATGCCTCGGCGAACTCCCGCGATAGGACATGCACAAGCGATCGGCAGACGGGCTCAAGGAACCGACTGCTTTCGCCTAGTAAAAAGGCAGAATGTGAGGCGACGACACCCTAGGCTGGAAGTCTGCGGGACCAACGCCATTGTTGATCCGGCACGCAATCCAAGGTTGTCAGCCTCTCGTTAACAATGAGGGTACGGTCGCAGGCATAAGTCAAGCACGATTTTCAATGCTGGTATGCAGGATTGTGCCGCAACCAGTCGATCAAACCGGGTCCGATCCGATGTTTTTTAAAGACGAGGGTTGATATCGAAGCGCGGCAGTGGTTAGGTTTTTGCATGGATGGCGCATGTATCGCGCCAACCCGCCGCCAAGGCACCAACGCCGCTGCCTGCCCGGTGATCCCACCCGGCCTGCCTGCCAGGAGCAGCCGGGCCTCCTCCGAACTCGATCTGCCCTGTATCCTCACCACAGAAGGAAGGCATGTTCATGCCCGTGTCTCGCCGCGCCATTATTCAAGCTAGCGCGCTCAGCCTTGCCGCCCCCGCCTTCTTCCATCGCCCGGCCGCAGCGGCCGACGCCATCCGCGTGGGCGTGCTGTTCTCGCAGACGGGCGGGCTTTCGATCATCGAGAAGTCGCTGACCGACGCAACGCTGATGGCTATTGCGGAGATCAACGCGAGCGGCGGCGTGCTCGGCCGGCAGATACAGCCCATCGTCGAGGACGGCGCGTCGGACCCCAAGACGTTTAACGAGAAAGCGTCGAAGCTGGTCATCCAGGACAAGGTGCCCTCGGTGTTCGCCTGCTACACTTCGGCCAGCCGCAAGGCGGTGCTGCCGGTATTCGAGCGCCGGCAGAACTTGCTGCTGTATCCGACCTATTACGAAGGCTTCGAGTGCTCGAAGAACATTGCCTATACTGGCGCGGTGCCCAACCAGCAGCTCTCGAACTTCATACCTTGGATCATCAAGACCCTGGGCAAGAAGAAGTTCTTCATCGTCGGCTCCAACTACATCTATCCGCGTGAGATGGCGAAGGTGTGCAAGGTGCTGATCGAGCAGAATGGCGGCACCTGGATCGCCGACGAATACTTGGAGCTCGGCGATTCCGAATGGGGCTCGATGGTCAACAAGATCAAGGGGTCCGGCTGCGACGTCGTGCTGTCCAACGTCGTCGGCGATTCGGTCGTGGCGTTCTACCGCGAGTTCAAGAACCAGGGCCTGAGCCACGACAAGCTGCCGATCTGCGCCACCGTCACGTCCGAGATCGAAATCGCCGCGATGGGGCCGGAATACGCCGTCGGCAGCTTCACCTCGTTTCCCTATTTCATGGCCATCGACACCGACATCAACAAGCAGTTCGTCGAACGCTACCGCAAGTTCGTCAAGGACCCGAAGGCGGTCACGCATCACGCCATGGAGTCGTCCTACTTCCAGGTGCACCTGTGGAAACAGGCGGTCGAGAAGGCGAAGGAGGTAGCGCCCATCCCGATCCGCAACGCTTTGGCCGGGCAGACCTATGCGGCGCCGGGCGGCGAGGTGAAGATCGAGCCGGAGAACCTGCACACCTGGCTGACGCCGCGCATCGCGCAGTGGCAATCCGACGGCCAGGGCAAGATCGTCAACGCCTACCCGGCCCCGATCATGCCGTTGCCGTATGTGGCCTATGGCGAGACGCCGCAGAACCTGTTCTGCACCGGCAAGGGCCTGGATACCAGCAAGTTAAAGAAGAGCTGACCGGCGTGATCGAGGTCGTCTTCATCGGCCTGAGCCTGGCCTCGGTGCTGCTGCTGGTGGCCCTTGGGCTGGCGATCACCTATGGGGCGATGGGCGTCATCAACATGGCGCATGGCGAGATGGTCATGCTGGGCGCCTACGCGACGGTGTTCACCGGGCTTTATCTGCATCTGAACATCCTCGCCGCCATCCCGCTCGCCTTCGTGTTCACAGCACTGGTCGGCTACGTGATCGAGCGGGTGGTGGTGCGGCGGCTGTATGGCCGGCTGCTGGACACGCTGCTGGCGACCTGGGGCGTCGCCATCCTCATCCAGCAGGCGGTGCGGCTCGAACTTGGATTTTCGTTCTTTGGGCTGCATATCCCCGGCCTCGGCCCTGGGCTGCAGAACGTCAGCGTGCCCGAGTGGCTGACCGGCGTCGTGCCGATCTTCGGCGTCGGCATCAACGTTTACCGGCTGTTCATCATCGGCGTCACCGTCGTGCTCGCGGCCGTCACTTGGCTGCTGATGTATCGCACCAGCGCCGGCATCCAGGTCCGCGCCATCATGCGCAACCCCGGCATGGCGGCCGCCTGCGGCATCGACACCCAGCGGGTCAACGCGCTGACCTTCGCCTATGGCTCCGGCCTGGCCGGCGTGGCTGGGGTGATGATGTCGGGGTTCAAGACCGTGTTCCCCGACATGGGCACGCCCATGGTGGTCGACGGCTTCTTGGTCGTGGTCGTGGGCGGGGTCGGCAGCCTGGTCGGCTCGATGCTGTCCGCGACGCTGCTGGGGCAGATCAACGGCGCGACCGCGTATTTCACCAACGACGTTTTGGCCCGGGCGGTGGTGTTCGCCTTCGTCATTCTGGTGCTGATCACCAAGCCGCAGGGCCTGTTCACCATGAAGGGGCGCCGGGCGTGAGGGCGCGGGCGCGGCTCGACCTGCTGGCCTATGCGGCGTTCATCGTGCTCATCATGGCGGCGCCCTTGGTGCTGGAAGAATTCTGGCTGAACCGCATCTCGAAGTTCCTGGTCTTCGGCATGCTCGGCGTCGCGGTCTCGTTGAGCTGGGGCTACGCCGGCATCCTCAACCTTGGCCAGGGCCTGTTTTTCGGCCTCGGCGCCTACATGACGGCCATGTCGCTGAAGCTCGCGGCGCCCACCAGCCTGCAGCAAGGGTCGGGGACGCCGGTGCCGGACTTCATGCTATGGAATGCCGAACCCGGCGCGCCCACGGAGCTGTGCTGCATCAACCACGGCTCCTTCTTGTGGCTGCCGTTCCAGAACCAGTGGTTCGGCGTCGCGATGTCGTTGGTGGCGCCGGCCCTGGTCGCCGCCGGCATCGGCTGGGTCATGTTCCGCAAACGCGTTTCCGGCGTGTTCGTGTCCATCATCATGCTGGCGATGATGCTGCTGGTCCGCCTGGTGGTGGTGGACGCGCAGCCGCTGACCAACGGCTTCAACGGCCTGACCGACCTGGGCAACCTCATGCTCGGCAGCGTCGAGTTCGACCCGTATGACGTCGGCACCTACTACGTCGTGGCGGGCGCGCTCGCGCTGGTGCTGGTGCTGGCGCGGCTGCTGGTCGAGACGCGGGCTGGGCTGATCCTGCAGGCGATCCGCGACGACCAGAACCGCGTGCGCTACCTCGGCTTCGACGTTCCGGCCTACCAGGTATTTTTCTTCACCGTGTCGGCGACGATCGCGGGGCTAGCAGGGATGCTGTATGTCGTCGTGGCGCAGTTCGCCTCGCCCACCTTCATGGACCTGTCGTTCTCCATCACGATGGTGGTCTGGGCGGCGGTCGGCGGACGCGCCTCGCTGCTCGGCGCCTGCATCGGCGCGATCCTGATCAACGTCATCGAGGCCAAGGTCAGCGAGACCGAGGGCCTGGTGCAGGCATGGCGCGCGATCATCGGCCTGACGTTCGTGCTGGCGGTGCTGTTCCTGCCGCGCGGCATCGCCGGCTTTGCCAGCGACTGCGCGGACTGGGTCTTGGCCCGGCTCGGACGGACGCCGCGGCAGCCGCGCGCGAAGGCTGTCCCGGCCGCGGAAAAGTCGGCATGACGGCCGCGCTGACCATCGACGCGCTGGGCGTCAGCTTCGCCGGCTTCAAGGCGGTCAACGGCGTCACGCTGGTGATCGACGAGGGCGAGCTGCGCGTGCTGCTCGGGGCCAACGGCGCGGGCAAGACCACGCTGATGGACCTGATCTCGGGCAAGACCCGCAGCACCGAGGGCACGGTGCATTTGTATGACACGGACATCACCAACTGGCAGGAGCCGAAGATCGCCCGCGCCGGGCTGGGGCGGAAGTTCCAGATCCCCAGCGTGTTCCGCGAGTTGACGGTGCGGCGCAACCTGGAGGTCGCGAGCTGCCACAACCCCGGCGTGTTCGCCAACCTCGGCTTCGGCCTGCGCCGGGCCGCGCGCGGGCGGCTGGACGAGGTGCTGGAGATGATCGGCCTCACCGACCAGGCGGACCGCATCGCCGGGTTCCTCAGCCACGGCGAGACCCAGTGGCTCGAATTGGGCCTGCTGATCGTGCAGAACCCGAAGGTGCTGCTGCTGGACGAGCCGACCGCGGGCATGACCGCCGCCGAGACCCGGCGCACGGCGGAGATCATCAAGGGCCTGCGCGGCGCCCACACCATCATCGTCGTCGAGCACGACATGGCCTTCGTGCGCGAGATCGCCGAGAAGATCACTGTGCTGCACCTGGGCCAGGTGTTGGCGGAGGGCGACATCGGTACGATCGAGCGCGATCCACGGGTGCGCGACGCCTATCTGGGCACGCGCGGCGTGAGTCTGGAGGATGCGCCGGGCGTCAGTCCCGCGCATTCCGCAAGTGCGGATTCGCTGTGAACGTCGCCTTCGATACGGTCGATGCGTTCTATGGCCGCAGCCAGATTCTGCACGGCGTGTCGCTCGGCCTGCCGGAGGGCAAGCTGACCGCCATCCTGGGCCGTAACGGCGTGGGAAAGACGACACTGCTCAAGACCTTGATGGGCATGCTGGACCGCATGACCGGGTCGATCCGGCTGGGCACGCGGGAGATCGGGCAGGAGCCGACGTTCCGCCGGGCGCGGGCCGGCATCGCCTATGTGCCGCAGGGCCGGCAGATCATCCCGGACTTCACGATACGCGAGAACATCCTGATGGGGGCGTTTGCCCGCAAAGACGGCAAGCGCGCCATCCCGGAGCTTGCCGCGGAGTTGTTTCCATACTTGATGGAGAACCTCGACCGGCCCGGCGGCGTGCTGTCGGGCGGACAGCAGCAGCAGCTCGCCATCGCCCGCGCGCTGGCCGCCGATCCGAAGGTGCTGTTGCTCGATGAACCCAGCGAGGGCATCCAGCCCAACGTTGTCGACGACATCGAGCGCATCATCATGCGGCTGAACCAGGAGTTCGGCATGACGGTGCTGCTGGTCGAGCAGAACGTCGCCTTCGTCCGCCGCGCCGGCCACTGCTTCGCCATGATGGAGAAGGGGCGGGTTGTGGCCGGGGGCGCAATCAACGAGCTCACCGACGAGCTGGTGCACCGGCATATGGCCGTGTGATCTGGGCGACATGAGCCGTAACCGCCGCGCGGCCGTGGACAGACGAAGGGCGTCAGTCCGGAGCCGTGGGCACAACAAGGAGGGTTAACGATGCTGCATGGTGATATTTCGAGTAGCAAAGACACGGTCGGCGTGGCCGTTGTCAATTATAAGATGCCGCGCCTGCACACCAAAGCCGAGGTGTTGGATAACGCGCGCAAGATCGGCGAGATGATCGTCGGCATGAAGACCGGCCTGCCCGGCATGGACTTGGTCGTGTTCCCCGAATACTCGACGCACGGCATCATGTACGACAGCAAGGAGATGTATGAGACTGCGGCGTCGTGCCCCGGCGACGAGACGGAGATCTTTGCCGAGGCCTGCCGCAAGGCGAAGGTGTGGGGCGTGTTCTCGTTGACCGGGGAGCGGCACGAGGAGCATCCGCACAAGGCGCCGTACAACACGCTTATTCTGATGAACGACAAGGGCGAGATCGTCCAGAAGTACCGGAAGATAATGCCTTGGGTGCCGATCGAGGGCTGGTATCCCGGCAACTGCACCTTCGTGTCCGAGGGGCCGAAGGGCATGAAGATCAGCCTGATCATCTGCGACGACGGCAACTATCCGGAGATCTGGCGCGACTGCGCGATGCGCGGCGCCGAGCTGATCATCCGCTGCCAGGGGTATATGTATCCGGCGAAGGAGCAGCAGATCGTGATGGCGAAGGCGATGGCCTGGGCCAACAACGTGTATGTCGCGGTGGCGAATGCGGCCGGGTTCGACGGGGTGTATTCGTACTTTGGGCACTCGTCGATTGTCGGGTTCGACGGGCGGACCTTGGGTGAGTGCGGGACGGAGGAATACGGCATCCAGTATGCCGCACTGTCGACGTCGTTGATCCGCGATGCGCGCAAGAACATGCAGTCGGAGAACCACCTGTTTAAACTGCTGCACCGCGGCTACACCGGGATGATCAACTCCGGCGACGGCGACAAGGGCGCGGCGGATTGCCCGTTCGACTTCTACAAGAAGTGGATTGCGGACCCGGATGCGACGCGGGAGATGGTGGAGGCGATGACGCGCACGAGCGTGGGCACGGAGGAGTGCCCGATCGAGGGGCTTCCGGTGACTGCGATGCATCGTTGAGGTTGGGGGGCGGGGTGGCGCGTGCCATTCCGTCCTTTGCCTTCGACCAAACGCTTTTGTTGTGGTCCGTTTGGCTAAGCGGCAAACAGGGTCTGTTGGCTCACCTCCAGTTCTAGGCGTTTACGGGCAGCGTTATAGAAGGCCAAGTGCGTTTCTGCCGCATGAGCGACACGGCCATTGCGGACCGCCGCCACCGAGGCCGAGCATAGTCCCCCGAAGGGTTCCCAGACTGTGTCTCCGGGGTCCGTTGCCGCGAGGACCATTCGCTCCATGAGCGCAAGGGGTTTCTGGTTCGCGTGTAGGAAGCTGCCCCCTTCATGGACGCGGACGCGCTCCGGTCCATGCACGGCGGGTTCCTGCCAGACGTTGGTTATGCCGTGGACGTGGTTCCATTTCGACCGTAGGCCGTCCCAGACTTCGGGCGACGGCGGATGCACGCTGTCAATCGAGAAGTAGGGACGGCCCCCGTTCGGCTCTCCCTTCCTCTCGCACCAATCTGCCATCGCGGCCACTGCTTCGCCTGGCGGGAAATACCAAAGATGGCACGCTGTAAGGTACTTGCGCGTGGCGGCGTTCTTCACGCCACATGCGGCATTGGCCTGGTACATCGGCAGGCCGCTCCGCATCCATTCGGCCCGCAGCCACTCCTTTAGCCCGACCTGGCGGCCATCGGCGGTGGCAAGGCTGGCCTTGCGCGTGTAACGGGCAGCCACCTCCGTCACGACCGGCAGGCCCCGTATGGTCTTCGAGTTCACGTTGCCCGCGACGTGGCCAATGCCCTTGTCCCAAACCGACAGCTCCTCGTACTGCCACCCGTGAAGCTCCAGAATGGGATGCACGACGGCCCAGCCAACCTCCCGGTTCCAGAACCACAGGGTGGTTCCTGGTTGGCTATGCTGCGCCCAGGCTGCGGCGTGCGGGGCATACCACTCTGCGAGGCCGCCAGGTCCGTTAGGTTCGCCCGGGAACAGGCCCAGCCCATACGCTCCATCAGAAACAATCAGGGAGGGGGACCGCCAGCCATCGTAACAGGTCAGGGCATCGGCATGGTGCAGGGAGGCAGAACCAAATCGAACGACCTCCTCGCCCGTAGCGACTTTCAGCTTTGCTCCTTTACTCATTCCACCCACTCGAACTGTCTGATGTCATCCTAGTCTCGCACTTTCAAGATGGGGAACTCCCTTGTGGACCCGCCCGCGTCGGGTTCAGGTAGTGGAAGGAGGGCCGAATCGCGCATGTCGGACAACCAGAGTAGCCCAGAGAAATTAACGCTGGGTAAAGTTCCGCCTCCGCAAAGGATCGCCCCGACGGCCGGCCAAGTGGACCTCGCGTTGCTGCAAGCTGTTCGGGAGACGCTGTTCGCGCTTCCCTCACGCTTCAAATCCACCTTGAACATCGAGGGCGTGCTTGCGACTGACCTTCATGCCTTCAACACCAGCTTGGGCGCGTCCATCGAGGAACAAGTCGTCGCCGCCTTAAACGAGTTAAAGGGCGCTTGGGATCCCGGCGACAAATACCCGACGCATCAGTTCGTCCGGTCTCCACAGAGATTTCCCGATGTGACCTTGCGGAACATGATCCGTGGCAATCAGTCCGCCCCGCTGTTAGGCATCGAGTTGAAGGGCTGGTACGTGCTTTCCAAGGAGGGGGAGCCGAGCGGGCGCTATAAGGTCACACCGTCCGCGTGCGCGCCCCAGGATTTGCTCGTGATCGTCCCGTGGGCATTGGGAAACGCTGTGAGCGGGACGCCTCGGCTGTTCACCCCATACGTCGAGAGCGCCCTCTACGTCGCGGAGTACCGCAACTGGTGGTGGCAACATAAGCGAGAAGCCAAGACGGCGAAAACCAGCATCTCCAGCCCGGCAGACGCGACACCCTATCCAGCGCAGAAATCAGATAAAATCAGCGACGTTCCCGAAAGCGACAGCGGCAACAATTTCGGGCGGGTGCCGAGGCTTGGCATCATGGACGATTACAAGGCCGAGTTGATGCAGGAGACCCTCTCGGGCATCCCGCTTTGGGCTTGGCTGGACTTCCTTCGCCCATTTGCCGGGGAGGCCGAGGAGGACGACATTCGGAAGGACATTGCCAGGGTGGCGGCCAAGGTGAAGGCGGAGCTTGGCACGGAAGACGTGCGCCAGGACGAGTTAGCGCAAGCCATCATCGGGATCGTACGGGCCGTTCAAGGATAGTAGTGGGAGTACCAGGCGAATTGAGAACTGGAAATGGACTTCAGCTTAGGTGACACGTGGTGCCGTACAGGATGCCTCTCCGTTAATGATTATTCACGGCGCTTCCGGTCAATCAGGGCTTATGCCTCGCCCAAGTCCTGTGCGTGCGGTACGGGCGACCTAGGGTCCTAGCCGAGTTCGACCCGTTGCGGGCTGGCAGCCGGACTCCCTACCGCTGCGCCAACCGAAAGTACACCCCCGCCAGCTTCGCCGGCAGCTCCTCCAGCCGCCGCACCGCCATCGTGTTGTGCCTGCCAAAGATCGCCGAGCCGGACCCGGCGTCGCCCGGGTCCATCACGATCCCGAACACGTCGATGCCGCGCAGCCGCAGCCCCCCTACCGCCCGGCGCGCGTCCTCCACCAACTCCTGCGGATGCGCCACGTCGATGTCGGACGGCTCCCCATCCGTCAGCACCAGCACCAATTTGCGGGTCGTGCGCAGCGGCGCCAACTCTGCGCCGGCATGGCGCAAGGCCGCGCCCAAACGTGTCGACAGACCCGGCGACAACCCGGCCAGCCGTGCCGTGACCGCCGGCGACAGCGCCTCATCGAAATCCTTTAGCCGGGTCAGCCGCACGTCATCGCGCCCGGACGACGCGAAGGCGCGCAACGCATACTGGTCGCCCCGCGCCGCCAGCGCCGCCGCCAGCGCCGCCACGGCCAGCCGCTCCGCCTCCAGCACCGACCGGCCTCCGGCGCCGATGGCCGCCGTGGACTGCGACACATCCAGGATGATCAGCGTGGCCAGGTCGCGCCCACGCGGGCGGCGGTCCCGGTAAACGCGGGCGTCCGGCTGCACGCCGGCGCGTTGTGCTACGGCGGCGTCGATCACCGCATCGAGGTCGAGCTGCTCGCCATGCTCCTGCCGGCTTTGCCGCACGCTTTGCCCCACCACGCTGCTGCGCACTAGGCGCGCGACCTGCGCCCGCAGCGCCGCCTCCCCGGCCCACTCGGCGCCGGCAGGGCGCAGCACCGGCAAGGTGTCCCGCAAGGTGGTCCAGTCCGGGCGCTCCACGCCGGCCGCCGCGTCCCATTCGGGATAGGTCGCCAGCACGACGCCCTGGCCATCAGGGCCAGCGTCCCGCGCACGCGGGGCGGATGCGCCGTCGCCGGGCTGTTCTTCCTTGTTTTCGTTATGACTGGCGGCATCATCGGAGCCGCGCGCGGTGTCGACCGTCATGCTCAGCGCATCGTCGGGCGTCTCCGGCAGGTCCCACAGATGCATGTTGTCGTCGCGGTAGGCGGGTTCGACGGCATAGGTCTTGGCGTTGAACTGCAGCCGCAACTGGCCGAGGTCGTTGCCAATCAGGCCGCCGATGGCGCGGCTCATCGCCGGGTCATCCAGGTCGGCGGCGGCGAACAGGGCGCGGCCTTTCTCCACGAAGCCGTCGGGGTCGGCGTATCCGGGGTCCAATAAAGCCCGGGCCAGCCGCGCCATCAGGGTGGCCGTCGTGACCGCACCGCCCGGCTGCGCCGCATGGAAGCTGGCCCAAAGGCGGCGCAGCCCTGGGAAGCGCCGGATCGCCAACGCCTCGACGCGGGCGTCCTCCACCAATCCAATGAGCGCAACCTGCAGCGGCTTCAGCTTCAGCACCGGCTGACGCACCGTGGGCGTGGTAAGGTGCGCGTACGCGTGGGCCGCAGCCGCCCGATACAGGTCCCGCACCCGCCCGGCCGGCGCACCGGCGAACACCGGCGGCAGCAGCGCCACGCCCGACGCGATCACGGTCCGTCGCGATGGCCCTGCGGCGCCGGGCGGCGCGGCCTTTAACCGAGGCTCGCCGCCCCATACTCCGGTGACGAACGCGCCAAGCATTCGCTCGCTGTCGGCAAAGCCGGGCAGGCCTGTGCGATGGGCCAACAGCGCCTGCGCCAGCGGGTCTTCGAGCGCGAAGAACGCAGCCCGGCGCGCCTTGTCCCGTACCGTCGCCTTCAGGCCCGCTGCGACGAAATCGGCGAAGGCCATCCCGCCGCCGGCCAGCAGCGCATCGATCCGCCGCGCGGCGCCTTGCACCAGTGTGGGCGCCTCGCGTGCCAGACGGTCGAGGCCACGCCACCAGCCGGACAGTCCGGCGGGGTCAGCGGCGGTCAGCCGAATGGCCGTTGGCAGCGCCTCCAAGCAGGCGAGCGTGGCCCGGGCGCCGGCGAAACGGCAGACATCGGCGGCGGCGCGCCCTCCGGCAACGACAGATTGTAGCCGTTCCGGCCCGGCTACGACACCAGCTTGCCAGAATGCCGCGATGCAGGCCGGCCCGGCATTGACGCCCGACAGCTCCAGGGTCGCGCCGGCCCACTCGTCGACCAACGCCGCGTCGGCGCGCGCCAAAGCCGGCCAGGCCCGTGCGAAGCCGGGCCGCAGCGCCTCCCGGTCGCGCACCAGCCGATGCACCAGGCCAATGTTTGTGGCCGCGGCATCGCTGGCCTGTTGGAGTGCCGCGCTCAAGCCGCGCACGCAGCGATCACCGCCTCCAACGCCTCGCGCATGTCGGGATCGTCGGTCAGCGGCAGCACCACGCTGGCCCGCAACGCCTCCTCGACGGAAATGCCCGCCGCGATCAGCCGCCCGGCATGGACGATCATGCGCGTCGACGCCCCCTCGTTCAGCCCACGCCCGCGCAGGTTGCGCGTGCTGGCCGCAACATCGACCAAGCCCGCCGCCGTTCGGAAATCGACCGCGGCCTCGCGGGCGACGATGGCCGCCTCGGCCTCGTGCGCCGGGTAGGTGAAGTCGATGGCGACGAAGCGCTGCTTGGTCGACTCTTTCAGGTCCTTCACCGCGCTCTGGTAGCCGGGGTTGTAAGACACGACCAGCAGGAAGTCCGGATGCGCCGCCACCAGCTCGCCCTTGCGGTCAAGCGGCAGCACGCGGCGGTTGTCGGTCAGCGGATGGATCACCACCGTGGTGTCCTGCCGCGCCTCCACGACTTCATCGAGGTAGCACATCGCGCCGTGGCGCACGGCGGTCGTCAGCGGCCCGTCCTGCCAGACGGTGCCGTCGGCGGTCAGCAGGTAACGGCCGGACAGGTCCGCGGCCGTCATGTCCTCATGGCAAGCCACGGTGATCAGCGGCCGTCCGAGCCGCCAAGCCATGTGCTCGACGAACCGCGTCTTGCCGCAGCCGGTCGGACCCTTGAGCATGAGCGGAAGGCGGCCCGCCGTCGCCGCAGTGAACACCGCCTCCTCGTTCGCGGACGGATGGTAGAAGGGTGCGCTTGCGATCCGGTAGGGCGTCAGGTCCATTATGCGCGCCTTTCCTGATGGTGCGAGCATTCAGCCCCAGCGGAGGCCCGGGTTCAATGGTGTTTCGGGGACGTTCCGCAGGTGGCAAGCCGGCGCTCAGCCGCCCCGGATGTCCGGCGCCGCATTCTTGAGCGGCGCGTGCCAGATCGTCTGGACCGGGGGATACTGCAGGACCTCCAGCGTGTTCAGCTCGCCGGTCAGCCCGTGCCAATTCGACGACACCCTGGCCGCAAGCCTGGCGCCCGCCGCCCTGTCGCCATGGACGTTCGCAAGCTTCAGGTGCGGTTGCCAATAGGCTGGGCGGTAGTGCAGGTGCACCTCCGCCTCCGGCAGTTCCGTATAGATCATGTCGTGCAGGGCGAGCAGCGCGTCCGTCGGCCTGACGCGCAGGCTGAGCGCCGGCGGCGTGCCGGGGATAATGCATGGCTCCGCGAAGGTGACGGACAACACGCCCATCTGCGGCAGCTTCCACTTGAGCACATCGACCACGAGGGCCGGACGGACACGGTCGCCCACGACGAGGAGCGTGACGCAAGGGCCGTATTGCGTGATGAGATCCCGGTCAGGGATGTCAAGAGCGGCAAGGCTTGCGTAAACGCGCTCGATCGCAAACGATGTTTTCGGGTCGAGAGTCAGGTTGAACGCGAATGGCAAGATGACCCGTGCTTCCAAGCTAAAGGACCTGCTCGAAAGCTAAGGCCTGTTACTTATTGATGGCAATTTTCGTCTGATTTGGCCGCATGGACGACGAGGTGCAGCAGCGAGCCCGGCTAGCCTCTGATCCGGATGACGTGCGGGTCTGCCGGCGCATCTCGGCGGATCGTTCTACCCAGCATCAAGGATGACCGAACGAGAATCACATAAGGGTCCGCGCTTGTTGCGAAGCGCGCGGAGTTGGATGAGGCCGGCACGGTGCGCAGGGCCTGTACGCCTGTCGTCCCTGGCCGGGCCTGAGGGTCCAATGCGGACATGACACGCTCGCGATAGGGGCCGCCGATCTCCGGCACGGCGGAGTGGTACTGGCCCACGGCGAGGTCCCATGCTCCAGCATTGGCGCGCAAGGCGGTCAGGAAACGCGCGGCATAGCGTGCATTGGCGAGCGGGTCGAACGCTTCATCAAGGCTTGCGAATGCATTTGGATGATGCATCAGGTTCACCTGGAAACATCCCACGTCCACCGACCGCGCCCCGCCCATCCGCTCGCGCGCGACATCGGCGATGGCGTCGCCCCGGGAAGCGTAGTAGCGCCCGTCGCCGGCGACGTTCGCAGTCCAGGGCCAAGGCACGACTTGGCGTGTGCCGGGGTCCCATCGCCCGCTCTCGACACGGCCGATGGCGGCGAGCACGCCGGTGGGCAGGTTCCATTCCGCCTCCGCCGTTGCCGCCGCAGCCAGGCAGGGGGGGCTTCCGGCCGCATCGACGCCGCCTTGCGCGGCCGCCGCGGCTGGCGCAAGCAGCACGAGGAGCGCTGCAACGACACGCCCGCCCCCCAGCCGATTACTGAGTGAATTGCGCCGGCGTCGAGACGGCATAGTTGACCATGGAGCGAATAGCCGAATTAATATCGGCCGGAGTTGAAGCTGAAGTAAAAAGATCAGGACCAGACGCGCATTGCTGCAGCAACGGCCGGACCTGTGCAAGCACGCCATTCTCTCCAATCTGATTTGTGGGGTCATCGTTAGTCGTCTGAAGTATAAGCACAATGACACCTTTATTTTTAAGACCTTGGCACACTTTCGGATCAAACGGGACGGTCACACGTTGTCCATTGCCTCCCGTGAAGTCTTCCATGCCGTCAGTCAGGATAAAAACATATTTGCGTGCCAATGCTCTAGATGAACCATCGCCCGCTTGTCCGACGTAGTTCCCAAAAGTGGCTATGGACTGCGCAACGTTGGTCTGGTTCCACGGCCCCCAATCCGCGATGGGCGTGACCTCGGTGGCCGCAATGGCCGGTCCCGCCGTGGATGACGCGCCGAGCGGATAAATTTCATGGACATCGGTTTCGAACGTATAGAGACCGAACCGGAATTTATCCGGATACTGCGCTGAAGCAAGAATAGAGGCTACGTAGCTGACCGCATTCCTCAAGACGTCGATGCGCATCGTGATGTTGAAATACTTCGCCATAGCATAGTAGTCGCCGTAATCTTGCGAAAGCCCGCCCCAGAGCGGCTGCTGCATGTGGCAGGCGAATGCGCAATGCGACCAGTCGTAGCCGCCTCTGAACGGATACTGCGTCGTTTTCTGCATCAAACTGTTTCGGGCATCCTCGGTAGCGCCGATTGCCATCGAATTGGACACATCCATCAATACATAGATGTCGACATAAGCGCCGGCTGTCTCCTGTGCAGTCGCGCTGCCACCGAGCGGCAAGCTGGGAATACTAGCATAGCCTGCGGAGATGCCGCGCAATGCACCGGCAAGCTGTGTGACATAGGTGGCAGCATAGGTCACATGCGCAGTGAACAGCAGCCCGGTGTGTTGCACGCTCACCCCCGCGACCGGGGCGGCAACGCCGACAATGCCCCCTGCCTGCGCCATGAAGCGCTCCTGGCCCGCGACTTCAGCCAGCCTCAGGTCGGTTTTCGGGTCCACATCATAGGCCGCCGCCGCCGACCGCAGCGCAGCGAGCGCCCCCGCGTCGGCGGCCAAGTTGAGCCGGGTGTGCGCCGCGATGGCTGAAGCTCCATCGACCGCAAGCGCCGCGATGCCGATTGCCGCCATAAAGGCGAATGCCATGGTGACCGCCATGGCGCCGCCGCGGTCGGCAGCGCCCGGCGCCGCTTTGGCAAACGCACCCTGAATCCTGTTGGAAGGCAGCATGCTATTCACGTCCTATCCGGAACGTTCGCACACTTGGCGTCGTCCTGCTTCCGTCCCTTCTGCGCTCCGGCCACGCGTTTTGAGGCCTTGAGCTGCCTAGGCGGACAGGGCGTAGGAGGTGGAGGGCACGCCGCGGTGACGTCGTCGTAGCTGATTGACTGGTCTTGAACGCCGGAGCGGACGGGGAGGTATGCCGACCGTGCCATTGCTATTGGGCCCGTTAATGTGCCCAGAAACATTGGCGTGAACTGGTAAGCGACGTCGACGACCAGCACAGGAGCTGCCTGGAAAACATTCTCCGGCAGCACTGATGACCCCGTTGGGGCCTGGTTGGCAACGACCGCCAGGGTGCCGCACAGCCGGGGCGGCACAGCACCGAGCAGCACCGTGCTCCAGCTCACATCGGCGGTGCAACTTGTTGTGTTGCAGGAATCGTACGTAAAGAACTCCACCTCTGTCATCGTAACGCCGTACTTGGCGCCCGCTGCCAGAAGTTCCGGCATTGCCGCATAGACCGCCGTGCTTGCGCGCCAAGCCTGATCGTGGCTCAGTGAGTTCGTCCCGTCCGCGTTGACGGCTACCAGGGTCGCAATCTGGCCCACGGATTGGGCCGCCACCGCCATGCGCTGCCAAGCCAACCAGCCGTTCGCGGCATCGTACATCGACATCATCAACACGATGAGCAGAGGCGCAGAAATCGCAAACTCCAGCGCCGCCACCCCGCGTCGGGACGTATTTCGACCACGGCGGAGCAACGGCCAACAAGCTGAAGAGACAGAGCTGATGATGGCCATGACATTAACGAACATTCATAAGTGTGAACTCATTCACAAACGGAATAGCGGTTGTTATCAGCATCGGCTGTTGGGGAGTTCCGACCAGTAGGGGCCAAGTCGGCAGTGGCATTGTATAAGTCAACCTTAGCAGCATTAGACTTTTTGGAATGCCAGAATTAAATGGCATGGTGCTGCTACTATTCAAATAGTCCTGTACGGGATATAGTGTTAACGTTACAGCGTTGCAGTCCAGCAAGCCCTTGATTGCCGCGCAAAGCGTGACCGTCTTGAAATTCGCCGGGCCCGTTGCGGCGTTGTCTTTAGCCCCGCCGGTCTGCAATTGCCGAGCCACTACGCCGGCGGCATAGTTGAGCGCCGCTTTGGCGTACAGGCAGTAGCCAATCTGCAGCACGCCCATAATCAGGGCCATGCACGCTGTCCCCACAAACGCATACTCAAGGGCCACAACGGCGCTGCGGTCCGCCGCCAGCTTGCGAAAATGGCCTCTACTGCGGAACATTCAGCATCACCGGGTTTCTGGAGGCAGGCAAGACGATAGGCGTGGCATCGGGCCGGCTCTCGATCGCACGCTGAGCCGCCGCGATATTTGCGGCCAACTCGCCGTTCGCCGGGCCGGCCAGCAAGGGCTGCAATGTGGCGCGCGCACCCGTCCGGTCGCCGGAGGCAAGCATCGACAGCGCAAGATTCAACCGAGTCGCCGACGACGCCGGATCGAGCTCCAGCGATCGGCGATACTCCACTTGCGCCGCTTCAGGATGCTGCTGCATGTCCAGTGCGACACCAAGGTTGCTGAACGTCTCGGCCCGTGGCTCCTGCTGCGCGGCACGACGGAACTGCTCCTCGGCCGCCCTCGGGTCGCCTTCCGCCAGCTTGACGCGACCCAGGCCCAAATGCGCCGAGGCGTTGTTCGGCTGGATCTTCAGCACGCTCGCGAAGCTCGACTCCGCCTGCGGAAACATCTGCATTGCGTAAAGGGCGTTCCCGAGCATCATCTGCGCGGGAACGTTGAAGGGGTCGCGCGACAGGATGCCCCGTGCCACGTTCACTGCGATCTCTGGCGATCCGCCGGTCATCGCGGCCTCCGCCACGCGAAGGGACGGCTGTCCGTCGAATTTATAGGGTTGCCGCGGCCCGCAGGCTGCCAGCAGGACGAGCGGAAGTAGGGTAGCGAGATGGCGCATCGGAGCCTCGTTCCAGTATGGAACGTCATCCGTGCATCATCGTGAGAACTTGAACAATAGCCGGGCCACCAACAACCAAGAACAGGCAGGGCAGGATGAACAGGATCATTGGAACAGTCAGCAAGACCGGGAGCTTCGCCGCTTTCTCCTCGAACCGGGTCATGGTCTCGCTACGCAATTCGGCCGACAGCACGCGCAGCGCAGACGCGAGCGGCGTGCCATATTGCAGGGTTTGGATCAGCGTGGTGCTAAGGCGTTTCAGCGGCTCGAGCCCGGTCCGCAGGCCGAGGTTCAGCAGCGCCACGCGCCGATCGGCCACCACGCGCATCTCGTTGGTGGTCAGCTCGAACTCGATCGCGACTTGTGGATGCGCGGCTTTGATCTCCTGGCCAACGCGCTCTATTGCCGGTTCCAGCGCCAGGCCGGACTCCACGCAGATCACCATCAGGTCCAGCGCGTCCGACAAGCCGACTTCGAGCGCAGCGATATACTGGCGGCGGCGGCGCTTGATGAAGAACTCCGGCGCCATCATGCCGACGACGACTGACCCGAGCAGCGCCAGGTTGCGGACAAACGGCGATACGCTGGCCGGGATCAGGAAGTACGCCGCCAGCGGCAGCATCAGTACCAGCAGCACTTTGCTGCCCAGGAATAGGCTAAAGGCTTTCTGGCTCCGGAAGCCGGCCGCGGCCAGGGTGGTGCGCAGGCCCACAGCCAGGCGTGCCTGCACAAAGCTGGTCCGTCCCAAAAAAGCGCCAAATCCAGCAACGAGGCGCACCAGCAAGGGGCCGGACGGCTCTGCGATCGCCGCTGTCACGACGCCATCCATCCGTACCTGCTTCAGCCGCGCCTGCAGCCGCTCATGGTGGCGCAGATGCGGCAGCAGCAGCAGGGATCCCCCCGTCATCAGGAAACACAGCGACCCAACAAGCCCGAGAAGAAGGGTCTGGCTCATGACAGGCTCTTGCGGATGATGAGTTTCATGACGCCCATGCCCAGAAACAGCATGCCAAAAGCGGCGGCCAGGATCTTTTGCCCCGTGGGATCGATAATCAGCACGACAATGTAGCTCGGGTTCAGCAGCGCCAGTGCCCCAGCCGTGACGAAGGGCAGCGCCGCCAGCAGGGCAGCGCTCGTCCGCGCCTCGGCAGCAAGCGCAAAACCGCGCTTACGCAGCGCGATGCGCTTGCGGATGACGTCCGCAAGGGTTTCCAGCGTCTCGGTCAAGCCGCCGCCGGTCTGGGCCTGCAACGCGATGGCCGTGGCAAAGAAGCGGTACTCCGCCACGCCGCTGCGGGTCGCGGTCTCGATCAGCGCCTTTTCCAGGGCCGCGCCGATGCGCACTTGGTCCGCCAGGCGCCGAAACTCCTCCGCTGTCGGCTCAGGCGCGTCGCGCGCCACGGCCCGGAGCGACTCGGTCACCGGGATGCCGACACGCACGGACCGCACAATGGTGGCCAACGCATCCGGCAATTGCATGTACAGGCGTTTTTGCCGCTTGGTGTCGTAATAGCGCCAGTAGAAGCGTGCGATCACAACGGCCGCTATCGGCATTTGCAGCAGGGCGATCTGGCCCATCAGCACCCCGGTCGCCGCCGCCTCGCCACGGGCGAGCAACGCAGCCCCGATCAGCACGACCCACCAGGGCAGCGGATACTGCGCCTTGCGGTCCGGATCGTAGCCGGCCAGGTTCAGGACGAATGGGATGTGCTGCGACCAATCCCGCTTGGCCATGCCGCGCCGCTTGATCCCGGAGCGGGTCGGCCCGTGCAGCACCATCACGCCCACCAGCCGGGCACGGACGTCGCTCTGCTGCCGCCGCACCTGCGACACAGCCAGCCCGCTCAGTCCCAGCGCCGTCAGCATCACGGTGCCGGCCATGAGCCAGAGCGCGGCATTGCCAGGGACGGCCATCATCCCCCGGCTTCCTCCAGCACGGCCATCCAGGCGCGGTCGAGGCCAAAATAGGTCAGCCGCTCGTAGAAAAACGGCCGCGAACGGCTGATGCGATAGTGCCCTTTCAGGCGTCCATCCGGGCCCTCGCCGGTGATCTCATACTGCGCGATGTCGTTCAGGATCACGACGTCGCCTTCCAGGCCGCAAACTTCGGTGATCTGCGTCAGGCGACGCCCGCCGTCCCGGTGCCGCTCGACCTGCAGCACCAGGTTCACGGCGCCCACAATCTGCGTGCGAATCGCGCGCACCGGCAGGCCCATGCTGCCCATCTGCACCATGTTCTCGATGCGCGTCAGCGCGTCGCGCGTGGTGTTGGCGTGCACCGTCCCCATGCTGCCGTCATGGCCGGTGTTCATGGCCTGCAGCATGTCGAACGCCTCCGGCCCGCGCACCTCTCCGATGATGATGCGGTCGGGCCGCATGCGCAGCGCGTTGCGGACCAGGTCGCGCTGCGTGATCTCGCCGCGGCCCTCCAGGTTCGCCGGCCGGGTCTCGAGCCGCACCACATGCGGCTGCTGCAACTGCAGCTCCGCCGCGTCCTCGACCGTGACCACTCGCTCGCCCGGGTCGATCATGCGGCTGAGCGCGTTCAGCATCGTCGTCTTGCCCGAGCCGGTGCCGCCCGACACCACGACATTCAGCCGCGCGCTGCCGGCCAGTTGCAACAGCTTCGCCAGCGGCTCGGTCAACGACCCAAACTTGATGAGCTGCGCGAAGTCGATCTTGCGCTTGGCGAACTTACGGATCGAGACATAGGGGCCGTCGAGCGCCAGCGGCTGCAGCACGATGTTGACCCGGCTGCCGTCCTTCAGCCGCGCGTCCACAATTGGGCTGCTCTCGTCCACCCGCCGGCCGACGCTGGCCGCGATGCGCTGGCAGATGTTGGCCACATGCGCCGCGTCGCGGAAACGCACGTCGGACAGCACCAGCTTGCCTTGGCGTTCGATGAACACCTTGTCGGGGCCGTTGACCATCACGTCCGTGATGCCGTCGTCGTCCAATATCGTTTCCAGCGGGCCCAGGCCCACCATGTCGTTGACCAGCTCCTCCGCGAGCTCGCGCTGCTCCTTCGCATTCAACTGCACCCGCAGCTCGGTCGCGATCTCGCTCAGCAGCCGCTCGACCTCCTTTGCCAGCCGCTCGGGCGACATGACGGACGCTGTCGATGCATCGATACGGCCCAGGCAGAGCGCCCGCAGGTCAGCGAGAGGGCCGACATTGGAGGCGCGCGGCGGCGGCTCCGGCGCATTCGGTATCACCGGCGCCTCGATTTTCGCGGCCTCCAGCCGGCGCTGCCCGAACGCGTTCATCGGCCGCGTCCGAGCAGCCGCCAGCGCCGCGGCGCAGGCTCGTCGCCGGTGCCGGCGATCTCATGCGCCAACTGCGCGATGCTTGCGGCCATCGGCTTGACCGTAGCCGCTGCAGGCTTGCCCAGCGTGGCGGCGGCCTCCATCGGACGTGGCATGTCCGGTATGATGATATCCGGCGTCGTGCCCAGCGCGTGCTGGACCTGCGCGGTCGTGAGCCCGCCCGGCCGCCCGGCGCGGTTGAGCACGAGGATAGGCCGCCGGGCCTGCTCGGTTCCTACCGGCAAGGCGAGCAGGCGGATCACCTCGCGCACCGACACCAGCGTCGGCTGCATGACGACGACACGCTGCTGCGCCTGGTCCAGCAGGTCCTGGTTGAGCTCCATGGGTCGAAACGGCACGTCGCCGATGATGACATTGTAGCGGCGGCCCAACGCTCCCAGCAGCACTGCGACCGCGCCGGGCGCCACCGTGATCCGTGCATGCAAGTCCTCGGTCGCGCCCAGCATATGCAGGCGATCCTCGACCGGCTGCGCCGAGCGTTCCACGAACAGCTCGTCCACCCGCTCCGGCTGTTCCAGCGCCACCCGCAGGCCAGATCCGCACACGACGCCCAGCGACAGCGCGGCACTGCCCATCTGCAGGTCGGCGTCCAATACCACCGTGTGGCGCCGGGCCTTGTGGGCCAGATGCCAGGCAAGGTTTGTCGCGACCGTGGTGGCGCCGGCTCCGCCCCGCGCGCCGATGACGGCGACGAACATTCCCCCGGCGGCGCTCCGCCGCGGCGTGCGGCGGGCGATCGCCGTCCCGAACACCCGGGCGACGGCATCTGGCACCAAAGGCTTGTACAAGAACTCCGCCGCGCCCAGTTCGCGGGTGACCTTGCGGTAAAAATCGCGGTCGTCCTGGTCGCCGATCACCAGGACGCGGACGTCTGGCTCCAGCACCTGCGCCAGGTCGGCCAACAGGCCGAGCGGATCGCCCTCGCCGGACACGTCGACCAGCAGGGTTTGCGGCGTGGGCATCTTGCTGAGCTGCTGGATGGCGGCGCGCAGCCGGAGCGGCCGTATGTCGAGCTCACCGGGCACAGCGTCCGACAAGCCTTTGCGCAGTGCGGCTTCGGCCGTCGCATCCGTCGTGAAGGCGACCAATGGGCTGCGGGAGGAAACGATCGCCTCTCCGGCGGTGGCCGCGTTTTGACCGTCCGGCATGCTACTGCGCCGTGCCGCCGGCCGTGACGTCGGGTCCGGCTGACGCGCCGCTGCCACCGCCGCCGATGGAGACGAGGCTGCTTTCCGGCAGCCTTTTGACCTTTCCCGCCCGGTAGCGCTCGACAGCGGCCGTCGCCATCGTGCCGTCCAGCGGCGCATAGTCCACGCCGCGCACCAGATCCGAAGGCCGGATGATCTGCGCCGCGATGTTCAGGTCGTTGGTGCCGGTCGGGCGCCAGGTGCCCTCGCGGAGGTAGGGGTCGGTCGCTTCGCAGCCCGCCAAGGCGAGCAGCGCCAGCGTTAATGAGGCATATCGCATCGAAGTTCTCCCTATCGGACCACGAAACCGGCTGGGCTGGTCACCGCGGTCGCGCCCGTCTGGCGCAGCAGCAGCATGCGCTCGGCGTCGTTTGGCGGGCGCCAGCCGTCCGTAGGCGCCGCGATCGCCCGCGGATCGCTGACCGGACCCGCCAAGTAGGGGGTCACGACGATCACCAGCTCCGTTTCCTGCCGCTGGAACCCGTCGGAACGGAACAGCGCGCCGATCACCGGCAGGTCGCCCAGGAACGGCAGGCCACTGCCCGAAACCGTCGTGTTATCGGACAGCAGGCCCGCGATCGCGAAGCTCTGGCCGCTGCCCAGCTCCACCGTCGTCTCGGCCCGCCGCACCCGCAGCGCGGAAAGCTGGATGCCGCCGACCACCACCGCCCCGTCCGTGGTCAGTTCGCTGACCTCGGGCCGCACGTGGAGGTTGATCTGCCCGTCGGACAGCACGGTGGGAACGAAGGCCAACGACACCCCATAGGTCTTGAAGTCGACCGTGACGGTCTGGCTGCCGACGGGGCCGGTGCTGGCGACCGGGATCGGGAACTCGCCGCCGGCGAGGAAGCTCGCGGTTTCCCCGCTCATGGCCGTCAGCGTCGGCTCGGCCAACAGGTGGATCAACTGGTCCTGCGACAGCGCGTCGATCACGCCGTTGACATCGCCCGGGCGCTGCGTCCCGAACGTGAATTGGTTGACGGCGAGCGCGCCGTTGACCACCGGGTTGATCAGGCTGGCCCCGACCGCATAACGGCCGACCTGGCCCAGTTTCTGCCAGCTCACGCCGAGTTCACGGGTCAGCGAACGCGACATCTCGGCCACCCGGACCCGCAGCGTGACCTGCGCCGGGCCAGTGACGTGCAGGCGGTTCTCCACCGTCTGCTTCTGCGCCGCGTAGCCGCGCGCGGTCGACATCACCCGCTCTGCCTCGGCCGCGCTGGCGACGGTGCCGCGCACCACCAGGCCGTCTGCCCGCTCGTCCACCTGCACGCCGCGGCCCGGCATCACGCGGTTGATGGCGGCGGAGGCCTCCAGCGCGCCATAGGAGCTGGGATGCACCATCACCTCCCATTGCGCGACCAGGTGCCCGCTGGCGTCCATCGCGGCGACCGTGCTCTTGCCGGGCGACACGCCGAACAGGAACATGGTGGTGGGGCTGGCAGGGCGCACCTCCACGATCTTAGGATCGGCAGTGAAGATGCTGGTGGCGGCGGCCCCGAGCGTGACGATGCGGCCGGACCCGGCCTCCACCGAAACGCCGCCGCGGCTCGCCGCGACGCTGACGTTGGCGCTCCCGGTTCCCTGGGGAAGCTGCGGCACCTGGGTCACCTGGCCGTCCGGCCCGAAGCCAGGGGGCGCTGCCGGCTGCTGGCGGGGGCCGGAAAAAGCCGGCGCTGCCGCATGGGCCGGAAGCGCCGGGCACAGCAGCAGCAGGGCCGCCGCGGCCCGGCAGGCGACAGCATGGGAGATGGGAGCGTGTTGGCGCATCAGTACTTGAACTCCTTCTTTTCGGCCGTTCCGGCGTAAACGTTCACGGTGCCGCCTGACGCGCCGCCGCCGAGTGCCGAAGAGATGTCCTTGGCCCAGGTCACGGGCCGGACAAGGCTGGCCTCGCTGGGGCCGGAGGCAGCGCGCACGCTGAGCGAGATGCGGCCCATGCGCCCGGCGACGGCGACGCGCTCCGCCTGTTCCGGCGTGACCTCGACCGTGACGGTGCGCGCGGTGTTGGCGTTGTTCGGCGAAAGGTCCGCGGCGTCGCTGACGGCGCCCTGGATGATCGCCCGATCGACCGCGACGACGCGCAGGTCGGACAGCACGGTCTCGCCGGCGAAGCGGCGTCCGGCGGAAACGCCGGGGTCCTCGATCGCCTGGGTCAGCAGCATGTCGACATGGTCGCCGGGCCAGATCAGGCCGCTGACGCCGAGCACCACGTCGACCGCGACGCTCACCGCACGCGTGCCGGGGTCCAGCACGGCGGCAAGGAAGCCGCGGTCGCCGGGCCGAATCATGCTGGCGGACCGCAGTTCCTCCCCCGTTGCGAAGCTGCTGCGCAGCATGGCTCCGGCCAGGGCGGTCCGGTTGTCCGGCGTGGCCAGCACCGCGTCGGCCCGCAGGGCGGACGTGACGACCTCGGTGGCGCCAAGGTCCTCCGGGCGGATGAGCGCGCCGGCGCGGAGGGGACGGGCGGCAATCAGGATGCCCGTGCGCGCCGGCGCCGGCGGGGGCGCGGGCGGCGCGTCGGCGCTTGCCTCCACCACGGGGTCGGGCTGGCGGGTAGTGATCCACGCGACCGCGCCAAATCCAGCGAGGCCCATCGCCAGCATCATGAACACAGCGACACGGAAGAACATTGTTATGGGCCTTTGATCAGCAGCGTGATGGCGCCGGCGGCGATAGCGAAGCCGTAGGGCAGCGGCGCCCCGCGGCAGATGCGCCAGCGTTCGGCCCGTAGCAGGCGGCGCAATGCGCCACGCGGCTGGCCAGCCGGCGCCACGCGGACAATGCGGGACAGGATCAGGTAGATGACGGCTAGGACGCCGCCGCATTGCGCAGTGAGCAGAAGAAGGCTGCCGACCTGGAACGGTGGCACGACGAGCGCCGTGGCCGCGAGCAGCTTGACGTCGCCGCCGCCGAGCCATCCTCGCCGCCAGCAGAGCACCGCGGCCACGAAGACGCCCGCAGCGATGAGCATGCTCGGGACAATCCAGCCGTCCTGCAAGCGCAACGCCGAGCCTGCCAGGACGAGCCCAACGGACGCGCCATTCGGGATGGTCCGCAACGCGAGGTCGTGCAGCGCCGCGCCGGCAAGCAACGCGCCAGCCCCGGCCGGAACGGCATAGCTGAACGTTGCCTGCACAAGTGACATCAAGCCTTATTACCCCATTCCGAATTTCAGTTGTTTACAATAATGAGTTTCAGGAAAGCTAGCTTCAAATTAGGCCTGTCGTTAGGACGAGCATTTCTCGGCAAATCATTTCTGATCAAACAATTAAATATTGGGCACTAGGTGGCGCGAAGGTGCTGACCCGAGGTGTTTCCGCACACCTAGCGCGACACCACGACCTATGAGCAGCAATCACAAGACGACTGGTGTGCAGATTAAAGGTTAAGTGCCACCAGAAATGATCGCCGCGACGCGCGTAAAGATAGGGTTAAGTCCATGACCAAGATTGATAAAAGCTATCGACAAGATAGCTGCGATTGTCCCTGACATGATACAGTACTCGATAGCCGTGAGACCACGGACATCACGACGCAAGGCGATCCAAATATGCGTGAATTTTAACATGTTAAATTTCTTCAAGCAAATACTCGGTCATCCATGGCAGAATTTAAAATTCTATTATAAAATTTCGTTGTAAGCAGTAGCAACTCATGCAGGCAAATTTATGAATGCGAGAAGGGTCGCAAACAGTCCACACTCAAGCTTTTGTAATAAAAACGAAAATTTATCGTTTATGCTCACATCCCTCTTTCTGCGTCTACGAGCGCTCCGCCCCGCGCATACGGCAGGACGGAGCGTTCGGGATGCCAGTCGCGTCTACGTGCCGCTGGAAACGTGCCCAGCAATACTAGAGAAACCGGCCTTGAGTCCAGTGCCGAGGGTCGCCACAGCCGCTACTAGGATCGTTGCAATCAATGCAGCCATGATACCGTACTCAACGGCGGTGACGCCACGCTTGCCAAGACGCACGCCAGCCAAACCGCAAACATATTCAAACATTTTGATGACTTCCTTAAAGATTAGTGTACTGCACGGAAAATCGTGCTTTAAAGCTAGGCGTTTAAAACGATGTCCGCAGCAGTGCCTGACCGCCACACATCCGATTAGTGAACCGGAATGAATGATCTTCTAAACGTTTTATTTTCGTTTTGAAAGCTGTATCTAACGAACTCGTAATCAGCTTGTGATATTTCCTGCTCTCCAGTTATTCGGATACCACGGCAAACCTCTCTCGATCAGCCGTCCCATCACCTGAAAACCCAGCAACGACGGGCGATTCAGGGTCATTGCACCAAAAACACCGTCATCGTACGGCTCATTGCGCTGATGCAAAATTACCCGGAATGCAAATTATAAGTCACAAATTGTTTTAAGGTCGATAATGCCCTTGCTTCATGGTCGCATTTTGTTGTTTTTAAATATCGATCTTAGGTCCGCACCGGACCGTTCAAGCACCCCAGGAAATCATCGATGAGTCTCGTCCCACGGCTGATCGCGGGCTCGCTGCTTGGCGGAACCGTCCTTTTCGCTGCGCCGGCCCACGCGGTGATAAACAACCCGGCGCCGGCCGGGCCATTGGTGCTGGACCTGGCAGGCCAGCCGCTTCCAAAGGCTTACACCTACTATGTCGCCTCGTTCACTGCGGACCAAACCTCATCCGTCCTAACCTTCGTGTTCCGCAACGACCCCGGCCACTTCGAGTTCGATGACGCGACCATGTTCGACAACAGCGCCCCAGGCAAGAACCTGCTTGGCAACCCCGGCTTCGAGAACCACGGCGCCGGGCTTTCGCCGCAGCCGTGGCTCTATTTCGACCAATCCAACATCACCTATAACGGCCTGGTCAACACGGGCAATTCCAAGTTCAGCCCGCATAGCGGAACCAACTACTGGGACGACGGGGCAACGGGCGGCTATGACGGGATTTCCCAGACCCTGCCCACGACCATCGGCGACACCTACACCATCGGCTTCTACCTCAACGAGGTCAGCTCGACCGGCTACGAGCCTGCCAACTTTCAACCGACCTGCACCAACGGCAACTCCGGCACTCATTGCAACGGGGTCGATCTCCTGGTCTTCGCTGGCGACAGCGTGCCATCGACCAGCGTGCCGGAGCCGGCCAGCATCGCCCTGTTCGGCTTCGCGCTGACCAGCCTCGGCCTGCTGCGCCGCCGCTGCGGCTGACCGCTGGGAGGGACTGCGATGGCGGCCATAATGCTTGCCCTGCGCGAGGCGCCATGGCTCGGCGCAGGGCGTGCAACGGCTTGGGCTGGGATACTGGCCGCATTGTCGGTTTTCATCGCGCTGGCGCTCGTTGGCTTAACCCATGGCGGAGGCGTCCCCGATCCATGGGGACGGCCCCTCGCCGCCGATTTCACCAGTTTCTGGACCGCGGGCGGACTGGCATTGCAGGGCATGCCCGCGTCCGCATGGGATCCGGTGGCCCATGCAGCGGCGCAGAGCGCAAGCTTCGGGCCGGAGGCAGGCTACGGCGCCGACTATTATGCCTTCTTCTATCCGCCGCCTTTCCTGTTGATATGCCTGCCTTTGGCACTGCTGCCCTACGGCGCCGCACTGGCCGTGTGGTTCGCTGCGACGGGGACAGCGTATTTCATAGTGATACGGTCGTTGCTGCCGCGCACATGGCCCGCCGCCTTGGCCACCCTGGCTTTTCCGGCTGCGCTGCTGAATGCAGGAAACGGACAGAACGGCGCGCTGTCCACCGCATTGATGGGGACGGCTGCGCTGCAGCTTGATCGAAGGCCACGCGCCGCCGGGGCCTGCCTGGGCGCCCTGTGCTTCAAGCCGCAGCTTGCGTTGCTCGTGGTCCCCGCGCTCGTTGCCGCCCGGCGCTGGCGCTCCCTTGCCTGGGCCGCCGGGACGGTCGGCTCCCTGTGCTTGGCTTCCCTGCTGATGTTTGGCGAGGCGGCATGGCAGACTTTCCTGGCCAACACGGCCCTTGCCAAGGCGACATTGGACGCTGGCCTGGTTGGCTTTCCAAAGATGGTCAGTTCCTTCGCCGCGATGCGCCAGCTCGGTGGGGCGCCTTCACTGGCGTGGGCTGTCCAGTGTTCAGTCTCGCTCGCGGCATTGGCCGCGGTGCTGAGCGTATCGCGCCGCAAGCCTGGTGCAGGGGCCGAGGGCGCCACGATGGCCGCGGCCGCCTGCCTCGCCTCTCCCTTCCTGCTGGATTACGACCTGATGCTGCTCGCAATTCCGCTTGCATGGGTGGCTGCGAGGGCCGGACGCGGCGGCTACCTGCCCTGGGAAAAGCTTATTCTGTTAGCCGCCTTTGTGCTGCCGCTGTTGGCCCGGCCGCTCGCCATGAAGGCCGGCGCGCCCCTGGCTCCGCTAGTCGTTGCGGCACTGCTCGCCGTCGTGGTCCGCCGCAGCCTGCTCGTTCCGACAGCCCTGGCGTATGGTGCGTGAAAACAGCATTGTATCAATTTGGTTCGGTTGTTTGGGCGGCCTTCACCCAGCCACTCTCCATTCACGCCGTGTCCCTCACTTGAGAGCGGCCGAGGCAAACGGCAGGGAATACCAACGGATGCTCGCTGTCACGCTGGCAGTGTGCGCGGTCGTGCCGCTGATCTGGATCGGCAAGCTGCTGGCCGAATCGGAAATCCTGTTCCCCGATTTCTTCGGGCTTTGGTCGTTCGGCCGCTACGTGCTGACCCACGCGCCGGCCACGATCTACGACGACCGGGCGATGCAGGCCTTCCAGGCCGGCATGGGGATGCCGACCGAAAGCAGCTATCCATTCCCTTATCCGCCCTGGATATTGCTGCTGCTCGCGCCGTTCGGCGCCCTTCCCTATTCCATAGCGCGGGGCGCCTGGCTCGTGCTGACATCTGCGGCGTATGTGGCGGCGTTGGGCGCGTGGCGGTGGCAGCGCCCGGTGCTGGGCCTGCTGCTGCTCGCGCCGTCCTCGGCGGTGTGCCTGCTCGTCGGGCAGAATGGGTTCGTCACCGCCGCCTTGATGCTCGGCGGCATACGGCTGTTGCGGACGCGTCCGCTCGTGGCCGGGGCGTTGCTGGCATCGGTGGCCTACAAGCCGCAACTCGCGATCCTCGTGCCGTTCATGCTGCTGTTCGGACGGCACTGGCGGGCGATGGCCGGGGCGGGCCTTGCTGTCGCCGTGCTGAGCTTGGCGTCGACGCTGGCGTTCGGGATCGACACCTGGGGCGCCTGGCTGGCGTGCATGCGCGACCATGGCGCAGCGCTCACCGAAGGACGGGACGCGCTGCTCGACATGATGCCCACAGTGACCTCTGCGGTGCTGCTGCTCGGAGGGGGGATGCTGGCCGCACACCTGGCGCAGGCTGCCGGGGCGCTGGCTGGCCTATTTGCGGTCTGGCGGGTCAGGGCACGCTGGGACCCTGAGGCGCAGGCGGTGCTGCCGCTGGCGACCATCCTCGCCACGCCCTACGCGTTTGCCTACGACCTGCCGATGGTCACGGGTGCGCTTCTGGCCGTGATTGCGGCGAAAATCGCTGCGGCCCGGTTCAGTCAGTTGGAGTTCCCGCTGCTGCTCGCCTGCGTCATGGCCCCTACAATCCTGCCTGCGCGCCTTGGCGCGGAGGCGGCGGCCGTGCCAGTGATCTTAGCATTGGGCCTGTGGGCCATGACCGCCTCACGATCGCCTGCGCGCGTTACTTGCGACTGAAAACCGCCATCTCGGCCCATTTGTCGCGCTCCCTTTCGGGCGAAGCCGTCGCTTCCTGGTCAAGCTCGGCCAGTTCGGGCGGCACATACCAATGGAGCTTGTCGGTGTGGTAAGCCTCCCAAACGACCTTGGCCACCTCGGAAGGCGCCACCAGGCGGAACATGCCCTCCGTGGGAATGTATGGCTTGCGTTCAGGCGGGATCATTCCAGTGTCGATCAGTCCGGGAAGCGCGTCCGCGGCGCGCACGCCCGTGCCTTTCAGCTCGATGGAGAGCGCCTCCGTCAAGCCTCGGACGGCGTGCTTGGTGGCGGAATACACGGCGATCCCGCCTATGCCGAAAATGGCCGACGAGGACGATGTCGTAAAACAGAGCGATCCCGGCGTCGCCTTCAGCAACGGCAGCGCGGCATGGATGCCAAACAGCACGCCAACGAAGTTGACGTTGACGATCGCCATCACCGTTTCCCAGGGCATGTCGCCAAATGCGCCCTCCGCCGTGATGCCGGCGTTGTTGTGCAGCACATCCATGCGTCCGCCGCTCGCCGCAGTGAACGCCTCGATGGCCAGCTTGAAGTCGCTGTGGTCCGTGACGTCCAACTGGCGGAAGATGCCGTTGGATGCGCCGATTTCCGACTTCAGGCTCTCGAGTTCGGGTTCGTTCCTATCAAAACAGCCGACGAACCAGCCTTGTTCGGCAAAAAGCCGCGCCGTTGCCCGGCCGATGCCGGATGCGGCGCCGGTGATGAAGATGGCTTTGCGCGCTGCGTCTCCAGACATGCTGACCTCGCGTATGCAACAGGTTGGGCTTATGGAACCGGCTGACGGGTATCGTGCCGCAGAATCCGTTGGGAACCAAGCGGGCCTGCCGGCGCCTTGCTTGACCGTGCACGGAGCCTCGCCCTAACGTTTGATCCAAGGCGAAAAAACCTATGGGGAACCGTCAATGTCGGCCGTTACAGGTAATTCCGCGTCGCCCTCATGGCTGCACCGGCGCGAACTCGCCGCGTATCCGGCGGCCGGGGCCAGGCGCGCCCACCTCCTGCTGGTCGTCGCGATCACCGTCGCGCTTTATTATGAGCTGTATGTCGGCGGCGGCGTGGCCACGCTCATGCTTGAGCACTTCCACATGTCGTTCAACTACCTGGTCGGCATCTTCGCCATCGGCAGCCTTTTGGGCGCGTTCGCCTCCCTGCTCGCCGGGCTGTGCGACCGGTTCGGCCGCGCCAACCTGGTGGTGTTCGGCCTGCTGATCGTGGGCCTGCTCATCCTCGCCATCCCCTACGCGCCGGATAAGCTCACCTACGGCGTGCTGGCGTCGCTCGTGGCGCTGGTCGAGGGCGTGATCCTGGTTGCGACGCCGGCGCTGATCCGGGATTTCTCGCCCCAGGTGGGCCGCGCCACCGCCATGGGCTTCTGGACCGTCGGCCCGGTGCTTGGCAGCCTCATGGTCAGCCTCGTCACGACGCTCACGCTCGACACGTTCAAGACCTGGCAGAGCCAGTTCGAGATCTGCGGCGCGATCGGCCTCGTGGTGTTCGTCATCGCCTTTGTCTTCCTGCGGGAACTGGCGCCTTCATTGCGTGACCAGATCATGGTCAGCATGCGCGACCGGGCGCTGGTGGAGGCGCGCGCGCGTGGGATCGTCACGGTCAACCTGCACGCGCCGTTCCGCCAGTTGCTGCACCTCGACATCGTCGGCTCGGCGCTCGGCGTCTCGGTGCTGCTGCTGTTTTATTACACGGCGGTGGCGTTCGGGACGATCTACCTCGTCACCATCTTCCATTTCACGCTGGCCCAGGCGAACGCGCTGGCGAACTGGACCTGGGCGTCCAATGCCGTGGCCCTGATCGCCGCCGGGGTGCTGTCCGACTGGCTGCGGGTGCGCAAGCCCTTCATGCTGGTTGGCGGGCTGGGCGCGGCGGCGTTGACGGTCCTGTTCCTGCTGCAGGCCGGGCAGCATCCGAGCTGGGGGACGCTGGTGGCGCTGAGCTGCGGCCAGTCGATCCTGGTTGCCATCGCCTACACGACCTGGATGGCAAGCTTCACCGAGACCGTTGAAGCCCGCAACCCGGCGCTCACGGCGACCGGCCTGGCGATCTGGGGCTGGCTGCTGCGCCTGGTGGTGACGGCCGCGTTCCTGGCGATCCCGCACGTCATCGACACCGTGACGCCTCTGATCGAGTCTGGCCCCACGCTCGCCGCCCTGGCGCAGGCACAAGCGGCGCACGCCTCGCCGGGTCCCGCCGTGATGGCGCAACTGGGCATCATCCAGCAGGCGGCTGCCGACTCGCCGGGCCAGTGGCGGACCTGGTACTGGATCTGCGTCGGCGGCATCCTGGTGTTCGTGGCCAGCGTGTTCATCATGCGCGGGCGCTGGAGCCCGGCCGCGGCCCGCGCCGACCAGGCCGCCCATGACCGCGCCGTCGCCCGCGAGATGGCAGGGCTGGGCAGCGGCGCCGAACTGGCCCGGTTTTGACCGCTTCGAGCGTTGCTGGGCACCAGCCACGCGCCTATGTGACAGGCATGGATATGAACATCGAGCATTTCGACGTCTTGATCATCGGCGCCGGGCTGTCCGGCATCGGGGCTGGCTGCCACCTGGCGATGCGATGCCCGGGCAAGTCATTTGCCGTTCTGGAAGCGCGCGACACGATCGGCGGCACTTGGGACCTGTTCCGCTACCCCGGCATCCGGTCCGATTCGGATATGTACACGCTGGGCTACTCCTTCCGCCCTTGGACGGAGGCAAAGGCGATCGCGGACGGCCCGGCCATCCTGAAATACGTGCGCGAGACCGCCGCAGCCTACGGCGTCGACCGCAAAATCCGCTTCAACCACGCCGTCAAGCGGATTTCCTGGTCATCCGCCGACGCGCTGTGGACGGTCGAGGCCGAGCAAGGCCCGGACGGCACGCCCGTGCGTTTCACCTGCGGATTCCTGTTCACATGCACTGGCTATTATGACTACTCCGGCGGCTATACGCCCGAGTTCCCGGGGGTTTCCGGCTACGGCGGCCGGCTGGTGCATCCGCAGGCCTGGCCCGCCGACCTCGACTACGCCGGCAAGCAGGTGGTGGTGATCGGCAGCGGCGCCACGGCGGTTACTCTCGTGCCGGCGATGGCCCGCACCGCCGCCCACGTCACCATGCTGCAGCGCTCGCCGACCTACATCGTATCCCGCCCGGCCGAGGACGCCGTCGCCAACTGGTTGCGCCGCAAGCTGCCGGGGAAGCTCGCGTATGGCGTCACGCGCTGGCGCAACGTGCTGCTGACGATGTTCTTCTACAACATGGCCCGGAAGAAGCCCGAGAAGTTCAAGGCCGGCGTATTGAAGGGCGTCCGCGCGCATCTGGGTCCGGACTACGACGTCGCGACGCATTTCACCCCGCGCTACAACCCGTGGGACCAGCGCCTGTGCCTGGTGCCGGACTCCGACCTGTTCCTTGCGTTGCGGGCCGGAACGGCCTCCGTCGCGACGGACACGATCGAGTCGTTCACGCCGGGAGGCCTGCGCCTGGCATCCGGGAAGGAGATCGCGGCGGACGTGGTGGTGACCGCGACCGGGCTGAAGATGATCTTGCTCGGCGGCGTAGAGGTTGTGGTGGACGGCACGCGCGCCGATCTGTCCCGCTCCATGAGCTATAAGGGCATGATGTTCAGCGGTGTTCCCAATCTGGCCGCCGCGTTCGGATACACCAACGCGTCGTGGACCCTAAAGGCCGACCTGACGAGCGAATACGTGTGCCGTCTGTTGCAGTATATGGACCGCCGCAGCCTGGACGCCTGCACGCCGACCAAGGCGGCAGAGGTGACTGAAACGCCGTTCCTGGATTTCACGTCAGGCTACGTGCAGCGCGCCAGCGAGATCCTGCCGCGGCAGGGTGCGGCGAAGCCGTGGAAACTGTATCAAAACTATGCGCGCGACCTGGTCACGCTGCGGTTCGGCCGTGTGGACGACGGCACGATGGTGTTCACTCGCAAGACGCGCGCACGGGTGGCGGCCTGAGCGTCGGCGTCCCCCCTCCGGTTGCCTCGATTACCTCCGTGCGGGTCCGATTTGGGTTTGGAGGGTGCGGAGGGTGTCGAGATTGGTTTGCAGCAGGCTGGTGCCTTGCTGCATCAGGCTGGCGAACTGCGGGCTGG